>NZ_MTHB01000236.1 GCF_002220365.1 Caballeronia sordidicola | reverse complement strand
CGAGCGTTCGACAACATCTTTGTCGAGCGACTGTGGCGCAACGTCAAGCACGAGGACGTGTATTTGAACGGATATGAAACGATGGGCGAGCTCACGCTCGGCATGACGCGTTACTTCGATTTTTACAATAGCGAACGACCGCACCAGTCACTGGACTACCAAACACCTAACATCGTGTACGCGAGCGGGCATGGTGGCGGCGCTCTCATCGTCGACAAGTTTGGCTCTGGAAAAGAAAAAACAGGGCAGCGCTGTTCCGCTGCAAGCGTGGATCTGAGTACAGCTTAAATCCAATCAAAAGCTGTCTTGACGAACGGGTCCACTTTAGGCACCGATGAGACCGAGTGGCACCACATTACCACGATGTTCGTCGACATCGCGAACTCGACGCGCCTATCAATTCGCTACGACCTCGAAATGGTGCGACACATCAAGAATTCGATTCTTCGCGCTGCGTCCGAAGTCGTGCGCTCAATGGACGGGCACGTGCACCGTTTCATGGGTGACGCGCTGATGGCGTACTTCGGTGGCCGGCTGCAAACGAAGGAATCGTCCGCGATGGCGGCACTTTCTTGTTCGGCTATGCTGCAAGTGCTGATGACGCAATCGGTCGTGCCTGATCTCTTGCGGCACGGCATCGACGCAAGCGACCTCGGCTTTCGTGTCGGGGTCGACTTCGGTGGTGATAAAGAGGTTCTCTGGTCCTCATACGGCTACTCCGTCGTCAACGAAGTCACCGCTACTTCGTTCTTTGTTGACGCTTCTGCAAAGCTCCAGGGCATGGCATCGAAAGACAGTGCGATGCTCGGCCAGAACCTGCTCAAGTTTCTGGACGTTCCCGAAGCGATGACCGCAATAAAGTACAAGACGCGCGCGGGGAAGCAGGAAGCAGCGGAGTATCTCTCGCCCAACTACATCCGCCCGGACGGCACCCCAAACAACTATCGCATCCGCGAACTGAACTTTGGAAAATTCGCGAAGCTGCTTCCGCTACCTACCGAGCTAAAAGAACTGGTAGTGAGCGGTGTGAAGTCGCACGGCGGAATCACGTTCTCTGCTTATTTGCTGAAAGATGGCGCCGCATTGGTCCGCTATCCGTCGATTTCAGCATGTCTCGAGAAAGGCCGTTCGGTGCGCTTCGAATTGCGGGCCGAACCAGGTGCGTTGGATGGTCTGAAACTTCCGTTGACCGCGAAGTTCGTGAAGCAGAATCACGGTGTCGAGGCCACTCAAGCGGTGCAGACCATCCCTGAAATCATTCAACGCGACATGAAGCCTACGTCGGACGCATACCGCAATCCGAGGCCCACTGTCGCGCACATCGACCGCGACACGTCGTACCGTGGTCTCCATACCGTCTCGGTCGAACTGCTAGCCGCGCGCGGGGAACTGGTCTTCGCTGATGTCATTGGTGTGCATATTGCCTGAACCACTATGATCGGCGGATACGGCGTGTGACGTCTACGTCGCACGCTACATCGTGCCACTTACCTTTAACGGTAATAGAGGTTCGATCCACTGATTTACCTCTCGCTTTCAATGCGGTGCAACAAGGGGGTACGCAGTGTTGCTGGGGTCCGGCATCTCTCGCAAATTGCCTCTTGTTGCTTATACGATAGATTTGCCCCGAATTTGAGGGTTAGACCACAACGTGAGGTGACCATGGCAACCGGAAAGAAAGCCGCGTCCGACGCGGGCAAGCAGTCGCGTGATCCGAAGTCGACTAAGAGGGAGAAGGAGGTCGCCGCGTCGGACCTCGCGCAGCGCAAGGGTGCGACGTCGAGCAAGCCGAAGAAGAAGTAGGGCGCATGGCGCGCGGCGGACTGGTTTTCGCGGTCGGTACGTCGCGCTTTCTTCGCCTTGGTTACTCTTGATAAAATATGTTATCGAGAACTGCTGGCGATTCTATGGTGATCCGTCGGTTTCGCCCGCTCGGTTAAAAACGCATCAATCGCCGGCCGGCAGGCAATGCAACTGAGCGGCCGACGAAAAACGGCGCCTCGCGCCGGCATCTGGCAGTAAATCTCACGAAGTTCTTATTTGCCGAAAGCATTAGATCAACATCAACAAGGTACGTGCTAAGTTGGCAATCACCCGGCGTTTCATCATTGACCTTATGAAACTGGAATGCTGTTCGAAGCCAGTGTCGCGGCATCTTCAACGTATCAACCTCGTGAAACGTACGCATTGCCCTGGGGCACGGCGGTGGTGCTTAGCGTACGAAAAAATCCGTTTCTTTACGGCACCCGAGGTCACGTCCGCTTGCGGACGTGAGGCGGCGGGAAAGGGTGGTCCACTAAGGTATGCCGTCGTTCTCGCCCGCCTTGGACAGCCGCTATCGCGGTTCCGAGTATATCCACCGCTCCCCGAGCGAGCCGTTGGCCTGACGCAGCCGTGCGGCCTTGCCCGTTTTGGGATAAGAGTTTTCGACCAAAGCGATTCGAAATGCGAAAGCATCGAAAAGCAAACAGGGCAGGGCGTGTGCTACACGTCCCGCTTGCGTGCATGCCGCACGCGCAGGATTTCAACCTGTTCGCCGGCGACGCGGTAGACGACAATGTAGTTGGGCCTGACCACCAGCTCGCGTGTGCCGGTGACGCGGCCAAGACGATAGCGGTTCGGGTAGGCCGACAGGGTGTCGGCTTTTGCGCGGATGGTGCGGGCGAGCTCGATCGCGGCGCTCGGACTGTCTTCGCTGATGTAGTCGACGATGGACAGCAATTGCTCCACGGCACGCGGCAACCACACAACGGTCATGTGCGAGCCTTGCGGGCGGCCTTCTTCTTAATCTGCGCAACCTTCGCATCTAGCAGCGCCATCACGTCCGCGTGTGCGATTTTCGTGACGCTTGGATCATCGGCTTCGGCTAGGGCTTGCAACACGTCGGATTCGAACTCGGCCGCGTCATCCGCCCGTTGATGTTTCGCCTTCATGTGCGCAGCCTGGTCGGGCCGACTCCATGCCTTCTGAATTGGTGCGTGCGTGTCCCACTCCTCGAGCGCGAAACGGCCGGTCGCCACCCCCAGCTCGCGCACGACCTTCAGCGCCTGGCCGGGGTCGCGGAACGACCGGCGCTCGCGGCCATTCGACGTGACCAGCTCGGCCACGCCGGACTCACGGGTTTCCAGCTCGATATAGAACGACCCTTTGTCGGCGCGCAGGATCGCGGACAGCACACCGCCTGCCTTCACGGCAGCACTGGCTTGGGCCAGATCAAACATTGCTCGTCGCATGAAATCCCTCACAGGTTTGACAGATCGCCCCGCCGCTCGTCGATGGCTGCCAAGCCATCGTTCATTGCCTCCTCATACATCTGGCCAAGGGCTGCCACTGGCGGCTTCAGCCCGATGAGCAGGCCATAGGTCCGCTCAACCACCTCATGCGCAACAATCACCGCCTTTTCGCGTCGCGTGCGCTGCCTGCGTGAATCCCACGCAGCCAAGAGTGTCGCCGCCAGCCCCAGCAGGCCAAAAACAAGCCCGAGGATGCCGAGCCATTGGTCGAACGACCAAGCAGGAACAGTGATTGTCAAAGCGGCGGATGCTGCCGCGTCGGAGGCTGCACTAGTGACTGCCATTATGAGTTTACTCGAAGGGGAACGGATATTAAATCTAACACTTTATGTCACGTAATACTATATTTCGTGGTTTTCGGTCGTTGGACAGTGGGGTCGAGAGAGAGGAGCCCTTACAGGACCCGGCTCAGCTCCCAAAGTTGACATAACACCTCTTTTATTCACTGTGAGTGAATAAATTCTTGACGTGCGAATGTCTGTTGTGGCTTAATCAACTCAGGCCGAGTGTTACCGCTCGGATCGTTCTTTAAGCGTGCAAATTCCTTTCTCTCACAAGGCGTGAAGTCAGCGACGTGGCCCTAGCGGGTCGCTCTCTGTCCAGCAGCAGAGCTATTCAAAGCCAGCGGTATCACTGCCGGGCGTGAATCGTAGCGCGCGATCTCGGTAGCTATGGGGACGTGTGGTTCTATAAATCTGGTGATGGGTTCGCGGTATCGGGTTGGCTCCTTCCGGCTCCTTGTCTCGTGGGGACGTGGGCAATTTTGCCCGGAATGAAAGGAGAAGCTCTATGGAGCGGCACAACCTTAAGAACAGCATCCACGCTCTTGAAACTTTGCGTGATGCGCATCACAGCCAACTCGATGCCAGCGTTGTGGCAGAAATGAATACGGTGATCGAGGATCTCAAAAGGGTCCAAGAGCAGCCCGGCAATGACCTTGTTATTGGACGCCTTACCGTTCAAGCATTGCAAGTTATTGCATGTGTCATCAGCCTCGTGACCAATCTCAAGGACTTGATGAAGTAAGCATGTTTGCCAACCACGCAGCGAACCCCTCATTGTATTTCTATTATGAATATTGGAAGCGCAATTCACACATGCCGATTACGGCGTCGGCTTTCCCAGGCGGAAGTGGCACGTCGGGCAGAGTGTTCAGTTTCTTACTTATCGATGCTAGAAAACTCGCTCCGCGACCCAACGCTTTCGACAATCGAAAAAATTGCTCAAGCTCTGAGCGTACCTGTGGAAATCTTGTTTTTTTTGGGTGCCGAAAAAGGCGAATTAGCCGGTATCGATAAAAATTTAGCCGGTCAATTGGCCGTCGCAGCTCTTGATCTGTTGAATGAACCAGAAAATGTCATTCCGGTACAACGCTAACCCGATCCGATCACTTGCGGTTTTGGCTATCGCACTGGATGTAACGGAGTACGAACTGTTGCGCTTGAGCAATCGGGCCGACGATCTTTATCGAAAGGCGAAGCCGATACGGAAGCCTGATGGATCGTTTCGGCAGCCCTATGACGCTCTTCCGCAACTTAAACACGTCCATCGGCGGATCAAAGAACGTTTGTTAGTGAATGTTCACTTCCCTGCATATCTCACTGGAAGCTTGCCGGGCAAAAGCCCTAAAGCGAACGCTTCCTTTCACGTCGGTGCGAAGATCGTTATCTGCGAAGACGTTCAAAAATTTTTCCCCTCTACGCGTGCCACGCTTGTCCACGATATCTGGATGGGCTTTTTCGGCTTTTCTCAGGACGTTGCCACTATTCTGACGAAGCTCACCACCAGATTTGGCGCCCTTCCGGAGGGTGCAATTACAAGCTCATATTTAGCCAATCTGGTTTTTTGGCGCCTTGAACCCGGACTGCACGAGCAACTTTCAATACGCGGCATCGCGTACTCTCGGTACGTAGATGACATATGCGTATCTTCCAAGGAATTTCTGCCCGACATCGACAAGAGCGCAGCAATTTCTGAGATTTACACAATGCTTGGACGGCTTGCCTATACCGCAAAGCGTAAGAAACACGAGATACAAACCAGCGGTCACCAAATGTTCGCGACCAAGCTGATGGTGAACCGGCGCGTCGCCATCCCACATTCAGAACGCCACAATTTGAAGTCAGCCGTTTTCCAACTAGAAGGCAAGTTCAAGCACGGCGCTCGTGACGTTGCGTTTTTCGAAGAATTAAGTCGGACCACTAACCGTGTAGGTCGATTGGGACAATTTCACATGCAAGAAGCTACAAAATTGAAAGAGCGGCTTAAGAAGCTTCGCATGCGCCTTGATAGCGAACCGGTCGTGATAACGCCGAGCGTGCAGACTGCCGCAACAATTATGTCTGCGGCAAAAGCCGAGGCGCCTTGGGATTGATTAGGGGCAAGAAGGTTTGCTGGACGTAGCCGCACCTGAATTACACCCGTATGCGCTCAACTTCATCAAGGTTGATCTCGTCGTGGCGCCGGTCGTAAAGTTGGGTCGTCCGCGTCGAAGCGTGGTTTGCCATCATGGCCGCGTTCTCCAGCGTGCCTCCATTTTTTAAGTACGCGGTGTAAAGTGGCCCCCGCTTTTGAGACAACGGTTTAAGCTGTGGTCTGAAAGTGGATGAAGGCGAATGGTGGAAAGCAAAAAGAGGAAGATTCACGGCTCAGAGTTCAAGGCAAAGGTGGGCTTGGAAGCGGTGCGCGGCGTGAAGACGATCAACGAGATAGCGCAGCTGTATGATGTGCATCCAGTGATGGTTGGGCAATGGAAGAAGGAAATTCTCGCTAACGCCGGCGCGTTGTTTGAGAACAAGCGCGGTCCGAAACCGGAGGCGGCACGAGACGGCGAGGATCGTTTGTATGGCGAGATCGGGCGGCTG
>NZ_MTHB01000255.1 GCF_002220365.1 Caballeronia sordidicola | reverse complement strand
AAGCACCAAGCGCCCACACTTATCGGCTGTTAGTTTTTAAAGAACATTCGCTACCCACCGCACGATCCCTACCCTCAGAACCCTGCCGCTTTCGCGTCGCTGCATCTGCAGCACAGAAACGAGATTATGTCGTGCGCTTCGCTTTTCGTCAACAGGTTTTTTTACTTAACCCAGACTTTCCGATTCGCTGCGAAGCCCGTCCTGCTTGGCTCTGCGGCATCCTCTCAAGCGCCACGCTCACTGCACTTTCTCACTTCCCTTCGCCTCTTCGTGAAGCGAAGGAACGGAATTCTAGTGCCCGTTTCCTCCTCGCGCAAGGGGTTCGCGAAAAGAATTTCAACGGGACCTTCCCTGCGGTAATAAAGGACGCAAAAAGAAAGGTGCAAACCCGGCATCGCAGAGAGGCGATGCACTAATGGTCCAACCGCACGCATAGCGACTACAATCTACGGTTCTCTGCACCTGATAACTGCCTCCTATGCGCTCGCGAATCGCCAAACGACTTCCCCCGGATGCCGACAAGCTCGTCGGTCTTTCGCTCTCGCTCTTCGCATCGGGTAGCCGTATAGAAGACCGGTTCTGGGAAGCGCGTCTCGACACTCTTCTCGGGAAAATGGTGCGCAACGGCAATCAGACTGCGCTCGATGCCGCGCTCGACCATCTTCAACTCAAGTTTCCGGACGCTTACGGCGCGCTCGCCGATATGGCGGAAACACAAAGCGAGTCGTTCGCGATCGAGATCGACGGCGCGCCGCACGAAGCACTGCTGATTGCGGCCCCCGTGCTGGCATGGACGCGTTACTCGATCCCGTCCGGGCCGCTCAAGGCCGACGTGGTAGACGCCTTGCGTGCTCAACTGCAAGCGCACGTGCTCGCGGAAGGCGCCAAGGTGTCGGTTGCGCCGTACCTCTATAGCATCGACCAGTTGCCGCGCCACCACGTGGAAACTGCGCGTGTAGCGCAGCAACTCATACAAACCGTACTCGGCAACGCGCCAGCGCGTCTCAATCTCGGTGACCTGCCTGAAACCTCACCGATCCTCGCCGATCCGCGCTTTTTGCTTGCGATGGCCATCGTTCCTGCTGGCAACGCGCTGTTCCGGTGGCAAGAGGAAACGGCCGGCACCCGGATCGAACGCGGCCAGTGCCTTGAACACTGGGCAACCCAAGGCGGCGCCAGTTTTGCCGCCATCCTGCCTGGTTGCGAATTCGAATGCCTGTTGCCGGACGCCTACTACTCGGCATGTCGTGACGCCGACGAACAAGTTCGGCCACACTCGGTTCGCACCGCCGTTCGCTACCTGTTCGACACGCTCGGCACGGCGCCTGACGAACTACGCGCCGTCATTGCAGGGTTCGGCGAGCAGCGCGTGGATGAATATCGGATCGGCTTTACGCGCCGCGGCAGCAATGACGTGATCTATGGCGTCGTCTGGCCGCTCTACGGACGGGAAAACGGAGAAATTAATGCAGCGGAAGAAGCGGCCGAACTCGAAGGCGCGGATGGTCCGGTAGAGGAGATCGTTGCGTTGTTGAAGCGCTCGGGCGTAACCGAAGTACGTCGTCACACCGGCCGTTTCGAGCCGGAATATTGCGATGATTGCGGTGTGCCGCTGTATGCGGATCCACTCGGGGAAATCGTCCATGCGGAAATGCCGGAAGACGCTGAGCCAGCCCAGCCGCATTTTCACTGACTAAGGCAAAGTAAGAGGCAAAGCGCGGAGGTCGAAGGCGTTGGCCGCTCGTATGCCGAACGTTGGCGCCCTCCCCGGTTTGCATCATCGCAAACGATCCGGAGATCAACGTATCCGGACTGGCGGAATACGAGGCATCGCAAATCCTGACGGGTCCAACCTCAATGTCCTGATCCGATACAAAAAACCGTTCCAGCGCCCATTGGAACAGTTTTTTTGCGTGACGCACTCACAACGCTCGACTACCGATTGCATGGGACGTCTCCGGAATCCGCGTCGCGCGAACAAACAGTCGCGCTCCAACGCCCCACAAATAAAGCCCATTTCACGAAGCAGTCCAAAGCGTCGAGTTCGCTACCGCTAGTAAGGATCCTGGACAGTTGATCCGCCCTATCGCCTATGCGATGCAACCCGGATAGCCGCGTCGCTATCGTGTTTTCATTCCCTGAGCCCCTATCTACTACTCCGTCGGCGCGACTGAGCGGACGAAAATCAATGTTGAGAAGCAGCGAAAAGCTCAAGCCACTTGCCGCGTTGTCAGATCAAAACAACGCCGTTAGCGGACTCAAGCAAGATCAACCCAAATTATCCCCATGCAGTGCGATGCCGCGACTCGAAAACACGCCCCAGATAAGTCTCAATACGTCTCGTATTCACACTGCCATTTAAGAAGCACCCCAGCTTCGATCATAGATATTTGAGACTCCTCTTAGCAAACCTGCCCTGAACAGAAATTAATTCACCAAATCAACCGCCAGGCGAAAAACAGCCCGGGATTTTGTGCGTAATGCCTATGCCGTTCGGTCAGGGCGTAATTTCGGCCGCGATCGGTCATTATCGGTTCAGTCGCATATCGCCCGCCCGGAAGCGGGCATCGCGCCGAACCCATATAACAACGAGGCACGCATGAAATTCACCATAGTCAACTCCGAAGCCGAGCGTCGCGAAGGTTTGAAGGCCCTGTTAAGGCATATCGACCGGCGCGCGCGTTTTAACGAGGCGAAAGACTGGCGGCAAGCAGCAAGTGAAGTCCTGCGGCTCGAACCGGACATGATTGTGATCGACTGGCACGACGCCATGCGCATGGCAGATCTGCGCACGCTGCTGAGCGCCTTCCCCAGGATCCCTGCGGCAATCATCGTAGACGAAGCATCAACCGCGCAGGTCCGCATGCTTCTCAGCGCCGGCGCGCTCGGCGTGGTGCCACGCGATCTTGACCCTACATTGATTGTTCGGGCGCTTGAAATGGTTCTGCTGGGTGGCCATTACGTTCCTGCGTGCGCGCTTGATCCGACGCTCGAGCCCGTTTTCCTGCCACGTCGCGACACCGAACCGAAAGAGTTTCGAAAGGGCTCAAAGCGATTCAACACATTGTCACTGCGTCAACAACAAATCATGCGCTGCGTGCACATGGGCAGCACCAACAAGATCATTGCGAAGACACTTGGAATCAGCGAGGGCACCGTGAAAATTCACCTGGGCAGTATCTTCCAGCAACTCGGTGCACCGAATCGCGCCGCAGCCGTTGCCATTTATAACGGCTGGCAAAACGGCTACCTTGAAGTCCTGAAGCGCGAGGCTGACGCGTCGCCACGGCCAGCGCTCGGCGATGCCGGTCCTGTGCCACTGCGCGCGGCCGCCTTGCTGACGTACGCGCCGCGTCCGGAAATAGAGGAACACTTGCTGCCCATGGCCGCCGAACCCCAACCCCGCTTCGGCGACTGAACACGGTTATTTCACAGTCTGGACGCAACGCGTAGATTGACGCGTTGCGTGTTGGAAAATCCCCGCTGGCACAGTCAATGCACACGTTTTCCGGCGCAAACGAGTAATATAAGATTTATGGGTTTCTTCTACACACCTCTTCCGCTTTGGCTCGCAATAGGTGGCTGGATTGTCACCGCGGGCGTGCTCGCGCTTGCGATCTGGAAGAACCCGTTTCGACGGTTGCAAGATGGGACGCTTCAGCACGTCTGGTTCGGCATTGTCGTCGCGGTGACGGTACTGTGGGCGTGCAATACCTGGTTCGAAGACGGTCCAGCCATTCATCTGCTGGGCGCAACATTGATGGTCACGCTGTTCGACTGGCAACTCGCGATGGTCGGCATGGCCGTGACAACCGGTCTGGCGGCCGTCGTGCTGGATGCCTCATGGCCTGGCGTTCCCGTGACCTTCATATTGTTTGGTGCATTGCCCGTCGCCGTATCGTCTCTGCTACAGAAAGCTATCCAGGCGTGGATTCCGCGAAGTCTCTTCGTGTTCATCATCGGTCACGGGTTCCTGACGTCGGCATGCGCCGTCGCAATAGCGTGCTCGGCAGGACTGCTGCTGCAAATCGTGCTTGCCGACGGCGAGCTTATTATCCCGGCTGGGTTCACGCTCGCTGCCTCCCTCCTTGTAGCCGGCGAGGCCTTGTTTACCGGCGTGTTCACCATCCTGATCACCGTCTACCGACCTACCTGGATCACTACGTTCGACGTCCGGCGTTATCGGCTAGATCGTGGGCCGCGCGTCTGAACGCCGCATCGATTCCAAACCCATCCATTCCAAACCTTTTCGCGTATCAAAATCCGCGGCAGAACCTGCGTCGAGGCAGGACATCACTGGCGGTTCGTGAAAGAATTTAATATAAGATGGAACTCCCGCTCACTGTCGGGCATCTTACGTGCCTGTTGTCTCTTTAGTGCAGAACCCGATGGATAGTATTCAAGTACCGCGTCGACTGCTCCGGCTGGTCGGCCGGCTGGTGGTAATTGCATCAATGGCGACACTCGCGTCGGCCGCATGCAGCGCCACCGCGTTCGCCGATACGCTCGACGAACGCAACGAGCTCGTCAATCACTTCGTCACTGACTTCAACGCCAATCCCTTGGTGGCCGACTGCGCTGCACACGGAAGTTTCGTGGCAAGTACGTCGACGGCGTTCGACCACGTAGAGTTTCCGGCCAGTTCCTTTGATTCCGCTCATGGCAGCATCGCCCCTTGGAACGACGCCTTCGACGACCACAAGCAACGCATCAAGGTGGACAACGTCGTGACAGTCGAGGGACTTGGGGTCACCAAGGACGGCGACTCCAGCCCTTCCACGTTGAAGTTCCGCTGTGGCTACGTAGGCAGCCAGATGTTGGCTTTCGGCTGGAATGATCCCGTGCCGTCAGCCAGGCCGCGCGCCGAACCCCGCTCGAGCCACGGCGCAAAAGGCCGGCATGGCGCGCTCAAGGGCAAAGGCAAGACGAGTTCGAAATCGGCAGGCAGCAAGACGACGAAAAAACCGACGAGCAAAAAGAAGCACTGAGTCACCGTCCTCTGAGCTGCCGTCTACTGACTCACCGTCCTCCGCGTCACCGTCTCGAGTCCGAACGCCAAGACAAAGGGGCGTGATCGCCGTCCAGCGATCACGCCCCTTTGATGCAGTTCCTTCGATACGCACCCGCATCGCATACGGTCACTGGCGCTCAATCACTCCGCTCGTCAGCCTCAGAACGCCTGCAGATGCCGCAGGATAGCTTGAAGCATCGACGCCCCCAACGCAGCGCTGCGCTCGCCGTTCCATCCAACCCGCTCGTCCGGCAGATTCGCGTTGTCCTTGAATGGCATCTCAAGCGTCAGCGACAAACATCCGAACTCATTGCCCACATATTTAGACGCCAGCTTCAACGCGTCCGTCTGGTACTTGCTCGCTTCATAGCCGTACACGTCCTGAAAATCAGGACTCGCCTGCTTGAAGCATTCAATGAACGCCTTCTGTTCCTGCGCTTGTTTTTCGGTAAAGCCGGGCAGCATCTCCGATCCGGCCACGAACACGTACGGCAACGCTTCATCGCCATGAATGTCGAAGAAAAGATCGCAGCCCAGTGCGTGAATGGCGTTACGAACGGCCAGCACTTCAGGGCTGCGCGCCGCGTCGGGTTCCATCCATTCGCGATTCAGGTTGGCACCCGCGGCGTTGGTGCGCAGATTGCCGAGCACGCTGCCATCGGGATTCATGTTCGGCACGATATGGAACACAGCGTGATCAAAGATCAATCGTGCGACAGGGTCGCCCGCCCAGTCGCCCCAGCCCGCCAGCCGTTTGATCAACCCTTCCACGAACCACTCGGCCATGGTCTCGCCGGGATGCTGGCGCGCGATGATCCACACGTTCTTCTTCGGCTTCACCGGGCGCTCGGTCTCTTCAGTCAACCCGAGCGACACCAGCGACATGGGCCGGCCTTGCACAGTCTGGCCGATTTCAGTGAGCGTCGCGTGCGGCATCTGCTGCACAGCGCCGAGGAAACCCGCATGGCGCTCTTCGCTATACGGCTCGAAATAGGCGTAATAGACAGCGTCGAAATCGGGCGTGTGCTCGATGGTCAATACGCGGCCGTCGTAACGCGTGGGTACGCGAAACCAATTGATCCGGTCGTAGCTCGCCACCGCCCGATACTCGCGCCAGCCATCGGCGAACGCACAGTCGGCGGCGTTCTCGAAGGTCAGTGTGAGCGGCTCGTCGCGCGCGCCCGAGACACGGAAGTAGAACCACTGCGCGAAGTCGGCGTGACTGTCCGGACGCACACGCAGGCGAATGGCCGCGGGATCGTCGCTAGACACGACATCTATCGCGCCTGCATCGAATTGGCTCGTGATTGAAATGCTCATGACGCTTCCTTAATAGTGCGGAATCTGGTGCCGAATCTCGAACGTGCCCGCTGCGCTCAAAGACCCAGCCGCCGGCGATACACATAACTCGTTTCAGTGGATGCCTTTTTATCGAAGGTATAACCTTCGTTCTCGAAAGCCTTCAGGCCTTCCGGCTCGTCAATTCGATGCTGAACCGCAAATCGCGCCATCAGGCCGCGTGCGCGTTTAGCGTGAAAACTGATGATCTTGTACTGGCCATTCTTCCAGTCCTGGAACACCGGCGATATCACCGGCGCGTCCAGGCGCTTCGGCTGCACCGACTTGAAATACTCGTTGGACGCGCAGTTCACCAGCACGCGCGCGCCCTTCTGTTTTTTCATCTGCGCGTTCAGTGCAACCGTAATGCGGTCGCCCCAAAACGCATACAAATCCTTGCCGCGAGCGTTGGCGAACTTGGTGCCCATTTCCAGCCGATAAGGTTGCAACAGATCCAGCGGCCGGAGCAGCCCGTACAGCCCGGACAGCACACGCACATGAGTTTGTGCGTAGTCGAGATCGGCTGCGTGCAGCGATTTTGCGTCAAAACCCTCGTATACGTCCCCGTTGAACGCCAGCATGGCCTGTTTCGAATTATGCGTGCCAAATGTCGGCGACCAGTCCGCATAACGCTGGAAATTGAGTCGCGCGAGCGGATCGGAAATATGCATGAGGCTGCCGATGTCCTGTGGCGAGAGCTTGCGCAACGCGTCGATCAATTCAGCGGAATCGGCGGCGAATTCAGGCAACGTGTGCTTGCTGACGTGAGGCGGGGTCTCGTAGTCGAGCGATTTGGCCGGCGATAGAACGATTATCATAGGGGCTCGCCGGCATGCTGCCAACGATGAAGACGGAAACCCTTGATTGTATCGAATGAAAAAATCCCCCGTGCTGCGCGCCGTGCTGGATTCGAATGTCTGGATCGACATCCTGGTGTTCGATGACCCCATCACGCGTCCAATCCGCGCCGCGCTTGAAGCCGGTACGCTGGAAGCGCTGATCGATTCGCGCTGCCTCAAAGAACTGACGTATGTGCTGGACTATCCGCAATTCGTGCGCTTCGCCGTGAATAAGTCCGAAGCGCTCGAAACTATCGCGCGGCTTTCGCAACTCGTTGCCCCCGAACCACCGCCCGCCGACGCGCCGCCGTTGCCCAAATGCCGCGATCGCGACGACCAGAAATTTCTTGAACTGGCGCACGCGAGCCGAGCGGACTGGCTGGTTTCGAAGGATCGCGCGGTGCTTAAACTCGCGAAACGCACGGCACGCGACTTCGGGTTTCGCATCGCGCAGCCCGCGCCATTCGTGGCCAGCTTTGAAGCTAGCCTCGAAGCGCACATTGAAGCTTATGAAGAAACGAACAAAGAAACGAACGCCATCGACGTTTAAAATGGGACACATTTCCCTTTAGCGCAGCCGATCGCCCATACCATGAACGCCTCGCACGACCTTTCGTATTCGCCCGCCGTTCCTGCCATCACCTCGCGCCTGCCGAACGTCGGCACGACCATCTTCACGGTCATGAGCGCGCTCGCAACGCAGAAAGGCGCAGTCAATCTAGGCCAGGGCTTTCCGGATTTCGCATGCGATCCGCGCATTGTGGACGCCGTGTCGAACGCCATGCGCGAGGGCCACAACCAGTATCCGCCGATGGCCGGCGCCGCGCCGCTGCGCCGCGCGATCAGCGAGAAGATTGAACGGCTGTATGGCCGCCAATACGACGCCGAGCGCGAGATCACCGTCACTGCAGGCGCGACCCAGGCCATCCTCACCGCCATTTTGTGCTGCGTGCACCCGGGCGACGAAGTCGTTGTGATCGAGCCGATGTACGACTGCTACGTGCCGGCCATCGAGCTGGCGGGCGGCAAACCGGTGTTTGTCGCGCTGGAAGCACCCGATTACGCGTTGCCCTTCGACAAGATCGCCGCTGCGATCACGCCGAAAACGCGCCTGCTGATCATCAACTCGCCACACAACCCGACGGGCCGCGTCTGGCGCGCCGCAGACATGCACAAGCTCGACGAGATCCTGCGCGGCACCGACGTGCTGATTCTCTCCGACGAAGTCTACGAACACATGGTCTTCGACGGCGCTCCGCACGAAAGCGTGTGCCGCTATCCAGACCTGGCCGCGCGGAGTTTCGTGGTGTCGAGTTTTGGCAAGACCTTTCACGTGACGGGCTGGAAGATCGGTTACGTCGCCGCGCCCGCTGCGCTCACGGCGGAATTCCGCAAGGTCCACCAGTTCAACGTCTTCACCGTGAACACGCCGATGCAGGTCGGCATTGCGGACTACCTCGAAGACCCCGCTCCGTATCTGGAATTGCCCGCTTTTTATCAGCAAAAACGCGACTTTTTCCGCGAAGGCCTCGCCAACTCGCGCTTCAAGCTGCTGCCTTGCGACGGCACGTATTTCCAGTGCGTCGACTATTCGGCCATCAGCGAGCTGCCTGAGGCCGAGTTCTCGCAATGGCTCACGAGCGAGATTGGCGTCGCGGCCATTCCGGTGTCGGCGTTTTATCACGAGAGCCACGAATCGGGCGTCGTGCGCTTTTGCTTCGCGAAAAAGGAAGAGACGCTGCGCACCGCGCTTGAACGTCTCGCCAGTCTTTAAAGGCTAGATCTTCGGCAGCGCTTTTTTCTGCGCTTCCATGAAAGCGAGCCGGTCCGCCGTAACTTTCTGCGCGGCCGGCCGCTCGCCCACCAGCTTGTTGTGCGTCTTCCAGTCAATTCCCGCTTCCAGCAGGAAATCCGCTCCATAGATCGCTTTCGTCGTCAGTCCGATCAGCGGCAAATTCACGAATGCACTCACATCGGCGATACTGAAGGTCGTGCCGAGCGCATACGGTTCGAACCTCGCAATCCGCTTGAATCCGGCAATGCCATGCCGGAGCCGTTTTTCCGCGCGCACCTTGGTGTAATCAGTCACAGTGCCGCCGAAAAACGCCTGTTTGTAGAGCTCGCGGGCAACCAGCTCCAGATGTGTCTCGAGGAACGCGATCATTTCGCGCTCCTTGGCGGCCGTGAAAGGATCGGCGGAAAAAATGGGTTTCTCCGGATAAGCGCTCGCCATATATTCGACAATCACCTGCGACTCGCACAGCGCCCCGGCCTCGGTCTCCACATACGGAACCTTGCCGAGCGGCGAGAGCGCGAGTGTTGCTTCGTCCTGGCCGAAATTCGCACGCACCTCCTCGAACGGAATGCCGTGTTCGAGCAGCACGAACTTCACCTTGTTCACGTAGTTGGACAGCGGAAAACCATACAGCTTGAGCATCTTGAGTCTCCTGAACATCTTTGGTTTTGAAGCAATGCAGGCAATCGGCGGCCTTCAGGGCTACCTTATAAACAGTACGATCGTGCTAATCTAGCAATAAGGAGTGAGACACGCCATGAGTTTTCGCGACACAGAGATTCGGACCCTGGGTATTGTCGGCAGCGGCGCGATGGGACGCGGCATTGCACAGATCGCAGCGTTGGGCGGCCTGAACGTGCGTCTGTATGACACCAACCAGCAAGCCATCACGGCTGCACTCGAGTATCTCGCCGATACCCTGAACAAACTTGCCGCAAAAGGCAAGCTGAACGAAGCTGATGCGCATGCCGCACTGGCTCGCATTCATGCGGCCGGTGCAATCGGCGACCTGGCCGATTGCGATGTGGTCGTTGAAGCCATCGTGGAAAAACTGGATGTCAAGCGGGAACTGTTCCGTGAGCTCGAAGGCGTGGTCGGCGAGCATTGCATCCTGGCGTCGAACACGTCGTCGCTGTCCATTACAGCCATTGCCGCGGGCTGTGCCAAACCGCAGCGCGTGGTCGGCCTGCACTTCTTCAACCCGGTTGCGCTGATGAAAGTGGTCGAGGTGATCGACGGATTGCGGGGAGACCCCGCTGCCGGCGACGCGCTGATGGCGCTCGGCCGCCAGATGGGCCATACGGCCGTGCGCGCGAAGGACATGCCTGGTTTTATCGTGAATCACGCCGGGCGCGGCATGAACACCGAAGGCCTGCGGATCGCGAGCGAAGGCGTGGCGAGTTTCGCGGATATCGACCGGATCATGCGCGAACAAGCCGGCTTCCGGCTTGGACCGTTCGAGTTGCTGGACCTGACTGCGCTCGACGTGTCGCATCCGGTGATGGAATCGATCTATCACCAGTTTTATGAGGAACCGCGATTTACACCGTCGCCTATCACGGGCACGCGGCTCGCCGGTGGGTTGATCGGGCGCAAGGTAGGCGAAGGTTTCTATAAGTATGTAGACGGCAAGCAGCAAACTCCCGAAGAAACGCCCGCGCCCACGACGCTGCCGCGTCGCGTATGGGTCAGCCGGGCATCGGCACATGCGCGTGAAGAAGTGTTCCGTTTGATCGCGAAGATGGAAACGGCTGTCACTATCGATACCGGCGGCACGCCAGCGCCGGATTCGCTGATCATTGTCACGCCGCTCGGCCACGATGCCACCACCGCAGCCGTTGCGGAGAAGCTGGACGCGTCGCGCACGGTCGCTATCGACACCTTGTTCCCGCTCGCCGATGCCGCGCGCCGCACGATCATGACCACGCCCGCCACGACCGCCGAGTTCCGCGACGCCGCGCACGCGCTCTTCGCATTCGATGGCGTTCCCGTCACCGTGATCCGCGATTCGACGGGGTTTGTTGCCCAGCGCGTGGTGGCGACCATCGTCAACATTGGTTGCGATATCGCGCAGCAACGCATTGCAAGTCCCGCCGATATCGATCTTGCCGTGACGCTCGGCCTGGGTTACCCGCGTGGTCCGCTTGCCCTTGGCGATGCGCTCGGCGCAAGCACGATCCTCATGATCCTGCGCAATATGCAGGCCGTGCTCGGCGACCCGCGTTATCGTCCGTCGCCCTGGCTCGCGCGCCGTGCGCAGCTCGGCTTGTCGCTCACCCTCGACGAGGCCGCAGCATGAGCGCCGAACTGCTCTCCGCCCGCCCTGCCGAAAGCGACACCACGCTCGTTCTCAAGCTGTCCAATCCGGGCGCACGCAACGCGCTGCACCCGGACATGTACACGGCCGGCATTGAAGCAATGAACACGGCTGAACGTGATACGTCGGTGCGCGCAATCGTGCTGACCGGCGCCGATAACTTCTTTTGCGCCGGCGGCAACCTGAACCGCTTGCTCGAAAACCGGGCGAAGGATCCGTCGGTGCAGGCCGCGAGTATCGATATGCTCGGCGAGTGGATCGTGGCATTGCGGTCATCGACGAAACCGGTGATCGCGGCCGTCGAAGGCGCTGCAGCGGGTGCGGGTTTCTCGCTGGCGCTCGCGTGCGATCTGCTGGTCGCCGCCGAAGACGCCAAGTTCGTGATGTCGTACTCCCGCGTGGGTCTCACGCCGGATGGCGGCGGTTCATGGTTCCTCACGCGCGCGTTGCCGCGTGCGCTCGCCACCGAAATCCTGCTTGAGGCGAAACCGGTTGGCGCCGCGCGGCTGCATGCCGTGGGGGTTGTGAACCGCGTGACGAAACCGGGCGCAGCCCTCGATACCGCCATCGCGTGGGCCGATGAACTGGGCCGAATGGCGCCGAAAGCACTCGCGCGGATCAAGACGCTGATCGAAGCGGCCGAGACGCAGTCGTTGGCGCAACATCTGGACGACGAACGCGATGGTTTCGTGGATGCCCTGCATAACGGCAATGCGCTCGAAGGCATCAACGCGTTCCTCGAGAAAAGGCCACCGCACTACAAATGACGCCCTCGTACGAACTGCCCAAACGCCGCCGCATCTTCCTGATGCGCCACGGCGACGTGACTTACTTCGATGCCAGCGGCCGTGCCATCGACCCGGAAGGCGTGCCGCTCAATGAACGTGGCCGCGAGGAAGCGGGCGCGGCGGGACGCGAGTTCAGGGCGCAGCAAATCCGCTTCGATAAGGTTATCGTAAGCGGCCTGCCGCGCACGATCGAGACGGCGCAACGCGTGCTGGCCGAAACCGGTCAGCAGATCGATATCGACATCTGGCCGGAGTGGCAGGAGATTCGCGGCGGCCGGCTGAGCGACCTGCCGGCCCAGGATGTCGAGCGCGCGTTTCTCAGCGTGTTCGATGGCATCGTGCCTGAAACAACGTCGTTTCTGGGCGGCGAGACTATTGGCGAGTTGCTTGACCGCGTGTTGCCGCCGCTGCAAAGCCTGCGTGACGATGCATCGTGGGATACGGTGCTCCTCGTGCTGCACGGCGGCGTCAATCGTGCGTTGTTGTCGCACGCGATCACGAGCGGTGGCCGTACGTTTTTCGGTCATCTTTCGCAGACTACCGGCTGCATCAACGCGCTCGATGTCGGCGATAAACCCGGCGACTGGGTGATCCGCGCGCTGAATCATTCACCGCCCTCGCCGCTTCACGCCGCTGTACGGAACACGACCATGGAACTGCTGTATGCGCAGTTCGTCCGTTTTAAGTCGCACATGAAGTCATAGCGGGCACGCAGTCTGCACGCCGAAGTAAAACCCCCGTGAACGGTGCGACGCGGCGTGATGCCTCAACAAACGCAAGACCGGAGGAGACAACGATGGCTGCAAATAATACCCCCGTACCGCAGGATTTTTCAGCATTCGAGGGAACACGCCCGGTCAGCGAGCGGCAACAATTCGATCTTCTGACGTTATCCGCATGGCTGGAATTGAACGTTGAAGGCTTTGCCGGACCAGTTACGATCGAGCAGTTCGCCGGCGGCCAGTCGAACCCCACCTTCAAGCTCATCACGCCCGCGCGCAGCTATGTGATGCGATCGAAACCCGGGCCGGCGGCGAAGTTATTGCCATCGGCGCATGCGATCGAACGTGAGTATCGCGTGATGGACGCGCTCGCCGGCACCGACGTTCCCGTCGCGAAGATGTTCGCGTTGTGCGAGGACGAAAGCGTTATCGGGCGAGCGTTCTATGTGATGGAGTTCATCGAAGGCCGCGTGTTGTGGGATCAGGCGCTGCCGGGTATGACACCGCGCGAACGCGGCGCAATCTACGACGAGATGAATCGCGTGATCGCTGCGCTCCATTCGGTCGATATCGCGCACGTCGGACTTGATACCTACGGCAAGCCGGGCAACTATTTCGAGCGTCAGATCGGCCGATGGAGCAAACAATACGTTGCGTCGGAAACCGAGCCTATTGATGCGATGACCAAGCTGATCGAATGGTTGCCGAAACATATTCCGCGCGGCGCAGAAGGCGCACCGGCGCAACGTGTATCGATCGTTCATGGCGACTTCCGGCTCGACAACCTCATCTTCCATCCAACCGAACCACGCGTGCTCGCCGTGCTCGACTGGGAGCTGTCCACGCTTGGCGATCCGCTCGCCGATTTCGCTTACCACTGCATGGCGTGGCACGTGGATCCGACGCAATTTCGCGGTATCGGCGGCCTCGACTGGGCGGCGCTGGGCATCCCCGATGAGGACGAATACGTCGCGACATACCTCTCCCGCACCGGCCTTGCCATTCAAGGCGACTGGAATTTCTACCTCGCGTACAACATGTTCCGAATTGCCGCAATCCTGCAGGGAATCATGAAGCGGGTGAGCGAAGGCACGGCGGCAAGCACACAGGCTGTTGATGCCGGCAAGCGCGCAAAACCCATGGCCGAACTCGCGTGGTCATATGCGCAGAAAGTCGGTGAATAAAGACCAATGAGGAGACGATATGAATTTCGATTACACGCCGAAAGTGCAGGAACTGCGCCAAAAGCTAAGCCATTTCTTCGATGAACACATCTATCCGAACGAGCGCGCGTTCAATAGTGAAGTCGCCGCCAATCGTGCGAACGGCAACGCATGGGTCCCGACGGAGTTGATCGAAAGGCTCAAGGAACAAGCCCGCGATGCCGGCCTCTGGAACCTGTTCCTGCCCGCATCCGAACGCGGCGCAGGACTCAGCAATCTGGAATATGCGCTGCTCTGCGAGATCATGGGCCGCGTGCCATGGGCGCCGGAAGTCTTCAATTGCGGTGCGCCGGACACGGGCAACATGGAGACCATCGAACGGTATGGCAGCGAGCAACAGAAACTGCAATGGCTCGAACCGTTGCTGCAAGGCGAGATCCGTTCCGCGTTCCTGATGACCGAGCCGGACGTGGCTTCGTCGGATGCGACGAATATTCAGTGCAGCATCGTACGCGACGGAGACAGTTACGTGATAAACGGCCACAAATGGTGGTCGTCGGGCGCCGGGGACCCGCGCTGCAAGGTGTACATCGTGATGGGCAAGACAGATCCCGACGCACCGAAGCATCAGCAACAATCGATGATCCTCGTCCCCGCCGACGCGACCGGCATCACGGTTCACCGGCCGCTCTCGGTGTTCGGCTACGACGACGCGCCGCACGGCCACATGGACATTACGCTCGAGGATGTACGCGTATCGGTGTCGAACATGCTACTCGGCGAAGGACGCGGCTTTGAAATCGCGCAGGGACGTCTTGGGCCGGGTCGGATTCATCACTGCATGCGCCTGATCGGACTGGCTGAACGCGCGCTCGAATTGATGTGCAAACGTACGCTGCAACGTGTCGCTTTCGGCAAACCGATCGCCTCGCACGGCGTGACGCAGGAGCGTATTGCCGAGGCACGCATCATGATCGAACAGGCGCGTCTGCTTACCCTGAAAGCGGCTTACATGATGGACACCGTCGGCAACAAGGGTGCACGCGGCGAGATCGCGATGATCAAGGTGGTAGCGCCGAATATCGCGTGCCAGATCATCGATTGGGCCATCCAGGCGCATGGTGCGGCCGGCGTGTCCGATGATTTTCCGCTCGCTTACGCCTACGCGCATGCACGGACACTGCGGCTTGCAGATGGGCCCGATGAAGTGCATCGGAACGCGATCGCCAAACTGGAGCTTTCACGGTACGCGTGAGACGGTGTCCAGCGTCTTTTTGCGAACTATGGTCTAATTTTCGGCAGCGTTTTTGAGCGGCGATTCCTGATTGGGCGGAGTGGTCGCTTTCCCGTGTTGAGCACCAGGAGCGAAAATGATCGACGCCTATAGCTGGGCCACGCCGAACGGCCACAAGATTCATATCATGCTCGAAGAACTCGGACTCGAGTACAAAGCGATTCCCATCGATATTGGCGCAGGCGATCAGTTCACGGCCGAGTTCCTGGCTATCAGCCCGAACAACAAGATTCCCGCGATTGTCGATAGCGATGGCCCAGGCGGTAAGCCGTTAGCGCTCTTTGAATCCGGTGCGATCCTGTTTTATCTAGCTGAGAAAACGGGGAAGTTCTTGCCTCTGGATCCTGTCGGCCGATATACGACCATGCAGTGGTTGATGTTCCAGATGGGCGGCGTTGGACCCATGCTCGGCCAGGCACATCATTTCCGGATCTACGCGCCCGAGAAGATCGAGTACGCGGTCAATCGATATTCGAACGAAGCCAAGCGCTTATATGGCGTGATGGACAAGCAATTGGGCGTGACGCGGTATCTCGCGGGAAATGATTATTCGATCGCCGATATCGCGACGTTTCCGTGGACGCGATCCTGGAAAAACCAGGGTATTGAACTGGATGAATTTCCGAACGTAAAGCGTTGGTTTGACGAGATTGCCGCGCGGCCTGCGGTTATCCGCGGCGTTGAAGTACTCGCTTCTGCTCGCAAGGAATTGACCGGTGACAAACAACGCGAAGTGCTGTTTGGCGCGCAGCAGTATGCGAGGCGATGACCGCACTACACGACATTGCAACTCTTGCTTCCAATAGACCCACGGTTCCACGGCTCACGATGGTCCTGTCTACTCAAAAGAAATTTTCAGGGCCGTCCTAATGAAGAGCACAAAGTCCCATTTCCACGGGGCTTTGTGCTCTTCATCTCTGCACTATCGCGTCAGTTACCAGGCGCCACATCAACGTACATAAGATACGTCTCATTGACTCTTAATCAATGTTTTCGATAAAACGATCGTAGACATTTTTATAAAGAGGACACCCGAACAATGCGACGTTCTTACATTAAGCAGGGTGACAGAACAACCAGCGGCGCAACAGTCAATCAAGGTATCAAAGGTGTGAGCCATCGAGGAACGAACGTTTCATTCCTTGGGGCGGAGATCTACTGCCCGAGATGCAAGTCCACGGGTTACCTCGCTGGGATCGGCCCACGCCATCCGCCGACGTGGATGAAGCAACAACCCGCACTTCACGACGATTTGGCTATTTGCAAATGCAAGCCCACACCGCCGGTGATTGCCTCGCAAAACGAAATGTTCGAATCATATGGCATAGCTTATCTGGCGAAGATGGGTTTCGCACCGAACGGCGATGCGTTGACGAGAGGCACACAAATCGCCCCCGCTATGCTGTCCATCAGCGATTTCGAGAGCGATGCCGATGCCGAGCCAGGGCGGGTACCTGCGCCAACCAATAAGGGGTCTTTCGATTGCTCTTATCTGGATGGATCAAAGGGGCGAATCGACGCGCCAGCCGACCTGTACAAGAAACGAAACCCCGTGCAACTGATCCCCGGAAAACAGATGCAAGTCGACTTCCCGAGCGGGGAATCTGGGCCAGCTACAAAATATGACGCAATAATCAATGGACAGACGATACCTATCTTGGTACCGCTCCAAAAGCCACCTGTCGACACTGCGCTTGCAGAACCACGTCAGATCGCGGAGGCATTAGGAAAACTACCCGATCAAAACTTGCCGAATATCAACCGGGTGGTGACCAACGCCGCCGCCAATCCTGACGACGCGAAATGGGCCGCACAGTATGGACAAGCCGATTTCTATTCAGCGGCGACCGCTAACATCCAACAGGGCGTTGCGGTCTATCCCTGGCACGGGTGGACTGGAACCATTCCACAACGATACATTGACAGCACGATGGTCCACGAAACTGCGCATCAGGTAAGCGAAGCTCTGCGGAGTGCAGACCCCGGAATGCGGGACGCATATCGCGATGCTACGAGCAGCGACGGTCAAGCACCTTCGCTATATGCGCAAAAGAATCTAAATGAGGATTTTGCAGAATCCGCAAATATGTATTGGACGAGCAAGGGAACGCCATGCGAAGAACAAGGCCGTACGCGCTACCCTGCGCGATATCAATACTTTGATTCGATCTCGGGATGAACCGTTATCTACGTCGTAAAGTCTTTTCGCTATCGTCCATCATTACTTTAATGGCGTGCAGTTCTTCACCGATGCAGGTTGAGATAATGAAAGTCCCTAAAATTACTGAGCTTCGCGGCATGCGCGATCCGCGGTTGCCGCATCCAGGCACCATTGAATGGGTCTATTTGTGGAACGACTCAAAACAATATATGCCGGTGGCAAACTGGCCGGAGCGCATGGCATGGTATTGCGAAGATACGAACCATGCCGAGGTAAGCCATGGTGACTCACGAGCCAAGGCCTGTATTCCCATAGTCAAGATCGTAACGTTATCGCTCGATGAGCAAGGAGCACCCGTCGCGCCCAAAGACGCGGACTTCATCGAAGCAAGGGAATATGGACCAAACGATGTCTTTGTGCGATCAACGGTTACGCCACCGTCTCTGAAGAAATTTTCTAAGCGCTCCCCACCCTTATCAGAGTTCGCACCACCGGGAGCCTCACCGCCATTGGCAGCCTCAAGCACCTTGCCTTCGTTGGCTAACCCACCGGCGCCTGACGCAAATCGGATGAGTTTTTGGACAAAAATACGTCGACTCCTTCGATCGACCTAACGAACCCGCGCATTCGACACACAATCCAGTAGAGCAAACGTCGAGTGGGCGCTTCTAAAGATCCGAAGTATCTAAAGCGTCGATGAGCCCACGAACGCTCAAAGTGGGCTCTCATCGGGCGATATTTGAGTTGCCCTCCTCAAGCGATGCTTCCCCTCTGCTCTTGCGGATCGAAACATGATCGCATTACTGACTGCCGCCCCCGCCCTGCCTTTCAGAAGTAATGCCGGGTGATGAATTCAGCGACGCATACCGGCTTCACACCGCCTTCTTTCTGCACGGTCACACGCCAGATCACCTGCACGCCACCCTCTTCCACGTCGGTCACCGTTTCCGCTACGAACCTCGCCCTAAGCTTCGTCCCGACCCGTACCGGCGACATGAACCGCACCTTGTTCATGCCGTAGTTCACGCCCATTTTCTGCTGCAACGGCACGCACTGCTCCAGCCACATCGGGACCAACGCCAAGGTTAAAAATCCATGCGCAATCGGTCCGCCAAACGGCGACTCTTTGTTCGCTCTTTCTACGTCGACGTGGATCCACTGGTGATCGTCGGTGGCATCGGCGAATCGGTTCACGCGTGATTGATCTATTTCCAACCACTCGCTCACATACTCTTTGCCACCCTCCGCGGCTTTTACATCCGCTGCACTGGCTAACGTGGCTAGCGTCATTGCGAGTTTCCCGGGTGACGAAGCCCAAAGATTGCCGCTGAATCCACGGTCAACACCAGTTCATCACGCTGGTTATAGGCCTCCCAACGCGTGGCAACAATTCCACGATCCGGCTTGCTCCCCGAGACCCGTTTGCTCAACACGCGCACGGTCAACCTCACGGTGTCGTTCACCCGAACCGGCTTGAGCCAGCGGATGTTGTCGAGCCCGGGGGAACCCATTGATGTGGAATCGGCAAGCATGTCGCGCACCAGAATGCCCATCATCGCGGAGCACGTGTTCCAGCCGCTGGCGACCAATCCGCCAAATGGCGATGCCTCACCACCCGCCTCGCTCAAATGAAAAGGCTGCGGATCATAACGCCCGGCAAATTCGATAATCTCTTCTTTCAGAAACGTATGACCTCCCAATTGCGCCACCGCTCCAACTTCGAAATCCTCATAGCTGAACGTCATCCCCGCTCTCCTTTCTTCAATGCATCGATTAATTAAACGTCAGTGTCGGCGAATCCAGGCAACGACGCAAACCGTGCCAGATGATGATCGACATCGCCTAACGTTGTCTCGATGATCGACAAGCGCTTGAACCAATGCGCTGCCGCAACTTCGTTCGTCACGCCCATCCCGCCATGCAGTTGCACTGCCTGCTGACCAACGAAACGCGCTGCCTGACCGACCCGCGCCTTAGCCGCGGAAATTGCGCGGCGGCGTTCATCGGCGTCATCGCTCGTGTATCGGGCGGCGGCAAGATACGTGATCGATCGCGCCTGCTCGGCATGAATCAGCATCTCGACCATGCGATGCTGCAACGCCTGGAAACGCGCGATCGGCGTGCCGAATTGCTTACGCTCCTTCGTGTACTCGACTGTCGCGTGATTCAGCGCATCGAGTACGCCGACAGCTTCGGCGCACAGCAGAAACGTCGCGTAATCGCCAATACGTTCGAGCGTGGCTGCGCCCGTGTTGGCCTTGCCGAGACGCTCAGCAAGCGTAGCCGTGAACGTGATGGTCGCGGCGCGCTGACCATCGATCGTCCGATACTCCGTGACGTCCACGTTCACCGCGTCACGCGCAACGGCGAACAACGCAATTTCGCCACCCAGCCGTGCCGGCACGATCCAGTAGTGAGCCTGCGCGCCGTGAAGGACCAAAGACTTCTGGCCGCTCAACACGAAACCATCGCCTTTCTCTTGCGCGGTGGTGTCGACCGAAAAGAGGTCGTAGCGGGCATGCGGTTCGTGAAACGCCACCGCGAGCTTGATCTCGCCGCCGGCCGCGCGTTTGAGCAACGCGTTCGCGTGGTCATCGCCCACCAACCGCAACGCTTCGATACCCACGGCCGTCGCCCAATACGGCTCCACGACAAGCGCGCGTCCGAGTTCCTGCATCACGACCAGCATATCGGCCGGACCGCCATCGAAACCGCCTTGCGCTTCGGGCGCCGGCAAGGCCGTCAAGCCTAGTTCCGTGAATGCCGTCCAATGTTTCGCATCGACACCTTCCCTGGACGCCACGATCTTCTGGCGTGCATCGAACGTGTACTCGTTGTCGAGATACCGGCGCAATGCGTCCCTGAACTGTTGCTGCTCATCGGTGAAATTGAAGTCCATGTGCAACTCCTCACAAGCCCAGAATCATCTGCGCGATGATGTTTTTTTGAATTTCGTTCGAGCCGCCGTAGATCGACGTCTTGCGGAAGTTGAAGTAGTACGCGGCAAGCGGTGCGGCGGCGTCGTCGCCGGCAAGGCTGTGTTCACGCTCGCCTTCGAGATACGCGGGATCGAACGCGGCAGCTTGCGGGCCGATAGCTTCGACCATGAGTTCAGTCAGCGCCTGCTGGACTTCAGTGCCCTTGATCTTGAGCATCGATGCCTCCGGCCCCGGCCCACGCCCGTTCGCTTCGCTCGCCACCACGCGTTGCACGGTGACCTCGAGCGCCATCATCTCGATCTCGAGCGCGGCGATCTTCGAGGAGAACACGGGATCCTTGAGTAACGAAACGCCGCCCTTCTTCTGATTCGCGGCAAGCCGTTTCAGGAACACCAGTTCTCGCTTCGATTGCCCCACGCGCGCAATGCCCGTGCGCTCATGCCCGAGCAAATACTTCGCATAAGTCCAGCCGCGATTTTCTTCGCCGACCAGATTCTCGAGCGGCACCTTCACGTCTTCCAGGAACACTTCGTTGACTTCGTGGTCTTCATCGAGCGTGATGATCGGGCGCACGGTGATGCCGGGCGTCTTCATGTCGATGAGAAGAAACGAGATGCCTTCCTGTTTCTTCGCGCCGGTGTCGGTGCGCACGAGGCAGAACATCATGTCGGCGAACTGGCCGAGCGTGGTCCAGGTCTTCTGGCCGTTGACCACGTAGTGATCGCCCTGGCGTTCAGCGCGCGTTCTCAGCGACGCCAAATCAGAACCCGATCCGGGTTCCGAATATCCCTGGCACCACCAATCTGTGCCATCGAGAATACGCGGCAGATAGTGGGCTTTTTGCGCGGCGCTGCCATATTTCATCAGGACGGGCGCGACCATCGATACCCCGAACGGCAACACGCCGGGTGCACCGATACGTGCGCATTCTTCGTCCCAGATATGGCGCTGCGTCGCATCCCAGCCGGGACCGCCATACTCCTTCGGCCACGCGACAACCGACCAGCCACGCGTGCCGAGCAGCTTGTGCCAGCTCGCGTAGTCGTCGCGATTCAGACGTTTGTGATCGAGTACCTTGGTCCGCAGGGCGTGCGGCAGGTTGGCGTCGAGCCAGGCGCGGATGTCGGCGCGAAATGCGTCGTCGGCGGGGGAATAATTCAGGTCCATGCGCTGTGTCTCCTGTCATGACCCGGGTCGGCCATGAGGAGACGCGCATTGAGCTGAACGAAATTCAGCTTATTGCAGCGGCTCTTTCAGTGCGGCCGGCACGGGCAACGGCATCACGTCGATGCCTTCTTCCATCAATGCGTGCGCATCCTCGGGCGTTGCGACGCCGCGAATATTGCGCGCCGGCGCTTCGTCGTAATGCATGCGCCGCGCCTCTTCAGCAAAACGGTCGCCCACGTTCTCCGTCTTCGCGAGAATTTCCCGCATGAAATGCAGCGCACGCGCCTGAAGCGCTTGATCGGCGTCTTGCGGCGGCCGGGCCGC
The DNA here is from genome assembly GCF_002220365.1 of Caballeronia sordidicola. Classification (GTDB taxonomy): domain Bacteria; phylum Pseudomonadota; class Gammaproteobacteria; order Burkholderiales; family Burkholderiaceae; genus Caballeronia; species Caballeronia sordidicola_C. The sequence goes on along the minus strand of NZ_MTHB01000255.1, from coordinate 57,968 downwards.
TTGCGTGACGCTCGATCCGTTCGATCCGTCCGATCCCGCAGCCTCTTTTCCGCCTTGATCGGAACTGCTCGAAGAGCGATTCTCCGAACGATTCGCCGATAAATTCAGGCGCGGCGCCGACGGCATGCGGCTCACCTCCGTTGTCGAACACACCGGGCAAGCCACGAGCTTGCGCGACAACTGGGATTCGAACTCTTCGGTCGAAGCAAACCAGCCTTCGAAACGATGGTCGTGCGAGCACTTCAAGTCGAGAACCTTCATGCTGATCGGGGCTTGCCAGAAAGTTTAATCGCAAAAACGCGTTTTGTGAACGACCGTTCGCAAAAAATCACGTCGCGACCATTTGATAGATTGTAGGAACACACGTTCGATTTTAGCCCGGCGCAGGAACGCGTGCCGAACGGCACGCCGTCGTGATTGAGCAGACAAATAAAAAGCGGCCTTCACGGCCGCTTTTTATGGAGTGTGTCGGACTTCTCAGTCACTGACCGGATCGCCCAACGCCCACTCACCCGACATCACCTTTTCCAGCCAAAAACTGCCGATGATCGTCTTGACGTCGCTGATATGGCCGCTCCTGATCCACTCGAAAATCTGCGACCGGTCCGCGATGAACGTTTCCAGGAATTCACCCTCGTCGAGCTTGCTTTCGCCTGCAGTCAACCCACGGGCCAAATACAGGTCGATGAATTCGGTGGAGTAGGAAATCACCGGATGAATTCGCGTCAGGAAAAACCATTCGCGTGCCGTATAGCCGGTTTCTTCGTGGAGCTCGCGTTTTGCGCACGCCAGTTCGCTCTCGTTCGGATCGATCTTGCCCGCGGGATATTCGAGCAGGACCTTGGCGATCGGATATCGATACTGCCGCTCAAGCAGCACGCGGCCGTCATCAAACAGCGGCAGGATCATGACGGCGCCCGAATGTTCGACGAACTCGCGCGTGGCGTGCTTGCCATCGGGCAGTTCGACCGTATCGATCTTTAGCTTGAGGAACTTGCCCTGATAGAGCAACTTGCTCTCGACCGTCTTCTCGATCAGGCCATCGTCGGAATCGGGGAAATCGAGAGGTTGGTCAGCCATCGTGCACCTTGAGAGAAACGCGCTCAACTTTAAAGTGAAACGCGAAGATCAAGCCACGACGGCCTTCGCCGTCAGCGGCGCTTGACGAGATACTGGAACGTGAAGCCGGGGAACGCGAGCACCAGGAACAGGCTGAAGGTCACGGCGTAAAACTGCCAGCCCTGCTCGAAGCGGTTGCCCGCACGCGCCTCAAGCATAAAGCCGAGTGCGCCCACGACAAAATAAAGCACGATCAATTCCGCGATGCGAATCCAGCCGCTTTTCTTCGTCGTCTTGAGTGAGACGACAGAGAAAAGACGCTGATTCGCAAACGGAAGGTTGGCGCCGACCAACGCCAACAACACGATAAACCAGCCCGCTGCCGACATTACAACTGGAACGGCAAGGTGTGCGTGATCGCGGCCAGACAGGCGTTCATCAACGGTCCGGGAACAATGCCGAGCACCAGCACAGCCAGGCCGTTGAACGCGAGCAGCGCGCGCTTCAGGTTGTCCGCGACGATCGGCGATGCGTCGGTCGGTGCATCGAAGTACATCAGCTTGACGATACGCAGGTAGTAGAACGCACCCACCAGTGACGACAGGACGGCCAGCACCGCGAGCCACGTCAGGCCGGCGTTCATGGTGGCCTCGAGCACGGCAAGCTTCGCGTAGAAGCCGACCATCGGCGGAATGCCGGCGAGCGAGAACATCATGATCATCATCACGAACGCGAACACCGGGCTACGCTGGTTCAGGCCCTTGAAGTCGTCAAGCGTTTCGGCTTCGAAGTCCTTGCGTGCCAGCAACATGACTACGCCGAAGGTGCCGAGCGTGGTCAGCAAATAGATGATGCTGTAGAACATGGCCGAGCTGTACGCGTTCGCGGCACCGTCAGCCTTGCCGTCGACAACACCCGCCAGCATGCCCAGCAGCACGAAGCCCATGTTCGAGATAGCCGAGTACGCGAGCATCCGCTTGATGTTCTTCTGCACGATACCGGTCACGTTACCCACGATCAGCGACAACGCGGCCAGGATCACCAGCATCTCTTGCCAGTCCACCGCCAGCGGCAACAGCGCCATCACGAGGAAACGCAGCCCCCATGCAAACGCCGCGGCCTTCGGGCCACCGCCGGTGAGCAGCGTCATCGCGGTCGGTGCACCTTGGTACACGTCAGGCACCCACATGTGGAACGGCACCGCGCCCATCTTGAATGCCACGCCCGCCACCACGAAGATCACGCCGAACAACAGGACTGCGTCGTTGATGCGGCCGGTTGCGATTGCTTTCGCCACTTCGTTCAGTTCGAGCGAGCCGGTCGCGCCGTACAGCATCGAGATACCGTAGAGCAGGAAACCCGAAGCGAGCGCGCCCAGTACGTAGTACTTCATCGCGGATTCGTTGGCCTGCGGCGAGTCCTTGCGCAACGCGATCACTGCGTACAACGACAGCGACATCAGTTCCAGGCCGAGATACAGCGTCAGGAAGTTGTTGCCGGAAATCATCACGCACTGGCCGAGCAGTGAGAACAAACCAAGCAGGAAGAAGTCGCCGCGGAACAGGTCGCGATCTTCAAGATACTTGCGCGAATAGATGATCGATACCGCGAAGCCGAGCGTCACGACCGCTTTCATCGCGCTCGCGAACGGGTCGACCACGTACATGCGCGTGAAGAAGTAGTGCGGCGTGGGATCGAGCGCCTGGAAGGCGAACCACACACCGACCACAACGGTCGAGACAACCGAAATCAGGTAGGTCGTGTGACGGCTCTTCGTGCCGAAGATGGTGTCGTTCAACCAGGCCACGACGACCATCAACATCAACAGTCCATCGGGTAACAGGGCACTCATGGGGGCGTTTTGCATGATCTTTTATTTCCTCCGCACGCGTTACTGGGCCAGCGGCAGTTTGGACTGCGCGACGTGGGAGAGGAGATTTTCTACGGATGCGTGCATCACGTCGGTGAACGGCTTCGGATACAGGCCCATGTACAGCGTGAATACAGCAAGCACGGCGAGCATGAAGAATTCGCGCTTGTTGATGTCTTTCAGCTTCGCCACATGCTCGTTCGCAACCGCGCCGAAGTGCACGCGCTTGTACATCCAGAGCGTGTAAGCCGCGCCGAGAACCAGCGTGAAGGTAGCCAGGAAACCAATCCAGAAGTTGAACTTCACGGCAGCCAGAATCACCATGAATTCACCAACGAAACCCGAGGTACCCGGCAAACCGCAGTTGGCCATCGCGAACAGCATGGCGAACGCGGCAAACTTCGGCATGACGTTGACCACACCGCCGTAGTCCGCAATCTGGCGCGAATGCATACGGTCGTACAGCACGCCGATACACAGGAACATCGCGCCCGAGACAAAGCCGTGCGAGATCATCTGAATGATCGCGCCTTCCATGCCGAGCGTACTGAAGATGAAGAAACCAAGCGTGACGAAGCCCATGTGCGCAATCGACGAATACGCCACCAGCTTCTTCATGTCTTCCTGCACCAGCGCCACGAAGCCGATGTAGATCACCGCGATCAAGGACAACGTGATCACCACCGGCGCCAGGAAATGGCTGGCATCCGGCGCGATAGGCAGCGAGAAGCGGATGAAACCGTACGCACCGAGCTTCAGCATGATCGCGGCCAGCACGACCGAGCCGCCCGTCGGCGCTTCCACGTGGGCGTCAGGCAACCACGTGTGGACCGGCCACATCGGCACCTTCACGGCAAAGGCCAGGAAGAAGGCGATGAACAGCAATATCTGCGGCGTGAAGCCGATCTTCAGCGCATGCCACGTCGCGATATCGAACGTGTGCGTCTGCGTGTACAGATACAGCAGCGCGATCAGCATCAGCAGCGAGCCCATCAGCGTGTACAGGAAGAACTTGAACGCTGCATACACGCGGTTCGGGCCGCCCCACACGCCGATGATGATGTACATCGGAATCAGCGTTGCTTCGAAGAAGACGTAGAACAACATGCCGTCAGCGGTCGAGAACACGCCGATCATGAGGCCCGACAAAATCAGGAACGCGGCCAGGTATTGCGCCACGCGAACCGTGATGACTTCCCACGCGCTGATGATCGTGACCACCGTGATCAACGCGGTCAACACGACGAACCACATGGACAGGCCGTCGACACCCAGGTGATACGAGATGTTAAAGCGGTCGATCCAGACGGCCTTCTCCTCGAACTGCAGCGCGGCCGAAGCGTTGTCAAAGCCGGTAATCAGGGGAATGGTGACGATCAGTCCAAGAATCGAGCCGATCAACGCTAGCCAGCGCGAGGGGCCCGGATTGCTGTCATTGCCTATTGCCAGTACAAGGATGCCGACAATGATCGGCGTCCAGATCGCGAGACTAAGAATTGGTAAAGAGTGCATAGATAGGTGTCCCCGCCTTATTTGCCGCCGAGCGTTACAAACAGGGTCAAGAGCCCCAACATGCCAATGATCATGGCGAACGCGTAGTGATAGATGTAACCGGATTGAAGGAAGCGAATCACACCGGCAAACCAGCCGACGAACTTGGCGAGACCGTTGACGATACCGTCGATCACCGCGACATCGCCCTCTTTCCACAGTCCGCGGCCAATGGCGACCGCGCCCTTCGCAAATACGACTTCATTGATCTTGTCGAGGTAGTACTTGTTGTCGAGCAAGGTCCAGATCGGCAGGAAGCGTTGCTTGATCACGCCCGGCAGATCCGTGCGCTTCCAGTACAGGAACCACGACACGACCACGCCCGCGAGCGCCAGCCACACCGGCAAGCCCTCGACTGAACTCAGGCCCATCGCAAACCAGCCGTGAAATTCCTCGGCCATTTCGTGCAGCGCCGGATGGTTTTCGCCGATGAAGATCACCTTGTCGAACACCACGCCGTGCGCGAAGAAGTCACCGAACAGCATCGGGCCGATCGCGATAGCACCGATGATCACCGACGGAATCGCCAGCAGGATCAGGGGAAGCGTGATGACCCACGATGTTTCGTGCGGAACGTGCGGGCCGTGACCATGACCGTGATCGTGATCGTCATGGCCGTGTGCATCGTGACCGTGTGCATCGTGTGCATGCGCGGCCGCTTCGATCGCCATCGGACTTTCCGGGTGCTTCGGACCGCGGAAACGCTCCTTGCCGTGGAATACCAGGAAGTACATGCGGAACGAATACAGCGCCGTGACGAACACGCTTGCGACCACCGCGAAATACGCGAAACCCGAACCTGCGATGTGCGACGCCTTCACAGCATCGATGATCGAATCCTTCGAGTAGAAACCCGAGAAGAACGGCGTACCGATCAGCGCCAGCGAACCGATCAGCGACGTGATCCATGTGATCGGCATGTACTTACGCAGGCCGCCCATGTTGCGCATGTCCTGGTCGTGGTGCATGCCGATGATCACCGAACCGGCGCCAAGGAACAGCAGCGCTTTGAAGAACGCGTGCGTAGCCAGGTGAAACACGGCAACTGGGTAAGCGGACACGCCAAGCGCCACCGTCATGTAACCGAGTTGCGAGAGCGTGGAGTAAGCCACCACGCGCTTGATGTCGTTCTGCACCACACCAAGAAAGCCCATGAACAGCGCCGTGATCGCGCCGATCACCGTCACGAAAGACAACGCCGAATCAGACAGTTCGAACAGCGGCGACATCCGCGTGACCATGAAAATACCGGCCGTCACCATGGTTGCCGCGTGGATCAGCGCCGAGATAGGCGTCGGGCCTTCCATGGAGTCCGGCAGCCACACGTGCAGCGGGAACTGCGCCGACTTACCCATCGCGCCAATGAACAGGCAGATACAGGCGACGGTCAGCAAACCCCAGTCCGTGCCCGGGAACGTCATGCCTGCCAGCGCGGTACGGTGAGCGAACACATCGCCGTAATTCAGCGAACCCGCAAACGCCAGTAACAAGCCGATGCCGAGCAAGAATCCGAAATCGCCCACGCGGTTCACGATGAACGCCTTCATGTTCGCGTAGATGGCAGTCGGACGGGTGTAGTAGAAGCCGATCAGCAGGTACGACACGAGACCCACCGCTTCCCAGCCGAAGAACAACTGCAGGAAGTTGTTGCTCATCACGAGCATCAGCATGGAGAACGTGAAGAGCGAGATGTACGAGAAGAAGCGCTCGTAGCCCACCTCTTCATCGGCCATGTAGCCGATCGTGTAGATGTGCACCATCAGCGAAACGAAGGTGACGATCACCATCATCATCGCGGTGAGCGAGTCGACCAGGAAGCCGATCTCCATCTTCAGGGGGCCGACCGTCATCCATTCGTAGATGGTCGCGTTGAAGCTCGCGCCCTGCATCACGTCGACGAGGACGAAGCACGAGAGTACAAACGAGATCATCACGCCGAGGATCGTGATGCGGTGCGAAGCCTTGCGCCCGATCTTCCAGCCGAACAGCCCGGCGATCAGCGAACCGGCAAGCGGCGCCAGCGCAATCGTGAGCAAAAGGTTTTCATTGAGTGTCGTGGACATATCTGTCTTGCCTGAAATTAACCTTTGAGCTGATCGAGATCTTCGACATTGATCGTGTCGAGACTGCGGAACAACGTGACCAGGATAGCGAGGCCGATTGCGGCTTCAGCCGCCGCGACCGTCAGCACGAAGAACACGAAGATCTGTCCGTGGATGTCGCCGAGATAATGCGAGAAGGCGACGAAGTTCGTGTTGACCGCCAACAGCATCAGTTCGATTGCCATCAGGATGATGATCACGTTACGTCGATTCAGAAAAATGCCGACGATGCTGATCGCGAAAAGGATCGCGCCAAGCACAAGGTAGTGGGCAAGACTCAACATGGTTATTTATCTCCTCAGCCTTTGTTGTCGACCGTGCCGGCGCCGGCATTGCCGGTCACGGGCGGATTGGTCGTGGCGTCCGGCGCTTCTGTCTCGGACTTCATCTTGACGATCCGCACGCGATCTTGCGCACGTACCTTGACCTGGTCGCTGATGCGCTGGCGCTTGCTGTCCTTCTTCTCGCGAACGGTCAGCGAGACGGCTGCGATGATTGCCACCAGCAGGATCAGGCCGGCGATTTCAAACGCGAAGATGTAGTCGGTGTAGATGACCTTGCCGATCAACTGCGAGTTCGACATCACCTCGTTCGGGCCCACGCCGGAACCCACCCCGTTGACCAACATCGCGTCGCGCACCGGCGCCACCGTCGCGCCGTAACCGTGCCAGAGAATCAGCGCGGTTTCTATGATGATGATCGCGCCCACGATGCTGGCTATGGGCACGAACTTCTTGAAGTCGCCATGCAGCACGTCCAGGTTGATGTCCAGCATCATCACCACGAACAGGAATAGCACCATCACCGCGCCGACATAGACGAGAACCAGCAGAATGGCGAGGAATTCGGCTTCAAGCAGCATCCAGATCGCGGCCGCGTTGAAGAACGCGAGCACGAGGAACAGCGCGGAGGCCACCGGATTGCGCGAAGTGATCACCTTCAGCGCCGAGACAACCAGCAGCAGCGCGAAGATGTAAAACAGTACGGTCGTGAATTCCATGATTACCGGTTCATCGTTAGGCTTTGTGTTTTGACACAAGCGCGCCGAGTCGCGTTTTTTTAGAACACGACCTACAACCTTGGCGCGCGGGCCGGAACAGCAGGTCAATTCAAATGCAGGAACAGCAAGGGGCGCGGCGGTATTCAACTTGCTCTGCCCCGCTCCGCTTTACCGCGCTTTACCGATAAGGCGCATCGGCCGCCTTCGCAGCAGCAATCTCCGTTTCATAACGGTCGCCCACTGCGAGCAGCATGTCTTTCGTGAAATACAGGTCGCCGCGCTTCTCGCCGTGATACTCGAGGATGTGCGTTTCGACGATCGAATCGACCGGGCAGCTTTCTTCACAGAAACCGCAGAAGATGCACTTGGTCAGGTCGATGTCGTAGCGCGTGGTACGGCGCGTGTTGTCGGCACGCGTTTCCGATTCGATCGTGATGGCGAGCGCCGGGCACACCGCTTCGCACAGCTTGCACGCGATGCATCGCTCTTCGCCGTTTTCGTAACGACGCAATGCATGCAGGCCACGGAAACGCGGAGAGATAGGCGTCTTCTCTTCCGGGAACTGAACCGTGATCTTGCGCTGGAACAGATAGCCACCTGTCAGCGCCAGACCCTTCAGCAACTCGGTCAGGAAAAACGTCTTAAAGAAATTCTGTAGTGCGTTCATGGTTATTTCATCCGCCCATTATTTCCAGATGTTCAGCGGCGACATGATCCAGAAACCGACCACGACCACCCACACCACCGACACCGGCAGAAAGATTTTCCAGCCGAGACGCATGATCTGGTCGTAGCGATAACGCGGAAACGTCGCACGGGCCCAGATGAACACCGACAGCAGGAAGAAGATCTTCAGCACGAACCAGAAAATGCCCGGGATGAAGGACAGGAAACCGAACGGTGCGCTCCAACCGCCAAGAAACAACGTGGTTGCGATCGCAGAGATCACGATCATGTTGATGTACTCGGCCAGGAAGAACAGCGCGAACGCCATGCCCGAATAATCGATCATGTGGCCCGCGACGATCTCCGACTCGCCTTCCACCACGTCGAACGGGTGGCGGTTCGTTTCAGCAATGCCCGACACGAAATACACAACGAACATGGGCAACAGCGGCAGCCAGTTCCACGAGAGGAAGTTGATACCCCAGCCCGCGAAAATACCGTGTTCCTGCGACACCACGATGGCCGACATATTCAGGCTGCCGGTCACCATCAGCACGACGACGAGCGCGAAACCCATCGAGATTTCGTATGACACCATCTGGGCGGCCGCGCGCATCGAGCCGAGGAACGCGTACTTCGAGTTCGACGCCCAGCCGGCGAGAATCACGCCGTACACGCCGACTGACGAAATCGCCATCACGTAGAGCAAGCCCGCGTTGACGTCGCCGAGCACCGCTTTGGCCTGGAACGGAATCACCGCCCACACCGCAAACGCGGGCACCACGGTCATGATTGGCGCGATCAGGTAGATCCAGCGGCTCGCTTGCGTTGGCTGAATCACTTCCTTCAGCAACAGCTTCAGCACGTCGGCGATCGGCTGCAACAGACCGAGCGGACCCACGCGATTCGGGCCGAGACGCACGTGCATCCAGCCGATGAGCTTGCGTTCCCAAAGAATCAGGTACGCCACGCACAGCAGGATCACTACCGAGACCACGAGAATGCGGACTAACGCCCACACCGTCGGCCAGGCGACGCCGAGAATCTGCGTCCCGCCTGCGTTGATCGTATCGAACAAGCCCATTTACGCCTTCTCCACTACCAGTTCACCGAACAGAGCCCCGAGCGCTGCACCGGCCGACGTTCCGCCCGATACACGCACCACGCTTTCCGCCAGGTTCGCGTCGCGAACTGCCGGAAGGACCACCGCGAGATCACCTTGAGCAACACGTACTGCGTCGCCGTTTTTCAGACCAAGTTTCTCGAACAGTGACGTCGGCAGGCCGACCACGTTCGCGTCGCGCGCCGCAGCCGTCAGATGCAACGATTCAGCGCGACGCGACAATGCGTCGGCGTGATAAATCGGCGTGTCGGCGAGACGTTCGTAGCTGCCTTGCTTCACAGCAGCCGCTTTCGGCACCGCCTTGATCGCCACGTTCGTCTTGTTCGACAGACGCGCCGTCAGATCGCCTGTGCCCAATGCGGCGTCGCGGACGTCTTCGGCCGTTTCGAATTCGAAACCCTTCAGGCCGAGGATGCTGCCGAGCACGCGCAGCACCTTCCAGCCCGGACGCGTTTCGCCCAGCGGGCGCACCACGCCGTTGAACGTCTGCGCGGTACCTTCAGCGTTGACGAACGTGCCCGATGTTTCCGTGAACGGCGCGATCGGCAGCAGCACGTCGGCGTAATCGGCGCCATGCTTGAATGCCGACAATGCGACAACCATTTCTGCCTGCTTCAATGCGGCGAGCGCAAGAGCTGGGTTGGCGGTATCGAATGCGGGCTCGACGTTGAACAGCACGTAACCCTTGCGCGGCTGTTCGAATACTTCACGTGCGTTCAGTCCGCCTGCGCCCGGCAGTGCATCGACGAGATGTGCGCCTACCGTATTGGCCGCTTCCGTCAAAAAACCCAGCGTGGCGCCGGTGTTGTCAGCGATCCACTGGCATACCGCCTGGATCTGCGCAAACTGCGGATGCTGAACCGCGCTGTTGCCGAGCAACACCACGCGCTTTTCACCCGCCGACAACGACGCGGCAATATCTTTCGCTGCCGCCGACGCTTCATGTCCAGCGAACGCTTCCGGCACCGCAACGCCACGTGCTTCAGCCACCGCTGCGGCCAGACTGCCGAGGCGGTCGAGCCATTCCGACGGCGCCGCGACGACGCGATGCGCAGCCGGGATCAGCGAGTCGTCATTGGTCGCGTTCAGGAACGTGAGCATCGCCCCGCCCTTGGCGGCCTGACGCAGTCGTGCCGCTAACAGCGGATGATCGCGACGCAGGAACGAACCGACCACAAACGCCGTGTCGATATTCGTCAGGTCTGCGATCTTCATACCAAGCCACGGCGCGCTGTCCGACACCGGCGCCGAAAAGTCACTCTGACGCAGACGGAAGTCGACATTCGGCGACCCCACGCCTTCAGCGAATTGCTTCAGCAGATACAGTTCTTCGACGGTGCTATGCGGCGTAGCAAGGGCCGCGATCTGATTCGCGCCGTGATCTGCCGTAATGCCCTTGATACCCTTGGCCACATATTCCAGCGCCGTTTGCCAGTCGGTCTCGATCCACTTGCCGCCCTGCTTCAGCATGGGCTGCGTGAGACGTTCGTCGCTGTTCAGCGCTTCATACGAGAAGCGATCCTTGTCCGAGATCCAGCATTCGTTGACGGCTTCGTTTTCCATCGGCAGAACGCGCATCACGCGGTTGTTCTTTACTTGCACGACCAGGTTCGCGCCGACGGAATCGTGCGGGCTGATCGACTTGCGGCGCGACAACTCCCACGTACGGGCGCTATAGCGAAACGGCTTGCTCGTCAACGCGCCGACCGGGCACAGGTCGATCATGTTGCCCGACAGTTCCGAGTCCACCGTCTTGCCAACGAACGACGTGATTTCCGAATGCTCCCCACGACCCAGCATGCCGAGTTCCATCACGCCGGCCACTTCCTGACCGAAACGGACGCAACGCGTGCAATGGATGCAACGCGTCATCTCTTCCATCGAGATCAGCGGTCCGACGTTCTTGTGGAACACGACGCGCTTTTCTTCGTTGTAGCGCGACTGTGACTTGCCGTAACCCACGGCCAGATCCTGCAACTGACATTCGCCGCCTTGATCGCAGATCGGGCAATCGAGCGGGTGATTGATCAGCAGGAATTCCATCACGGACTGCTGCGCCTTCACGGCCTTGTCCGATTTCGTGCGCACGATCATGCCCGCCGATACCGGCGTGGCGCAGGCGGGAACCGCCTTCGGCATTTTCTCGACTTCGACCAGGCACATCCGGCAGTTCGCCGCGATCGACAGTTTCTTGTGATAGCAAAAGTGAGGAATGTATGTATCGACCTTATGCGCAGCCTGGATCACCATGCTGCCTTCTGGGACTTCTACACTTTTGCCGTCGATTTCTAATTCAACCATGATGGGGAACGGTCCTTGGCCTGATCACTGATCACGCGGTAAGCGCTTCGGACGCAGGCGCGTGATGCGCATGTCCGTCGACGAGACAATGTTTATGCTCGACGTGATATTCGAATTCGTCCCAGAAGTGCTTCAGCATGCCGCGAACCGGCATGGCCGCCGCGTCGCCGAGAGCACAGATGGTGCGGCCCATGATGTTTTCGGCGACCGAGTTCAGCAGGTCCAGGTCTTCCTTGCGCCCGAGTCCGTGTTCAATCCGATGCACCACGCGATACAGCCAGCCCGTCCCTTCACGGCAAGGGGTGCATTGACCGCACGACTCTTCGTAATAGAAGTACGAAAGACGCAGCAGCGAGCGCACCATGCAGCGCGTTTCGTTCATCACGATCACGGCGCCCGAACCGAGCATTGATCCGGCTTTCGCGATGGCGTCATAGTCCATGTCGGTGTTCAACATGATCTCGCCTGGAATCACCGGTGCCGACGATCCACCCGGGATCACCGCTTTCACCGACTTGCCGCGCACGCCGCCAGCCAGATCGAGCAAGGTGGCGAACGACGTACCAAGCGGCACTTCGAAGTTGCCAGGGAAATTGACGTCGCCGGCCACCGAGAAGATCTTCGTGCCGCCGTTGTTCGGCTTGCCGATCTCGAGATACTTCTGCGGACCTATAGCCAGCAGGAACGGCACGGCTGCGAACGTTTCGGTGTTGTTGATCGTGGTCGGCTTGCCATATACGCCGAAGCTCGCCGGGAACGGCGGCTTGAAGCGCGGCTGGCCTTTCTTGCCTTCCAGCGACTCGAGCAACGCAGTTTCTTCGCCGCAGATATACGCGCCGTAACCATGGTGCGCATGCAGTTCGAACGAGAAGCCCGAGCCCAGAATATTGGCACCGAGATAACCGGCCGCACGCGCTTCTTCAAGCGCCTGTTCGAAGATCTTGTAGACCTCGAAAATCTCGCCGTGAATATAGTTGTAGCCGACCGTGATGCCCATGGCATACGCGCCGATGGCCATGCCTTCGATCAGCGAATGCGGATTCCAGCGCAGGATGTCGCGGTCTTTGAACGTACCCGGTTCGCCTTCGTCCGAATTGCAGACGAGGTACTTCTGCCCCGGAAACTGACGCGGCATGAAGCTCCATTTGAGACCGGTCGGAAAACCCGCACCGCCGCGGCCGCGCAGGCCCGACGCCTTGACGTCGGCAATGACCTGCTCCTGGGGAATTTTTTCTTCGAGGATGCGGCGCAGCTGGGCGTAACCGCCGCGCGCCACATAGTCTTCGAGGTGCCAGTTGTCGCCATTGAGGCCGGCGAGGATCAGGGGCTGGATGTGGCGGTCGTGAAGAGACGTCATTTCGATAGTTCCTCGAGGAGCGTGTCGATCCGCTCGCGACTCATGAAACTGCACATACGGTGATTGTTCACGAGCATCACGGGGGCATCGCCGCACGCGCCGAAACATTCGCCTTCTTTCAAGGTGAATTTGCCGTCGGCGGTGGTTTCACCAAAGTCGATGCCGAGCTTTTGCTTCAGGTATTGCGCAGCGCTTTCCGAGCCGCCGTCCGGACCGAGTTGGCACGGCAGGTTCGTACAGAGCGTGATCTTGTGTTTGCCGACCGGCGCGGTGTCGTACATGGTGTAGAACGTCGCCACTTCCTGCACGGCCACGGCGGGCATGCTGAGGTAGTCGGCCACGAACTGCATCAGTTCCGGCGATAGCCAGCCGTGCTCTTCCTGAGCGACGGTCAACGCCGACATCACCGCGGACTGTTTCTGGTCCACGGGATATTTCGCGATCGCGCGATCGATTTCTTTCAGGCCTTCAGCTGAGATCATTTCAGACACGACTCTTTCAGTTCCTACCGAACGAAAACCCGCCGCGCCCTTCTTTTGCGGCAGACCTGGCGTCCTGCTGTTGTTGGTTCGCCGGCATGCTCAACGCTGTTGCGCGTGCAGACCGGCGTAGTGCGGCGCAAAATCCTCTCGACTGCATCTCAGCGATCGATCTCACCGAACACGATGTCCTGCGTGCCGATGATCGTCACCGCATCCGCAATCATGTGACCGCGAGCCATTTCGTCGAGCGAAGCAAGATGCGCATAACCCGGAGCACGAATCTTCAGTCGATACGGCTTGTTTGCACCGTCAGAAATCAGATAGATGCCAAACTCGCCCTTCGGATGCTCGATTGCCGCGTAGGTCTCGCCTTCGGGAACGTGAAAACCTTCCGTGAAGAGCTTGAAATGGTGAATCAGCTCTTCCATGTTGGTCTTCATGCCGACGCGCGACGGCGGCGCAATCTTGTGATTGTCGACCATCACAGGGCCTGGATTCTTGCGAAGCCAGTCAATACATTGTTTCGCGATGCGGGTGGACTGACGCATCTCTTCCACGCGCACGAGATAACGGTCGTAGCAGTCACCGTTCACGCCGACTGGAATGTCAAAGTCGAGCTGATCATAGACTTCGTACGGCTGCTTCTTGCGCAGATCCCATTCAATGCCCGAGCCGCGCAGCATCGCGCCGGTCATGCCGAGCTGCAACGCGCGCTCAGGACTGACTACGCCGATACCGACCAGCCGCTGCTTCCAGATACGGTTATCGGTCAGCAGCGTCTCGTACTCGTCGACGCACTTCGGAAACCGGCCGAAAAACTCTTCGATAAAATCGAGCAACGAACCCTGACGGGTTTCGTTCATCCGCGACAACGCCTTCGCATTGCGGATTTTCGACGCTTTGTATTGCGGCATTGCGTCAGGCAGATCGCGATACACGCCGCCCGGACGGTAATACGCTGCGTGCATCCGTGCGCCGGAGACCGCTTCGTACACGTCCATCAGGTCTTCGCGTTCGCGGAATGCGTACAAAAACACCGCCATGGCGCCGACGTCGAGCGCGTGCGAGCCGATCCACATCAGGTGGTTCAGCACGCGCGTGATTTCGTCGAACAGCACGCGGATATATTTCGCGCGAATGGGGATGTCGATGCCGAGCAGCTTCTCGATCGCCAGCACGTAGCCGTGCTCGTTGGCCATCATCGACACGTAGTCGAGACGGTCCATGTACGGCACGGACTGAATGAATGTCTTCGATTCCGCGAGCTTTTCAGTCGCGCGATGCAACAGGCCGATATGCGGATCGGCGCGCTGAATCACTTCGCCGTCCAGTTCCAGCACAAGGCGCAGCACACCGTGCGCGGCCGGATGTTGCGGACCGAAATTGAGCGTGTAGTTCTTGATCTCTGCCATGGCGTTCTCTTAGTGTTTCAGACCGCCATAGCGGTCCTCGCGGATCACGCGCGGCGTGACTTCGCGCGGCTCGATCGTCACTGGCTGGTACACGACGCGCTTCTCTTCCGGGTCGTAACGCATTTCGACATAACCCGACACCGGGAAGTCCTTGCGGAACGGATGGCCGATAAAACCGTAGTCGGTGAGAATCCGGCGCAGGTCCGGGTGGCCTTCGAAGACGATACCGAACAGGTCGAATGCTTCCCGTTCGTACCAGTTCGCCGACGACCAGACGTCGACAGCAGATGGCACGATCGGCACTTCGTCGTCCGGTGCGAACACGCGCACGCGCAGACGCCAGTTGTTCGCGATCGAAAGAAGATGGAGGACGGCCGCGAAACGTGGACCTTCGTAGGCGCCCTCGCCGTACGTGGAGTAGTCGACGCCGCACAGGTCGACGAGTTGCTCGAAGCCGAGCGAGCGCTCGTCGCGCAGCTTGAGGATCACGTCAGCGTAGTTCGCTGCCTTGACGACGATGGTCAGTTGCCCGAGCGACTCGGTGATGCTTTGCAGGCGGTCGCCGAACGCCGCCTCGAGGTTCGCTTTCAGGGTCTCGAGTTTGCTTGCCATATTGGGGAGGCTCTGGCCTTGGTGACGCTTAATGGGACTTCACGGACTTCAACAACGCCGACTGACGCGCCTAATGTATGCCATGAGTGCGCCACGACTGATGGGCGCACAGACTAACGACAATTACTGACGAGCGATCGTGCTGGTGCGACGAATCTTCGCCTGCAACTGAATCACGCCATACACGAGCGCTTCAGCCGTCGGCGGGCATCCGGGCACATAGACATCGACCGGTACAATCCGGTCGCATCCGCGCACAACCGAATACGAATAGTGGTAGTAACCACCGCCGTTGGCGCAAGAACCCATGGAGATGACCCAGCGCGGCTCGGCCATCTGGTCGTAGACCTTGCGCAATGCCGGCGCCATCTTGTTGCACAGCGTACCGGCGACGATCATCACGTCCGACTGCCGCGGACTCGGACGAAATACCACGCCAAAACGATCCAGATCGTAGCGGGCAGCGCCCGCATGCATCATCTCGACCGCACAACACGCCAAGCCGAACGTCATGGGCCACAGCGAACCCGTGCGCGTCCAGTTGATCAGCTTGTCAGCCGTGGTGGTGACAAACCCTTCCTTCAAGACCCCTTCGATACTCATTTGCTTTCACTCCAGATGAGCAGCCAGCCAAAGCCGCCCAGCAATCCGGTGATCTTCAACCCGCCCGTTACACCGTTACTCCCAGTCCAGCCCACCCTTTCTCCAGATGTAGGCAAAACCAAGCAGAAACTCGAGCAGAAAAACCATCATTGACAGGAAACCGGGCCAGCCGATGTCGCGCAGGGCAACGCCCCACGGAAACAGGAACGCGGTTTCGAGGTCGAAAATAATGAACAGAATGGCGACGAGATAGTAGCGCACATCGAACTTCATACGAGCGTCTTCGAATGCCTCGAAGCCGCACTCGTAAGGTGCGTTCTTTTCAGTGTCAGGCTTATTGGGACCGAGGATCTTACCGATGCCGACCAGCGCGATACCTAAACCGGTGCCTACGACAAGGAACAGCAAGACGGGATAATAGGCTGAGAGATTCACGACTATCCTCAAATCGGTTTGATCTGGTGTGCCGGCCGGGACGACTGCCCCGCCGATTTTCAACTAAAGCCGAGAAACGTGCACAAGAGACCTTGAGCAACTTCACTCGCCAGAAGTGACAATGCCAGCCGAAGCAATGCATGCGGCTGGCATTGGATAACTTTTGGTGCCGACGGCGAGACTCGAACTCGCACAGCTTTCGCCACTACCCCCTCAAGATAGCGTGTCTACCAATTTCACCACGTCGGCACTGTCTTGCAATCCGGGAAAACAACTTCTTATTGCCGGGAATCGCTTCAAGAACAAAATTATAACCGGGTTAACCAGTTTGTTCAACGCACAAAAAGCGATCCAGGCGAAAAATTATTTCGGAACGTCAGCGCCAGGACCCGACGATGCAACAGGTGCCGAAGCAGGTGCCGAGGGTGTCGCTAAAGCCGATGCGCCAATGCCCGGATGGACTGCGGGCGCAGTCACCGCTGCCCCGCCCAGCAAGCCTGCGGAGGCTGCCGGCTTATAGCTGCCGAGGTACGTGAGTGTCAGTGTCGAGATGAAAAACACGGCGGCGAGCACGGCTGTCGTCCGCGACAGGAAGTTGGCCGATCCGGTCGCCCCGAACAGGCTCCCCGACGCCCCGCTACCGAAGGCTGCGCCCATGTCGGCGCCTTTACCGTGCTGCAGCAATACCAGCCCGATAACACCAAACGCCGACAACAACTGGACAACGATAATCAAAGTCTTTAAATACAGCATTCCGTTCACCCGACTCTTTAATGTTCACATGACACTGTTGCGCCACGCTTTTAATGCTTACATTTTCGAAAGCTTAAACTCGGTGATTAAACCGAAACGTTTTGTGCCGCCTGGCAAATCGCAAGAAAATCGTTCGACTTCAGCGATGCGCCGCCAATCAATCCGCCGTCGATGTCCTGTTGAGCGAATAACTCTTCCGCGTTTTCCGGCTTGACGCTGCCGCCGTACAACACCGGCACGTCCGCCACTGCTGCGCTCTTGCCCGCCAGTTGCGCGCGCAGGAATGCATGAACCTGTTGCGCCTGCGCTGTCGTCGCGCTTTTCCCCGTGCCGATCGCCCAGACCGGCTCGTACGCCACGACAATCTTTGCCGCTTGGGCTTCGCTCAGCACCAGCAACACGGCTTCCAGTTGCGTGCCGACCACTTGTTCTGTCAAACCGTTCTCACGCTGTTCCAGCGTTTCGCCCACACACACGATAGGCGTCAGCCCCGCTTCCAGGGCTCGCTGCGCCTTCACCGCGACCAGGTCCGAATGCTCGCCGTGATAGGCGCGCCGCTCCGAGTGACCGACGATCGCGAATGTTGCATCAAAATCCGCTGCCATGCCTGCGGCGACTTCGCCGGTATAGGCGCCCTGCGTGTGGGCTGACACGTCCTGGACACCCCATGCGACCACCGATCCTCCCAGCAGCGCCTGAGCCTGCGCAAGATACGGCGCGGGCACGCAAACCGCTGCGCGCACGCCCTTCTGCAACGTCGTGGCGCCGGTGGCCACCGCCTGCATCAGGACCGCGTTCTCAGCCAGACGGCCGTGCATCTTCCAGTTACCGATCACCAGCTTTGCGCGTTTGGCTTGTTCTTTCGGCATTTGTCTCGTCGTAGCAGCGAGGCTGCCGATCATTGAAATAGAAAAAATGGAACTTTCGGACGCAACGTGCCAGCACAACACGCGATTTTACTGTGCCAGGCGGAAAACGGTCAAACAACGCGGTCAAACGACGCGGTCACGAGACGAAACCTGATGCGCCGCTCATTTCAACTCCGCGACCCGGAATCAGGCGACCTGACTCCAGTCCAGCATGATCTTGCCAATGTGCGTACTGCCCTCCATCAAGGTGTGAGCAGCGGCGGCCTGATCAGCGGGGAAGACCTGGTGAATGACGGGCTTGATCCGTCCCGCTTCGATTTCCGGCCAAACCTGGGTCTTCAGTTGCAGCGCGACCCGGCCCTTGAACCCGACCGAGCGCGGCCGCAAAGTGGAACCGGTGATGACCAGACGGCGGCGCAGGACTTCGTTGAGGTTGATCTCGGCCTTCGAACCACCCAGCGTGGCGATCACCACCACCCGGCCGCCATCGGCCAACGCCTTCAGCTCGCGCGGAAGATAGTCGCCTGCGACCATGTCGAGGATCACATCCACGCCACGGTCGTTCGTCAGCGACTTCACGACATCGACGAAATCTTCAGTGTTGTAGTTGATCGCGCGTTCCGCACCCAACTTCTCACACGCCTGACACTTTTCGTCACTCCCGGCCGTCACGAACACGCGATGCCCCAGCGCCCTTGCAATCTGAATAGCGGTCACGCCGATACCGCTCGAGCCGCCCTGGATCAGCAGCGTTTCTTCAGCGCCGTTCTCGCCCTTGCCCAGATGCGCGCGTTCGAACACGTTGCTCCAGACCGTGAAGAACGTTTCCGGCAGCGATGCGGCCTCGATGTCCGTCAACCCCTTCGGCACCGGCAGGCACTGCTCCAACGGCGCGCACGCATACTCGGCGTAACCACCGCCCGCGAGTAGCGCGCACACGCGGTCCCCTGCTTTCAAACCGAACGGATTGTGCTTCGGATCGAAGTCACCGCGCACGATCTCACCCGCGACTTCCAGCCCCGGCAGATCCGACGCACCCGGCGGCGGCGCATAAGCGCCCTTGCGCTGGAACACGTCCGGACGATTCACGCCCGATGCCGCGACCTTGATCAGCACTTCGCCGGCCTTCGGCTCGGGCATAGGGCGCTCGCCCAGCTTCAATACATCGGGCGAGCCGAACTCGGTGATTTCGATGGCTTTCATCTGCTTATTCCCTTCAAGTCACACTCACTCGCCCAACACCGATGCATAACCCCATGGCATTGCGGGCTCATTGCCCCGAAACCCGCAATAACATCGAATCACATGCGAACCATCTCACTTGACCATCGCATTCAAAAACGGCCGGCGCGCGAACTTCACGCGCCGGCCACTCCGAACTTACCGCATTACTGCTGCGTCGGCTGGATCGGCTCGACAGGCGCGCCGCCTTCGTTCAACAAAGCCTTCGCCGACAAACGGACACGACCCTTTTCGTCTGTCTGGATGACCTTGACCTTCACGATCTGGCCTTCCTTCAGGTAGTCGTTGATGTCCTTGATGCGCTCGTTGACAATTTCCGAGATGTGCAGGAGACCATCCTTACCCGGAAGAATATTCACGATCGCGCCGAAGTCCAGCAATTTGAGTACCGGACCTTCGTAGACCTGACCCACTTCCACTTCAGCCGTGATGTTCTCAATGCGCTTCTTCGCTTCCGCCATGCCTTCGCTGCTCGTGCTCGCGATGGTCACCACGCCGTCGTCCGAAATGTCGATGGTCGTGTTGGTTTCTTCGGTCAACGCACGGATCACCGAACCGCCCTTGCCGATCACGTCGCGGATCTTTTCCGGATTGATCTTCATGGTGATCATGCGCGGCGCGTAATCCGACAGGTTCGTGTTCGTACCCGGAACAGCGGTCGTCATCTTGCTCAGGATATGCATGCGGCCTTCCTTCGCCTGCGCGAGCGCGACCTGCATGATTTCCTTCGTGATGCCCTGGATCTTGATGTCCATCTGCAGCGCGGTCACGCCTTGCGCCGTGCCGGCCACCTTGAAGTCCATGTCGCCGAGGTGATCTTCGTCGCCGAGGATGTCGGTCAGCACCGCGAACTTGTTGCCTTCCAAAATCAGGCCCATCGCGATACCTGCGACGTGCGCCTTCATGGGCACGCCAGCGTCCATCAATGCGAGACAGCCGCCGCAGACCGATGCCATCGACGAAGAACCGTTCGATTCCGTAATTTCCGATACAACGCGGATGGAGTAGCCGAATTCGTCGGCGCTCGGCAGCACTGCAACCAATGCGCGCTTGGCCAGACGGCCATGACCGATTTCACGGCGCTTCGGCGAACCGACGCGACCCGTTTCGCCGGTCGCGAACGGAGGCATGTTGTAGTGAAGCATGAAGCGTTCACGATACTCGCCCTCGAGCGCGTCGATGTTCTGTTCGTCGCCCTTCGTGCCCAGCGTCGCGATCACGAGCGCTTGCGTTTCGCCGCGCGTGAACAGAGCCGAACCGTGCGTACGCGGCAGCACGCCGGTACGGATTTCGATCGGACGGACGGTGCGGGTGTCGCGGCCGTCAATACGCGGTTCGCCGTTCAGAATCTGCGTACGGACGATCTTTGCTTCGATGTCGAACATCACGTTGCCGATGGTCGCCTTGTCAGCCGGCGTCTGGCCTGCTGCCACTGCGTCTTCGGTCAACTTCGCGGTCGTTGCTGCGTAGACTTCCTTCAGCTTCGCGGTGCGAGCCGATTTGTCGCGGATCTGATAGACGGCATTCAAATCGGCTTGTGCCAATTCCGCCACGCGCGCGATCAGCGGCTCGTTCTTCGGTGCCGGCGTCCAGTCCCATTCCGGCTTGCCGCCTTCGGCAACCAGTTCGTGGATCGCGTCGATCGCGACTTGCATTTGATCATGACCAAACACCACGGCGCCCAGCATGACTTCTTCAGTCAGTTGCTGCGCTTCCGATTCCACCATCAACACCGCGCGTTCCGTACCGGCGACGATCAAATCGAGCGCCGATTCCTTCATTTGCGGACGGGTCGGGTTCAGCACGTATTCATTGTTGATATACGCGACGCGGGCAGCGCCCACCGGGCCGTTGAACGGCAGGCCGGAGATAGCCAGCGCTGCCGACGCGCCGATCAGCGCGGGGATGTCGGCGGGCACGTCGGGATTCAGCGACAGAACGTGAATCACCACCTGGACTTCGTTGTAATAGCCTTCCGGAAACAGCGGGCGCAACGGACGGTCGATCAGGCGCGAGATCAGCGTTTCGCCTTCCGACGGGCGGCCTTCGCGACGGAAGAAACCACCCGGGATCTTGCCGGCTGCGTAGGTCTTTTCCAGGTAATCGACGGTCAACGGGAAGAAATCCTGGCCCGGCTTTGCCGTCTTCGCGCCGACAACCGTCGCGAGCACCACGGTATCTTCAATATCAACGATCACGGCGCCGCTTGCCTGGCGCGCGATTTCCCCTGTTTCCAGGCGAACGTTGTGTTGTCCCCACTTGAATTCCTTGACGATCTTTTTAAACATTCTCACTCCTTCTTCGTTATGCCTCGCGCTTGTCCGAGCGTGTTGTCGTGGACTCCGGAGCATCCGGATTCCGTGCACACACTGAAAAAACTGCGAAGCCAAGCGATGACCGGAACCGCGCGAAAAGAGGGGTGTATGTCATTCCAACGCAACACGACACGCGATGCGCATGACGCGCTGGAATGACACAAAGCTCTGCCGCGAGGCCCGGCCCTGTAGTCGAATCGGCTTCCGATCCGGGGTTGGCTTTAATGCAAGCCTTCGATATTTCCCGCTACTTTCACTTCTGCGCCCATGAAGAGCGCGCCGTTCAAAAACAAAATGCCTGTATCAGCAGACTGACACAGGCATTTCGGTGTGAACGCTGGCCGCTTACTTGCGCAGGCCCAGCTTCTCGATCAGCGAGCGATAACGGTCAGCGTCTTTGCCCTTGAGGTAATCGAGCAGCTTACGACGGCGGCTCACCATGCGCAGCAGGCCGCGGCGGCTGTGGTGATCCTTCGTGTGAGCCTTGAAGTGAACGGTCAGTTCATTGATACGGGTGGTCAGCAGTGCAACTTGCACTTCTGGCGATCCGGTGTCATTAGCGGCGCGCGCATATTCTGCGACGACGTCGGACTTCTTTGCATGAGCAACTGCTGCTACGGTCGACATTTGATTTTCCTTTGAAACGGACAGGCGGTCACGGAAGAAGGGCCGTGCCGTGGGTTTTCTACATTACTTGGACAAACTCTGATTCACTTGCCGGACAAGGTTCTATACGGGCGGGTTTTACAATCTTGGGCTTTACGATCTTTCCAACCCGCTCCCAATACGGCAAGTCGCGAATTATAGCACAGCGGTTTGTGCCGTCGACCCGGTTCGGGACGACGGGTGAAATGATGCAATAGGCCTGCGCCCAAGCTCGCTGTTTTTACGACGCCGGGCGCTTCATCTGGCACGTAGTCGGCATCGCTGTCTGGGCTGCCGGTATCTTGAGCAGGGTCCGAAAGCCAAAGCCGGAACCTTCGTTGTCAAAACGCACACCGCTGACGCCGGACGAGCCCGCCTTATCCATTTCGATCACGTAAAGGGGCTGGATCAGTTGATGATCGGCGGCGCGCATTTCTGTCGCCTGGAAACCCTTGTCCAGCTTCATCCCTTCCAGCGCGCGAGCGACCGCGGTCGGGTCGGCGCTGTGCGCTTTCTCCATGGCCTGCGCGAGCATCTCGATCATGAGCGGCATGCGCAGGAAGAGGTAATCGTCGGCGGGCGCAGGGAAACGGGTGCGGAACGCTTCGTAATAAGCATCCGACGCCGCGCCGCCTGCGTTCGGATGCCAGTCGGCCACCGCCACGACGTGTTTTACGCCGGCGTCGCCCAGAGCGGCGGGCGCCCCCAGGCTGTTGCCGTAGAACGTATAGAAATGCGTGTCGAGCCCTTGCTCGCGGGCGGCTTTGACGAGCAGCGTCAGGTCGTTGCCCCAGTTGCCGGTGATCACCGCGTCGGCTCCGCTTGCGCGAATCTTGGCAATGTACGGCGCGAAGTCCTTCACGCGGCCGGCGGGGATGAATTCATCGGCGACGACCGCGATGTCCGGACGGCGCTCCTTGAGCGCACGCTGGGCTTCATGACTGACGTCGTGGCCGAAGCTGTAGTCCTGGTTGAACAAATAGACTTTCTTTACCGATTGATCTTGCCGGATGACATCGGCGAGCGCATTCATACGCATGCCGGCGTGGGCATCGAAGCGAAAATGCCAGAAACTGCAATCCGCGTTGGTGAGCGCGGGGTCGTCGGCGGAATAATTGAGGAACACCACCCGGTGTTCCGGATCGCGGGCATTTTGTTTATTGATCGCGTCGATAAGCGCCGCGGCAACCGCCGAGCTGTTGCCTTGCATGACAAAGCCGATATTCTGGTCAATGGCCGCACGCAACTGGACGAGGCTGGCTTCGCTGCTGCCCTTGCCGTCGAGGACCACGAGTTGCAACGTGTGTTTGCCATCGGGCAAGGTAACGCCGCCGTTCGCGTTTAAGCGCTCGACACCGAAGCGCAAATTACGCTCGACGGCCGCGCCCGCGTTCGCGAACGGACCGGACATGCCTTCGATCATCGCAATGCGAATGGGGGGCAAGCCGGGAGCGGCATCCGCCGCCCACGCGGGAGCCACCAACATGCTGCCAACGCAAGACGCCACAATTAACTGACCGAACAGACCGCTCAGGCGCTTGCCTGCATGCGATGCGCGGCTGAGCAGCCGGGACCACCGTGCCGGCAGACACCGCTTACCGGCGTTGTGTGAAACCACGCGCGACAAGCCAAGGCCGAGACCCATACAGTCCATTACAGTCCATCCGTGAATAAATGACAGCAAGGCGAATCGCGGATCATAGGGCGTTCGGCACGCTGCGTGCAACCGCCTGAGAAAATGCGAACGGAAATGGAATAGCCACCCGAGCCTGCGCGTTTCATCTACAACCGCATGCACGCCCTGCTCCGAACGAAAGGCGAACCGGCGACCGCGATCAAAACCACCCGCCTACCCCGCATGTCAAAATAGGCAATGCAGCGCAGATCAGCAGAAAAACCACGACCAGTCGTGGCTACGGCGTGGATACGAATACGAAGGAGGCTTCGATGTTGAGCAAGGCAATACGAAAACCCGCGGCAGCAATGGCACTCGCCCTTCTGCTCACAGCGTGCGCACAGCCGTGGCAGAACTATCAGGCGGGCGCGGACTCGTCCACGATCACGGCGAAGCTGGGGCCGCCGAGAGAGGTCTATGACCTGCCGGACGGTGGCCGCCGCCTGATGTGGCCGACTCAACCGCTGGGCGAGGTGACCACGGCGGCGGATATCGATGCATCGGGAAAAATCGTAAGCGTGCGTCAGGTCCTCGATGAAAACGAGTTCTACAAAGCGCAGATCGGTACCTGGACGCGCAAGGACGTGCTGATCAATTTCGGCCGTCCGGTGGAGACGTCTTACTTCCCGTTGATGAAACGCGAAGTCTGGACGTACCGGTATATGGAGGCGAACGTCTGGTACATGATGTACAGCTTTTACTTCGACGATCAGGGCACGCTGCGCCTGACGCAAAAAACGCCCGACCCGCTCCACGATCCCGATCAAAGGAATTTCTTCTGATATCACTTGCAAGCATCGAAGAAATTTTTTGTCGAAGAAAAAAAATGCCGCCCGAAAAAGCGGCATTTTTTTGACCTTGACTGCCGGAATCTTTTCATCGAAAGTAATTTGTAAGGTTTCGTCGCGACGAAGCTATGATGCCGGAAGCCCATTTCCAGCGGTGATCTCACTGTTGCAATGGTGTCCTGTTGTTACGCTTTGGAGCTGATAGCCATGAGTCGACCCAAACGCATGCTGGTTGAAAACGTCGGCTGGGCGGCTGAAATTGCCGCCAGCGACCCGGATTTCTTCGAAACCCTGGCCCAGGGCCAAAGTCCGACCGTCCTATGGATTGGTTGCTCGGACAGCCGGGTACCTGCGGAAACCATCACCCATTCCAAACCGGGCGATCTGTTCGTCCATCGCAACATCGCCAACCTGTTTTCAGACACCGACGACAACATGATGAGCGTCCTCGAGTATGCGGTGAGGGTGCTGAAAGTGGACGACGTGATCGTGTGCGGACACTACGGGTGCGGCGGCGTGCGCGCTTCATTGCTGCCGTTGTCCGACGCCCTGCACCACGTCAACCGCCGCATTGCCCCGCTGTGTGCGCTGGCGCGCGAGCACAGCGGCGAACTCGACGTCATCGGCACGATGGATTCACGCATCGACCGACTGGCGGAACTGAGTGTGCTCGAACAAGTGAGTGCGCTGCGCGACACCCCCATCGTGCGCGACGCCGAGCGTCCACCGCGCGTTCATGGCTGGATCTTCGGTTTGCGCGATGGCCGCATCAAGGTGCTTTCATCTGGAGACCCCGCCGGTGCAGAAACCGGGGGAGCGCCCGCGGGCTCTTCAAATGCAGCGGCGAAAGCGGCAGAACCTGCACCTGGGGCAGCCCAGCGCGTGATCGAAGCCATCAGCCGCTAGTCGCACTAGCCGCTCAATCCCACGTTTAAAACCTTCACCATGCGATACCTTCCCGGCATCGCATGGCCCAACTCGCGCCCAAAAAAACTCATGACACTACGTGAAACGTTTGCAACCTTTCCGCGCGATCTGTTCGCGGGCACTGTCGTCTTTCTTGTCGCGATGCCGTTATGTCTCGGCATTGCCAACGCATCCGGCGTCGAACCGTTTGCCGGCTTGTTGTCGGGCATCATTGGCGGGCTGGTCGTCGCGCTGCTGAGCGGCTCGCACCTGAGCGTGAGCGGGCCGGCGGCGGGACTGGTCGTCATTGTCGTGGATGGCATTGCCAAGCTCGGCAGTTTTTCGACCTTCCTGATGGCCGTGATGCTCGCGGGCGTGATCCAGTTCGGTTTCGGCGTGCTGAAGGCCGGACGCTTCGCGGCATACGTGCCGTCGTCGGTCATCAAAGGCATGCTCGCGGCCATTGGCTTGTTGCTGATCTTCAAGCAGGTGCCGCTTGCTGCCGGTTTTGCCAACGGCGGCGCTCAGGTTGCGGCGCAATTGCCGGGCACGATTACGACGCCGTTCGGCGCGATGTCGCTTGCCGCGTGCGCGGTAGCCGTCGTGTCGATCGCGATTCTGGCCGGCTGGGAAACGAAAGCGATGCGCCGCTTCGCGCTCGTACGCGCCGTGCCCGCGCCGCTCGCCGTTGTCATGCTCGGCATCGTGATCACGCTGGCGCTCGATTACGCCGCGCCGGGTTTTGCGCCTCCGGCGGAGCATCGTGTTTCGCTGCCGTCGTTGGCTTCGTTCGCCGCGTTGAACGCTGCGTTGGATTGGCCGAATTTCGAGCAACTCGTCAATCCAGATGTCTGGCGCCTCGCGATGACGCTTGCCATCGTCGCAAGTTTGGAAACGTTGCTGAGCCTTGAGGCTGTCGAGCGGATCGATCCGAAGAAGCGCACCGCGCATCCGGACCGCGAACTCAAGGCGCAAGGTATCGGCAACATGATGGCGGGCGCGATCGGCGCGTTGCCGATTACCTCGGTCATTGTGCGTAGCTCCGCCAATGTCCACGCGGGCGCGCAGAGCCGCTGGTCGGCTGTCGTGCACGGCTTACTGCTCCTCGCGAGCGTGTTTGCGCTGACAGCGGTGATCAACCTGATTCCCCTGGCCTGTCTCGCCGCGATCCTGATTTTCACAGGGCTTAAGCTGGCAAAACCTTCGTTGTTCGCGGCCGTTGCAAAGCAGGGATTCGAACGCTTTGCGCCGTTCATCGTGACAATTGTGGGCGTGCTCGCGACCGATCTGCTGATCGGCATCCTGCTGGGTATTGCGTGCAGTATCGGAATGGCGATTCGCGCGAATCTGCAGCGGCCTATCACCATCGCGCAGCATGACGATCACTTCCTGCTGTCGTTTCGCAAGGACGTGTCGTTTCTCGGCAAGGTGTCGCTCAAGCACCACCTGCGGCAAATTCCGGACAACGCGACCGTCATCGTGGATGCGAGCCGCGCCGATTTCGTCGATCCCGACGTGCGTGAACTCATCGATCAATTCGTCGCCGATGCCCCCGAGCGCAGCATCCATGTGGAATGCCGCCAGCTTGAACGCACGGCGCGCGAACGGCCGGGTTTGCAACAACGCATGGCGTTTTTTAAACGAGCGTCCGTCTAATGAAGCTGCAATGAAAAACGGCCCTCGTTTTTGGCGAGAGCCGTTTTTTAACCGATGAAGCGCCGGATACGCGCTTTACTCAATCGAATTGATTCATCGAATCAATTTAGGAAAGCTGCGGATTCAGCTTCTCAACCTTCGAATGCAACTTGTTGAGCGCCGCGAGATACGCCTTCGCCGACGCCGCCACAATGTCCGGGTCCGTGCCCACGCCGTTCACGATCCGGCCGCTCTTCGACAAACGCACGGTCACTTCGCCTTGAGCCTGCGTGCCCGTGGTAATCGCATTCACCGAATACAACACCAGTTCCGCACCGCTTGAAACCTTCGATTCGATGGCGACGAGCGTGGCGTCGACCGGACCGTTCCCGCGCGCCTCGCCCTGCACTTCAATGCCATCGACAGCAAACACCACACGTGCATGCGGCTGCTCGCCCGTTTCCGAGTGCTGAGCCAGCGACACGAAGCGGAACGTTTCCTTCGCCTGCATTTCCGCTGATTCTTCGGAGACGATCGCCATGATGTCTTCATCGAAAATCTCGGATTTACGATCGGCGAGTTCCTTGAAGCGCACAAACGCGGCGTTCACATCCGTTTCCGATTCCAGCGTCACGCCGAGATCTTCCAGGCGCTGCTTGAACGCATTGCGGCCAGACAACTTGCCGAGCACGATCTTGTTGGTCGACCAGCCCACGTCTTCGGCACGCATGATTTCGTAGGTATCGCGCGCTTTGAGCACACCATCCTGGTGAATCCCGGAAGCATGCGCAAACGCGTTCGCGCCGACCACAGCCTTGTTCGGCTGCACGACAAAACCGGTGATCTGCGAGACAAGCTTCGAGGTCGGCACGATATGCGTTGTATCGATACCAAGTTCCAGCCCGTAATAATCCTTGCGCGTTTTCATCGCCATCACCACTTCTTCCAGCGCCGTGTTGCCCGCGCGCTCGCCCAGACCGTTGATGGTGCATTCGATCTGACGCGCGCCGCCGATGTGCACGCCGGCCAGCGAATTCGCGACCGCCATGCCGAGGTCATCGTGACAATGCACGGACCAAACCGCCTTGTCCGAATTCGGCACGCGTTCGCGGATGGTCTTGATCAAGTTGCCGTAGCCTTCCGGCACGGCGTAGCCGACCGTATCGGGAATATTGATGATGGTCGCGCCTTCATCGATCACTGCTTCCAGCACCCGGCACAGGAAATCGAGATCCGAACGGCTGCCGTCTTCCGGCGAGAACTCCACATCGTCGGTGAACTTGCGGGCGAAACGCGTGGCGAGACGCGCCTGCTCGTAGACCTGATCCGCGCTCATGCGCAGCTTCTTTTCCATATGCAGCGCCGACGTGGCAATGAACGTGTGGATGCGGAAGTGATCGGCGGGCTTCAGGGCGTCGGCGGCGCGCTGGATGTCTTTATCGTTGGCGCGGGCGAGCGAACAGATCGTGCTGTCCTTGATCAAGCCGGCAATGGTGTGAATCGCGTCGAAATCGCCGTTCGAACTGGCAGCGAAGCCAGCTTCGATCACATCGACCTTCATCCGTTCGAGCGCCTTCGCGATCCGGATCTTCTCTTCCTTGGTCATCGACGCGCCGGGGGATTGCTCGCCATCGCGCAAGGTCGTGTCGAAAATGATCAGTTTGTCTGCCATGTCGGGCTCCAGTGGGGAGTTTTAGAGTTTTGAAAACGAAGGGGAAAAACAATACGGAATCCGGGTGTTCGCGCCACCGCTGGCGTCGAAAACCACGAACGAGCAGACGGGAGGCGGGAAGTTTAGCGCGGCAGGCGCGCTAGTAGCGGTAGCGCGCGTAGCGGCGCACCAGCTAGGAAAGACGAGAGGGGATGGGCGAAAAAAATCATTTACAGACTATAGCGAGATTTTTGAGAGCGTGCAATTGGGCTTTCCGATCGGGGCAATCAAGGTTGGCTGCAGGGGTTACCCGCATGCTTTCAGGCCACGAGGCGCGCAAAAGCAAACAGCGCGCACCGGGTTCTAGCCGATGCGCGCTGTGCTTTCAATGCGCTTTTTCAGACGATCTGGCCGGATTTGGCCGGCCGCGCATGGCCATGTACCCCCACCATGCGTAACCGGAAAAACCGTACAGCACGAACAAGCCGAACAACATCAAAGGCGGATCCGACGATACCAGCACAAACGCCACCACCACCAGCAACACGCCGGCGAACGGGACGCGGAACCGCACATCGAGCGCCTTGCCGCTGTAAAACGGCGCGTTTGACACCATCGTGACACCGGCATAGATGGTCAGCGCAAACGCCACCCACGGCAGCCAGACCAGCTTGAGCGGCACGCGGTTATCGGTGGCGAGCCACACGAAACCCGCAATCAACGCCGCCGCCGCCGGGCTCGGCAGACCCTGGAAATAGCGTTTATCGACTACGCCCACGTTCGTATTGAAGCGCGCGAGGCGCAATGCAGCACCCGAGCAATAGACGAACGCCGCAAGCCAGCCCCAGCGTCCCAGGTCCTTCAGGATCCATTCGTACATCACCAGCGCGGGCGCCACGCCGAACGAGACCATGTCGGAGAGGCTGTCGAACTGCTCGCCGAACGCGCTCTGCGTATGCGTCATGCGCGCGACCCGGCCATCCATGCCGTCCAGCACCATGGCTACGAAGATCGCGATGGCCGCGATCTCGAAGCGTACGTTCATGGCTTGAACGACGGCAAAAAAGCCGCAGAACAACGCGGCCGTGGTGAACGCGTTGGGCAGCAGGTAAATGCCGCGTTTCCTCAAAAACTGTTGCCGCTTCGCACGCCGCGTTTCCAGCACGCCGATGTCCTGCGCCGATTTATTGCGGCGAAACGCCCGCGGGGGTGTTGCCGTGCTTCGCGTTCGGCGCGGTTTGAGTGCCGCCATCGAGTCCTCCGTTATGCAGCCTGGTTTTACCGCTTTACTTGCTTTGATTCTCTGGCTGATTACTCTGCGAACTCGGCAAGGATGGTAGACGAAGCCGACACCTTCTCGCCAATCGCCACCCGCGGACGGCTGCCCACCGGCAAATACACATCGACCCGCGATCCGAAGCGGATAAAGCCATAACGCTGGCCACGGTTAAGCGGCTCGCCTACATGGACGTAGCACAAAATGCGCCGTGCGATCAGTCCGGCGATCTGCACCGAGGTCACCGTATGCCCCGCCGCAGTCTGGATCACGATGGCATTGCGTTCGTTCTCGGTCGAAGCTTTGTCGACGGCGGCATTGAGATACGAACCCGGAAAGTACTCCACCTTGCTGATGGCGCCATCGACCGGCGAGCGCTGCGAGTGGACATTGAACACGTTCATGAACACGCTGATCTTCAGCGCTTCGCGGCCCGCGTACGGGTCGTGCGCGGTCTCCACAGCGACGATACGGCCGTCGGCGGGACACAACACGGCGTTCGCCTGAACCGGAATTGGCCGGGCGGGGTCACGGAAAAACTGGACGACGAAGATCGTCAATAGCCAGAACGGCCAGGCAAAACCAAAGCCGCCGATGGCCTGGATCAACACGGCAATGACAGCCGCAATGGCAATAAACGGCCAGCCTTCACGCGCGATGATCGGATGTGGATAGTTCATGAACGAGTTCTATGTTTTTAGTAAAACCGTAGGATAGCAAAAGCCGTCCGGCGCCAAGCGACACCGGACGGCTTGCGGTCTTCACTAGGACCGGCCCATGAGGCCGGTCGTTCAGCTTTTTTAGTTCCTGGCTGCTAGTTCTAAAGCTGCTTAGTTCTTCGACTGATCAACCAGCTTGTTTGCCGCGATCCACGGCATCATGGCGCGCAGCTTGGCGCCCACCGTTTCGATCTGGTGCTCAGCCGTCAGGCGGCGGCGCGATTGCAGCGTCGGCGCACCGGCCTTGTTCTCGATGATGAAGCTCTTTGCGTACTCGCCGGTCTGGATGTCCGTCAGCACTTGCTTCATTGCCTTCTTCGTTTCCGACGTCACGATCTTCGGACCTGTCACATATTCGCCGTATTCGGCGTTGTTCGAGATCGAGTAGTTCATGTTGGCGATGCCGCCTTCATAGATCAGGTCAACGATCAGCTTCAGTTCGTGCAGGCATTCAAAGTACGCCATTTCCGGCGCGTAACCCGCTTCCACCAATGTTTCGAAGCCGGCCTTGATCAGGTCGACCGTACCGCCGCACAGCACAGCTTGCTCGCCGAACAAGTCGGTTTCCGTTTCTTCGCGGAAGTTCGTTTCGATAATGCCGGCACGGCCGCCGCCGTTAGCTGCTGCGTACGACAATGCGACGTCGCGAGCTGCGCCCGACTTGTCCTGCGCCACAGCGATCAGGTGGGGAACGCCGCCGCCCTGGGAGTACGTGCTGCGAACCGTGTGGCCCGGCGCCTTCGGGGCGATCATGATCACGTCGAGGTCAGCACGCGGGATAACCTGGCCGTAATGCACGTTGAAGCCGTGCGCGAATGCCAGTGCAGCGCCTTCCTTGGCATTGTCATGCACTTCGTTCTTGTAGACTTCAGCGATCTGCTCGTCCGGCAGCAGCATCATGACCACGTCCGCGCCCTTAACGGCTTCAGCCACTTCCTTGACCTTCAGGCCGGCCTTCTCAGCCTTGCTCCACGATGCGCCGTTCTTGCGCAGACCGACCGTCACGTTCACGCCGCTTTCCTTCAGGTTCAGCGCGTGTGCATGGCCTTGCGAGCCATAACCGATGATCGTGACTTGCTTGCCCTTGATGAGGGAGAGGTCAGCGTCTTTGTCGTAGAAAACTTTCATGGTGGTTCCTTTGCTTGAATTTAATTTGTGAAATTGGGTGCTAAAAAACGTACGCGTTGTTCAGGCGCTCTCAGACCTTCAGGATTCGCTCGCCCCGGCCGATGCCGGAACTGCCTGTGCGCACGGTCTCGAGAATCGCCGTTGCGTCCAGCCCCTGAATAAATGCGTCGAGCTTGTCGCTCGCGCCCGTCAGTTCCATCGTGTAGCTTTTTTCGGTGACGTCGATAATGCGGCCGCGGAAGATATCCGCCATCCGTTTCATCTCTTCCCGTTCCTTTCCGACCGCTCTCACCTTGATCAGCATCAGCTCGCGCTCGATGTGGGCGCCCTCTGTCAGGTCGACCACTTTCACCACCTCGATCAGGCGGTTCAGGTGCTTTGTGATCTGTTCGATCACGTCATCCGAGCCAATGGAAACGATGGTCAGCCGCGACAGCGAACTGTCTTCGGTCGGTGCCACCGTCAAGGTTTCAATGTTGTAGCCACGCGCCGAAAAGAGCCCGACGACACGCGATAACGCGCCCGGTTCGTTTTCCAGCAGCACGGAAATTATGTGTCTCATGATTGACGTTCCTGATTTATCCAGTGAATAAGCGTGTTCCCGCAAAACCCGCGCGCCACGATCGTCTTTTGTGAAGACGGGCGCACGCGAGCCGCGCTTGGGAAAACAGCGTTATAGATCTTCCGATCCGAGCAGCATTTCCGTGATGCCCTTGCCTGCCTGGACCATCGGAAATACGTTTTCGGTGGGATCTGTCTGGAAGTCGAGGAACACCGTGCGATCCTTCAGGCGCAGTGCTTCTTTCAGCGCCGGCTCGACGTCGCGCGTGTGCTCAATGCGCATGCCCACGTGGCCATAAGCCTCAGCCAGCTTCACGAAGTCAGGAAGCGCGTCCATGTACGAACTGGAATAACGCTTCTTGTATTCGATCTGCTGCCATTGGCGAACCATGCCGAGATAGCGGTTATTCAGCGAGATGATCTTGACCGGCGTGTTGTACTGC
Source organism: Caballeronia sordidicola (assembly GCF_002220365.1). Classification (GTDB taxonomy): domain Bacteria; phylum Pseudomonadota; class Gammaproteobacteria; order Burkholderiales; family Burkholderiaceae; genus Caballeronia; species Caballeronia sordidicola_C. The sequence continues at coordinate 24,789 of NZ_MTHB01000255.1, read as the reverse complement.
TTGCACGTCGACAATTCCTGGATACACATCTGGATCGAGCCTTCGCCCGTAATGCACAACACCTCGTCGTTCGGATGCGCCATTTTCACGCCCATCGCCGCCGGCAGGCCGAAGCCCATGGTGCCGAGACCACCCGAATTGATCCATCGACGCGGCTTGTTGAAGCGGTAGAACTGCGCCGCCCACATTTGATGCTGGCCAACGTCCGAACAGACGAATGCTTCGCCGTCGGTCAGCTCCCACGCCTTTTCGACCACGTACTGCGGCTTGATGATCTCGCTTGCGCGGTCGAACTTGAGGCAGTCCTTCGAACGCCATGCCTCGATGTCCTTCCACCAGTCGGCCAGCGCCGCCGTGTCGGGACCGTGTTCGGCTGTCTGCAATTGTTCAATCAGTTCCTTCAGCACTTCCTTCACGTCGCCGACGATAGGAATATCGACTTTCACGCGCTTGGAAATGGACGACGGATCGATGTCGATGTGAATGATCTTCTTCGCATGCGACGCGAAATGCTCCGGATCGCCGATCACGCGGTCGTCGAAACGCGCGCCGATGGCAATCAGCACGTCGCAATGCTGCATGGCCATGTTGGCTTCGTACGTGCCGTGCATGCCGAGCATGCCGAGGAACTTCTTGTTGTCCGCGCGATAACCGCCCAGGCCCATCAACGTATTCGTCACCGGATAACCGAGCAGGTCGGCGAACTGGTTCAGTTCACGCGCTGCATTCGCCAGGATGATGCCGCCGCCCGTATAAATGTATGGACGCTTCGCCGAGAGCAACAACTGCACGGCCTTGCGGATCTGGCCCGAGTGGCCTTTGGTCACCGGATTGTACGAACGCAGCGAGACAGATTTGATCGGTTCGTACTTGCACGGCGTCTTCGACACGTCCTTCGGAATGTCGATCAGCACCGGGCCGGGACGTCCCGTACGGGCGATATAAAACGCTTTCTTGACGGTCGCGGCGAGCTCGCGCACGTCTTTGACGAGGAAATTGTGTTTGACGCAGGGACGCGTGATGCCGACCGTGTCGCACTCCTGGAACGCATCCTGGCCGATTGCCGCCGTCGGAACCTGGCCGCTGATGATGACGAGCGGGATCGAATCCATGTAGGCGGTGGCTATACCGGTCACCGCATTGGTGACGCCGGGGCCGGATGTCACGAGGCAGACACCAACATTACCCGTGGAGCGCGCGTAGGCGTCGGCGGCATGAACCGCGGCCTGTTCGTGGCGCACGAGGATATGCTGGATCTCGTCCTGCTTGTACAACTCGTCGTAGATATAGAGTACCGAGCCGCCGGGATAGCCCCAAATGAACTCGACTTTCTCGTCGGCGAGCGCGCGCATGAGCACGGTGCCACCGATGGATTCAGCTTCGAGGGGGGGAGTCGTATCCGACGTGGAGAATTCCGCGCTGGGCATATTCATACATTCACCTTTCGAATTTTCGGCAAAAAATTGATTGGGTGCTCTCTGCCGGGCTTATGGCTCGGGTTCAAGCGGCGCGTCTAAATGGGAAGCGGGCTTCTTGGGCTCGCCTCAAAGAGACAGTTCACTTTTGATGCGAGTCGGAAACAATAGCCCGAGCCAACAAAGCTCGTCAAGGAAAAACTTCGCGATACCACCTGAAACGCGCCGGAATCGGACCTTAAAGGCTCGGATATATCCGAAATAATGAAGAAAGCGCTGTGTTTCAGCCTGTAACAGCGGCGCATTTCCTCGCTGTTCACTCAAAAGTTTGCTAGCATCCGCAGGCTTTAACCTCTCACCAACCTTTATCGACGCACGCTCGTTGCGCCGGGCCTCACGGATGGCATCAGACAAGGAACTCGCCGATTTTCTGGCGGGCGTCGAAAGACGCGCGTTTAAGCAGACGGTGTACACCGTACGCGACGACGATGCGGCGCTCGACATCGTTCAGGATGCGATGATCAAGCTCGCCGAAAAATATGGCGACCGGCCTCCGCCCGAATTGCCCCTTTTGTTTCAGCGTATCCTGCAGAATGCAACGCACGACTATTTCCGGCGACAAAAGGTCCGCAATACGTGGGTAAGCCTGTTCTCCTCGTTCGGCAACGCCGACGACGATGAATTCGACCCCCTGGAAACCTTCGAATCGCAGGATGGGACGGTCGGTGCGGAAAGCAGCGAGAGCCGGCTCGAGCGTGAACAGGTGCTCAACCTGATCGACGCGGAGATCCAAAAACTACCAGCACGTCAACGGGAAGCGTTTCTCATGCGTTACTGGGAGGATATGGATGTCGCCGAAACCGCCGCTGCAATGGGCTGCTCTGAAGGCAGCGTAAAAACACATTGCTCGCGGGCCACGCACGCGCTGGCACACGCGCTGAAGGCGAAAGGAATCACGCTATGAGCAACGCTCTCGATCACAAGGAAACCGAGTTCGCGCTGAAGGTACGCCGCGCGCTCGATGAAAACATCAATTCGCTGCCCGCCGCTTCGCTCGACAAGCTGGCGGCGGCTCGCCGGACGGCGATCGCGCGCAAGAAACCGGAAAAAGTCGCTGTCGCGGCGCCGGTTTTCGCGCCTGCGCTCGCCGGAGCGGGCATGGCCGGTCCGGGTTCGCTCGGCCCGGCCGGCTACGGCCATGCGGGTAAACGTGGCCGCTTCTCGCGTCTCGCGTTGGCTTGGCCGCTGCTCGCCCTTGTGATCGGATTGGCTGGCATCGCTTATTTCGAGGACCAGCAGCGCACCGCGGAACTCGCTGATATCGACGCCGCCATGCTCAGCGACAATCTTCCGCTCGACGCCTATCTCGACCACGGTTTCAACGCGTACCTGACGCGCAATCATTAAGACTGCAGGAGTCATCGGGTGAGTTACAAGCGCGGCCTCGCGATTGTCTTTGGGTGCGCAATTGCGGGACTTGTCGCGTTTGCTGCCACCTATCCGCGTTTCTACTCGTCCGCTTCGGCGGTGCCCGTTGCTGCCGCCCCGGTCGGGGCGAGCGCGGGCGAAGTCCTGTCGCCGCTTTCTTCGCTTTCTTCTCCCACAAGTCCTATGGCATGGGCCCGACTCACCGACGCGCAACGGATCGCGCTCGCGCCGTTCGCCTCCCAGTGGGATCAGTTCAGCGAGGAGCGCAAGCGCAATTGGATCAAGATAGCGTCGCGATACAAGAAGATGTCGCCCGATGCGCAAAAACATCTGCATGAACGAATGACCGAATGGGTCAGGATGACGCCGGACCAGCGCAAGGTGGCGCGCGAAAATTATCAGGTCTCGAAGTCCGTACCCGCTGAAAAACGGGAGCGCGCTTGGGATGCTTATCAAAAGCTCCCGGAAGATCAGAAGAAAAAACTCGCCGCGACTGAGAGACCACGCCGCCCGACCGTGGTCAGCGCGCCACCGTCCGGTAAAACCGAAGTCAAGGATATCGACCGGCTGATGACTGCCCGGGAGCATTCACGTGCTTCGGAGGCTGTTGCTGAAATGGGGGCATCAGGTTCACACGCCGCGCCCGCCGCACCCGCTGTTCCCGGCGCCGCCAGTTTTGTGCCGGCCACGCCAATTCCGGTTTCGCCGCAGCAGGCGCCGTCCGTATTCAACGGGTCTTAGGCAAAAGTGAGCGCATCCTCTCTGCAATCTGTCGAGTCTCCCGATTCGACCGCCCCCAGGCTGCGACGCCGCCTGGCTGCGATGCTCTATGAGGGCGTAATCCTGTTCGGGATCGTTTTTATCGCCGGATATCTGTTCAGCACGCTCACCCAGCAACGCAACGGACTCACCCATCACAATTTGCTGATGGCATGGATCGGGTTTGTGCTCGCGGTTTATTTCGTCTACTTCTGGACGCATGGCGGGCAGACACTCCCCATGAAAACCTGGCGACTGAAGGTAGTTGATGCGCGCGGAGCGCCGGTTTCGACCGCACGCGCCATCGCGCGTTATGTGTTTGCGTGGTTATGGTTCTTGCCGCCGCTGGCATTGCACCCGATGCTCAAGCTTTCCGTTCCGACCACGCTTGTAGTGACCACCGTGTGGATCGGGCTCTGGGCAGCAGCGGTATGGCTCGATCCGGCACGACAGTTTTTGCATGACCGGCTGGCCGGAACGCGGATCGTGGGCGTGGCCCCGCCGACGGTTTAATCCAGCATTCGCAACGTCGAACCGCCGTGGATCACGGCAAGACGAAATAGCTCAGGCATCCGACGCCTCAGTTAAGCGCTGAGATCCAGCCTTCTCTTCACCTTGCTTTTCCCGGTATCAGCTCAGCCAGTCTGGATCTTCCTTCAGTGCCATATGCAGGTTGTCGTTGAAGTGATGGATCCGATAACCCAATCCCGCAAACATCGCCTGCAATGACCGTCGCGTATAAAGCGTAATATGGCCATTGCGAGGCGCGATGTACCAGTTGTCCATCCCCCGCGGCGACACGTGATCGATCGTTAACGTGGAAAACAGCAATACACCACGCCCGTTTAGCAGTCCGAGCGCTTCCCGGACCGTCGCCAGCGGTTCGGGCGTGTGCTCCAGAACCTCGAACGCGCTGATGAAATCGAATGAGCCTGACGGTGGCACCCCTTCTTCATCCATCGGATCCCAACTGTGCCCGTCCACTCCGCCCTCCCCCAATAACGATGTCAACGTGCCATTGCCGCCACCATAGTCGAGACACCTTAACCCCTGGCCTTTCTTGATGAAATCGAGAATGAAAGCGGCATTACCCGTTGGCCGCGAATCAATGTAGTCAGGGTCGACCAGCACGTAATCATCGTTATAAATGTGCTGCAGGTAGTCAGCCTTGCTCCAATGATCGAATGCGGTCGTGAAGATGAGGCCGCAGGCATCGCATCGGTTGTAATAAACCGGCACGCCGGTGAGCGGCAGATAGCGTCCGCGCCGCTCTTCGCAACTCTTGTTGAAGTCGGTGACGCCGTAGAGAGGCGCCGGTTCGTTGCATACTTTGCACGTCGACATTCGAACGACCGGTCCCACTGTTGCACTATGTATTTGCATAGGATTCCAACGTAAATCCGAAAGTATAGGCTATGCCAACACGATGAAGTCTCTCAGCTCCGCATGTTCTTGGGGCGATGTATTGCATTCGGTCATCGGCGATTCATGCATGTCTTATTGTTCCAAACGTCATGTCAGTTTTCGCGCGACCGTAGCTTCTCAGCAACGATAGTCAGCCAAGGCAATTTCTGGCTGAACGAACCCGATCACGAAACGAAATCGCGTACAAACATCGGGGGGTCATACGACGCAGGCGCCCGCAAAGTCAACCGGACCGGCTCGACATCGGTCCCGCAAAGCACGTCGTAGCCCCACAATTCGCGGCGTTTTTCCTCCTTCACCCCCTACTCGCCGCTGCTATCGCTATCTTTAGTAATGGGAAGTTTTCGTGACTGTCATGGCTTCGTCACGCGGGCATGGCGCAATGGCCGCACTGCAACCCGTTGCGCGTGCCCATGGCCACTAAATCGTCTGCGAGTCACCTCCTAGGCATTACCCTCCGCGATGCCGAAGCCATCGCGTTCCGCACCGACGTCGTGCCACCCCCTCCCCCAGACGCCACGGGCGCCAGCCTCGCTCCCCAGGCCACTTCCAAGGCTGCCTTGCGGCCCGACGACGAACCAGCCGACCATCGCTACCGCACGATCTGGCTGTCCGATATCCATCTCGGCTCCGGTGGCTGCCAGGCGGACTATCTACTCGATTTTCTCCGCCATAACGATTCCGAGTACCTGTACCTGGTGGGCGACATCATCGACGGATGGCAACTGCGCAAAGGCTGGTTCTGGCCGCAAGCACACAACGACGTGATCCAGAAAGTGCTGCGCAAAGCCCGCAAGGGCACGCAGGTCGTCTACATTCCGGGCAATCACGACGAAGCCGCGCGACAGTTCTGCGACCTCGCTTTCGGCGACATCCATGTACGCAGCGAGGCCTTCCACACCACGCTTGCAGGCAAACGCCTGTGGATCGTGCATGGCGATCTCTTCGATGGTGTGATCCAGCACGCCAAGTGGCTCGCTTATCTCGGCGACACGCTCTACACGCTGATCCTGCTGCTCAACCGCTGGTTCAACCGGGTGCGCAGCCGCTTCGGCCTGAACTACTGGTCGCTATCGCAGTACCTCAAGCATCAGGTCAAGAACGCGGTGAACTTCATCTCGAAGTTCGAGCACGTGATGACCGACGAAGCGCGCCGCCGCGGCTGCGATGGCGTTGTCTGCGGCCACATTCATAAAGCTGAAATCCGCGATATCGACGGTGTCCTGTACTGCAATGACGGCGACTGGGTGGAAAGCCTGTCGGCGCTTGTCGAGACGTTCGAAGGCGAGTTGAAGATCATCTACTGGACCATCCTGCGCTCTCCTGAACACCATTCGCAAAAGGCCGGGGCAACTGCCTGAGCGCTTTCACCTATCGAGGCCATCGAATGAAAATCATGATCGTTACCGACGCATGGGAACCGCAAGTCAACGGCGTCGTGCGCACCTTGAAAAGCACCAGCCGCGAACTGACTGCGCTGGGACATCGCGTGGAATTGCTGACGCCGCTCGAATTCAGGACCATCGCATGCCCGACTTATCCCGAGATACGCCTGTCGCTGCTGCCGCGCCGTCGCGTCGCGCAACGCATAGAAGAATTTGCGCCGGATGCGCTGCATATCGCGACGGAAGGTCCGCTCGGCATGGCGGCGCGGTCATTCGCCCTGCGCAATAAATTGCCGTTCACGACCGCATATCACACGCGCTTTCCTGAATACGTGCAGGCACGGTTTCACATCCCGCTCGCGGCAACCTACACGTTTTTGCACTGGTTCCACAAGCCTTCGCAAGCGGTGATGGCACCCACGCCCGTTGTAAAAAATGACCTCGAGAAGTTCGGTTTCACGAACGTGGTCTTGTGGACACGCGGTGTAGATCTGGATATCTTTCAACCGATGGATTCGAAGGTCCTCAACACGACGCGGCCTATTTTTCTGTATGTCGGGCGCGTTGCGGTCGAGAAGAACGTCGAGGCTTTCCTGAAGCTCGATCTGCCGGGATCGAAGTGGGTCGCGGGCGAGGGACCGGCGCTTGCCGAACTGAAATCGCGCTATCCGAACGCGAACTATCTTGGCGTTCTCTCGCAGGCAGAACTGGCGAAGGTCTACGCGGCCGCTGATGTATTCGTGTTCCCAAGCCGCACCGATACTTTCGGCCTCGTGCTGCTCGAAGCAATGGCATGCGGCACGCCGGTCGCGGCGTACCCGGTGACGGGCCCGATCGATGTGCTCGGCACCGATGGCCCGGGCGCGCTTGACGAAGACCTGCGCGAAGCGTGTTTGCGGGCACTGAAGATTGAACGAGCCGATGCCCGTGCGTGGGCGGAGAAGTTCTCGTGGCGGGCGGCATCGGAGCAATTCGCGTCTAATCTGAAACCGCTTGCGACTCGCGGCGCGACGCAAAGCCAGGCAACGGCGTAATCTGGCTTTCGCGCGGGCAACTGCATGATTGAATCCGCGATGCTCTCAGCGCAACGTGGCGGGTGTTAAAAGGCGCTGTGCGGTTCGAGACCCTCCTGCCAAGGAAGGCAACAATGCGATGTGGCCGCCCGCAGCTGCAACAAGCCGCCGGCAGACTCGCCTTTGGTGAATTCTGCACAGCGCTCGCTCGTGAAGTCATCCCGCCCCACAGAGCGCCTTCGAGCGTGCGTCAGACCAACCACAGCAAGTTTCAAAGAAGCGCAACGTGAAAGCCAAACCTTCCGTGCAAGCGAAATCCCTGCTCTTGATACACCGGGAACCCTTCAGCAATGACGACGAAGACGGCGACATCGAGGGCTCGCCGCATCCGGGCGAACCCCTGAGCGCCGACGATCCGCTCGCTCCGTTGCCGTTCAATCCCTACAAGGGCAACCGCGGACTGACCCGCGCCTGGCACGCGATGAAAAACTCGCTTAACGGCTTTCGCGTCGCGATCCGCGAAGAAAGTGCGTTTCGCCAGGAGCTGACGCTCGCCGCTATCCTGGTGCCGTGCGGCATCTTCGTTCCGGTCTCGCCGGTTGAACGTGCGGCGTTGCTGGCGTCCGTGCTGTTGGTGCTGATGGTGGAATTACTGAATTCGAGCGTGGAAGCGGCGATAGACCGGATTTCGCTGGAGCGGCACGAACTGTCCAAACGGGCGAAGGATTTCGGCAGCGCGGCGGTCATGGTCGCCCTGCTGGTATGCGTGCTCACCTGGGGCCTGATAGTCGGCCCATTACTCTGGCGATGGGCTCTGATGCTGTTTTAAACGCCTTTTAACACCATGCGGCACGCATCTGGCCCCCTGCGCAGACTCCGCACCCACTCAGCCGTTTATAATCGTCCGATATCCAAGATACCCACCGATTCCGGGTTCGTGACGCTGTCACCCAAGCTGTCACGCTGGCCGCACCCGGCCGCCCCCACCCGGAACCGGTCAACCAGGTCCGGACGACATGGAAGCAAAACCTCCCCGCCGCACCCGTGAACGGATTCTCGAACTATCGCTGAAGCTGTTCAACGATATCGGGGAACCGAACGTCACGACGACCACCATCGCCGAAGAGATGGAAATCAGTCCAGGTAACCTGTACTACCATTTCCGCAACAAAGACGACATCATCAACAGCATCTTCGCGCAGTTCGAACAGCAGATCGAAAAGCGGCTGCGCTTTCCGGAAGACCATCGTCCAACGATTGACGAGATGTGGTCGTACCTGCAGTACATGGCGGATTTCCTGTGGCAGTACCGGTTTTTGTATCGCGACCTGAACGATCTGCTCGCCCGCAACCGCACGCTGGAAACGCATTTCAAACAGATCATCACTCACAAGGTCAACTTCGCGCAGCAGTTGTGCGAGGCACTGGTCACCGATCACGAAATGGTTGCAACACCCGCTGAAATCAAGGTGATCGCGACCAACATGGGGGTGATCGCGACATACTGGCTGTCGTACCAGTTCGTCATGAATCCGCGCAAATACAACGAGCAGGACACGATCCGCGCGGAATTGCATCAAGCGAGCCTGCAAATTATCTCGGTGATGGCGCCCTATCTCCGCGGGCGATCACGGCAGATTTTCGACGACCTCGTGTCGGGGAAAATGCCGGAACGCGTCTTTGCCGATTACCGCGCGCCGAAGGAAGACGGCGCCCCTAAGGAACCTATTTAATGAAAGCAGTCTGCGTATATTGCGGCTCCGCCAATGGAGCCAGGCCGGTCTATGCCGAAGCGGCAAAAGCGTTCGGCCGCGCGTTGGTCGAAGCGGATCTCGCGCTGGTCTACGGCGGCGGGAGCGTGGGTTTGATGGGCACCATCGCCGACGAAGTCCTCGCGCTGGGTGGCCGCGCCATCGGTGTGATCCCCGAATTGCTGATGAACAAGGAAGTCGGCCATAAAGGTTTGACGGAGCTGTACGTCGTGCCCGACATGCATCAGCGCAAGAAGAAAATGGCTGATCTCGCCGATGCGTTTGTATCGATGCCCGGCGGTGTCGGTACGTTCGAAGAGCTGTTCGAGGTCTACACGTGGGCGCAGCTCAGGTATCACGAAAAGCCGGTCGCGCTGCTGAACGTGAACGGGTATTACGATCCACTGCTCGCCATGCTGCGCCATACGGTGGAAGAAGGATTCATGCGCGCGCCGTTCCTCGACATGCTGCAAGTCAACGCCGATCCCGTGAAGCTTATCGGAGCGCTCAAGGCCTACACACCGCCACTGGTGGACCGCTGGCCCGAGAAACGCGACGCGGTTTGATATCCCAAGCGAGGAGTTGACCATGTCGAAGGTAGTGTTGATCACGGGCGGCAGCCGCGGAATCGGCCGTGCCGCCGCGTTGCTGTGCGCGGCGCGCGGCTGGTCGATAGGCGTGAATTACGCGACCAACCGCAGCGCCGCCGATGAAACCGTTGCCCGTGTGGAAGCCGCCGGTGGCCGCGCGATCGCGATCCAGGGCGACGTCTGCGAAGAGGCCGACGTGATAGCCCTATTCGATGCAACAGTGCGCGCGTTCGGTCCTATCGATGGCTTCGTGAACAACGCGGGCATTGTCGCGCCCGGTTCCGCGCTCGCCGATATGGACCTCGCGCGCATGAAACGCGTCTTCGATACCAACGTGCTCGGCGCGTATCTCTGCGCGCGTGAAGCGGCGCGGCGCATGTCGACCAAACGTGGCGGACGCGGCGGGTCGATCGTCAATGTGTCGTCAGCGGCAGCGCGGCTTGGGTCGCCGAACGAGTATGTGGATTACGCGGGATCGAAAGGCGCCGTCGATACCTTGACGATCGGCCTCGCGAAAGAGCTCGGTCCGCAAGGCGTGCGCGTGAATGCCGTCCGGCCCGGTTTGATCGATACCGAGATTCACGCAAGCGGCGGCAAGCCCGATCGCGCAGCGCAGTTGGGCGCGCTCGCGCCGCTGGGGCGGCCCGGTACGGCGGATGAAGTGGCGGAATCGATTGTGTGGCTGTTATCGGATGCGTCGGCGTATGTGACCGGCGCATTGCTCGACGTGGCCGGCGGGCGTTGAAGCGCTAAAACGTTGGAACGCTAGAAGCCGCCCTTTTTCTTGAGCCACGCGTGTTCTGCAGCCGTTGTCTCGCGGCCGAGGGTAACGTTGCGATGCGGAAAGCGGCCAAACCGCTCGATCACTTCAGCATGACGGCGCGCGTATTGCAGAAAGTCTTCGACGTCCTCGTCGCCGGTTTCATCGAAGAGCGCTTGTAACAGACGCACGGCTTCGCGCTGGCTTGCCAAGGTTTCATCGTGCTCAAACGGCATGTAAGCGAAAACGCGATGATGAATCGTCGGCAATGCGAGCTCGTCGCGCGAATCAACCAGCGAACGAGCCCGCTTTAACGCTTCAGCATCACCGGCGAATGCACGCGACGTGCTGCGAAAACAATTGCGGGTGAACTGGTCGAGCAACACGATCAACGCCAGCGCGCCGAGCGGTGTCGCGGACCACGATGCAAGCCGACCTTCCAATGCTTCTTCGATCAAAGCGCCGAAGCGCTCGTGAAGCATGGCGTCGAAGCTTGCGTCCTTCTTGAACCAGGCCTTGCGCGGGTGGCCAAACTCCGCCGAATCCGGCGCACCGAACCAAACGTCGAGCACCGCTTGCGCGCGTGCGTCGAGCATCACGCGAACTCGATCACGAGACGCCGCGTGCGTGCGCTTTTCTTCTCCACCTTCGCGATCCGCAGCTCACCGATCTCGCTCGTATTGCGAACATGTGTACCGCCGCATGGCTGCAAGTCGATACCCTCGATGCGCAGCAAACGCACTCGCCCCATGCCGACCGGTGGCTTTACGCTCATCGTGCGCACAAGCTCGGGACGCTCTTCCATCTCCTGGTCGGTGATCCACTCGGTCGCCACCGGATGCGCGCCGCCAATCAGCTCGCGCAAGCGTATTTCCAGCGCCTCGCGTTCGATCGGTTCGACCGTCGCGAAATCCATGCGCGCATAGCCGCTGGTGATGCTGCAGCCATCGACGGGATACGGTAGCGCCGCGCACAGCAGATGCGTCGCTGTGTGCAGGCGCATGTGACGGTAGCGCCGCTCCCAGTCGATCCCGGCCGTCACCCGATCGCCCACTTGCAGCTTCGCGAACAGTGCTTCCTGATCCGGCGCAGGCACGTGGACGGCGTCATCGGGCGTCGCGCCTTCGAACTTGGCCTTGCGGGTATCCGCTATTTCGATGCGTGTGCCATCCGCCAGCGTCAGCGATCCGGCGTCACCGGCCTGACCGCCGCCCAGCGGATAAAACACGGTTTGATCGAGATGGATACCCAGCTCGTCGATAGCCGTGATCGACGCTTCGCAGCGCGTCAAATAGGCGTCTTCGCGAAACAACGCGCGTGTGCTCATGGAAATGTCTCCTGGTCTGCCGCTGGCTGAAAATGAACCCGCATTATGCGGGTACGCTGCAAGGCTCCTTAGCCCGGGCGATTGCGCAGCCGTTTTTTCCGAATAATACCCACTGCTAGACAATTTTAAGTCTTTGTATTTAGTCGGCCCTGCAAAATTCAGTTTGCTTGATGCACGACGCCGATCGGGGCATTTTGTGGGAGCGGGAAGGTTAGGCGCCGGAAGCGTTTCCGGTGCGCAAGCAGCGGATGCGACGGGACATTGACGATCCAATGCAGCCAGGCGAGGATAAAAAAGATGGGCCGCAGACCCAGGCGAACAATCGCCCGCAACAGCCAGCGCAGGTTGTAGCCCGTGGCGCACAGCACGGCATGCAGCGCATCGCCGGTTTGCCCTTTTAGCCAGCAACGACGCATACCGTGATCGTGCTTCACATGGCCGATGATCGGTTCAATCGCCTGCCGTCGCTTGAGCCAGCGGCGCTGCGTGCTGGTCAGCGTCCTGTGTTTTCCACGATGAATCAGGTGTACTGGTGATACCTCCGAGTCGACGCCACGAAACCCGAGATCGACCAATACGGTCTTCGGCTGCGGTGTACCGGGCAGGTCCTGCAACAGAATGGAGCTCTGTTCGAGTTGCTCGGCCAGTGTGTGGCCGTCATAGGGGTTGCCAGGGAACGCCCAGGCACCGACGATCAACCCGTGCTTCTCCGTGATCGCGAGGCTCACCTTGACGCCGAACTCGTAGGGCTGGCGTGCCTTTCCTTTCCCAATGCATTCAACTTCAGGCGCATGCAGTGCGTAGAGTTTGTTCTTGTCCTTTGGACGTTGGCGGCAAATGCGCCAGGCCCGCTCAAGCCAGACGCGCAGTTGTGGCTGCCGTTCGTCCGAAGCCCCGGACAGCTTGCGTTCGATATCGCGCAGCAACCGTCCCAAGACTGTGCGCTGACGTTTGAGTACACGACGCAGGCGCTTGAACTGCTTCGCATGTGCATCCCCGCCTGCGCGGCGCCGCAGCCGCTTGCCTTCGCGCGCGTACGTTTGCTTCAGCCCCAACCCTGCGCGTTGCGCCAACTGAACGAGTCTGGCGCGCGCCACCTCCAGCAGACGGCTGTCGGTCGGATACGCAATCGCCTTCTCTTGCACCGTGGTGTCGACAATCACGCGCTCGAATTCGACCGGCGTCACCGCCTTCATCTGCACCGCAGCCGCGATCGTCGCCGCGAGCAGCTCCTCGACACCGGCTTCGCCCAGCGCCTGCCGAAAGCGCACCAGGTTGGTCGGGTCGCACGGCAGACGCGGCTGGAAATACTCCTCGCCGCAAAAGAACTGGAAGTACACGTCCTGCGCCCAGCGCTCGCACACTGTTTCGTCACTCTCGTTGTAGGCGTGCTTCAGGTACAGCAGACCCACCATCAGCCGCATCGGCAAGCGCGGACGTCCAGCCGCACTGACGCCACCGGCAAGTTCCAGTGAGTTCGAGCCAAACAGGTCAACCGCTTCGCTCACGCGCCCATCGCGTGAGCGTCGCTCGAACAGGGGAGCAAGCGTCGTTTCGATTGAAGCCCACGACATCTTCGTTGCCAACACGGCAAGCGGGTGACGCAGATCAATCATCGCGTCCAGACGACTACGAAAGAAATCAGGCGTGCTCATTGGCGACCACTCCGAAACTCCCAGAATCTTTATCAGATCGATATTCGTTCTGGGAGTTCTCTTACTCGCCAACTAACCGCATCGTCAAGTTAGACGGGGCCTTACGCACTTCTGCAAGGCAGACTATTTAAACGACAACGCCTAACCAGGAGATTTTCCCTCTGCCACTCATCCATTGTGAAGGGAAAGAACGACCAACGCGTCGGTCGCGTGGGCGGAAACCATGTGCGCAACGCAATGGCCTCTTTAAGGATGCGACGACGGCCGGTTTGCGTGCAGTACTCTGCAGACATCTCAATGGAAGCGAACTGCGCGGTGACTCGACGGCCACCGATGCCCAAGATAGCTCGGCTCGGAAGCAAGGCGACGCTGAGTGACGCCAATATGCGCGAAATCGCAACGCAACGTCTGCGCTTCCATACCCGCCATCAAGGCGATGTGACGCAAGTTTGCGCACTTTGAAGCAGATCCCTTTTTCGCTGCAAATCGCACCGCTCCTAGCCATCTTTGGGTATAGCCTTTGCAAGAGAGCACTGCGCGTAAGTTGAGATTTTTCGTGAGCGCACAAACAGCATTTTCCCGAAGAGGCCTGCCGTGAATACTCCAGTCGCCGAATATGTTGAGTGGCTCGTCAGTCATTCGATGCTTCATCAACTCCGTACCCGCGCCCGCACATACGCCGGACAAGCCAGACTCTGGTTACACCCGTATGCCGAGTCCAGACCTCGAATAGCCTGCGCCATGTCGTCAGTGTGGTTCACGGCTTATCCCGGGGCGGTCATCACGGCACCGGGCGACTCCGTCCTTCGAACCCTCGGCAGCGATGCGCTTTGGCGCGCATTGTCCTCAATCGGTATCCAAGCTGTTCACCCCGGCCCAACAAAGCTGGCGGGTGGACTCACAGGCCAGACTTTCACGCCGTCGATTGACGGCAACTTCGACCGCATCGGTCTCGGAATCGACGCGCGCTTTGGCACCGAAGAAGAGTTCGTCGCGATGAGCAGAATGGCAGCGGCTCACAATGCAGTTGTCATCGACGACGTCATCCCATCGCACACAGGAAAGGGAGCCGACTTCCGGTTAGCCGAGATGAACTACGGCGACTATCCCGGCCTCTATCACATGGTCGAAATCAAGCCAGATGACTGGAGCATTCTTCCTGATGTTCCCGAAGGAAGAGATGCGGTCAACTTGCCGCCAAAGATTGTGGATGCACTCAAGGAGAAGTGCTACATAGTTGGACAGCTTCAACGTGTCATCTTTTTTGAGCCAGGAATCAAAGAAACTGATTGGAGCGCAACGCCTCCCGTCGTCGGGGTCGATGGCGTGCCCCGACGCTGGGTCTACCTGCACTACTTCAAAGAGGGACAGCCCTCGCTTAATTGGCTGGACCCGACCTTCGCCGCACAGCAGCTGATCATTGGGGACGCCCTCCACTGCCTCGATGTTCTTGGGGCGCGCGGGATCCGTTTGGACGCAAATGGTTTTCTGGGCATTGAGCGCCGGCCACATGGCAATGCCTGGTCCGAGAGCCATCCGCTTTCGATTACCAGCAATCAGTTGCTTGGAGGAGCAATACGTAAAGCCGGAGGCTTCAGCTTTCAGGAGCTGAATCTCACCGTCGATGACATCGCAGCGATGTCAAAAGGCGGTGCCGACCTCTCCTATGATTTCATCACGCGCCCGGCTTATCAGCATGCACTGTTGACAGGCGATACCGAGTTTCTCCGACTCATGCTGAAAACGGTGCACCAGTACGGAATAGACCCCGGATCCCTGATCCATGCGCTTCAGAATCATGATGAGCTGACACTCGAACTCGTACATTTCTGGACCTTGCATGCAAACACTACATTCACGTTTCAAGGCCAGACATGGCCTGGAAACATTCTCCGCGAACACATCCGCGAAACGATGTACGAACGCCTAAGCGGTGAACACGCCCCTTACAACCTGAGATTCGTCACAAATGGAGTTTCCTGCACGACTGCGAGCATTATCACTGCCGCGCTTAACATTCGTGAGCTGGACTCCATGACCGAGCAGGACAAGGAAAACATCCAGCAAATTCACTTGCTGCTTGCGATGTATAACGCTCTTCAACCCGGCGTCTTTGCAATCTCAGGTTGGGACCTTGTGGGCGCATTGCCATTACCCATTGCAAAGGTCGAGGAACGCATGGCAGACGGCGATACCCGGTGGATTCATCGCGGCGCCTACGACCTGACTGGTGAGAATCCGGACGCAGCCGTATCCGGAGAAGGCATCCCTAAGACAATAGCCTTATACGGCCCCCTACCCGAACAGCTGGCTAATCCCAATTCCTTTGCCTCACAACTTAAACACCTCTTATCAGTGCGCGAAGCCTATAAGATTGCTTCGAGCAAACAGATAGCCATACCCGATGTCACCTCGCCCAGCCTGCTCGTCATGGTTCATGAACTTCCTGCGGGCAAAGGCACGCAAGTGACAGCTCTTAATTTCAGCGCAAGCACTGTCGACGAATTGATATTGTTGCCAGGCGTTGCTTCTGGTCCAGTCGTCGACATGCTTGCGGAGTCCGTTGTTGGTGACCTTGAAGAGTTAGGCACACTGAGAATTTCTCTCGATGGCTACCGTGGGGTTTCGCTACGCATTGTGAGCGCCCTGCCTGGGGCAATCGTTGACGAAGACGATGAGAGATAACGCTTCCAAAGCACGGGCACGCCCCTGCATTCTCACTGACTTGAATCAAGCGGTGTTGCCCTGGCCGTACGTCTGTTCGCAAAACCCGACTGTCTAGCGCGACCCGCTGATCCGCTGATCCGCAGTCGCTGCAACAGTGCAATGAAGGAACTCACAGCTGCGCGTCAATCCGAGCAGTTGAGAGAAACTAACGAGGAAAGTATGCGATTAGCACATGTGGCATTGTGGACACGCGACATTACAACTGCCGCCGAATTCTGGCGTAAGTATTTTAATGCCGAAGTCGGACCGCTTTACCATAGCGCCCGGCGTCCTGGATTCACATCGTGCTTCATCAGGCTAACACCGGACTCGCTTCAGATTGAACTGATGACGGGGCCTTGGGTCGCCGAAAAAGCAGCTGATGAGTGCCTCGGCTGGGACCATATCGCGGTTTCGCTTGGCAATGCCGATGCTGTCGACGCGTTGGCCAAGCGTTGCGCGGCAAACGGAATCTTGTTGTCTGGCCCTCGTCGCACGGGCGATGGGTTCTATGAGGCTGTGATAGTGGCCCCCGATGGCACACGAGTCGAAATTACCAGTTAATGCCCTGCACTGACCGAAGCCAATAGTGCTCGGCCCGACCACGCCAAGGCTATCGGCTGTAAAGTTAGCATCACATTGCAAAGTCCGGGGTGACTGATAAAGCATCCCTTCATCTGAGAGCTGCATAGACGGCGTCTCGAACGTCCTGTGGAAATCGACCTCCAACACCCTCCCAGGTTGTGTTGGTCAATGACACGACTGTCAGCCTCGTTGCGGGGTCAAAAAACCAGCTGTGCCCGTACACTCCGCCCCACCCTACTGTTCCAACACGCTGCGGGGTTTTCAGCACGGAGGGGTCCATTAACACAGCCCCCATGTATCCAAATCCCCACCCATCGCCTCGCGCTCGCAGGTCCGCTCCGACTTGAGCACTGCCCATCAGGCGCGCAAGCTTTGCGTCCATGAACCCGGCGCCTTCCTTGCGTACTATCTCAAGGACCTTCAGGATGTCTAACGCTCCGCCTGCCATCCCTGCGCCACCAGACGGAAATTCTCCAACCGTATGCGCGCGACGAGGAGAGAAACGGATTGCGTTCGTCCCTTCCGGGGGCACAACTTCCGCCGGTTCGGGCATCACGGTCAGCGTTTGCAGGCTATCGACATAAGGAACCGCAAGCTCAGGTTTTGATTCAACAGTGAATGCAAGAGAGTCCAGTCCAAGCGGACCGGATATCAATGCATCGATAGCATCCGGCAGCGTACGTCCCGTCGCCCGCTCAATGATTGCACCGACGACATCAAGCGCGAGAGAGTATTGCCATGCTGTTCCTGGCTCGAACTTGAGCTTCGCTGCGGCCAGCCGCCGGAGATTCTCTTCGAGGCTCAGGCCAGAACAGTCCAACCCATCAGAAATGCCGAAACGCTCATATTCTGAGCCTGGGGGCTCCTGAAAACCATAGCTTAGCCCTGACGAATGCGACAGCAGATGGTGCAGAGTAATGTCCGGCGGCCGCCCATCTGCGAGGGACGGCCGGAAATAGGGCAACCAATCCGAGACTGGCTCGTGCAAACCAAGGACGCCAATGTCCAGGAGTTTGATCGCCGCGAGGCTGACGATTGGCTTTGTCACTGATGCCAGTCTGAAGCGCGTATCTATGTGCATCGGTATGGCAAGCGCTTGATTTGCAAAGCCCGCGGCCTCCTGCGCAATGACAACGCTCTCCAGTGCAACCAAAACTACGCCGCCGGCGATACGTTTCTCGTCGACCGCCTCGGCCAACGCACTACGCACCATTCGCCTCACTTGAATCTCGAGTTGACCCATCTCGCTCATCACGGTCCTCAGCATTGACATTGACTACTTAGACAAATACGCCAAGCGCAGATGCCGACACTGGTGTGCAATTTATCGTCCGCGCATTCAATTACAGCACCACTGCAGACTACAATTAAACAACTTCTCGGGGCGTTGCGGCCTTAACGAATTATTTTCAAGGTGGCTCTCGACGCCCCGCTCTCAGGTTCAAGGATTTATGAATTTATTCGAAGACTATCGGCAGTTTGCCAGCTCGACGCTAGACGAAACCGGCCCTATTGGCATGCGCTATTTTCGACAGCCCATCGACATTGCGCAGAAGGCCGATGCCAGCCCCGTCACGGTGGCAGATATCGAAATCGAAGCCATGATTCGAGACCGGATCGCGCGAACCTATCCCTCGCACGGCATACTCGGAGAAGAACAAGGGTCGGTCAATTTGTCGGCAGAGCTTTGCTGGGTCATTGACCCTATCGACGGCACCAAGAGCTTTATCAGTGGCATACCGCTCTGGGGAACGCTTCTCGCGTTGCTGAAGGACGCGCAACCTGTCTTTGGCATCATAGATGTCCCAGCGCTCGACGAGCGCTATGTCGCTACGCTTGGACGCCAAACCGAGCGCAACGGGGATGTCATCCGAACGAGCCATTGCGATGACCTTCGAAAGTGCAACCTGTTCGCTACTTCGCCGGACATGTTCAGCATAACGGAGTTTCAAGTGTTCGATTCTCTTAGTCGCCAGGCGCGTTTCCGGAGATACGGTGGCGATTGCTACAACTACGCGATGCTCGCGGCCGGTAACATTGATGCTGTCGTCGAGGCAGGTCTAAAGCCGTACGACTATCTTCCCGTCGTGCCAATTGTCAATGGCGCCGGAGGCCTTATGACCGATTGGAACGGCAATCCGTTGACGCCATCAAGCGATGGCCGTGTCATCGCCGCCGCCACGCCTGCGCTGCATCGCGCCCTGCTGGAAGAGACGGCAAAATTCGCTCGGACCGATATTTGACTATGCCGACTTGGGAGGCGCTTATGTTGGCAACAACGAGCCTCCCGCTTTCAATTATCGCGTGTCACACCAAAGCTGGCGGCAAACGCGTGCACAGGTCGCGCTGCGACCGGTGCACGGTTAGCGCATTCGCTTCGAAGCCAAGTCTTAGCGAAGTACGCAGCGACGGGTCAGCGCTTGGCTGTCGCAGCCGGCACAGGAGCCGCCTTGCCATAGGGCACGTCAATGTTGCCAAGGCGGCGCAGGCGGATGTTTGCCTGCTCCGCATGACCCGAGAACCCTTCAAGAATGCACAAGCGCGAGCAGTACTCGCCGACAAGTACGGACGCTTCGTCAGTGAGGATTCGCTGATAGGTACAAGTCTTCAGGAACTTGCCCACCCACAAGCCGCCCGTGAAGCGTGCAGCACCGGATGTCGGCAGCGTGTGGTTCGTGCCGATAACCTTGTCTCCATAGGCAACGTTCGTGCGGGCGCCGAGGAAAAGCGCACCGTAGTTGCGAAGACGCTTCAGGAAGAAGTCCGGGTCGCGCGTCATCACTTGCACGTGTTCTGATGCGACGCGGTCCGACTCGCGAATCACTTCTTCGTCATTTTCGCAAATGATGATTTCGCCGTAGCCTTCCCACGCCTGGCGAGCTATCTCAGCGGTGTCGAGTTGGTTCAGCAGACGCTCAACTTCCGCAAGCGTCTCTTCGCCGAGTTTCCGCGAGGTCGTAACGAGCACTGCCGGAGAAGTCGGTCCATGTTCAGCCTGGCCAAGCAGGTCCGTCGCGATAAGTTCGGCATCGACCGAGTCGTCCGCGATAACCATGGTTTCCGTCGGGCCTGCGAACAGGTCAATACCAACCTGACCAAACAGTTGACGTTTCGCTTCGGCAACGTAAGCGTTACCCGGGCCAACGATGATGTCAACTTGCGCAAATTCGCCAATCCCAAGTGCCATTGCGGTCACGGCTTGTACGCCTCCGATGCAGTAGATCTCATCGGCGCCGGCAAGATGGATTGCAGCGATAACCGGAGCGCTCAGGCGACCCTCGAAAGGAGGCGACGTCGCGATCACACGGTCCACACCCGCTACCTTCGCCGTGACAATGCCCATATGCGCCGATGCGACCAGTGGGTACTTACCACTGGGGATGTAGCAACCCACAGTCTGGACGGGAACATTTTTGTGACCAAGAATGACGCCCGGCAATGTCTCGACTTCGATGTCATGCATCGATGCCAATTGATGGCGCGCGAAGTTGCGAACTTGTTCTTGCGCGAATTTAATATCCGCGATTTCCTGCTCGGTCAGCTCGGCAATGCAGGCGTCGATTTGCTCTTGCGACAGACGAAACTGCGTCGGATTCCACTTATCGAACTTCGCGGAGTACTCGTGCAGCGCGTCATCCCCGCGCGCGGAGATGTCGGCAATCACCTCCTCGACAACGCGACGGACCTGCCTGGTGTCAGCTTCGCCAGTGGGTTGGGTGGTAGCCGACTTCAGAAAAAACGACATAATTACCCCTTATGATGCAACTCAGAATTGAGTGAATTCTTCACCGAGAAAATTCTTACTTAGCTAAGACTCTGCATTCGGAGTCCGAAATCAATGCGTGAAAAAGCGCGTCACTTTTGCAGCGCGAAACCAGTATCAGTCGAGAAAAAAGCCAGCTCAATTTCGCGAGAGACCCCGGATATGACGCACTGTGACGCTTATAAAGCGAGACGACGTTGATGCTCGCGTCAATTCATCGCCCCGACTGCCGAAACGTACCGCCCCTTCGCATCGTCAGACGGGTCTGGCTTAAGCCACACTAGCTTGTTGTGCAGCGTGCAGTTGCACATCGTTAGGACTCTGTGGCGAATGGGTTTCATGCCGCGCCACCATCACTTCGACCAGGGCGGGTCCGGTGCTATCAAGCGCACGCCGGAACACCCCCTCCAATTGAGAAGCATGTTCGACGCGCCATGCATCAAGTCCAAAGCTTCTTGCGATCTCCGAGAATGCAAGTGAGTAGGGGCGCCCGTCCGGCAAGGAGAATTCACCCATGGTCCGCCGTACCCCAAGCGAACCGACTGCACCCGATACAAATTCCGGCCCACTTTGATTGAAGACTACGAAAACCACAGGAATGGAATGCATGACACTAACCGCCATTTCCTGCATCGATTGAAGAAAATCGCTATCTTCAACCACACATACCACTTGCCTCGCAGGCATCGCGAGCTTGGCGCCTATGGCAGCAGGAACAGCCCAACCACCGGCCGCAGAGGCTCCCGGCGACAGGAAGGTACGCGGAACATAGACGGGGAAATGCTCACGCGCGATATGCGCAAGAGCGCCTGACCCAATGACCGCAATTGCGTCGCGATAGAGCACCTTGCGGAGTTCAAGGAAAGGCCGCGGCGCGCTTATCAAGGTTTCGTGCGCTCCAGACTTGCTGGCGACCGCATTTAGCCATTGCCCACGCAGCTCCCGCATGAGTTCAATGAATGCCTGTCTTCTTGCGCCGGTAGCACGCTTCAGTTTTCCGTTCAATGCGGACTTGAGGTCGGCTAGTGCACTTTTCGCGTCGGCAACAATGCCGACCTCGACGGGGCAGCATTTCCCGATCTCGTCTCTCTCGACATCAATCTGGATAAGCTTTTTCCCGGCCAGTTCGGATACGCTCCACCGACCGCCATCGATGTCGGGCAGGTCCGATAGACGGCTGCCCACAGCGACAATGACATCGGCCTTGCCCAAGAGCGCGGTTGCACAGCCGTTTCCCGCCGAGCCAACGGATCCGGCATTGAGGTCGTGGTCGTCAGGGATTGCTCCAATGCCGTTACCCGCAACCAGCACTGGCGCCAAAAGGGCTTCGGCCAATTCTTTGAGTTCGGATGTAGCGTCCGCAGCCACGACTCCGCCACCCGCAAGAATGATAGGACGCTCTGCGCTCGCAAGCAGACTGGCTGCCCGCTCAAAGAGCGCGGGGTCCCCTTGCAGCCCTACCTGCGCGAGTCGGTTCTGAAGAGACTCAGAGTGCACGTGGTCCGTGTGCTTCTGAATTTCCAGAGGAACCTCGAGATGGACGGGCCCCGGCCTCGCCCCCAGCACGCTAGCAAAAGCATGATGCATTGCTTGCGAGAGCTCCGAGAAAGCGCGCACCTTCCAGGACCGTTTGAGGCCGCCGCATGCTGAATCTGCGTCCCATCCTGAGGCGGGCTGCGTCGAGCTGGTTGAGCCGGTGGTCGTGTCATCGCTAACCCGGTCTCCAGTGACCAGGAGCACCCCACAGGAATCAGACAGGCAATTCGAAAGCGCCGCAGAGGCGATAAAAATTCCGGTTTTTGCAGGAAGCACGACAGCCATCGCACTACCACATGCACGGAAGTAACCGTCCGCCATATGGACCGCACTCTGCTCGTTCACGACCCTGATAAAGGGAACGCTAGCGCCTGGTGTATTGAGACCCTCAAGAACCCCACTATTTCCATTGCCGGGCACACCAGCGACATATCGCACCCCGTACGCGCGCAATGCCTTCGCGATAACCTGGCCGCCTGTTAACTTCACTCGACACTCCCGATATTTTGACGCACGAAAGGCCATGACGCATTCACTCACGCTACGCCCTCGCGCACCAGTATTCGCGCTAAAAAAAGCCAATTCAATTTCGCACCGGACCGATTCGCGACGCACATCGACGCACTTCGACGCACTGAGCGCATCACCCGCATCCGACGGACTCAACAACCCCTACGTTGCCTCCTCCGTCGGACACCAACTCCATCAGCTGACGCATGACGCTACACTTTTATCAACCCCGTACGGCACCGCTTAGCGAGAATCCACCTTTGAAATAACGCGACATCACGAAGTAGAGGGCGATGACGGGCATCGAGTAAACAATGGAGAAAGCGGCAATTTGTCCGTACCGAATCGTGGCAGAGCCGATAAAGCTGTAGATCGCGATGGGTGCGGGTTGGCTCGATTGGTCAGCAATCAGTACGATCGGAATGAGGAAGTTGCCCCAGGCATTGACGAAGCTGAAGATGGCTGCAGATGCAATGCCCGGCATGGCCAGCGGAACGATGATCGAGCGAAGAATGCGGAAGGTGCCCGCCTGCTCCATGCAGGCTGCCTCTTCAAGGTCTTGCGGAATCGCGTCAATAGTGTTCTTGATGAGATAGATGGCGAACGGCAGCGACGTGACGCCCAAAAGTACCGCTGTCGGGACCATGGAAAGCATGTCGTACCGCGCGAACATCTTGTACACCGGCACGATAAGAATCGTAATGGGCACGCCCGACAGGAACAGGATACCGAGCAGAATGGGGCCTTTCCATGGAATACGATGCCGCGAAAACGAGTAGGCGGCCAAGGTTCCTGCTCCCGTCGAAACGATTGCCGCTATGGTTGAAACAATCACACTGTTCCAGAGTGCTTGCGCGTTTCCGTGCGACAGAGCATCGACGAAATTGTCTAAAGTCAGCGTCGGTAGCTGAATTTGCCAACCCGCGTGTTTGTCGACGGCGCCCACCGCAAGCCACAAGACAGGGATCACGAAATACGCGCCGATAAGCAACAAAATGACGTTTGCTAATAGCCTGCCGGACACCGGTTCGGCCCGTCGCTTGACCCGCGCGGCAGGAGGCGCGGAGTCTCCCGTCATCTTTTGAGCAGACAGTTCCATTCTGTGTTCCTTCATGATGCTGGTTCCAACAGGTTAGGCGGACATGGCCTTCAGCTTGTTCTTGCGAACTTGCCCCGGGCGGTATTGGCGAGCGATGAGCACGAAGGCCAATCCAAGCGCCGACGAGAGCAGCACAATCACGTTTCCAAGAAGCGCGCTGTACCCCAATCTATGGAATTTGAAGCCTTGCAAATATGAGTAGATGGGCAGGATATTGGTCTGATTGTCGGGCCCCCCGCCGGTCATCAAATAAACCAGCGTGAAGTTCGCAAAGGTCAAGAGCGTCATCAGGAGCGCGGACATCAAGATGGTCGGCTTGAGCATCGGTAGCGTCAGGCGGAACAGTCTCTGCGTCGCACTCGCGTTCTCAAGTATCGCCGCCTCGACCATCTCGGTCGGAATGCTCCGCAAAGCGGCCGAGAACATAATCATCGATAGCCCGGCAAGCGACCAGACATTGGCAATAGACACCACCAGCATCGGGTAGGCGTAAAGCAAGTCGTGATTTGTATCGCCCAGGATGCGCGGGAATGTACCGCCGCTCGTCGTTGCTGCGTACCAGATGACGGCAATCGTAATAGGCGGCAGGTTCCACGCGAGAATAGCCATCCCAGAAACCGCCCTGCCGACCACGCCGCTTGCCTTTTGCATCAGCAGTGCGAGCGCGAGCCCGAGAACCGTTGCGCCAAACGCACCTGAACCGACAACAAACACCACGGTTTGCCAGAGCGAACTCGTGAAGACGTCGTCGCTCAGCAGCTTCCGGACATTCTCAAGCCCAGTGAACCAAGTAACTTCTCAATAACCCGGGGCGAGCACCACGCGCCGTGCTGTGTTATTTGATCTGCGCACGCGGTCGAGGTAGCCGATAGCTTCGTTGCGTGCGCTCATGATTGCGCTTGTAAACTGCGGATGACGATGTTAACGTTTGTCGCACCAACATCATTTGATCCGCACTCGTGACTCTTCCAAAAAAATTCTCACTACCCGACATCGCTCGAGAGGGACTAACGCCGTCGGAGCTTGAAGTGCTAGCGTGGGTAGAGAAACTGACGGACATCGCTAATGACTTGCAGGATGAG
>NZ_MTHB01000254.1 GCF_002220365.1 Caballeronia sordidicola | reverse complement strand
AACTGCTTGCCTTCTATGACTTTCCTGCCGAACACTGGCAGCATTTGAGAACAACCAATCCCATTGAGTCGACCTTCGCCACAGTCCGACATCGAACAACCCGCACGCGCAATTGCGTCTCGCGTGCGACGTTCCTGGGCCTCGCATTCAAGCTGATCGAGTCGGCGGAAAAATCGTGGCGGCGCATTCGTGCACCTGAAAAAGTCGCCTCACTGCTCCAAGGCGTTCCTTTCAAAGACGGACTACCGGTGACCGACAGCACACCGGCTCAGCAACCGCTTGCCGCCTGATCAAATCTAACTTCCCAAACACCACATTTGACTTTATCTCCTGTCTGTTCGGCGACGGCGCGGGCGCCGCCGTCTTGTCGCCCGACCCACGTGCAACGACGCGCCAAATTGAGTGGGTCGACAGCACGTCAGTAACCGATCCGACCGAACGTAAAGCGCTGATGTTCGAAAGCCAAAATGGCATGTTGCGCAACGTGTTGACCCGCGCGGTACCCGGCCTTGCGGCTCAATATGCACGCCGCGTGCTGGATACAGTGCTGCAGCGCGCCGAGCTTCGCCCCGCGGACGTGTCTGCGTGGATCATGCATGCGGGCGGTCGCGACGTATTAATCGCACTTGAACGAGAGTTCAAATTGAACAGTGCGTGCTTCCGCTACAGTGCGGACATGCTGCGTGAGTATGGAAATCTGTCGAGTGCCTTTGTGTATTTTGTGCTCGAGGCGGCGTTGGCGGATGACGCGCCGGGTGGTTGGTGGTGGCTGTCATCGTTCGGTGCTGGGTTTAGTTGCCACGGCGCTTTACTCAAAGTCGGTATGTGATTTTTGGAAAAGGGGTGTCTCCACGGAGACGGTCGTTATGATGAATCTACCCAGGACAGTGGTTGCCGAAACTCTCGACGGGTTGCGCGAGGAGGATCCGGTCGCTAAACGCTCCCGTCGGGACCTTCAGCGCGTGCACCGGGTCATGGGCACACGTTCAATCATTAAACGGGCTGTGAATACGCTTCTAGCGTCTCGATTGACTTCACAACCGCTACGCATATTGGAACTCGGTGCTGGGGACGGCACCCTGTTACTGGGGGTGGCAAAGGCATTATCGCCTGCGCTCGGCCGTGTCGATTTAACTTTACTTGATCGTCAGGACCTGATTGCGCCATCCACCGTCGACGGATACTCGAAACTCGGGTGGATCGCGAGCGCAGAGGTTGTTGACGTCTTTGACTGGATTGCCGGGAACGTCCCGTCGATGTCGTCTGGGCGGCAATTTGAAAGGTGGGATCTAATCGTCGCGAACCTCTTTCTGCATCATTTTGAGGATCACGAGCTTCACTCGCTGCTCGCCGCGATCGCCGCACGCGGGGATCGTTTCCTCGCGTGCGAGCCACGTCGTGCCCAGCTAGCCCTAGTGGGAAGCCATCTGATCGGCGCGCTTGGCGTGAACTCAGTCACACGCTCGGACGCGGTATTGAGCGTGCGTGCTGGATTTTGCGGAGACGAACTCTCACGACTGTGGCCGGCTCAGACGGCAGATTGGAAACTAACCGAGTATCCGGCCGGACTCTTCAGCCATTGCTTTTCCGCTTCTCACCAATAGGAGGGCCAATGCGTACCCATTTCGATGCGATTATCGTCGGTGCGGGACCGGCGGGCTCCTCGGCAGCCATCTTGTTAGCACGAGCGGGCTGGTCAGTTGCTCTCATTGAAAAGCAGCGTTTTCCGCGCCGTAAAGTGTGCGGCGAGTGTATCGCGGCGAGTAACCTACCGCTCTTGGCGGCGCTTGGCATCGGCGCGGCAATCGACCGCCATGCTGGACCGGAGCTGCGCCAGGTCGCGTTCATGCGCGGCGATAACACAGTCGTTGCCAACCTGCCTGCTGCCGACCATCCTAAATATCGGTGGGGACGGGCTCTGGGCCGAGAAACGCTCGATACCCTTTTGATCGAGCAGGCGCGAGCAGCGGGCGCGGACGTTTGGCAGCCGTGGTCTGTGCAGAGCATCGACGGCAAACCGGGCGCTTGGTTGTGCGTGATTCACTTGGCGGAGGCTATGCACGGATTGAACGCCTCGGACAGGGCAACATTGCAAGCACCGGTAATGATCGATGCACATGGGTCGTGGGAGTCGCTGCCGTCAGACCGCCCGCAACGCGGGCGCAAACGCGAGCCGACTGACTTGCTCGCTTTCAAGGCCAACTTTCGTTATGCCTCGTTGGACGCCGGCTTATTGCCTGTGCTTTCTTTTGACGGTGGCTACGGCGGAATGGTCGTAGCGGACGATGACGTGACGACCGTGGCAGGTTGCATTCGGCGCGATCGCTTGGACGAACTACGACGAACTGCCCGCGGCGTCAGCGCCGGCGAGGCGATTGAGGCCATGCTCCGGCACACATGTACAGGTGTCGGTGCTGTACTGCGAGATGCATCGAGGCAAGGCTCCTGGCTTGGTGCCGGGCCTCTCAATCCTGGAATCCGGGTTCGAGCCAAAGATGGGATTTTTCGCATTGGCAATGCTGCCGGAGAGGCACATCCGATCATCGGCGAGGGCATGAGCATGGCCTTGCAGTCTGCGTGGCTACTGTGCGTACATTTACTTGAACCCGAGCAAAAGCTCGACAGGGACAGGAATCACATCGTGCGTTGGCAGCGGTTTGTAGCGAGCAAGTATGCTGATGACTGGCGTCGAGAGTTCGTCTCACGTATCCGGTTAGCTTCTGTCTTCGCCCACGCAGCCATGAATCCGGCTAGCGCTACGATATTGACGTCGCTGGCTCGAACATGGCCCGGTCTGTTGCCATTCGGAGCGAAGTGGGGCGGTAAAACACGATGCGCTATCAATTCGAAGAGCGTTAAGCTGCTGACTTCGACGGCGACCTCCAATGCCCTTTAACGACTGCTTCGGTTATGGAAGGTCATGACTAGCGTACGCTGCCGTCATTGTCGCTGTTGCGGCTCCTTCAGAAGGAGAAGTCCGGCCGGAACAGAGAGCTCCGCGCTCAATGGAATTCCCACTTTTTATTACGAGCCCCATGACAAACACTTTCGATTGGATCTGCGCGACGCTCGTTGAAGATTATCAGCTTGACGCAGCCTCGTTGACGCCGGACGCAACGCTCGAAACGCTAGGAATCGATTCGCTTGCGGTAGCCGAATTGCTATTCAAAGTTGAGGACGTCTTCCGCATCACGGTTTCGTCTGAATCTGAACTGGTCCCTCTCTCGACCCTCGGCGAAATCGTTGACTTTATAGACAAGCAAGTTTCTGCACAGCACGGTACTGCGAGTCACGATCCGGTCCCGTCATCGGTCCCGCCGTCGCCATGAGGCGGGTAGCTGTCACCGGAATCGGCACGGTTTGCCCGCTCGGCAACGATGCTCAAGAGGCTTACGCAAATGCGTACGCCGGACGTTCTGGAATTGGTCGCCTTCTCGCACCGTCCCTTGCGCGACTGGTAGACCCGGTTGCCGCAACTGTGCAATTCAGTGGTGCCGAATTTTTTGCGCCGCCGAAGCTTCGCATGCTTGATCGGGTCAGCCAATTTGCAGTTATCGCTGCGAATGAGGCCGTGGCCGCGGCAAACTTGGAGCGGGGGCATATCCGTCAGATCCGGTGCGGTGTGTTCGTAGGCACAGGGATGGGCGGCACACAAACCGCGGACGAAGGCTATCAGACCCTGTACGGAGAGCAGTCCGATCGAATTAAGCCGTTCACTGTCTTATTGGGCATGTATAACGCGCCGGCCGCGTGGGTCAGTATCGAGCACGGTCTTAAGGGTCCGAGCCTGACATACTCGACCGCCTGTGCCTCTTCTTCTGTTGCGATCGGCGAGGCGTGGCTGCGCGTTGCGCACGGCGAAATCGAAATGGCCATCGCCGGCGGCACCGAAGCACCGCTGTCCCTCGGCTCATTGAAGGCCTGGGACGCGCTCCACACATTGGCGACCGTCGATTTCGAGGAGCCTGCGGCCTCATGCAAGCCGTTCTCGAAGAATCGCAGTGGGATGGTACTGGGTGAGGGCGCTGCAATGGTGATATTAGAGAATTGGGAGCGCGCTGTTGCCCGTGGAGCGACCATCTATGGCGAGGTGCTTGGATACGGGCTCACCACCGATACTGGTCACATCACTCGACCCAGCGTTGAGGGGCAGGCGGCAGCCATGCTTACAGCGCTTTCTTCGGCAGGAATCGATTCATCCGCAATTGACGCGATCAATGCACACGGCACGGGGACCGTCCCCAACGACGTGACCGAAACAGCAGCAATCAAAGCCGTGCTGGGTGATAGGGCGTATTCGGTTCCCATCAGCGCGACCAAATCGTGTCATGGACATTTGCTAGGCGCGGCTGGAGCGCTCGAATGTGTGTTGTCACTGTTGGCAATGCGGCATGAGATAAAGTCAAATGTGGTGTTTGGGAAGTTAGATTTGATCAGGCGGCAAGCGGTTGCTGAGCCGGTGTGCTGTCGGTCACCGGTAGTCCGTCTTTGAAAGGAACGCCTTGGAGCAGTGAGGCGACTTTTTCAGGTGCACGAATGCGCCGCCACGATTTTTCCGCCGACTCGATCAGCTTGAATGCGAGGCCCAGGAACGTCGCACGCGAGACGCAATTGCGCGTGCGGGTTGTTCGTAAGCGATCGGTCAAGCACGCCCCTTGCGCCAGGCGTTGAATAGAGGAGCATGTAGCATTTTCAGC
>NZ_MTHB01000019.1 GCF_002220365.1 Caballeronia sordidicola | reverse complement strand
AGTGTCGTCTTGCCGATACCGCCCGCGCCGACCAACGTCAGCACATGTGAGTTTGCCAGCATCGAGCGGATCTGCTTGACTGCGCAGTCGCGTCCAAAAAGCTTGGACGTCGATGGTGGAAGGGGACGCCCTCCGGATGCCTGCGACGCGGTTTCGGGAGACAGGACGGTTTTCCGCCGCTGGAGAAGGCGATAGCCGCGGCCCGGCACGGTGAGGATCAGATCGCGGTCCGTACCCAAGATTTTGCGCAGCGCCGACATATGGACTTGGAGGTTGTTTTCTTCCACGACGGTGTTGGGCCAGACGGCATTCATCATCTCGTCTTTCGTCACGAGACGTCCCGCAGCCGAAGCGACGACGGCAAGGATGTCGAAGGCGCGAGATCCGACATGCACAACCTCGCCGTTTTTCAGCAAAGTGCGCATTTCCAGATCGATCTGAAATTCACCTATTTCAATCATGATGTTTACAGGCCCCGAAATAGTGAGGGTGGTCGGGAAGAAGAAGCACTACGAATATGGCTTACGCAAATGTAGTTCGTGTAGTTGCTCATTACTTTGGCTGCCACGCCCAACATGACTTCGAGTACGTTTTGGAGCGTGTAGCCAGCGGCGAGGAAGGTCTCGACTTCAGCGTTAAGAACGAAGCCCCTTTCTTGCACCACTAGCGTTGTGAATCGATGCAGAGCCTCGAGTCCGGTATCGGGGAGCGACGTGCCGGCGAGGTGCGCGGTATTCACGCCGGCATCCATCTTGATCATCTTCGCGAGCGTGGTGTGACCGGCCATGCAATAGTCACAGTCGTTCTCGAAGTTGGAGGTCAGATAGACAACCTGTTGCTCGTGCGGCTTCAGCGTGCTCTTCGAAAAGAGGGCCCACAGTGCCGAGCATCCGGCGAGCAGTTCCGGTGATTCGGCCATATTCCCCGAAGGTTCGGTACGAAGCCGAAGGTCCGTTTCGTATCTTTCAGCCTGGCCTTCGATGCGGCCGGTGCATTGTCGACCGTGTAAGTTTGGAACGCGCTCATTGTGTATTTCCTCGATGGTTGACCGTGAGCAAGTTATGAAACACAAGCTTGAAAGAGCGCTCACTGGGTGCCCCTTTGCGGGACACGATGAGCGGATGATGAAGCACGAGCCCGACGCGAAGAAGGCGGGTGCTGTCGATAACAGTCATTCCCGATAGGCATAAACCGCTAAAATGTTTTGAAGTCAGCGCCACGAAAAGCGAAAGCCTCACGGTATTCACAGGCTGGATCGTCTGATCAAATAGGGCTATACCGATGGCTTGCCATCCAATTCGGCGACGCGAGCGGCGGTTGTACCTTGCTGGAAGTGAACGTAGTGGTCACGCGAGTGCGAACGGCGGATCGGGGCCAATCTGAGTCGCTCATCGACGATCTCCGCACTGGCGAGGTTTGTGGCTGAGGGAGCCGAGGCCGCGGGCTTCGCTCGCCTGGCCAACGTTGACAAAACCACCTTGTGCCGCATCCTCAATGAGGACGAGATCAAGCCCCGCAAGATTCGCTACTACCTGGAAAAACGAGCCCCCGAGTTCGACCGCAAGATGCAGGAAGTTCTGATGGTCAACCGGGATGTCTCGCTCGACCTGGAGAGTGCCGTTCATGATGCGCGACCCAACCCTATCTACACCGTCAGCGTCGATGAGAAGCCCAGTGTTCAGGCGATCGGATTGAGCGCACCAGATCTGCCTCCGGTACCGGGTAAGGCATCAACAGTCGGGCGCGACTATGGTAATCGCTCAATTAAGCACACGTTGACATGACGAACAGGGCCGCACCGCGACGACCGAGGTCGGCGATGTCCAAAGCGAAGGATGGGAGTGAGCGTCGGCGTGGAGCCGACGCATTAGAAGCGTTAGTCGGAGGTTGGTTTGCGTCGAGCGAGCCGCTCGCCGATGTTGAATGGCAACAAGTCGCTCACGTCGGCACCGGCCGCGCGCTGCGGCAACTCGGTGAGCACTTCGCACAAGTACTCGAACGGCTCAACGTTGCACGCCCGACAGGTGAGCATCAAGCTGTAGATCGTTGCACTGGCTTTCGCGCCGGCCACCGTATCATTGAACAACCACGATTTTCTGCTGGTAGCAAACGGGCGCACTTCCCGTTCTTATCCACGTAACCGAATTATGCAGAGTCCTACTTTCTGCGCCTTGCCGTCAGTCGTGCGTCCGACCGCCCTGGGGCCGGACGTCTCTCTTGAGGAGCTTCGGCAACGCAATACGTTCATGCTGTACGGTTAATGAGGGCGACCCACCAAGCAAGCATAATCATAGTCCGTCAAGAAAGGCGAGAATGTCTTTCGGCGGACAAAACCGGTGCTGTTTGAATTGCGGTGCTTGAATGGAGTTCAGTGCCCGCTGTTTCATGGCGAGATCGGCTTCGATGTACATATGGGTGGTGGCGGTACTTTCATGGCCAAGCCACAAGGCAATCAACGTGACGTCTACACCAGCCTGAAGCATGTGCATGGCCGTGGCGTGTCTAACGATGTGTGGAGTGACGCTTCGCGTCTTGAGTTGCGGACAGCGGATTGAAGCGCCAGCCGCAGCGAGCTTAAGTCGATCTGTTACGCCGGACCGTGTTATCTGGCCGCCGGCACGATTAGGAAAGAGCCACTGATTCGGATCTGGATCAATCTGGTGTAGCCAGCGGCGGATTTGCTTCGCAGTACTAGCCCACAGTGGCACGGTTCGCTCCTTTCGTCCCTTGCCGTGCGGGTTTGCGCAGGCGCCACGGTCCAATACGACATCCCCGACGCGCATAGCTATTAGTTCAGATACCCGTGCACCCGTGTTGTAGAGCGTAGCCAGCATAGCCTGGTCGCGCTGACCGCACCAACTGTTTGCAGCAGGAGCTGCAAGGATGCACTGCATTTCGTCTCGACTGAGGAAACCGACCATGGGTCTGTCGAAGCGTTTCATGGGAATGGCCAGCACGCGCTGAAGCCCGGGCAGCGCCGAAGGCTCCTGTAACGCTGCATAGTGAGCAAAAGACCGGATCGCAGCCAGCCGCGCGTTCCGGCTGCGGATCGCGTTGTGACGTGTAGTCTCCAGATATTTGAGGAAAGCAAGAATCAGCTCTGCATTGAAGTCGGCTAGCCGGAGCTTATGTGGTGACTTGTTCAAGTCATTCTCCGCGAAGCTGAACAGCAACCGGAAGGTATCGCGGTAGCTGGCCGCAGTGCGAGGACTGACGTTGCGCTGCTCGATCAAACGGTCCATAAAGAACTGTTGAATCAAGGTCGAAAACCGCACTGCTGGATCGGAGCTAGTCATTTGAAATCTCCCGTGCATAACGTTCGAAGCGTTCAGAGACTGAGGCCATCAGTTCAGGGACGGTGCTGACATACCAATAGGTGTCAGTAACGCGAACATGCCCCACATAAGTGGATAACGATACGATTGCGTTATCGACATTGATCTTGTGTCGATACCAGCGAAGCAGGCAGTTCGTGATAAACGTATGCCTCTAATTCCGCATGCGGAATTAGAGGCATTATTCCGAGTCCCGGATTATTCCGCATATCGATCTCCGGGGCCTGCAATCCCCGGAGAATACCCGGCCTGGGAGCCGCGCCAATACGGAATAATCAGAGGGTCTTCAAGAAGGCCAGCAGGTGATCATTGGGACGGAAACGCGGTGCTTGCACATCGGTGGTCGCGGCCTTCGCCAGCGCCTGTTCTTTTAGTTGCATATCCGCCTGGAAATAAATGGCAGTGGTTTCCACCGATTCGTGACCGAGCCAGAGGGCGATCACGACGCGATCTGCGCCATGGTGCAGCAAATTCATCGCCAATGAATGTCTCAAACTGTGCGGCGTTACTTTCTTACTGATGAGTGAGGGGCAGTGAAGGCGCGCTACCGCGAGATGCTTGTCCAGCAAATATTGCAGACTGTCATGGCTTAACGCCGTACCACGCAGCGATTGAAAGATCGGGTTGGACGGTG
>NZ_MTHB01000138.1 GCF_002220365.1 Caballeronia sordidicola | reverse complement strand
GCTGGACACGGTAACTTTTTCGCGTCGCAGGACACTTCGAAATCGATCCGGCGCTTGGTTGTATCGAGCTCAACTCTGGATACCATCCACGGAGCTTGCAGACCCAACGCGGAAGTAAACAGGGTTTCAACGGCAACACTCACAGACGATTCCTCGATTCAGATAAGGGCGACTACTGCCTACCATCACTTCTTCGCAACCCGTCGACATGGCCGTCGGCTTACAAAGAATCTGATGGGAAACAGCGGAGGCCATTATGGTACTTGATGTCAAGTTCCACTCAAAACGTCCTTGGGCCCCTGCCCACACCTTGTGTTTCGCATGAGATGGTCCCGTTCAATGAATTGTTCGGGCGGCTCGACTTCCAGCATGGGCTACCGAGCCTAAGAACGCATGCTTGAGCGTTTGAGCAACGCGCCAAGCCAATGTCACTTGCTGTCGTGTATATGCTCGACCAGATAGTCGATCAACGCCCGCACCTTGGGTGGCAGAAAACGATTCGGCGGATACAGCAACCATACCGATCCCACATAAGCCAGCGCTTCCAGATCCCAGTCGGCCAGCACTCGTATGAGTTCGCCACTCTCCAACGCTCCGGTAGCGGTGAATTCCGGCAGGCTTGCAATGCCGAAATCCTGCTGCGCCGCTTCGAGTCGCGCGCCTGCATGATTCGCTATGTATCGCCCGCTCACTTCCACGGTCTGCGTCTGCGTGCCACGCCGAAAACGCCAGCGGTTGTCGTCGGTGGTTTCGCCCAGATAGAGGCAGTCGTGCTGCGCGAGATCGCGCGGGTGCTTGGGCGTGCCGCGCGCCCTCAGATACGCTGGCGATGCACACAATACCCAGCGCACCGATCCAAGCCGTCGTCCCGCCAGACCAGGCGGTGGACGATCTGTTAGCCGGATGACGAGATCGAGATCGTTCTCGAGCGGATCGACGTCATGATCTGCGTAAAGCAACTGGAGATCGACCGCCTCATACGCGCGCAGAAAACCCGGCACGAGCGGATGAATCACCGTTTTCGCAAAGGCCGTGGGCGCGCTCACACTGACTTTTCCCTGTGGCCGGCCGACCAGTGACCCAGCTGCATCCACGGCGCCCGACGCCGCGCTCACCATGTCGCGACAGAATCGAACGACCTGCTCGCCCGATTCGGTCACCTTCACCTTGCGTGTCGATCGCTCGAGCAGCCGCGTGGCCAGCGCTTCTTCGAGACGCTTGATCTGGCGGCTAACCGTTGACGGCGTGCTGCCAAGCTGGCGCGCGGCCACCGAAAAGTTGCCGGCATCGACGACCCGGGCGAATACCGCCATGTCGGGAAGCAAAGCAAAAAGTTCTGTTGGATTCATCTGACCATCGCGAGTGGAGCGCGGGATTAATGCATCTGCGACATAAAGGCTTTGCGCACGGACCCGATTATCGTCGCATGTGCAAAGCTCGACAATACGGACTTATCTCCTGAGATCCGACTATGTCCAAGCAAGACCGCCTGCTCTTACTGTCCGACCTGATGTTGCTCGTGGTCGCGGTGGTCTGGGGCACCAGTTATGGAATCGTCAAGAGCGCGCTTGTGTTCTATCCGGTTCTGGGCCTGCTGACGCTGCGATTCGGCATGACGTTCGTCATGTTGTCGCCTGCATTGCGAAGCTTGCGTCATGCCGACGCGCGCACGCTGCGCGGCGTATTTATCGCAGGCTTGCTGTTGTTGGGCATTTTCTTGAGCGAAACGTTTGGCGTGCTGCTCACGCGCGCCGCCAATGCGGCGTTCCTGATCAGCCTGTGCGTGGTGCTGACGCCGCTGGTCGAGTGGATGCTGCTCAAGCGCCGGCCTGGGAAGATTGAATGGGCAGCGGTTGTGCTCTCGCTGTTGGGCGCATGGCTGCTTGCCGGTGACGGCGCGGTCGTGTTGAATCGAGGCGATGCGCTCATCCTGCTGGCCGCCTTGCTGCGCGCGCTGAATGTTTGTGTGACGAAACGCGTGTTGCGTGACTCGATGCTGCCGCCTTTGTCAGTGACCGCCGTGCAGTCGGGCGTGGTCGCGTTCGGCAGCGCTGCGGTGGCGCTC
Organism: Caballeronia sordidicola; assembly: GCF_002220365.1. Classification (GTDB taxonomy): domain Bacteria; phylum Pseudomonadota; class Gammaproteobacteria; order Burkholderiales; family Burkholderiaceae; genus Caballeronia; species Caballeronia sordidicola_C. The sequence continues at coordinate 13,508 of NZ_MTHB01000138.1, read as the reverse complement.
GTGTTTGCGCCGCAGCAGTGGCAGCATGTTCCGTCGTTCGCTGGGCATGAGCCGTTTTGGGGCAGCGTGTTTTATCTGGTTTTTGCGTGCACGCTGTTCGCATTCTTCGCACAGAACTATGCAATCAAGCGCAGCAGTCCAACCCGTGTTTCATTGCTGATGGGCAGCGAACCCGCGTTCGGCGCGTTGTTCGCCTGGTTTTGGCTGGGCGAGAAGATATCGCTTGTTGCATGGGTCGGCGGCGGTTTGATTGTCATGGCGTCCATGCTGGCGACGGTGCGCTGGCGCAAGGCGGTAACGGTGAGCGTCCCTCGTGTTTCAGAGGTTCTGCCCTGACGTAGACCTGGTCTAAAAGGCGTTTAGGTTAGCGTTTTCGATTGCTGCTCTCGTTCCGCCCTTCAACTGCGTGACCGCTTGAATCAGCGCGCGCCGGAACACCTCGTTCGAAGCGAGTTCGGGACTAAATACATCGCGACAACCGAGCATCGAGCTGACAAGACTTTCCGGCGCATCTCCCGCGTTAGTCGCCAGCGCGCTCAGGCGCGAGGCCAGCGGATCGTTTATAGCGAAAGTCGTTCCGTCGTCGGCGCGTCCGCGCAAGAAAACGAACCACGCTGCGACGCCAAGCGACAGCCGGGAAATCGATTGGTCCAGCTCCAAACGCGCCGCAATGGTCGCGAGAAGGCGCGGCGGAATTTTCTGACTGCCGTCCATCGCGATCTGCGCGCAGCGATGTTTGAGCGCCGGGTTCGCATAACGTTCGAGCAGTGCATCGCGATATGCCATCAGGTCGAACGACGCCGGAACACCCAAGGTCGGTGCGATCTCGTGTGTCATCATCGAATGGATCAGCGTGCGCAGCGGCGCGAACGACATTGCTTCATCTATGGTCGCGAACCCCGCCAGCATCGACAAGTAAGCGAGCGTCGAATGTGTGCCGTTCAGCATGCGCAGCTTGGCGAGTTCGAACGGCATCACGTCATCCACGAGTTGCGCACCCACGTGTTCCCATGCGGGTCGTCCGGCAGGGAAGCGGTCTTCGATCACCCATTGACGAAACGGCTCGCACGGGACCGGCGCTTCGTCGCTAAGCCCAAGCGCAGCGGCGGCGGCATCACGGTCGGCGTCCGTAGTGGAAGGGACGATGCGATCCACCATCGTTGAAGGGAACGCGACTTCGCGGTCGATCCAGATGGCCAGCGCTTCATCGAGCGCGCGAGCGTGAGAGCAGACCATCTGGCGCAATGCTGCGCCGTTGTGCGAGAGGTTGTCGCAAGAAAGTACGGTGAACGGTGCGATGCCTGCATCACGCCGTGTCTTCAATGCGGCGACGAGGATGCCCGGTACCGTGCCGGGCTCGCCCGGATGCTCCAGGTCATGTGCGATGCCGGGATGGCTGAGGTCGACGTCGCCCGTCTTCGTATCGCGGCAATAGCCTTTCTCCGTGACCGTCAGCGAGACGATCCGCACATTCGCGTCGGCGAGCAGGTCGAACAGGCGCGCGCGGTCATGCGGCAGCGCGAGCACTTCACGCAGCGCGCGAATGACGCTTACTTCCACACCCTGCGGCCCGCGTTCCACCACGCTATATAAGCCATCCTGCGCCATCAGCGCATCGCGCTTCGTCACGTCGCCTTGAAGCGTGACCCCACAGATCGCCCAGTCGCCACCCTCGGCAAGCATGGCCTCTTCCGTATAAACCGCTTCGTGCGCCCGATGAAAATTCCCGATACCCAGATGAACGATGCCAATGCGCGGATCGCGCCACTCGGGCGCCAGCAGATGATCCTCGATTAACGGAAGCGCTGTGCGGCAAAGCAGGGATTTATCGGACATTTTAAATAGCCTGGAGCGGGAAAACCCGTGGTTGACGATTAAGTCTACTTGTATGGTAGCATCAATTCCGTTGATCGCATCTCAAGGAAATCCCCATGAAAATCGTCCGCGCCGACGTCATCGTCAGTTGTCCAGGGCGCAACTTCGTCACATTGAAAGTGGTGACCGACGAGGGGGTGTACGGCATTGGCGACGCCACCCTGAATGGCCGCGAACTCGCGGTGGCCTCTTATCTGGAAGACCACGTGTGTCCGCTGCTGATCGGTCGCGATCCGGGGCGCATCGAAGACATCTGGCAATTTTTATACAAAGGCGCGTACTGGCGGCGTGGTCCGGTGACCATGACCGCTATCGCCGCGGTGGACGTGGCGCTGTGGGACATCCTGGGCAAGGTCGCAAATATGCCTTTGTACAAGCTGCTCGGCGGCGCGTCGCGTGAGAGCGTGATGATCTATGGGCACGCGACCGGACGCGACATTCCTGAAGCCCTCGACCGCTATGCAGAGCATGTAGAGGAGGGATATCAGGCTATCCGCATTCAATGCGGCGTGCCCGACATGCGCTCCGTGTACGGGGTATCGAAGGGAACGGGCATGTACGAGCCTGCAACCAAGGGCGCGGTGGAGGAGCAAACCTGGTCGTCGGAAAAGTATCTCGACTTCGTGCCGACACTCTTCGAAGCGGTGCGCGACAAGTTCGGATTCGATACCCATCTGCTACACGATGTGCATCACCGTCTCACGCCTATTGAATCAGCACGCCTGGGTAAATCGGTCGAGCCATATCGGTTGTTCTGGATGGAAGACCCAACGCCCGCTGAGAATCAGGCTGGTTTTCGCCTGATTCGCCAACACACGGTGACGCCGATCGCGGTGGGCGAAGTATTCAACAGCATCTGGGATTGCAAGCAGCTGATTGAAGAGCAGTTGATCGACTACATTCGCGCCACGCTCACGCATGCGGGCGGTATCACGCACCTGAAGCGCATTGCGGATTTTGCGTCGCTTTATCAGGTTCGTACGGGTTGCCACGGGCCGTCGGATCTGTCGCCGGTCTGCATGGGTGCGGCGCTCCATTTCGACCTATGGGTGCCGAATTTCGGCGTGCAGGAATACATGGGTTTCCCGAAAGAAGCGCTCGATGTTTTTCCGCATGCGTGGACGTTCGACCGGGGCACGATGCATCCGGGCGAGGCGCCCGGTCACGGCGTGGATATCGACGAAGAACTTGCGGCGCGATATCCCTACGACCCGGCTTACCTGCCGGTCGCGCGACTCGAAGACGGCACGCTCTGGAACTGGTGAGCGGCGGTGCTCAGTAGAACCGCTCGGCAGAACCGCTCGGCAGAACAACAAGGAGACACGAATGGCAGATCAGAACAGCAGCGCTATGTTGCGCCGCGTAGCCTTTGCATCGACGATAGGCACTGCTGCCGAGTACTACGATTTCTTCGTCTACGGCACCGCGGCGGTGCTCGTGTTCGGCACAAAATTTTTCCCCAGCAGCGACCCGTTGATCGGCACGCTTGCTGCGTTCGCGACCTATGCGGTTGGCTTTATCGCGCGGCCACTGGGCGGCATCGTATTCGGGCATTTCGGCGATCGCATTGGCCGCAAGAAGGCGCTGATCGTCACCATACTGATAGTAGGCCTTGGTACGTTCCTGATTGGTCTGCTGCCTGACTATGCGCAGATCGGCATCTGGGCGCCGGCTGCATTGATCCTGATTCGTGTGCTGCAAGGTTTCGGTGTTGGCGGAGAACAGGCGGGCGCGGTGCTGCTGACAGCCGAATATGCGCCGCCGCTGAAGCGGGGATTCTTCGCCAGCCTTGTCCAGCTCGGCGCACCCGCCGGGTTCCTGATTCCGGCCGGTATTTTCGCCATCCTCACTGCAACGCTCACGCACGAGCAACTGCTCGACTGGGGTTGGCGGTTGCCGTTCCTCGGCAGCATTGTGCTGGTCGTGGTTGGCCTGTATATCCGGTTGCGCACGGAAGAGTCGCCGGTCTTCGCGGAGATGCGCAAGACGCAGGCGGTCGAGTCGCGGCCGGTCGTGGAAGTCGTCCGGCAATTCGGGCCCACGATCCTGAAGGGTGTCGGCGCGAAGCTGATCGAAGCCTGCACGTTCGCGATGTACACGATGATCGTGCTGGCCTACGGCCGCGTGCACGGTATCAGTGAGAGCCTGCTACTGCAGACGATCATCGTCTCGGTCACGCTCGAGCTGATAGCGATTCCGCTCGCCGGTGCGCTGTCGGATCGGATCGGTCGCCGCGCTACGTTTATGGCTGGCAGCCTGCTGCAGGTTCTGCTGGTCGTGCCGCTGTTTCATGCCCTCGACAGTGGCAGTCGCCTGGCGATCCAGACAGTGATGATTCTCGCGATTACGGTCGGCCACAGTCTTTGCTATGCCCCGCAGGCGTCGCTCTTTCCCGAACTCTTTCCGGCGCGTGTGCGTTGTAGCGGCATCGCGCTGATCTGGCAGATCGGCTCGCTGATCGGCAGTGGCGTACTGGGACTTGTCGCGGTGAAGATGCTTCAGATGACGGGCGGCAGTTCCGCTGGGCTGATCGTCTACGTGATGGCACTGGGCATTGTTTCCACGCTGTGTATTTATCTTTTGCCCGAAACCGCGCCTTTGCGACGCGGTGGCGATCTCCACGACTGGGGCACGCCGTCACTCGCCAAGTCTTCCCGCGAATCGCATTCATCCCCTGTTTTCGCGGCGCGCCGATAGCCAAGCGCTGTGCTTGGGCGCGCACACTATTCAACGGAGCTTCTCATGCTTGCAGCCGTCCTTTACGAAGCGAAACGCCTGCGTATCGACGAAGTCGATGCGCCTCAACCACAGCCGGGTCAGGTTCAGATCCGAGTGCGCGCAGGCGGTATCTGCGGGTCAGACCTGTCGTATTACTTCAAGGGCAAGAGCGGTGATTTCGCGGTCCGGGAACCGTTCGTCCTCGGTCATGAAGTCGCGGGTGAAATCGCCGCGCTCGGCGAGGGCGTGAGCGGTTTGCGCGTTGGCCAGCGTGTTGCCGTGAACCCGGGTCTGAATTGCGGGGAGTGCCGGTTTTGTGTGAAGGGCATGAGCAACCATTGCCTGAACATGCGCTTCATGGGCAGCGCCTCGACGTTCCCTCACATGCAGGGCATGTTCCGCCAATACATTGCGGTTGCTGCCCGCCAATGCGTGCCTGTGCCCGATGCACTCGATTTCGCGCAGGCGTCGATGGCCGAACCGCTCGCCGTTGCATTGCACGCGCTGCGGCATGCGGGATCGCTCGTGGGCGCCCAGGTCCTGGTAATCGGCTGCGGACCTATCGGCTGCATTTTGCTAACGGTCGCGCGGCGTGCCGGAGCGCATCGTCTTGTAGCGCTCGACCTCGCCGACAAAGCGTTGCAGATGGCCGCCACGCTGGGTGCCGATCAGACCGTGCTCGCCACCGACCAGGCACAGGTCGAAGCGTGGTCACAGTCGCGCGGTACCTTTGACGTAGTGATCGAGGCATCCGGTAGCCCTGCCGGACTCGACACCGCGCTTCGCGCCGCGCGTGCGGGGGCTACGGTGATCCAGGTGGGCAACCTGCCGGCGGGGCAGTCGCCGGTCGCGGCCAATCTCGTGATGGCTAAGGAATTGCGTTATCAGGGATCGTTCCGCTTTACTGATGAATACGCGGTCGCCGCCGAAGAAATCGCCACCGGCAAGATCGATCTGAGCCCGTTGATGACGCATGTCTTTCCGCTCGCGGAGGCGAACCGTGCGTTCGAAGTGGCGCATGACCGCAACCAGTCGATGAAGGTGCATTTGCAGTTCGACTGAATCCCTATTCCCGCATTGCCCGAACGCCCGAGCACAAAGAGGCGTATTCCAGGAGACATTCATGTTCAGAAGCCAGCGCTGGTTCGTGGTCGGTTTGCTGTTTCTCGCCGGCGTGATCAACTATCTCGATCGCGCAGCACTCTCGATCGCGGCCCCCTTGATCCAGAAGGATCTGGATTTTTCGCATGCGCAGATGGGCATTGTGTTCAGCAGCTTTTTCATTGGCTACGCGTTGTTCAATTTTGTCGGCGGCGTGCTGTCGGACAAGATCGGGGCAAAGAAAGTGTTCGGCGCGTCAATGGGCATCTGGTCGCTATTCTGCGGGGCGACGGCGCTGGCAAGCAGCCTTGTTTCGTTGATCGTGTTGCGGGTTTTGTTCGGCATGGGTGAGGGGCCATTCAGTTCATCGAACAGCAAGATGGTCAACAACTGGTTTCCTCGCCGCGAGGTGGCCAGCGCCATTGGTGTGATCAGTTCAGGTACGCCGTTGGGCGGCGCGCTTGCGGGACCGGTCGTTGGCTACATGGCGATCCGCTTTGGCTGGCGCTGGGCGTTTGTCGCGATCATGGTGCTCGGTCTGGCATGGCTCGTGGTGTGGACCTTGACCACGACTGAACAGCCGCAGCAGGACAAGCGCGTGAAAGCCCAGGAGCTTGCGTTGATTGTCGCCGGCCAGCAGCAGGCCTCGTCGATGGAGCATGCGCCCGAAGGTGAAAAGGTGGGGCTGAAGTACTACCTGAAGCAACCAATCATTCTCGCCACTGCCTTCGCGTTTTTCTCCTACAACTATGTGCTGTTCTTCTTTCTGTCATGGTTCCCCACGTACCTGACGGAAGCACATCACATGTCGCTTCATGACATGAGCATTGCGACTGTGATTCCGTGGTTGCTCGGCAGTATTGGCTTGGCCGCTGGCGGCTTCGTCACGGATCTGATCTTGCGGATCACCGGTCAACCATTGCTCGCGCGGCGGATCGTTTTATCGGCATGCCTCGGGGTAGCAGCCGTATGTGTTGGATTTGCCGGAAGGGTGGAAAGCATGGAGGGCGCGGTCGCGCTGATGTCCGTCTCGATCTTCTTCCTCTATGTCACGGGCGCAGTCTATTGGGCCGTGATCCAGGACACCGTCCGACGTGAGAATGTAGGGGGCGTAGGCGGCTTCGTACACCTGCTGGCGAACCTCGCTGGGGTGATCGGGCCTGCGGTGACGGGCTTTATCGTGCAAGCGACGCACGGTGCATATGGGAGCGCGTTCGTGCTCGCGGGTGCCATCGCGGTGCTGGGATCGCTTTGCTCGCTGATCTGGATTCGCGAACCGCGCGGAGGCAAGCTTAAGGCGCGGCGTGCACTGGTATTGTAGGCCCGCTTCGCGTTCCGCCGACACTCAGATCCGCCACTACGGCGTGGTAGTATGGTAGATGACAAGATGAAGTCCAGGCCTTATCTTTGTCCTCTCTTTACTCTTCGTTCAGGTGTGGGTCATGGTCACGAAAAACGTCTTGCCGAGTCCGTTGCGACCTGACGCGTCCTCGTCAAACGGCGTCGATCGCAATGCAAGCGCGTCGTCTTCCGCGCCGTCGGCCGCATCCACTCGTGGCCGTGGCCGTTCAACTGAACCGCGCGTGGCGCTGCCGAACCTGCGTGCTCAGCTTCGCGTCGAATCGCACGAACCCATTGGCAAGCAAATTTTTCGTGCCCTTCGCGAAGCCATTTTTTCGGGTGCGCTGGTGCCCGGCACGCCGCTGTCGGAGACCGAAGTTTCAGAAATGTTCCAGGTCTCCCGGCAACCGGTGCGTGAAGCGTTTATCAAGCTTGTAGAGTCGGGTGTGCTGCAGGTGCTGCCGCAAAGAGGAACCTTCGTCAAGAAGATCTCACCGCGACGCGTTCGCGAAGGCAGGTTCATCCGGGAAGCGATCGAGGCCGCGGTGGCCCGCAAGGCGGCGCTTGAAATCACAGCAGAGCAACTCGCTGACCTCGCTGAAAATCTACGTGATCAGAAGACCGCTGCGAAGGTGAACGACACCACGTCGTTTCTTGCGCTCGATGAGCGCTTCCATTTCCTGATAGCGCAATCTATTGATTGCGTCGCGGCATGGGACACCATTCAAGACATCAAGGCGCAGATGGATCGCGTGCGTTATCTGAGCTTGCCGGAAGTTTCACCGCTTGAATTGCTGATCAAGCAGCATGCACGGATTTTGAGTGCACTGAAAGCGCATGATGCCAATGGCGCCGAAGAAGCCATGCGTGCCCATCTGCGCGAGATTCTGGTCTCGCTAAAACCGGTTGCCGAGCGCAATCCGGATTGGTTTGAACCGGATGAAGGCGAGCGCGTCCACCTCGCTAATTAGCATGCCGGCACCGCGCTCCGCTCTGCCCTTAGACGATCTCGATTTCGACGAACACAACTTCGTGGTCGCTCGCATTGACGACGTTGTGTTCAACGCCCTTCAAGCCGGCATAACTCTGCCCGGCGTGCAGTTCGGAAACCCGATTGCCTGTTTTAGTTTCCAGCAGCAGCTCTCCGTTGGTCTGCGGAACGACAATGTAGTCGTGCCCATGAACATGCCAGCCGGTCTCGGCGCCCGGTGCGAATCGCCACTCGGTGACTATCACGCGATCGTTTGATACCTGTTGCGTAGGGACTGCCGGTGTGCGGGTCATGCGGGTTCCTCCTATGTTGGACGGCTTCAGGCCATCAGCATGCGGCCCAGTTCGATCAATCCTTTGTCGCTGCCGGGCGGCCCGATCAGGGACAAGCCCAGCGGTACGCCGTCTATCTGCATCAACGGCAGCGAGAGCTGAGGGCATCCGCCGAGTCCCGCGACGCACAGCATCCTGATCGCCTGGTTACGGTACGACTCCAGCGCTTCGTCCGTGTCCGTCAGCAGTGGGGCAACGTCGGGCATCGTGGGCATGAGAATAATGCGCCCGCCGTCTAGCAGGCTCAACAAGTTTGCACGGAAGCGCTCGCGTACGCGTTCACTGTCCTCGTTCTGGGCCGGCGTGACCGTACGTGACCAAGCGAAGCGTTCGCGCACGCCCGGGCCGAGCTGGAAGTCGAAACGCTCGATCGATTCACCCTGACTTTGCCAAGCCTGAAATCCCTGAGCGTAACGAAATGCCCAGTAGAGCGCGTCGGTTGCGGGCGTCATGATGTCGACGCTTTCTATCGAGCTGAAGCACACCTTGACGCGCTCGAGTGTCGCGAAGAAAACCTTCACCACCGGCTCCGGCAGTCCGGCCAATACCTCGCGCGGCAAACATGCTTGAGGCATTGATGCGAGCGTCTTTGTATCTTCGCCGAGCAACACGTCGCCCACGCGTGCAAATGTATCGATGTCGCGAGTGAACCATCCACAGGTGTCGAAGCCCGGTGACAATGGCATGCAGCCGTCGAGCGACACGCGTGCGTGGGTTGGTCGCAAGCCGATCAGCCCGCAATGGCTTGCCGGCGCGCGCACGGAGCCGCCGGTGTCGGTGCCGAGCGAAAAATCGCACAGTCCATTCGATACCGCCGACGCCGACCCCGAACTCGAGCCGCCGGTCACACGGTCCGGCGCAGCGCCATTGCGCGGTGCGCCGAAGTGCGCGTTCTTGCCGGTCATCGAGAACGCGAGTTCTTCCGTATAGGTCTTGCCCGCGAACGCGGCGCCGGCCGCGAGCAGGGCATCGACAACCGGCGCGTTGGCCGTCTTGATGCCGGACATGGCCAGCATGTGCGGGTTGCCGCAGCCGGTCGGGTACCCGGTCACATCGAAGATGTCCTTTACGCCGAACGTCAGGCCCGCGAGCGGGCCGCTCGCGGCGTGGGGCACTGGATGATCGGGGTAGGGTACGAAAGCGCGATACGAGGCATTATTGGGTGTCATGTCGTTGTTAGTGGGTGGGGGCAGTTTCGATTTTCGATTGCAGCATGGCGATTTCGTCAACCCGGATGCAGCGGGCCGAATGCGCGTTACCGACCAGGCGTTCTTCAGGCTGTGTCTGCAAGCAGCGGTCGATTGCATGCGAGCAGCGCGGTGCGAACGCGCAACCGGGCGGCAGCGCGGAAAGGTCGGGCGGTGCACCACCGATCGTTTCCAGCCGGATGCCTTTTTTCATGGTGCCTTGCGTGCGGCCTTTGAGCAGCGCGATGGTGTAGGGATGCCTCGGTTCGGTCAGCAGCGCGAGTGCCGGCCCCTGCTCGACGATCCGGCCCGCGTACATCACCGCGATGCGATCTGCGACTTCGGTCGCAGCGCCTATGTCGTGGGTGACGAAGACAATCGACAGGCCGAGTTCCTGCTGCAAGTCGCGCAGAAGCAGCAGGATCTGGATCTGCACGGTCGCGTCGAGCGCGGTAGTCGGCTCGTCGGCGAGCAGGACACGCGGTTCGCACGACAACGCAAGCGCGATCATCGCACGCTGGCGCATACCGCCCGACATCTCGTGCGGATACGCATCCAGCCGACGTTCAGGGCTTGGAATACGGACCTTTTCGAATAGCGCCAACGCTCGCTTGCGGGCTTCAGCCTTGGACACTCCCTGATGCCGCCGGACCATCTCTGCAATCTGCGCACCGAGTGTGTAGACCGGATCGAGAGCGAGCAACGGTTCCTGGAAGATCATCGATACAACCTTGCCGCGCAAACCCGAAAGCTGCCGGCGCGAGAGCTTTAGTACGTCATGGCCTTCGACGTCGAGTCCACCCTCCATTTGCGTAGTCTTCTCCGAATGCAGTCGCATGATCGCGCGCAGCGTGACGCTCTTGCCCGAACCGGATTCGCCAAGCAGGGCGACCACCTCGCCGCGTCCCACTTCCAGGTCGACGCCGTTGACTGCGTGGATCGTCCGGCCGGGTGTGATAAAGCGGACCTTCAGGTCGCGCAGGCTGATGCTGACCTCCTGCTTCTTGTTCATCACGCGAGCTCCTGCGCAGCTGCAATCGAAATTGGAACGTAGCCGCTGTCCGGCTCGTATTCGAGGCACGTCACTTGTCCTCCTCCAACCGTGGAGACGGCCGGTCCACGTTTGCTGCAGACATCCTGTGCTTGCGGACAACGCGTGTGAAAGCGGCAGCCACTGGGTGGATCGATCGGATTGGGCGGATCGCCAAAGAGCGGGGCGACGCTCGTGCGGCGCGTTGGATCGACGCTCGGCATGGAGTTGAGCAAGGCCCGCGTGTACGGATGCAGCGCATGCGCGAACACGTCCTCCGCCGTGCCGATTTCCACGATCTCGCCAAGGTACATCACCACCAGCCGGTCCGAGATGTAGCGCACCACGTTCAGGTCGTGACTGATGAAGACATAGGTCAGTCCGAATTCCGCCTTGAGGTCGGCGAGCAGATTCAGCACCTGGGCTTCGACGGACTTATCGAGAGCTGACACAGCTTCATCAAGAATCACGAGGCGCGGGCCAAGCGCCAACGCGCGTGCAATATTCACGCGCTGTCGCTGACCGCCGGAGAGTTCGTGCGGGTAACGTCCCGCGAACCTGATGGGATCGAGCCCGACACGCGCGAGCAGGTCGCGTCCGCGAGCGATTGCGTCTTTCGGCGAAACGCCGTGAACCGTCGCGCCGAACGCGACTGAGTCTTCGATCGTCATGCGTGGATTGAGCGACGAGAAGCTGTCCTGGAACACCATCTGCACCTGACGGCGAAACTCGCGCAGAGGCAGGGCGCGGGAGCCGACCGTTTCGCCGTCGAAGATAAGTTCGCCGCTATCCTGCTGCAGCAGTTGCATCATCAGCCGCGCCATGGTGGACTTGCCGCAGCCCGATTCGCCGACCACGCCAAGCGTCTCACCCTTCAATACGTCGAACGAGATGTTGTCGACGGCGCGCACCACGTTGCGCGCGTCCTTCAGAAACGGCAGCCCTTTGTTGCCGAGCGGAAAATGCCGGACCACATTCTTGACGCTCAGCAAAGGCTGGGCCGGGCCGCCGATGTCACGGTCGTCTGTCATGAGCGCGGCCATTACTTGATCTCCATCGCGGCGCGCAGGCCGTCGGACAGCACGTTGAAAGCAATGGAGGTCGCGAAGATAAACACGCCCGGCAGCGCCGCGAGCCAGGGCTGCACATAGATTGCCGTACGCAAGGTATTGAGCATCAGGCCCCACTCGGGGTTCGGCGGCGTAACACCCAGGCCGAGGAACGAGAGACCGGAGGCGAGGATCATGGAGACGGAAATGAGGCTGGTGGAGAACACGAAGATCGGGCCGATCACGTTGCCGAGCACATGCACTCGCACGATGGTCAAAGCGCTTGCGCCCGACGCGCGCGCAGCATCCACGAAATCACTGCGGCGGACTTGCGTGGTCACGCTCTCGGCAATTCGCGCGATCTGCGGGATGAACACTACAGTCAGCGATACCAGCGCGTTGCCAATTCCTGTACCCAATGCACCCGATAACGCGATGGCGAGCAGCACCGACGGAAACGCGTAAAGCACGTCGATTGTGCGCATTACCAGCGCGTTGAGCACACCGCCTGCGTAACCCGCCATGATCCCGATCGCCCCGCCAATACCGAACGCGAGCAGGACCGGTGTCACGCCCATGAAGAGCGACAGGCGAGCGCCGAGGATCAGGCGGGACAGCATGTCGCGGCCGAGTTCGTCGGTGCCGAGCAAATAGCCGGGCGTGCCGATCGGCTTTAGTCGATTGAACATGGACGCGGCGAACGGATCGGCCGGCATCAGCAGCGGCGCGGCAACCGCCATGATCAGCAAGATGAGGATCACGGTGGCGCCGAGCATCGCCTGGGGGTTGCGGACCAGGCGGCGCAGCACGTTTGCTCCGTGCCCTCGCGAACGCAACGGCGTGGCAAGGGGCTTGGCGGTGTCGCCGGTGGTGGTGATAGTCGTGGTCACGGCTCAGCCCCTTTCAATACGCGGATCGAATACGGTTTGAAGGATGTCAACCAGGAGATTCAGGATGACGAAGAACAGTGCGAGCACCAGGATCGTGCCTTGCAGCAGCGGCAGATCTCGTTGGAAGATCGCCGCATTGAGCAGGAAACCCGTGCCAGGCCACGAGAACACAGTCTCGATCAGGATCGATCCACCGAGCAGATAACCGAGTTGCAGGCCCATCACGGCTAGGGCGGTCGGCGCGCAGTTCTTCAGCACATGGCGGAACAAGGCGAACTCGCTCAAGCCCCGCGCCCTCAATCCGACCATGAATTCCTGCGACAGCGTATCGGCCACCAGCGCGCGGACCGTGCGCGCGATGATACCCATGGGGATGAATGACATGGTGACGGCAGGCAGGACGAGGTACTGGAAGTGCGCCCAGTCCCAATGCCAGTCGTCGGAACCATCCGGCCCCGCACCGGTGGCGGGCAGCCACATCAGCTTCACCGAGAACACGATCACGAGGACCATGCCCAGCCAGTAATGCGGCACGCTCACGCCGGTCACCGAGACGAGCGAGGCCGCGCGGTCAATCCACGAGCCGCGCATGTAGCCGGCTACAAAACCGAACAGCGCGCCGAATGCAAAGCCAATCAGCGTGGCAAGCGCCGCGATCATCATGGTATTGCCGACTGCCTTGATCACTTCGCCTGCGACGGGTCGGCCGGTGGCGATCGAGGTACCGAGGTCGCCGTGCAGTGCGCGCCAGACCCAGCTGAAGAACTGCACCGGCAGCGGACGGTTGAAGCCGTAGAGTTCCATCAATTGCTTCTGCAGGTCAGCCGATGCATCGGGTGGCAAGATGGAAACCAACGGGTCGCCCGGCGCGATATGAACCAGCATGAAGCAGAGGAACGCAACGCCCAGCATGATCGGCAGCGCATAGAGCGCGCGCCGGAGAAGATAGGAAAGCATGAGGTGAAGCCCGGTTGCCGTGGCTTGGGCGCGGAGC
>NZ_MTHB01000180.1 GCF_002220365.1 Caballeronia sordidicola | reverse complement strand
CTGCTGTCCGTGTGCCCCCACCATATACGGGAGCATCCGGCCACATACCTTTTGGTTCAAGCCTGTCAGCACCTTTGGCTTGTTGAGGCTGACGATGTTTAAATGGCAGTTCACATCTGTTGGTCATACCGCTGAGCCTGGCATCCATCCGCATTGGTGCTCGCAGATCACGACTCATCTCGCGACTTGTCGCTGCCCCGAGGGGCGGGTTACGTTGTTCCGATGGCTTCACACCCGGCCGTTACCAGCCACGCATGCATCGGTAGGCTACCGCCGACGGAACAGCGGGTTTCTTCGCCGAGATCGGCTGAAACAATTACTTACGCGACTTCACGTCGCACATGTGGACGCCTCCCGGATTGCAAACAGTTCCACGATTTGACTGGCAGGTTTAGGCAGCACGCTTATGTCCGGCCCTTTGGTGCAGGCTGGTAGCTGCCTGCTGGCCCTAATGGAATTCGCTGGCGAGGTCCTCATCTGCAAATCGAACGCAATGGTTTATCTTCCCTATCGGGTTTTCCTCGCCCCGGTCCAACCTGTTAGCCATCATGCAGCACTTGCTTGCGCTCCTTGAAGAAGTTGTGAATGTTTTGAATCGTCGCGTCTAAGCCCTTGCAGTCGGTGAAGCCTGATATTTTTCCGGTCGCGCCAGTACTGCCCAGATGGTTCTTGCCAACTTGTTTGCGACAGTGGCAACCGCTACGTTGAATGGTCTACGCTTGAGCAACCCGTCGACCCAATCCGTTCGTTCCCCCTGGATAATCACCGAGCGCGCGCCGTGCATTAGTAGGGTGCGTAAATAAGTGTCGCCCCGCTTGCTCAAACCCATCTGCCGCACCCGGCCACCGGTTCCAGACTGTCGCGGCACGAGCCCCAACCAGGCCGCAAATTCGCGGCCCGATTTGAAGGTGCGGACGTCGCCTATAGCCGCGACCGTTGCTGTTGCAGTCAGAAGTCCTACGCCGGGAATATCGGCAATCTTTTGACAATCCAGATTGTGCCGAAATAAGTGATTGAGACTTCGCTCTAGTACTGCCATTTCTCGATCAGTATCCTGGGCGCGCGCCCATTGTTCCCTTAAGCTGTCGATGAGCATGGCCGGCAGACGTTCAGCGGCGCGTGCCAGCGCGGCTGGAAACACTTTGCTGAAGGCCCGATAGCCTTCAGGCAAAACCTCACCGAATTCATAGAGCAAGCCGCGTAATGCATTAGTTTGCATAATGCGAAACTTCATCAGTTGAGCTCGCACCCGATGTATCGCCAGAACGGTCTGCTGAGCTTCGCTCTTGACCGCGACGAAACGCGCCTCTGGCTGTTGAGTAGCGGTGCATATCGCTCGCGCGTCGGCCGCATCAGTCTTGTTCCGAAGTACAAACGGACGTACCGAGCGAGCAGATATGAGCTTCACCTCATGTCCGAGTGCTTGCAATCGCCTCGCCCAGTCGTGAGCACTTCCGCAGGCTTCCATCACGACAGTTGATGGCGCCCGTTTCGCGAAGAACTCGAGCACTTGTGCACGTTTGAGTTTGAATCGTTCGACTTGGCCGCTTTGTGGATCGACTGCATGCAGTTGAAACACTTGCTTCGCAATGTCCATCCCAATGATCATGAGCTTCATTTCGGATTCTCCTTGAAGAACGGTTGACGAGCATGATTACCTTCTCACATTTCGGGCGAACGCGATCGCAACGGCCCGCTTCCGGGGGGAGGCGTCCATACCATCTGCAAAACTGCAATCGGGAGCGGCGTGTACTACTCTAAACGCAGTGACTGAAACGGGGTAATGCGATGACGCAACTTCATCTTGGCTTGAATTTGTCGACGAAGCGCACGCGCAAACGGGAGTTTCTCGACGAGATGAGGCGAGTCGTGCCGTGGTCAAAGTTGATTGCCTTAATCGAGCCACATTACCCGTAAGGTAAGACGGGGCGACCGCCATTTCCTGTGGCGACGATGCTTCAAATCCACTTCATGCAACAGTGGTTCGGGCTGTCGGACCCGGCGATGGAAGAAGCTTTGTACGACGTGCCGCTATATCGCGAATTTGCGGGCCTCGATGGTGGCATGGCCCGCTTGCCAGACGAGACCACGATTCTTTGATTTCGGCATCTTCTCGAAACGCATGGAATCGCTGCCCAAATGCTTGCACTGGTCAATGAGATTCTGGTTGATAAGGGGTTGATGCTCAAGGCAGGCTCAGCCGTTGACGCCACCTTGATAGCAGCACCGAGCTCGACCAAGAACGGCTCGGGCACACGAGATCCGGAGATGCAGCCCACGCAGAAAGGCCGCAACTGGTACTTCGGAATGAAGGCCCATGTGGGCGTGGACGCGGAGTCGGGCCTGGTGCATACCGTCATCGGAACGGCGGCAAACGTGCACGACATCAACTCGGCGCAGGCGTTGTTGCACGGCGAAGAAACGGATGTGTACGCTGACGCGGGTTATCAGGGTATCGAGAAGCGTGAGCAAGCACGCCCAGTACGATGGCACGTCGCGATGCGGCCCGGTAAGCGACGAAAGCTAAACCTGAAAGACCCCATTGATGCGATATACGATCAGTTCGAGCGCTTGAAAGCAGGCATTCGCGCGAAGGTGGAACATCCGTTCCGAGTTCTCAAGCGACAGTTCGGCTACATGAAAACGCGATACCGCGGGCTGACCAAAAACACCGCTCAAATCACGACGCTGTTTGCGTTGGGCAATCTGTGGATGGCACGTAAGTCGTTGCGAAAAGCGTGAAAAATGCAGCATGCGATGAGCTTGGATCAGGACTCGTCGCGCTTACCTAGGCAATGCTCCCCATCCTACCGACCTTCGCCACGACAAACTGTCGTTGAAACAAAATGTCGTGCTTAAAAACGCGTTGTTCAGACCTTCCCTAGCAGGAAAATCGCTGTGAAGCATGTCCAGGGAGGGATTGAAGGGGAATCGGCGCGTTGGACGATGTTGCGTTTCGGCAACGGGCAGGCGCGGAGATGTTCGTTAATTCTGCTAGCGCGTTGGGCCTGCCCAGCAATTCCGCTAATGCGTTATTCTTCAATTTTCCGAATGATATGAAGGTATCCTAAATAAAGGTTGGTGCAACAGTCGGAAAACACCTTGTTTTTGGGCAGTGTGCAAATTCGAATGGGCGAAGCATTGAATTACTTTCTCCACGCTATGTCGGACGAATTGGCAGGGCGCCTCGCTAGCAGAATTAACGGGCACGATTAGCGTCCCTATGGACATGGCTAGCGTTATTAACGGACCTCAACATCTGCGCAAAGCGCGGCCACCTCCGCCTCGACGCCAAAGCAGGTTCGCAAAAAAGAGCGCAAGGAGGCGCGTGCGGCGCGCACGGCGGATCTGAAGAAGCTGGAGAAAAACGGTTACAAGCCAGGCCGGGACCAAAGCAACTATCCGCAGGATTTGCAGAACGCGGAACATAAGGCAAATTCGGGCGCGCCCGTAGCCGCTTCAGCGCCATGAGGTGACGGTCGTCGTTGACGATGGGCAAGCGCTAGTTAAATGCAGTTCGATGTGAGAGTGTTCGAATCGAACCCTCCCACACTATGCGAGGTGCTACCCCGGGGAACCAGGCTGCCCCGCCGATGGTGAACGTCATCAAAACGTCCGTGGACCGGCTTCTGACGCAGGGGACGCGTGTATCAACCGGTTGTTGCTCGTTCTCCGATTGGCGTGTTGTCGCGCACAGCGTGTGTTCACCTGTTTTGATCCAGGTGGCCGCAGTTTTTTCTGCGTCGCTTACGGAATTAAAACTACTTAATAAATTCTGGCTTGCTTGATTTTAAGAAAATTCAAAAAGACGCGACCCGAAAGTCGCGCTAAAAAATGCGGCGCCTCCGGTTTTTTTGGACACAGATTTGGGGTAAAACGTGTGTTCCAAACTGGAGTAGTTCATGTCGAAGAAAGCTGATGCGAATGCAGTTGCGCCAGAGGCGCTGGAAGGCGCGCGTAGCGCGACTGGAAGCGCCTCTGGCGTAAGCGGTCAACGAACCCGCCCGTTGCGGTGTTAGGTCAGATAGGTTAGCGATTAAACGGTCGGCTTACGAGCGGGCGTGCCAAGCTTCCACGGCAGCAATGCTTCGTAGTCGTCGGCGACTTTTGCGTACGGCAACGCCTTGAACAGATCGACCAGATACCGATATATATCAATGTCGTTGGCCTTGCAGGTTTCGATCAGCGAGTACAGGTTGAGACTTGCCTTGGCGCCCGCCACCGTGTCACTAAAGAGCCAATTTTTTCTTCCGACGACAAACGGTCTGATTGAATTTTC
>NZ_MTHB01000230.1 GCF_002220365.1 Caballeronia sordidicola | reverse complement strand
GGCATCGCGAAGGATCCGCGCATCGACACCTTGCGCGCGAAGATGGAATGCGTGGAAGACCCGCACTTCACGAAGGACTATCACGATCCGGAGAAGCGTTCGATCGCCAATGCGCTCACCGTCGAGTTTAATGACGGCAGCAAATTCGAGGAAATCGTCGTCGAATATCCGATTGGACACAAACGCCGTCGCGAGGACGGCATCCCGCTCCTGGTCGAGAAGTTCAAGGTTAACCTCGCACGGCGTTTCCCAGCCAAGCAGCAAGAGGCGATCCTCGCGGTATCGCTGGATCAGGCAACGCTCGAAGCAATGCCGGTCAATGAATACGTTGATTTGTATGTGATTTAGTCAGGATTCTTCACCCGCTTTTAGATCAAACGTTTCGAAGGTATTTCCTCGTTTAAACCAAGGAAAAAAAACATGGCCCACAATCTCCACAAAACGCTCAAGGAATTCGACAGCGGTTCCGGCAAAGGCAAGTACTACTCGTTGCCCGCACTCGGAAAGGCGCTGAACGTCAAGATCGAACGCCTGCCGGTGTCGATCCGCATCGTGCTGGAATCGGTGCTGCGCAACTACGACGGCAAGAAGATCGGCGAAGAACACATCAAGCAACTGGCGAACTGGAAGCCGGTCGCGGATCGTACCGATGAAATCCCGTTCGTCGTCTCGCGCGTCGTGCTGCAGGATTTTACCGGCGTGCCGCTGCTCGCCGACATCGCCGCAATGCGTGGCGTCGCGAAACGCGCAGGCAAGGACCCGAAGGCGATCGAGCCGCTCGTGCCGGTCGATCTGGTGGTCGACCACTCGGTGCAGATCGATTACTTCCGTCAGAAAGACGCGCTCGACCTGAACATGAAGCTGGAATTCCAGCGCAATAACGAGCGCTACCAGTTCATGAAGTGGGGCATGCAAGCCTTCGATACGTTCAAGGTCGTGCCGCCGGGCGTGGGTATCGTTCACCAGGTGAACCTGGAATATCTGGCGCGTGGCGTGCACAAGAAGACGGTGGACGGCGATACGGTGTATTACCCGGACACGCTCGTCGGCACGGACAGCCACACGACGATGATCAATGGTATTGGCGTGGTGGGCTGGGGCGTGGGCGGTATTGAAGCTGAAGCCGGCATGCTCGGACAGCCGGTGTATTTCCTGACGCCGGACGTGGTGGGTGTTGAGCTGAAAGGCAAGATTCGCGAAGGCGTGACGGCGACCGACCTGGTGCTGACCGTCACCGAAATGCTGCGCAAAGAGAAGGTCGTCGGCAAGTTTGTCGAGTTCTTCGGCGAAGGCACGAAGTCGCTGTCGTTGCCGGATCGCGCGACCATCGGCAACATGGCGCCGGAATACGGCGCGACCATGGGCTTTTTCCCCGTCGATGAAAAGACCATCGACTACTTCAAGGGAACGGGCCGTACCGACGCAGAAATTTCGGCGTTCGAAGCCTATTTCAAGGCGCAAAACCTGTTCGGCGTGCCGAAGGCCGGCGACATCGACTACACGAAGACGCTGACGCTCGACCTCGGTACGGTTGCGCCGTCGCTCGCAGGTCCGAAGCGTCCGCAAGACCGTATTGAAATCGGCAACGTGAAGTCGAACTTCACCGAGCTGTTCTCGGCGGCTGTCAGCGACAATGGTTTCGGCAAGAAATCAGCCGATCTGAACAAGCAATACGTGACCACGAACAAGGTCAACGTGAAGAACGGCGACATCCTGATCGCCGCCATCACGTCGTGCACGAACACGTCGAACCCGAGCGTGCTGCTCGCCGCCGGCTTGCTCGCGAAGAAGGCTGTGGAAGCCGGCTTGACAGTTGCACCGCACATCAAGACATCGCTGGCGCCGGGATCGCGGATTGTCACCGAGTACCTGACGAAGACCAACCTGTTGACGTACCTCGACCAGCTCGGCTTCACGCTGGCCGCTTACGGCTGCACGACGTGTATCGGCAATGCGGGCGACCTGACGCCGGAACTGAACGACGCGATCACGAAGAACGACATTGTGGCCGCGGCCGTGCTGTCCGGTAACCGTAACTTCGAAGCACGTATTCACCCGAACATCCGCGCCAACTTCCTGGCATCGCCGCCGCTGGTTGTGGCTTACGCCATCGCCGGGAACATGACGGTCGACCTGATGACGGAACCGGTCGGCAAGGGCAAGAACGGCAAGGACATCTTCCTCGGCGACATCTGGCCGACAAGCGAAGAAGTCAACTCGCTGCTGAAGTACGCGCTCGACGCCGATGCGTTCCGTAAGAACTACGCCGAACTCACGAAGACCGGCGACTTGTGGAGCAAGATCGAAGGCGAAGCGGGTCAGGTCTATGACTGGCCGAAGTCGACGTACATCGCCGAGCCGCCGTTCTTCGGCAAGGACTTCTCGATGACGCCGGCCGACAGCATCCCTGAGGTAAAGGGCGCGCGTCCGCTGGGCATTTTTGGTGACTCGGTCACGACCGATCACATCAGCCCGGCTGGTTCGATCAAGGAAAGCTCACCGGCAGGCGTGTGGCTGAAGGCGAACGGCGTGCAGAAGGCCGACTTCAACAGCTACGGCTCGCGTCGCGGCAACCACGACGTGATGATGCGTGGCACCTTCGCGAACGTGCGGATCAAGAACCTGATGATTCCGCTGAAGGAAGATGGTTCGCGCGTGGAAGGCGGCGTGACGATATTCCAGCCGAGCGGCGAAGAAATGTCGATCTATGACGCAGCCATGAAGTACATCGACGAAGGCACGCCGACTATTGTGTTTGCCGGCGAAGAGTACGGCACGGGTTCGTCGCGCGACTGGGCTGCCAAGGGCACGCAATTGCTCGGCGTGAAGCTGGTCGTGGCGCGTAGCTTTGAGCGGATTCACCGCTCGAACCTGGTCGGTATGGGCGTGTTGCCGCTGCAGTTCAAGGGGTCGGACAGCGTGCAGTCGCTGAACATCACGGGCGAAGAAACGTTCGATCTGGAAGGTCTCACGTCCGATATCAAGCCGCAGCAGGAAGTGACGCTCGTGATCCATCGCAAGGACGGCAGCGTGCAGCGCGTGACGGTGTTGCTGCGTATTGATACGCCGATCGAAGTGGATTACTACAAGCACGGCGGGATCCTGCCGTTCGTGCTGCGCTCGCTGTTGGCGGCGTAAGTTTTCTCGAAGTAGCTTTTGCAGGTGACCGCGCCCTTTTGAGATCAGGGCGCGGGAACATTGAACCCGGCTTCGGCCGGGTTTTTTTTCGGGTGTGGACTATCGCAGCACATCTGATAGCAATGGTTGCATTTATCGCCTTGGATGCGATCATTGGTAACGTTAAATGGGAGGGACTGCGATGGCGCATCTTCTGGTTCGTGGAATAGATGAAGCGCTGGTTCAAAGCCTGCGCGAACGCGCCGCAGTTCACGGTCGAAGCGTCGAGGCCGGGCATAGGGAGATTCTTGCTCAAGCGCTTAGCCGGCCCAAAAAACGTAGCTTGGCCGAAGTGTCAGAAAGCATGCCGTACGTCGGGGAGGACGCTGATTTCGAGCGGATTCAAGATACCGGCGGAGCACCGCACGTATTTGATTGATACCAACGCTATTAGCGAAATTAGAGAAGGCCTCGGCGCGAATAAAGGTGTGCGCAAGTTGATCGAACGGGCGTCAAGCTCTTAACCCGTTCGAGTAACAGACTAAACGACGCGACTTGGCCTTTGGAGAATACCGCGCGTGCGAATTAGCGGTCTCTAGCAATGGTGGCGGCAAGCCATCACGTAAATCACGTCTTCCTGAACAATGTAGACCAGTCGGTCTTCCTTAGTGATGCGCCGAGACCAAAATCCGCTTAGATCTCCCTTCAGCGGCTCTGGCTTGCCCGTTCCCTTGAAGGGGTCTCGCGAAATTTCATCAATCAAGCCATTGATTTCGTCCAAAATGCGTTTGTCACGGGCTTGCCAATAGAGATAGTCCTCCCAAGCGTTCTTGCTCCATCCAATCTTGCATTTATTTACGGCCGCGGCCTTGTTTTTGGCCTTCTTCTGTTGCGTCATCTTTCAGTAAGTCCTTGATCAAGGTCTTACCAGCCTTAAACTCGGCAATGGATTCACGCAGCCGCTCTGCATTCTTCGGCGAGCCCAACAGATGCAGTGTCTCTTGCATGCTGTTGTAGTCGTCCAGCGAAATCATCACAACATGCTCGCCGCGCTGCCGCGTAATGACAGTCGGTTCATGGTCGCTGCAGACCTTATCCAGTGCCTGCTTGAAGCTGGCACGGGCTTCGCTAAAAGTCAGGATATTCATCACCTTGGGTCGAATGTTTTACGGTGAAATCATTGTACTACTTTCTGTACAATCTGACCTTCCAGGCGAAAAAAACGACGCGGTTAAAAACCGCGTCGCGTTCTTACCTGAAGCTAGGTGAAGCTTACTTACCGCGCCTCGCTCACAAACTTCGTCACGAGATACGCTTCCATCGCTTCGCTGCCGCCTTCCGAGCCATAACCCGAATCCTTCACGCCGCCGAACGGCGTTTCCGGAATGCCCAGCCCGTGGTGGTTGATCGACACCATGCCGCTTTCGATGTCCTCACCCACTGCCGCCGACGTCGCGCTAGACCTCGTGTACGCGTACGCTGCCAGGCCATACGGCAAGCGGTTCGCTTCCACGATAGCTTCATCGTAAGACTTGAAAGTCGAAATCGGCGCGATCGGGCCGAACGGCTCTTCCGTCATGATGCGAGCTGACATCGGTACATGGGCGAGTACCGTCGGCGCGAAGAAATACCCTTCTCGGCCGATGCGTTCGCCACCTGCCAGCACCTTGGCACCCTGCTCTACTGCATCGGCGACCAGACGTTCCATCGCCTGGAGGCGGCGGCCGTTGGCGAGCGCCCCCATTTGCACGCCTTCTTCCAGGCCGTTGCCGACCTTGAGCTTCTTCGTCGTCGCGACGAAATGCTCCGTAAATTCCTCGTAAGCGGATTCCTCGACGATAAAACGCGTCGGCGAAATGCACACTTGACCGGCATTGCGGAACTTGGCGCTGGCCAGGAGTTTCGCGGCGCGCGGAATGTCGGCATCGGCGAAAACCAGTGCGGGCGCGTGGCCGCCGAGTTCCATCGTGGCGCGTTTCATGTGCTCGCCGGCCATCGCGGCCAGCAACTTGCCGACTGCCGTCGAACCCGTGAACGAGATCTTGCGGATCAGCGGATGCGCGATCAGGAACTTCGAGACATCGGCGGGAACGCCGAACACGAGGTTCAGCACGCCAGCGGGCAACCCTGCATCGATATAAGCCTGAACCAGCGCCGCGCAGCTTGCCGGCGTTTCTTCCGGTCCTTTCAGGACCACCGAGCACCCTGCCGCGAGCGCCGCCGACACCTTGCGCACAGCCTGATTGATCGGGAAATTCCACGGCGTGAAGGCGGCAACCGGGCCGACCGGCTCGCGCGTGACGATCTGGCGCACATTGCCGGCACGCGCCGGGATCACGCGGCCGTAGGTCCGGCGCGCTTCTTCAGCGAACCAGTCGATGGTGTCCGCCGCGCCCAGCACTTCAATACGCGATTCGGCCAGCGGCTTGCCCTGCTCCATGGTCATGATCGCGGCCACTTCCTCGGCGCGGTCGCGCAGGTTTTGCGCGGCACGGCGCATGAGCTTGCTGCGATCGAATGCCGATACCTTGCGCCAGGCCGCAAAACCGCGTCCGGCGGCCTCGGCGGCTTCGGCGAGATGCTGTTCGCCGGCCAGCGAGAGACGGCCGATTTCCGCTTCTGTGGCCGGATTGACGACGGCTGTGTCGCGGCTGCCCGCGCGCCATGCGCCGTCGATGTACAACTGCGTGTTCGGGTAATGACGCGATAGAGTGCTTTCGCTCATGCTTGGCTCCTGATGTTCGTGGTTATCGGGGAAACTGCCGCCGGGGTTGAGTCAACATTCTCAAGATGCGAAACCCGGCGAATTAACCATTTATGGTAACGCGATCACGAGGGTTTTGCTCGCGCCGGCGAATGGGGCGCTGCTGCAGGCCTCGGCGGATGGATTAACGTCGAATGTTTTCGCCGGTTTGAATTTAAACTGGCCGCTGCGGCTGACAGCGGGAATCCGGAGTGCACCGCGCTGCTGCCGCTGGCAAGACGGGTCGCCGAGCGGGTCGCCGAGCGGGTCGCCAAAGCCTGAGCCCGAGCGGGACAACCCTGACAGAATTCAACCAATAAACTCCCTGTGCTCACAAAAAAATTCACGTCTACGCCTGAACTCCGGCGCTTCGCTCGCACGCTCGTCAGTTGCCTGCTCAGCTATTACGTCGCCAAACTCGCCACGCTCCCCGAGCTTTACTGGGCGGTCATCACCACCCTCGTTGTCGTCACGCAGCCCAGTCTCAACCAGGCGCTGAACACGGGCCGCGACCAAATCATTGGTGCGGTGATTGGCGGAGTGGTCGGCATGGTCGGTTTGTTCGCCATCCTGCAAGGCGTACGACCGCTGATCGTGTTCGCCATTGCGGTCCTGCCGCTCGCAGCACTGGCCGCCTGGCGGCCGACCCTTCGGCTCGCCTGCGTCACGCTCGTCGTCGTTGTGCTGGTTCCGGCAAGCGGTCTGGGCTCGCCGTATGCACGGCCGATCGACCGCCTGCTCGAAATCCTGATCGGCGCAGGCGCGGCGCTCCTCGTCGCGTTCCTGATGCCGAACCGCGCGATCAATACGGCCCACGACCGCGCGAGTGAAATCGTCCTCGCGTTGGGCGAGCTGATCACACTGACTCTGCGCAAGCCCGACGACGCGAACGAAGCCGAGCGTCTGCATCGGCGCTCCGCCGCCGCCGAACAGGCACTAGACGACGCCATTACCGAAGCCGGCCGCGAGCACATCATCGTGCCGGTGGAGCGCACGCGCGGGAACGTGATCGACAAGGTCGCGCCCATGCTGACCCGGCTGCATCGGGACGCGCTGTTTCTCGGTCAGGCTTGTACCGGGGATCCGCAACTCGCGGGACGCCTGAGCGCCAGCAACCGCGACGCGTTGAACGTGACCGCCGACGCATTCGCCGAGTCCTCGAAAACATTAGCCGCCACACTCGATGCCGACCAAAGCCATCAGGACGATAACGTCCGGCTTGCGCGGGCATCGTTCGAACGGCTGAGGTCGGCATCGAACAATGCATGTGAAACGATGGAGAAACACACCGTGCTGGCTTTCGTGCTGAACCTGCTGGTACAGGATTTTGGGGATTTGATCGCGACAGTCGAAGTACTGGATAAACGCGGGTAGAAAAAGAACTGGAACCGCCCTATAGATCGCCCACCAGGCAACGCATACGCATAGACCGGATTCAGTGTGCCATCTGGCCGCCATCTCGCGGCCATCTTGACGCCACCGCGGGTGGCTATGATGAGTATCGAACGCCAAGACGACGTCGATCCTCTTTGATCCGTGCCTCAACGGGAGTTTGACTCATGAACGACAAGCCTGAGCGACCGGACACGCCTGACGACGAGCCGGCGACGCTCGTCGAGCGGGTGACGCGCCGCTCTTTTTTGACACGCGTCGGTGCGGCAGGTGTCGCAGTGGGCACCGGGCAACTTCATGCTCTCGCTCTTGCGGATTCCGACGACGCAAGCCAGAACAGCGCACCATCCGGCGTCGTGCCCACGGAGAATGAAAACGTTCATGTGCAATTGAACGTCAATGGCACGCTCCATGAACTGGATATCGATCCACGCACCACCCTGCTCGATTGCGTGCGCGACCATCTCCGCCTCACCGGCACCAAGAAGGGCTGCGACCACGGCCAGTGTGGCGCGTGCACGGTCCATGTGGATGGCAGGCGCGTGAATTCGTGCCTGAGCCTTGCGGCGACTCACGAAGGCGAAATGATCACCACCATCGAAGGTATTGGACGGCCAGGCAACCTGCATCCGATGCAAGCAGCCTTTGTCGAGCATGACGGTTTTCAATGCGGCTACTGTACGTCAGGGCAGATCATGTCCGCCGTCGCGTTGCTCAAAGAGCCGTACGGCCACAGCGACGAAGACGTCAAGGAAGCGATGAGCGGCAATATCTGCCGCTGCGGCGCCTATTCGAACATCGTGTCCGCGATCCAGCAAGTACGCCGGAAAGCTTGAGCGGAGCAAACGAATGGAACACTTTCAGCTCAAGCGCGCGGCCGATGTCAAACAGGCGCTCGACATGGCAACGGCGCAGACCAGCGCAGCAAGCCCTGCAAACACGCCAAGCACGCCATCGACACGCTTTCTGGCCGGCGGCACGACACTGCTCGACCTGATGAAGCTCGACGTGGAGCGCCCAGCGCAGGTCATCGACATCCACCGCCTGCCGCTCGACAAGATCGAAA
The DNA here is from genome assembly GCF_002220365.1 of Caballeronia sordidicola. Classification (GTDB taxonomy): domain Bacteria; phylum Pseudomonadota; class Gammaproteobacteria; order Burkholderiales; family Burkholderiaceae; genus Caballeronia; species Caballeronia sordidicola_C. The sequence continues at coordinate 15,007 of NZ_MTHB01000230.1, read as the reverse complement.
CGCTCGACGGCGGCGGTGTCACGATAGGCGCGACGGTGCGCAATGCCGACCTCGCGAATCATCCGCTGATCAAGACGCACTACCCGGTGCTGTCCCAGGCGTTGCTGTCGGGCGCCTCGGCGCAGTTGCGCAACATGGCGACGACCGGCGGCAACCTGCTGCAGCGGACGCGCTGCGTGTACTTCCGCGATACGGCAACACCCTGCAACAAGCGCGAACCAGGCAGCGGTTGTTCCGCGATCGGCGGCTTCAACCGTAATCTCGCCATTCTGGGGACGAGCGACCACTGCATCGCCACCAATCCCTCGGACATGATTGTCGCCATGACGGCGCTCGAGGCGACTGTCCACACCGAGAGTCCGCAGGCCAAGCGAAGCATCGCCATTGACGATTTTTTCCTGTTGCCCGGCACTACGCCTGAACGCGAAACGTCGCTCGATGCCGGCGAGCTGATCACCCACGTGACGCTCCCCGCGCCCATGCCCGGTAACCGCAGTGTCTATCTGAAACTGCGCGACCGCGCATCGTACGAGTTTGCGTTGGCGTCGGCCGCGGTCGTCGTGACTGTATCGTCGGGCAGGATCGAACACGTCAGGATCGCGCTGGGCGGTGTGGGCGTAAAGCCATGGCGTTCACACGATGCGGAAGCGGCGCTTCTCGGACGCGCACCCGATGCCCCTGCGTTTCGTGCGGCAGCCGAAGCCGCGCTGCAGACAGCCCGTCCGCAAAGCCAGAACGGCTTCAAGGTCGAGCTGGCGAAGCGCTGCATTCAGCATGCACTCACGCTTGCCACCCAGACTGCCTGACTACCTGACGCGGCGACACATGGCGCGGAGAACACTATGCAAGTAGCTACGAAGAAAGCGCAGCCATTGATCGGCGGCGACTTCCAAAGAATCGATGGCCCACTCAAGGTAAGCGGCCTCGCGACGTATACATCGGATTTTGCCTTGCCCGGGATGCTCTACGCGGTGCCCGTTTGCGCGACGATCGGCAAGGGACGCGTGACGCTGCTCGACACCGCTGCTGCCGCGAAAATGCCCGGCGTGAAAGCGGTCTTCACGCGCGAGAACATCGGCAAGTTCTATCGGGTCGGCTTCGCATCGGAAGCGAGGATCGACGAGAAACGGCCGCCGTTCGAGGATGACACTGTCTACTATTACGGCCAGTATATTGCCGTGGTGGTCGCCGATACCTTCGAGCAGGCAAGCGCGGCATCCCGCGCGGTGAAGGTAAGCTATTCCACCAGCCAGCCCGATGTGCGCGCGGAGATGTCGGCGGAAAACACGCCTTCGGTCGATACGCAGCGAGGCGACGTTGACACGGCCTTCGCCAATGCGCCCGATGCGCTCAAGGTCGATCAGACTTACACCACGCCGATCGAAACGCACAACCCGATCGAACTGCACGCGACTGTCGCCGCATTCGATGGCACGAACTATACGTTTTACGAAACATCGCAATCGATTGTCAACCAGCGACAGGTCATGGCGCTGATGCTCGGCGTGTCGGAAGATCAGGTTCGCGTGATCATGAAATATCTTGGCTCCGGGTTCGGCGGCAAATTGTTTCCATGGTCGCACTCGTTGCTCGCCGGCGCTGCGGCGCGCAATCTGCGACGCCCTGTCAAGCTGGTGGTGACCCGCGAGATGATGTTTCATAACGTGGGCCACCGTACCAGCACGCAGCAACGCATGCGTTTGTCGACGACGCCCGATGGGCGTTTCACCTCGTTCCAGCAAGACTATGTCTATCAGACAGCTCGCCGGGAAACGCGCAAAGAGAACTGCGGCGAGACGACGGGCTACCTGTACAGCTCGCCTAACCTGCGCGTGACAGCGTCCCTTGCGCGCCGGGACATCGCGCCCAGCACGTCGATGCGCGGCCCAGGTGCAGTGCCGGGCCTGTTCGCAATAGAGTCGGCCATCGACGAACTCGCCGTCAAGCTCAACGTCGATCCGCTCCACTTGCGGCTGATCAACGAGCCCGCCATGGACGAAAGCCGGAACGTGCCGTTCTCGTCGCGACATCTCACGGAATGCCTGACGCTCGGCGCCGACAAGTTCGGCTGGTCGAACCGCACCGCGCCGGTCGGCTCGATGCGTCGTGATGGCCTGGTAGTCGGATGGGGTATGGCAGCGGGATCATGGGCGGCGAGGCGACAGCCTGCGGAAGTGATCGTCGAACTGCATGGCGATGGCACCGCTCGCGTAGCAACGGCAACGCAGGACATCGGCACGGGCACTTACACCGTTCTGGCGCAGATGGTCGCCAATCTGACTGGTATCGCGCTCAACAAGATTGCCGTGGTGATCGGCGATACACGTTTGCCGCCGGGACCGTTGTCCGGTGGCTCGATGGTAACCGCGTCGCTGGTTCCCGCCGTGACGCAGGCCACCCAGGCTGTCGTCCAGCAGCTTCTCGCGACTGCCGCAGATGCGGACAACTCACCCTTCAAAGGCCAGTCGGTGGACGTGCTGGGTTTTGAACAAGGCATGGTCTTTCACAAAGGGACCTCGCCCGGAGCGGGCGTGCCATTCGAACGAATCCTGGTACCAGCGCAAGTCAGCATCCTGATGGGCAGAGGTCGTTCCGGCGCGAGCCAGACAGATGCCGATGCCAACAAGGTGTCGATTCACTCGTATTGCGCGCACTTTATCGAGGTCACGTGGCAGCCGGAAATTGCACGGCTGCGCGTGAGCCGGGTCGTGAGCGTGATCGACGGCGGCAAGATCATCAATGCGCGCACGGCTCTGAACCAGATCGAAGGGGCAATCGTGATGGGCGTCGGCATGGCGCTGTTCGAGGAGACGCACTACGACTCACGTTCAGGCGCGCCGTTGAACCGCAACCTCGCCGACTACGTGATGACGACGCATGCCGACTCGCCTAAGATGGACGTGACGTTTCTCGACTACCCGGATCTCGCATTGAATCCACTCGGCGCGCGCGGGATCGGAGAGATCGGCATGGCAGGCATTGCGCCTGCCATTACAAATGCCGTCTATCACGCAACGGGCATGCGCGTGCGCAATCTTCCGGTGCGAATCGAAGACCTGTTAGCAGCGCCCGGACCGGCATAGGCGCTGCGTCAAATCATTACATCGGCGGCGCAACGCCATCCTTCTCAACCACTACGCGCGACGCGGCGAACTCAGTACCGCTCACCGGCGACGCCACGATAAACACCTTCTTGCCCGCGACCAGATCTGTACGAGCGGCCGGCGCGAACGTCACTACAGGCACGCCGTCCGGCACCGTCACCGTATTGCTGCCACCCTTGTACGAGAGCTTCAGGTCACGACCGCTCGTGCCCGTCACAACCTGATCGACGTTCGCATTCGTCATCGTGCTGTTCGGCGCGAGATCCCACGCATAGTGGCCTTCACCCGTACCGCGTGCTGCTTCCGGGAATACCAAGACTTCGGTCGCCGTCATCTTGCCATCGGTACCGGTGGTCGCTGCCGTGCCGATAAACGAACCCGGCTTGATGTCGGCGAGCTTGATGTTCTTCACCGCCGTGACCGGCGTGTCCTGCTTCATGTCGATCGTCACGGTGTCGCCGCTGCGGCGATGCACGGTCAGCGTATCGCCGGACAACGAGACGATATCGCCGCGAATACGCGCGGGTTTAGCCGCCGGCGCCTGAGCAAACGCAACGCTGGCAAACGCGAGCGCAGCAACCGATACACCGAGTTTCAAACGCAATGAGGTAGATGACGCAATAGACATGGAGGCTCCAGTTTTAGTTTTTGACGCGAGAAAATTCAGGCACCACCGAACCAGTTGTAACCTTGGTTCTCCCAGTAACCGCCGGGATATTCGTTCGTCACGCTAATCGAGACGATGTGCTTCGGGTTCTTGTAGCCAAGCTTCGTCGGCATGCGCAGTTTCATCGGGAAGCCGTATTTCGGCGGCAAGACCTGCCCGTCATACGTCAGCGTCAGGAGCGTCTGCGCATGCAGCGCAGTCGGCATGTCGATGCTGGTTGAATAGTTGTCCGCGCAGTGGAACGCCACGTATTTGGCCGTGGTGTCGGCGCCGGAACGCTTGAGGAAATCGGCGAAACGCACGCCGCCCCACTTGCCGATCGCGCTCCATCCCTCGATGCAGATGTGCCGCGTCACCTGGCTTTCCTGCGGCAACGCACGGAGTTCTTCAAGCGTCCACACGTTCTTGCCCTTCACCAGTCCACCAACCGGCAGCTTGTACGTAGCTGCGTCGACGAGCGGTACATCGTCGATATCGTAGAACGCGTTGAACGGGAACGGCCGCGTGATCATCGACTCGGGATAAGTCGGTGCGAGCTTGTTCGGATCGAAGAGGAACGCTTGTGCTTCGTCATTGAAACGCGACATGGTCCGCAGCACGGTGTTGACGGATTTATCGTCGGAGATATTGCAGCCTGACAGCATCATGAGACCGCCCAGCGACAAAATGCGCTTGCCAAACAGACGCCGCGCCGGCGCCTTCAGTTCATTGCGCGCATCTTTGAGGATATTGTCGACATCGAGGTGCGCCGCAATCAGTTCGCTCTTTCTGTTCAGCATGGTTTACCGGCCCCGGATCATCAGCAACAACGAGCGTGGAACGAGCGCGACCATCACCACGTGCAACACGAAAAACGCCACCAGGAAACTCATCGCGAAGAAGTGGACGACGCGGGCGTTGTCGTACCCGCCCATGAGGTCGCGCAGCCACGGGAACTGCACCGACTTCCAGACCGCAAGACCCGACAGGATCACAACCACAATGTCCACGATCACCGCCAGATATGCAGCTTTCTGCACGGCGTTGTAATGCGTGAGATCGTCATGTTTGAGCTTGCCGGTCAGCGCGGCGCGCAGATCGCCGAACAGGCTCTTGATGCTGAGTGGCAACAGCTTGCGGCGCAATCGTCCGGAGATGATGTTCAGCCCCACGTACACCAGGAAATTCACGACCAGCACCCACATGGCCGCGAAGTGCCACAGCAACGCGCCGCCCAGCCATCCGCCCAACGTGATGCTTGAAGGAAAAACGAACGAACGGAAAATCGGCGAAGCGTTATAGACCTGCCAGCCGCTCGTCACCATCACCACGACCGCAAGCGCGTTGATCCAGTGCGTGATGCGAACCCAGCCGGGCTGGGTTATGGCTTGAGCCGGAAGGTGAGTCGAAGATGGATTCAAGCTCGCCTCATGGTGGGATGGATCAAACAGGCTGCGAAGATGTCGCGACTCGGGGAACCGGGGGGACTTGATGGGCATATCGCCGCGTTGCACAGTGCTACGCGCAAAGACCTCGTCTGGATTGAATCTTAGCTACCGCACGCTGATCTACGCATGACACGTTAATGACTTTTTTGTCATCTTTTCCGCGCGTCGTGCCAGGTGGATAGAATGGGCCTCATTCCTTACGCAAACCTCAAGCCAAGCAAAGCGCCCGCAGCATGACCATCCTGGTTATAGAAGACGACCGCAAGACCGGCGACTATCTGAAGAAGGGGCTCACCGAGTCCGGGTATCAGGTCGACCTGATCCGCAACGGCGCTGATGGCTTGCATCAGGCGCTGGCGCATCCTTACGAGTTGATCGTGCTGGATGTGATGCTGCCCGGGCTCGATGGCTGGCAGATCATGCAGGCGCTGCGCGCGAAACGCGACCTCCCGGTCATCTTCCTGACCGCGCGCGATCATGTTCGCGACCGTATTCACGGCCTGGAACTTGGCGCGGACGATTACCTCGTCAAGCCGTTCTCGTTCACCGAACTCGTACTACGCATCCGCACATTGCTGCGTCGCGGCGTAATACGCGAATCAGATGTATTCCAGGTCGCGGATCTTCACGTCGATGTCCTGCGCCGACGCGTGACGCGCCAAGGCACGGACATCGCGCTGACGAACAAGGAATTCGCGTTGCTCCACCTCTTCTGCAAGCGGCAGGGAGAAGCGTTGTCGCGGACCTTGATTGCATCGGAAGTGTGGGACATGAACTTCGACAGCGACACCAACGTGGTCGATGTCGCCATCAAACGCCTGCGCGCGAAACTCGATCAGCCCTTCGATATCAAGTTGATCCACACGGTGCGCAGCATCGGTTATTCGTTCGGCGCATCCGGGGACTCGCATTGAGTCCGCTATGGCGTTCGCGTTCGCTGGTCGTCCGGATCACCTGCCTGTTCGCGTTGATCGTGTGCGTGGTGGTCAGCATGGTCGGCGGATCGCTGTATCACGCAACCAGTGCCACGCTCTCCACGCGCGCTGACTACCAGTTGATCGGACGGGTCGAACACTTTCGCTCGCTGCTGCATGACCTCTACACGATCAAGGAAATAGAAGCGCGGCCCAAGCTGTTCGAAACCATGCTCGGCGACAGTCAGGATGTCATTATTTTTCGGCGTCCCGGCCTCGCGCCGTTCATCAGCGTGAACCCGGAAAACATGCCGTTGCCGCCGCTCGTTCCGGTGCCCGTGCAACGCGCCGTCAATCTCGACGCGCTCTATGAAGGCACCCGTCGGGACGGTGTGCGCATGCGCTGGGTCGCGGCGCAAGCCCAGGTAGGCGCCAGCGGCGAAGTCATCGAGATCATTGCGGCGCACGTGATGACACAGGAAGCGCGGGTGTTGTCGACGTATCTCCTGCGCGTCTGGATCACCGTGGTGAGCGCGGTGCTGATCACCGCGCTGCTCGCGTGGTGGGTATCGAGCCGTGGTCTTGCGCCGCTGCGAAAAATGGCCGACAGGGTCGCCGGGATCACACCCGACACCTTGTCGGCACGACTCGATATCAAGAACACGCCAACCGAATTGCAAAGCCTCGCGATGTCGTTCAACGCCATGCTCGACCGCTTGTCGACCGGCTACGAACGGCTGCTGCAGTTCTCCGCGGATCTCGCGCATGAGGTACGCACGCCTATCGGCGTGCTGATCGGGCAGACGCAGGTCACGCTCGCGCATACGCGCAACGAGAGCGAATACAAGAGCGTGCTGGAATCGAATCTGGAGGAGCTGGAGCGGCTTGGACGGATCGCGCAAAACATCCTCTTTCTTGCGCAGGCGGACCACGAGCGGCAGGACATTGAGCGCACGACGCTGAACATTCGCGAGCAACTGGACACCATTGCGACGTACTTCGAAGGACTCGCCGACGAACGTAATCTCAGCTTCGAAGTGCATGCCGAAGGCGAGATATACGCTAACGCAATCATGTCCCGGCGCGCAATCAGCAACGTGGTTGTCAACGCGGTGCGCTATGCCGAAGCCGGCACCACGATCCGGCTGACCGGCAGTGAAGATGCGCAAGGTGCACTTATTGTGATCGGCAATCAGGGTATGCCAGTCGCCCCCGACAATCTCGCGCGCCTGTTCGATCGCTTTTATCGCGGCGATGCAGCCCGCAGCGAGTTCACGGAATCGAGCGGCTTGGGGTTGTCCATCGTGCAGGCGATCATGCGGCTGCACGACGGGTCAGCGTCGGTGAGTTGTTCGGCGCACGGCTGGATCGAATTCACGCTCCGGTTCGCCGCCGCGCCGCCTCGCCTCGTCTAGCCTCGCCTCGTCTAGCCGCGCCTCGTCCAGCCGCGCCTACTCCACCGCGCCAGCCTTGAGCGCCAGTTCCTGACGCTCGGCCAGCAGGCCGTGAATCTGCGATACAACCGCCGCCCCTTCACCCACCGCCGCCGCCACTCGTTTCGTCGATGCCGAACGCACATCGCCGATGGCAAACACGCCCGGCACGCTGGTTTCCAGCGCAGTCGAGCCCTCGGTGTGGCCGCCGTGGGCAGCGGGGCCCGTCAGCACGAAACCCTTGCCGTCGGTCTTGACACTGCAGTCGCGCAGCCACGCCGTGTTCGGGTTGGCGCCGGTGAAGAGGAAGAGATGCCGCACGTCGAGCGTGAGCGCACCGTCAGGCGTCTTGCAATGCACGGCGGCGAGCGTCCGGCCATCACCTTCCAGCGACTCGATCTGCGTGCGGGTATGCACCGTCACGTTCGGCAATGCCGCGATCCGGTCGATCAGGTACTTCGACATGCTCAGCTCCAGCCCCGGTCCGCGGATCAGCAAATGCACCCGCGCCGCGTGCGAGGCGAGATACACCACCGCCTGTCCGGCCGAATTGCCGCCGCCGACCAGCACGACTTCCGAGCCCTTGCAAAGCTTGCCTTCCACCGGCGACGCCCAGTAATACGTGCCGCGCCCTTCGAATTTTTCGAGCCCGACGATATTCGGCCGCCGATACGCCGCGCCGGTCGCGATCACGACCGTATGCGAGCTCACGCGCTGCCCGTTCATCAGCTCGATCTGGATCGGCATGCAGTCGCAGTGAAGCGCCTTGATCTCCGTCGGAATGGCGATGTGCGCGCCGAACTTCTGCGCCTGCACGAACGCACGTCCGGCCAATGCCTGGCCGGAAATGCCAGTCGGAAAGCCGAGATAGTTTTCGATCCGTGAACTCGCGCCGGCCTGGCCGCCGGGCGCGCGGCAATCGAATACCGCCACCGACAACCCTTCGGACGCCGCATATACGGCCGTCGCCAATCCGGCCGGCCCGGCGCCGACAACCGCGACATCGTAGATATGCGCCGGATCGAATTCCGGCAGCCAGCCGAGTTGCGACGCGAGCTGGTTTTCATCGGGCGCGCGCATGACCGTGCCGTCGGGACAAATGACGAGCGGAAAATCCGCCTTCGATGTCGATATCCGTTCGAGCAACGCAATGGCTTCGGGATCGGTACACGCGTCGATCACGGTATGCGGATAACCGTTACGGCTCAAAAAGCCCTGCAGCGATACCAGCCGTCCATCGTCCGACTGGCCGACGAGAATCGGCCCGCTGCCCTTTTCGATCAACCCGACGCGACGCAGGATCAGCGAGCGCATGATCCGTTCGCCGAGTTCCGCTTCCGCCACCAGCAGCGCACGCAGCCGCTCGGGCGCGATCAGGATGGCTTCCACATCTTCTATCGCGTGACCATCGACCAACGCGGGCTTGCCCGACAACTGGCCGACTTCCGCCAGGAATTGCCCGGGGTCCGCCTCGGTCACCAGATGCACGTGGCCCAGTCCGTCGCGCCGCGTAACCCGCACCCGGCCGTTCAACAGCACGAACATGCCGGGGCCGGGCACGCCGACTTCGAACATCAGTTCGCCCGCGCGCCAGTACTGCACGTCGCCGAAGCGCCGCATGCGGTCGATTTCCTCGGCGGTGAGATACGGGTACATCTGATGCTTGCGGCTTTGGAGCGGCGAGAACGGAGCGTCGGCAGCGGCTTCTGCCGGCGCTGCGTTGGCCGTATCGTTCGTGATCGAATTGAGGTTTTCCAACGCAGCCGGCGGACTGTCGCGCCATTCCGGATGGCCATGGCCAAGGTTGGGCGCTTCGTTGATCCCTTCGGGCGTAGTACTCATGCGTGGCGATCTCCGTGCAGGTAGACGGCGTCATGCAGCGCGCCTTTGTCGGAAGCCGACGCTTTCGCGGGCCACGGGCACATGGCGGCCATTTCGCCCAGGTCCTCGCGCGCGCCGCCGAAGTCGGTGAGCGGCTTGAGGTCGAGACCGGCGAGACGCCAGGCGTCGAGTCCGCCGGTAAGCGGCACGACATCCTTGAAACCGGCATTGCGGAGCGCCTTGGCCATCCACGCCGCCGATACCTCGTTCGGACACGAGCAATAAATGATGATCTTCTGATCCGGCTGGTAACTTTCCACGATCTTCTGCAATTCGCGTTCATCGGCGAAAACGGAGCCTGGAATCACGAAGGGATCGAGCACGCGTTTCTCGGCGGAACGGATATCGAAGATAGCGGGCAGCGGTTGGTTCTCCATCAGCGCATACAGTTCGTCGACGGTAATGCGCGCCGTTTCCAGCGTCTTCATCAGCATCTTCCGGCGCCAGTAGCGGTACGCCACGTAACACGCCAGCGCGACCGCCACGACCAGGAGGGCTTGTTTCCCGAGCCGCGCGATCATCGCGAACACCATGTCGAGTTCGGCCGCGAAGATCACGCCCACCGCGAGTCCCACCGCGGCCCATAACGCCACGCCCAGACCGTCATGCGCGATGAACGAGCGCGTGCGCACGCCCATTGCACCGGCGAGCGGCACCGAAACCAGCGACAAACCCGGAATGAATTTCGCGACGAGCAGCACGCGCACGCCCCAGCGGCCAAAAAAACGTTCGGTCTTTTTCACGCAAGTATCGCGCGACAAAGACAGCTTGCAGATGGTCTTGAGCGTGCGGTCGCCGTAGCGCCGGCCGCCCTGGAACCAGACGAGATCACCCAGCACCCCGCCGAGCGTGGCAATGCCGAGCATCAGCGCGAGATGGGGCAACAAGGCCTGGCCGTTGAAACCCATCATGGCGACCGACGCACCGACCACGATCAGCGTCGGCATCGCGGGAACAGGCAGGCCGAGCGCTGCGCCCATTACGTTGAAAAAGACAATTGCCGGACCATACCGGTCAGCCAGATCATGCAACAGCATGGGATTCTCCTGCAGGTTGTGCAGCGCTGGATTCGGGTGTGGAGAGCCTGAACGCCGTGGGCGCTTCGCGCGAAGCGCTTACTTTATATGGCTCGTTTGACGGCTTTTGCGATGAAGCGCGATGAGTCCGGGAACGCGGCTGGAAGCGATGCCGAGCTGCGAGCCGCTCCGCGCACCACTTGGCTATTCTTAGCCACTCCGCATTCCCGTCATGCGCGCCGCGATGCGCCGCCTCATTCATGAAATGAGTGTAGCGCGGATTGCCGAGAATGCCGATGGCCGCAGCCGTTCCCAGGATCCGGGTTCTTCGGCGCGCACCGTCTAAAGCGCGGGCCTGAATCCGCTTGTGTTCGCTTCGTCGCCGCTTCGTCGTCACTTAGTCGTCACTTCAGCCCGAAGTCTACCCGCGTAGGTGCACCCTTGTCCTTGATGCCCTCCGCGTTGAGGTGCGGCGCGACGATGAAGATCCGCTTGCTGTCGATCTTGCCCTCGAAATATTGCTTCACGACCGACGCTCGCCGCTGCGCAAGCGCACCGAGCGCGCCCTCGTCCACCGGCGCGTGCTCCGCGAGCGCGGCTTTCATGTCCGCGTCGGGCACGCTCTTCGTCATGCCGATCAGGTTGCGCGGTTTCTTGAAGTCCGCGTTTTTATACGCTTTCGTGAGGAATTTGCTGTATTCATCGGCGGAAATCGGGATGCTCGATGGATTGATGTTCGGGTTGTCTTCGCTCGCGTCCTGCATTTTCGAGAGGCGCACCTGCCGGTCGACATAGGCCGTGCGCAAACCCGGTTCGTCCAGCGCCGGGTCCACCCGCGCCGATATTTCCAGCGTAATCGACGGTTTGTCCGCCAGCGCTTTTGCAATGGTGTCGAGTTTTTCCTTCGCCGCGTCGCTCAGCGTGGCCGAGCCCGGATCGAATTCCACATAGCCGAGTTCCTCGGGGTTCTTGCCGCCGAACGCATTTGCAATGAGCGAGAACGGCGCAGTCACCGCGCGCTCGACCAGGTGAAGGATGGCCGTCCACACCAGCGCGCCGATCGAGAATTCCGGGTTCGAGAGCGAGCCGGAAATGGGAATGTTGACGTCGATCTCGCCTTTCGAATTCTTCAGCAACGATACCGCGAGCCGCACTGGCAATTTGGTTGCGGTGGCATTGTCGACGTGATCGCCGAACGTGAGTTGATCGATGAAAAGATGGTTGTTTGCGCTGAGCTTTTCGTCGGCGAGCATGTAGTGCAGCTCGACATTGAGCTTGCCCTTCGTGATCGGATAGCCCGCATATTTTGTCGAATACGGCGAGATATTCGGCAACTCGACATCGTGCGCGCTCGCGGTCAGATCCAGTGACGGTTTCGCGATCAGCGGATTCACGACCCCTTTGATCGATACCGGTCCGTTAGCGGACAGTTTCGCGGCGACATCGACGGGCGCGGGCGTGGTCGAGTGCGTGCCGAATGCGCCGATCGTACCGGTGATCGAAACCAGGTTCGCGGTGAAATTCGGCTTGATGAAGTTGTCGGTGTAGGTCACGCGGCCGTTTTGCAGCACGAGCTGGCCAAAGCGCAGGTTCGCCGATGACGACGCAGTTTTCGGCGCGACAGGCGTTGCAACGGGTGCGGAGGCTGCGGCTGCGGGTGCGGAGGCTGGCGTCGCGGCGACAGCTTGCGTGGTGGCCGCTCCCTTGTCCTTGGCCACGATATCGGTGAGATTGAGCTTGCCCTGCGCGTCGAGCAGCACGCGGCCGTAGAAGTTCGCGAACGTGACGCGCGCGGCCTCGACGTCGGCGCCTCGTTCGTCGTAGCGGGCATTCAGTTTGGTCAGGCCGAGCAGTTTCCAGCCGGCCAGTTGGTCCGAATTCGCCCGGTCGATCAACCGCACGTTCGACAACGACACGTCGCCCTTGTAACCGGCCTTCAGCGCGCGTCCTTCCCCCGAGAACGACGCATCGCCGTTTGCGCTCAGCAGCGCACTCGAGACTGTAGCGTTCAGGTTACTGCCGAAGTACGGCTCGAACGCCGATGCGTCGAGTTCGCTGGCGTCAACATGCAGCGCGAGGCTCAGCGGTTTCGCGGTCAGCGTGCCGGCCACGGCCAGCGCGCCTTTGCCGTTCATCGTCAGCTTGCCGTCGATGGCGAGCGGTTTCGTCAGGTCGTCGCTGACCTGCTTGACGCCCAACTGCAACGGCGCAATGTGCAGTTTCACCGGGCGCGGCGTGGATTCGTCGGTGAAATCGGCGCTGCTGTCGTTGAGCGACACCTGCGCGATTTGATAACGCCAGGCCGGGCCCGCCTCATTCGCTTTTTCGACCTTGCGCGTGGCGCTGGCTTGCGGTGCTGTTTCGTGCGGACCGGCGAGCGCTGCGAGATCGATACTGCCGTCCTTCAGGCGTTTTGCATCGATGGAAAGGCCATTCAGCACGACGCTGTCCAGCGCTGCCGTGCGCGCCGCGACATCGATCTTCCGGATCTTCGCTTCAGCCGAACCGAGCGCGATGGGTGCGGTGTTATTCGACTGCGGCACGAGCTTCAGCGACTTGAGCGTGACATCGCCGGCGCCGACCTGAATGGACGGTTCGGGCTTCGACCAGTCCACTTGCAGCGGCAAATTTGCGCCGAGCGAACCGTCGGTGATACGGGCCGCTACCGCGTTCGCCACGTAGGGTTGCAACGGCGCCAGCGGCAAGTCGCTGAGCACGAGTTTCGCGTCCGCATTCTTGCCAGGCAGCGTGAAACTACCGGATGCGTCGAGCCCGCCGCCGTGATCGAAGGCCGTCTTCAGCGTGTAGCGCGCCAGAGGTTTGCCGAGCGTGGAGAAGTCGTCGAGCGTCACGCCCAGGTTCGTCAAGCCGAGCGTGGCGGGTTGCGCCATCAAGCGGTCATCGAAGACGATGTGGCCCTGGTCGATCGCCAGATGTTTGATCGCGAGGTCGAGCGGTTGCGCCGCGGTGTCGGCGGGTTTGGTATCGCTGGCGGGAGCGGGTGCTGCTGGCGCAGCGGGCTGAGAAGCGGGCGTTGATGCGCTCAGTTTTTGGAAGTTGAACGCGCCGGATTTATCGCGGGAGAGTTTCACGTCCGGCTGCGTCAACCGGACTTCATCCAGTCGATACACATTGCGCAGCGGCTCCAGATTTCCCGCATTCACATGCAGCGATTTCGCGGCGAACAATGGCGCGTCCTGCTTGTCCGTCACGGCCAGATCCGCCAGATCCACTGTTCCTTTGATGCGAACCACCGGGGCGTCGGCGTTGAGCGCAAAGCTCACATCGAGGTTCGTCGACAAGCGTCCGCTCTTGAGCGCGACCGGCAGCGATGCCGGCGCGTACGACAGCATTTGCGGCAAGTCGAGGCCATCGAGTTGCAGGGCGATCTCCGATTCGCGCGACTCGGCAAATGGCTTGGTGCGCCCCGTGATGGACAACGGCGAACCATCGATGCGCGCCTGCAGCGACGGCGTCACGAACAATTCGGTGGTGGATGCGAGATTGGCGATGAATGGAATGCCGATCGACCAGCGATCGATTACGTGGTGCGTTTTAAGCAAGCGGTCGTCGAAATCGATCCGGCCATTTTCCACGCGAATATTCGATACCGAGAATCGCGCCGGTTTGCTGGACGGATGGGCTGACGGCTTCGAGAACTTTTCGATTAGATCGGAGAAATTAAAGCGTTGTGCGTCAAAGCGCACGATATGAAAGCGCGGTGAATCAATCTTGAGCTCGTTGATAATCGGCGCGAGACGGAACAGTGACGACCATGAAGGGCGCACGATCAGGCGTTCTATATCGACGAAATCACCGCTTTTTGTGCCTGCGCTCAGGTTTGCGGGCGCTTCGCCAATATGGACGCGATCGGCTTCGAAACTTAGGGTATAGGGATTGAGTGCGATTCGTTCGATGCTGGCTGGGCGATCGAGTTGCGCGGAGAGTTGTTGTTCTGCGATATGGCGAATGAGCGGTGGGGCGGCGAAAAACCCGAGTAGCCCGATTACGATGACAGCAAGCAGGAGCCCGATCACGATGCGCCGGGTGCGCCGGGCTTGCGCCACCGAGTTCGCGCCTTGGAGCAGGCTACGCCCGGCGGATGTCAGGGAAGTCTTGTTCAGGCTTGCCATGCGTGCCTCGTAGCGCGGCTGCGCACGCGGGCACGAGCCACGCGCAACCTTGGGAAACAGGAGGCATGAGTATACGACTCTGCGCAGGCAAATTGAACCCCAAGGGGATCGGTCGTTGGCACTCGGGGTTCTGGAGGGGGGCGGTGGTGCGGTGGGGTGGGGGTCAATGCCGGGGTGCAAGGTTCCAGGGTTAGTGGTCGGAGTCAATGCCGGGTTGCTGCTTTCAGCCTTAGCGGTCTGCCTGAGTTGGCTTATTTCTTTAGCACTGTTAGCCACTGTGCGTGGCGGCACGTCATTTCTTGGTCCTTAGCGACAAAGAAACGAAGCAAAGAAAACGCTTTCAAACCACGCTACCCTAAGTGTCCACAGCGTGCAGTTCCCATTCATAGGTGCCCCAAAAGCACGGTGCTCGCCAGAGCCACGGATGTTTGA
>NZ_MTHB01000008.1 GCF_002220365.1 Caballeronia sordidicola | reverse complement strand
CCCGAACAGGCCTCCATGCCAATGAGACAGGGTGGCAACTGGGCGATCAGCGCGAGCAGTTGATCACGTGGGACACGCGGTTTGATCAATACCGGCTTGCCGGATTCATCCACGCCGTGAACCGCAAAGACGTTCTTGGCAAGATCGATTCCGATGGTGACAATGGACATGGACTTCCCCTTTCGCTGGTGTTGATGAAGGTCGAGACTTCATCATGGCACTTTGATGCCGAATTGCGGCTTCCGCCGCAGCCTCGGGACGGGGAAGTCCCTTTCATTCGACAGAGCCCCAGATGGTACCCCGAACACTTTATCTGCCTGATGGCCGGTCAGTACCCGTTTGTGTGGTCGCCGTCGAACCAGCGACAGCTCATCTAACGAAACCCGCAGATACCCGATGGCCACGTACGTACATCGGCGGTGGTTGCCCGATTGTCGTCGACGTACAAGGCCAGCAGCATACCGCGAGCGTCGTATGCTTAGTCACAGATGGACACACGACGTACGCGCTCACGAATCGCCACGTCTGCGGGCGTCCCGGCGAGCGAATCAGTGCGCGGGTGAGAGGCGAGTTAAAAGAGGTTGGCCGAGCGTCGGATAAGCAGATAACCCGCGAAGCATTCTCTTCGGTCTTTCCTGCGCTGCCAAGTGCTCGGACTTACCTCACGCTCGACGTGGGTCTCATTGAGGTGGACGACATAAATGACTGGACCAGCCAACCGTTCGGACTTTCAAATCCTGTCGGGGATATCGCGGATTTGACCGAACTCAATCTTGGGCTTCAACTTATTGACCAGCCGGTCGCCGCGTTCGGCGCGGCGTCGGGCGCGCTCCATGGAGCAATCAAAGCACTGTTTTACAGACACAAATCGATAGGCGGCTATGATTTCATCTCGGAGTTCCTCATCGCTCCAGAAGACGGCGCTGTGCAGACGATGCCGGGTGATTCCGGAACAGTATGGCATCTACAAACTGTCGCTAGCGGCAAGGAAACGATACTTCGACCGATGGCGGTTGAATGGGGCGGCCAAGCATTAGTCGGAAGCGACCGGGAGCGGTTTAACTACGCCTTGGCTACGGGGTTAGGAACGGTTTGCCAGCTCTTGGACGTGGACTTGATTCAAGGGCACAACACGGGCGCCAATCCTTTTTGGGGACAGACGGGGCACTACAGCATCGCGACGGCAGCGATAGACCACGTCAAGAATGAAAAGTTAAAGGCGTTTCTCACAGCAAACGTGAAACGCATTAATTTTCCGCCCGAACAGCTCTCGCCAGGCCAAATTCGCAAGGCGCTTGCTAACGGCGATTTTGTCGAACTAGCGGACGTGCCAGATTTGGTCTGGAAGAAGGTGAAGAATAAAGTGCCTGGCGGACGGGACTATGCGCAGAACGCGGGGCCCGAGCATCCTAATCACTATGCGGATATTGATAAACCAGATGCGACCGGCAAGACATTGCGCGATTTTTCGTTGGAGAGCAGCAGCAACATGACCGTGCAAGCGTGGCAGAAATGGTACGAAGCGAATGGGAACACTGACGCGCGGTCGCAAGGCTTGCTGCCTTTTCGCGTCTGGCAGCTTTTCGATGAAATGGTCGTGCGGCTTCGCGAAGGCAACATGCCTCGATTTCTTTGCGCGGCCGGCATCGTCTCTCACTACGTTGGGGACGCGTGTCAGCCGTTGCATGGCTCCTATCTATCTGATGGTTATCGCGAACAGCAGCAACCGGGTGCGAAAAGCTGGCCAGGCAAGGGCGTGCACGCAACCTATGAAGATAAAATGGTGGACCGATATTCAAGCCAGCTTTTAGCTGCAATACCGTCGGCGGCGCAAGACTTTCCGAAACTTCGAGTCAATATTACCAACGGGCAAAGTGCGGCAACCGCAACGGTCGAGCTGATGGCTGCGGCGGCGACAGTGATTTCGCCCACAGAACTATGCGACGAATACATCCGGTTAGGTGGAGGGAGTTCCGTGCGCGTGGTGGACGGACTCTGGAGCGCCTTCGGAGAAAAAACTGCCATCCTTATGGCTGGTGGCGCTCTGAGCCTCGCGGGATTATGGGATGCAGCATTTGAAGGGGCAGCCGTTCGGTGGCAAGGAAACGCCGAAGAAATCGATGCAAAAGCGCTTGCGGCGATTTATCAGGACGCGACCTTCGTACCCTCGCTCACGCTCGACAAAATCGAAAGCGTTCTTTTGCCGGCTCAAGCAGAAAAACAAAAGTGAATGCTGTACTCGCTTACGTCTGACCACAAACAGTTGATGTTTGGCTGGAGCGTGCCCGTCTCATATAAAGAAAAGTACAGCCGGCTCAGCGCTCTTTGATACGTCTGATATGCCGCTGTGCGGCGCGCAGACGTCGCGTTTTTTCCTTGGTCATCCAATTGAGCGTTTGCGTCAAGTCGTTTTCGCCTATCCCAGAGAGGGGTGTCTCACGAAGTTTGACCTCGCTAACAACAACGTCGTTGAGGTTGCCTAATTGGGTTTGGAAAGTCATCAGCCGCTTGATGTTTTTGTCGTGATGACCGGCTAGTAGAGGCGCGAAAAACTCAAGCAAGTACCTGAGCTTCTTTCCAGCGATACGTACTTCATGCAGCGCATCAAAATCGGGGAGCTTGTGGCGATGTGCTTGTTTAATGGAGGTCCTCAGCGCCTTCTCAGCTTTACGCACCCGTGTCTCGGCGAACTTGTTCACCGGCTCGTCGCCATGCTCTTCCAGCTGTCGCAGGGTTCCGAGCAGCACGCTTCGCATGTGGGTCTCGATATCAGCATGCTTTAAGGTGGCCCAGGTGGATGACAATGCAAGCTCCCGTTGAACGGCAAGAGCTGGAGCGAGGTTTTCTACTATCGCACTGCATTGGCGGGCGGATGATAGAAGCGCGCATAAAACGTCCCAGTCCCGTGTGTCTCCCGCTACTCCTGCAAGTCGCTTGAATTCGTCGCGTTCAAGCTTCGCTTGTGCGCTATCCATCAGAGGCGCAAACGCCCACCATAGTGCGCGTAGTTGTCGCAGCGCTACTCTAAACTTGTGCAGTGTTTCGGCGTCCCCCTGAGACACCAGCTGGTGCGCCCGAGCGGTGACTTGCCCGACGACTGGGTCTGCTAATGCGAAGAACGCGGCTGGAACACTCATATGCTTTGTTAGCCGCGAGACTGACTTGTCGTCCAACGACGACACAGACCGGACCGATGCATTCACATTCGCTTGACCACTATCGCGGTTGTTCATTGGGAACCCTTCTTTTCGCGTTGCCGTGTAAGAGCAGGACCAGAGATTTTGCTTCCACAATAACGTGAGCAAGTCCGATGCCGTTAAAGCGTCTTTCGGTCCGCACTAAGCGCACGCTATATCAGAGCCCGAAACGACTTGACCATGAATCAACGACGTACCGGCGATAATGCGACGTTTCGCACCTCCAATTGCAACGCAGATGCCGAGCTGAAGAAAATTTTGTGTCGGTTATGTGACAGCGGTCAGCGGCCGACTCAGCAATAAGCGTCCATCACCGTCGATGCGTGCTCGCACTGATAATTTTGAAAAATTACAATGGTCTGAGAGCCGATTGTCCCAGTACAAATCAGCGAAACAGCATGGGGACCTGTTCAACTTTTACCGACGTCAACGCGTCACTTTTGGGGTATCAAATTTCGCCATGCATATGGAGCTCCTGCTGCAAGTTCTGGGGCGCCATCCAGCCTTCGTCGGAGTGATTGTTCGAGTCACACGATGAAGGAAGTTTTCGAGGTAAAAGGGGGCATTTATGTTGGAAAAGCCAGTTCGCGCAAGCCGCGACGTCGATTCCACGACATTGTGTGCCGAATTTTGCAGAGACACTGGCCGGCTGCGCATTTTGCGAGACGGTAAAATTATCACTGAGTCGTTTCCGCCAAATTCGTGGCTTGCAATAGCAACGGTCGCCGGTTACAGCAGCTTTGGCACGCGTCCTAATGAGCGTGACCTATCGCTTTTACTCGACGATGTTTATCCTGCAAACACGGTCTAAGCTAAGCTTGCGTTCCCGGATGTTCAGTGACGCATACGTTGGCGTTCTATTGAGACCCGCAATACGTCTTGCCCAGCGGAAGCCCAGGATTCAATGGAGCTGCTTTTGAGCGTCTCTGAGCGCCGCGCGTACGCGCTTAGCGGCGAACAGCGGCACGAAGTCGTGAACGACCGCCCCTTCACCAAATTCCGCCATCGTGAGTGCATAGAGCTTGGAAACGACGTCGGCAGAGGTATTTGTCTCGGCCGCTATTTGTTGAACAATTTCGTTGGCATCCGCAACCGTTGTCGTCATTTCGATTCCATAGAGAAAGTCCGCGCTCACGTAGTAGAGACGCGACGGTTCCAGAACGCAAATTAATCTTGCCTATGAACGCCGCCGGTCGAAAGCTGACACTGCGGCAGGAAACATTTCGAGGCCTGACTTACCAGGCCGAGCAGGTGTCGCTGGAAGTGTCCAATTCCGCTCTCGCTCATGTAGCAGCGGAGCGGCGAAGGAAAGCATGATTCGGCACCATCCACTTTGGAGGTCGTCCTTGGTCAGCGGTTTTCTGTTTTGCGTCCACGCGACGGTTGCTCAATCCATTCGCAAGGGTTTGGCTCGGTGGTTGTCCCCGACCCGGTACAGTGGCGCAGAGGACCTCAGATGCTCCGATGCCGGCATTACGTCCAGATATGCGAGCGCGACGTCCTGCAGGTATCTCGGAGCGCCGTTCCTCATCGGCGTCGAATTCAACAAGTGGGCCTTTGGCACCAGGCCGATACCCGATAACTGTTCCCACGCGGTCCTAGTCCCGTTTCGCCGAGTCACTTTCAAGTTGCAGGAGCCGTTCGTCGGTCAGTTTTACTCGGGCGCCTACATTCAGTCGGTTCATTCGCACCTCGGTCGACGTATGGCTAATAGGAGAGCGGTGGCGGGCAGTGATTCAAACGACTTGCATCTACCGCTTGCGAGGCAGACGCCTTTCTGCGTGCAGCTGTTGAATAAGTTGCCCAAGCTTGGCGACATTAGCGGGCTTAGAGACATGCGCATCGAACCCTGCTCGTAAGGCTGCCTCGCGGTCGGTATTCGTTGAATAACCAGTTATTGCGACAAATAAGGTTGCCGTGAAACCTTCCAGTTTTCGAAGCTCCCGGACCAGCGCATACCCATCCATACCCGGCAGGCCTACATCACTCAAGACGACGTCAGGCGCCGCTGTGCTTGCGAGAACCAACGCCTCTGCCCCCGAGTAAGCCACAAACGTTGAATACCCCAATAGCTGAAAATACATTGCCATTGCGTCTGCAGTGTCACGATTGTCGTCTACCACGAGTATGGACAGCGGAAATTCGGGGAGGGTGCGCTCAGACGACGGCAGTGCCGAGTCATCGTTCGACGATAGAGACTGCCGCAATGTCAGCGTAAATTCGCTGCCTCTTCCCAAGCCGGCACTTCGAGCGGTTAGGGTGCCCCCATGCATTTCTGCCAGTCGGCGTGCGAGCGTTAGCCCAAGTCCCATGCCGCCGGCTGACCGAGCCGACGACCGGTGGGTTTGCCGAAACAACTGGAAAATATCCTCGATATCTGTGGCGGCTATGCCTACCCCGTCGTCTCGCACGGTAATGGCAACGTGTGTCGCGTCTGCTGGTGCGCGACAATTGGGAAGTCCGCTTTTGCGACAACTATGATGGCCGGTGGTGAGGTGTCGAAGGCGGCGTAGCCGCCGTAGACGACGAACCACCGGCAGCGCTGATTCGGCGGGGAATAGGATGGTCGACTGCAGCTAAAGAGCAGTTCGCCAATGTCTGGAACCCACATCACCGATCGACAGGTTCATCTCTACATGACCAAGCGCAAAGACCACACACAGGAAGTTGCCGCCGCGAAAGCAGGTATGAGCGTGCGTACGGCTCGCCGCGTAACCAAAGCGACCGAGTTGCCCTCGCAGAAACCAGAACGCGATTGGCGGACGCGGACAAATCCCTTTGCCGACGTTTGGGATAGCGAAATCGTGCCGTTGTTACGCTGTTCGCCGAAACTCAAAGCCATC
>NZ_MTHB01000075.1 GCF_002220365.1 Caballeronia sordidicola | reverse complement strand
AGCGTAAGTCGGGATCAGGCGGCAAGATCTTTTCGACTTTGACGCGATGTTGCCAATTGTCGCCAAAGTCGTAGATATAGGTGAACAATTTCCGATCACCAAGTGCCACCGCGAGGGTTGCCTTGGCTTCGTCTAACACAGGCGGATCGTCGGGGACATCGGGTCGGAAGAGCGGATCGACCTCCCCATAGTTTTTGTCTCCAATGACGTACTCATGCACGTGGCCACCGTCCCACCCCATGGTCATGAGCAAGATGACGTGAAGCCTGGAAAGCTCAACGGACCCGCGAACGAGAATCTGCCGCCAAATCGCCGGTCTGAGACCCAGTAGTTCAACCCGCAACTGATAGATGAACTCTGGAGAGCTGACCATTCGCAACGTGGGTTTGCGACTGCTTGATTTGCGTGCTTGAGCCATCGTGATGGTCCGTTAAGCTGCGAGCTGTGTGGCCTGTTCAACGGGCATCAGGCGCCACGGCAGCAGTTCGTCGACGCGGTTGATGGGATGATCGGCGATCCGTTCGAAGACAGCACGCAAATACGCGAATGGCTCTACATCGTTTAGGCGTGCCGTTCCGATCAGGCTATAGATTATCGCAGCGCTCTCGCCGCCGCCGTCGGACCCTGCGAACAGATAATTCCGGCGCCCAAGAACCAGTTCCCGTTCATTCTGCCCATATCGGGCAAGAAGTTGAAGTCCATTATCGTTGGCATCCGCTGTTTCGTCGTCGCGTCAAGGTTCGAGATGTTGAGCAGCGCGGCGGAGGTCGGGTCGTCCATATCGACGCGGGCGACAGTGAGGTTAGGGTCATTGCCGAATGGATGTTGGATGCTGCCGCATGCTCCGCTCTGGTTCTCGGCGATCCGCGCGTCAGCGTAGCGGCCTTGTGCAATCTGCACCAACTTCTTATCAATCGACATTTGCGCGGAAACTCAACGGACGATTCCACCATCGTCCGGGAGAAGCGCAATGCACAAGGCACCAAACGTCGTTCGGGCAGACCCGCAGTCGTTGCAACCGATATCGCGCCAGATGAACATGACGTTCGACTCGGTCGAGCTTCAGGGGATGAGCCCGGTGCAGCGTTCAAACGTCATCAGACCCCTCGCGAGCCTGCTAGCGCAGGCCGCCGGCGTCGCGCTAGCAAAGGAGCGTGACGATGAATAACGATGAACGTTTGCCCTCGCTGCTACTGAAGCG
>NZ_MTHB01000225.1 GCF_002220365.1 Caballeronia sordidicola | reverse complement strand
ACCTGGAAACACCTATGGGAGCGCTTCGACGTCTGCATTGAGCCGGCTGACCCGAGCTTTAAGTTAAATGTGTCGATGCTATTGCGCTTCAATATGTTTCACTTGCTGCAGGCCGTTTCGCCTAATTCGATCGGCCTCGACATTGGCGTGCCGGCGAGGGGATGGACTGGCGAAGGGTACCAAGGACATATCTTTTGGGACGAGTTGTTCATTTTTCCGTTTTTTAACTATCGCTTGCCCGAAATCACGCGATCGCTCTTGATGTACCGCTATAGACGCCTGGATGAGGCGCGCGCAGCCGCTGCGGCCGCTGGGTATAAAGGAGCGATGTTCCCGTGGCAAAGCGGAAGCGATGGATCCGAAGAAACCCAGGCTTTTAACCTCAACCCGCGATCGCAGCATTGGGTGCCTGACAACTCTTATCGTACGCCCAGCCAGCGTAGCCCGCCCATACGGGGGTGAAGCTGCTTGAGCATGTTTGGAATGCATTACCTGGCGAAGTTGATGTGGCAGTACCAGGAACATGCCCTTCTTCTGCTGCGAGAAGAAGTGAGCCGAAGCGGCGGTGACTTGCTGACACTGGCAAGGTGACGTAGTCCGTGGGAAACGGGGCTTGAGGCGAAGTGGTTACGCCGAGATGAGTCTCTAGGCTGAGCGTGGGACGGTTGAGGAACACGAACCTATTGAAACGCATCTGAGGGTTGAAATGTCACCCCTGCCTACACCGCTTAACAGGCAGGACGCAAACTGTCTATGGCACATATGTATGG
>NZ_MTHB01000197.1 GCF_002220365.1 Caballeronia sordidicola | reverse complement strand
GGGTGCTGTGCGACAACCTGCAGGCATTGACCACCCTGACGGCCCACGCCTGCCATGAATTGCCGCCCGACCGACGCATCAACCGCGCTTACGTGCATTCCGTGCTCAAGCCTCTACTGCCATCCCTGTTGCTCGGCATCGCCGCGGCGACCTCGCTGGCGCACGCCTTGGCCCTCATCGCACGCCATACCTTCCGTCATCGACCAGGAATCTCAAAGCAACGCAAACCCCGCTCGAAACCCCACAAATCCATGACGCAAAAACCTTGCTGAAAGATCTCCATTTCTTAACTTGGGTGGATTGGTGTCCGAGTTCCCGCCCGACGCCGAAAAACCCCGTCACATGGCGACCGGACCCGAAGTCTGCTATGCCGCGAGGGGCGAGATAATCTTGCGGGTACAGGGCCAGCTGATGAAAATGATCCGCGCGGGAGGGAGCTTCCAGATCGCGGCTAATGCAATTCATGTCACCAAAGCCGGTCCCGCAGGAGCGACAGTCATCGCAACCTGGGTGTCCACACCCGGGAAACCGTTTAACGCCAGTGTCCCGCAGTAATCAGTGTTGCGTTGCCCGACCTCGCTCCAAACGTCAAAGATTCAATGGAAAGGGCTCGAACCATTTCCCTCCTATATTCATGCTATTAGTTCAAGGAGATTGCATGCGTTGCGGTTTTTTGAAAAGTCTACTGGTTTTCACTTTGATGTCGTCCTGTTTTATCGCTTCCAGCACATATGGGGAAAGCAACACCAAGCAGAAAGAGATCTCTGGCGTAATGGACCGCGTAATACGTCCATTGATGCGGGAATATCGAATTCCAGGCATGGCGGTCGCTGTAATTGTCAACGGAGAGAGCTACTTTTATAGTTACGGTGTGGCATCGCTCGAAACACGCCGACCGATCACAAACAAAACTCTCTTTGAGATTGGGTCAGCCAGCAAAACATTTACGGCAACGTTAGCTTCGTTCGCTCAGGTCAATGGCAACCTTGCGTTGTCCGATAGCGCCAGCCAATATTTGCCATCCCTGCGCGGCAGCAGCTTTGACAACGTTAGTCTGTTGAATCTTGGTACGCATACCTCTGGCGGCCTCCCGTTGCAGGTGCCTGATGCAATTCACGATGACGCTCAACTAATGGATTATTTCAGGCAGTGGCAACCATCCTACGCTGCCAGCACATACAGGGTCTACTCGAACCCAAGTATTGGCATGCTCGGCATGATTGCCGCCCGGAGCATGAATGAGCCTTTCGATGATGCCATTGAAAAGAAATTATTCCCTATGCTTGGAATGACGCACAGTTATATCAATGTGCCGCCGGATCAGATGAAGGACTATGCGCAAGGTTACACGAAACAGGGCGCTCCGATCAGGTTGAGCGCGGGAGCGCTGTCTTCGGAAGCCTATGGAATTAAATCGAGCACGTCGGACATGATCCGATTTATCGCAGCCAACATGCAGATGATTAAAATTGACAGCGTATTGCAACGCGCGATCAACGAGACCCACACCGGATATTTTAGAGCAGGTGAAATAACGCAAGATTTGATATGGGAACAATACCCGTATCCTGTGGAGCTGAAACAGGTTCTGGCGGGTAATTCGGACGCCATGGCTTATCAGGCGACGAAAGTGATTGAGTTGAACCCGCCGCTGCAGCCGCAAGCGAATGCGCTGATCAACAAAACCGGATCGACCAATGGTTTTGCAGCTTACGTCGCGTTTCTTCCGGCTCAGAAATTGGGTATCGTCATCCTTGCAAATAAGAACTATCCCATCGCTCCACGGGTGACTGCTGCATATCAGATATTGACCCAGCTTGGTGGTCAGCTCGGTCCAGAGAATTGATCGGTTTCTGTGGTTCGGGCGGATAACTTCGGGCGGATAACTTTTGATAGATCCACGCGATGCCTTTGCGTCGCGCAATCCGTTTGGTGAGAACACCTTTGAGGACGGTATCGTCAATGGCGCGTTGTAGCCGGGCCGAGACCAGAAGTTGTTGAGCAGTAGCAGTCAGGATGCAAGCGCGTGGATGTTGGTTTTTAAGTTGACATAACATAAATTATCAACTTTTCGTAAGGCAGATACATACACTCTCGGCAATGCTGCGCGCACCGGGCCAAGCGGCAAGAAGACAGGCATAGCCTCTAAAAAAGGCACGGCCATCAAACTGACTATCACCCCGATCTCGGCCACCAACTTTTCTATCTCGGCAGGTTTGGCTGTAGCCGAAACACCAGCGCGCCTCGCTCAAAGTGAAGTCGCGCGGTCGTCACGCCGTCCTTTCAAGACTCCTGCGTTTTTTTGATCGGCTTTCCGAATCAACGAATAAAGCATAAAGTCAGCGAAACAAAAGCAGGTCCGCGGCAAAATCTACGCAGCTTAGGGGGATATTCATCATGCTTTTTCGAATTATGGCGGCGCTGCCGTTCATCGGCATTCTTATTGGCATCCCATTCGTCAATCAGGTTGAACCCCTCATCCTCGGAATGCCGTTCGTGCTCGCGTGGATCGTGATCTGGATCGTGCTGAGCGCGGTGATCATGGGCATCATCTATCGGCTGGATCCGGCCAACCGCCAAGCCGTCAACGAAGCTGCGGAGGCCCGTTCATGAGCAGCGCGCTACTCATCATCATTGCTGTGACCTTGCTGGCGCTCTATCTGGGCGTGCGTGCACGGCGTGGTCATGACATGAATCTCGAGCAATGGACGGTTGGCGGCCGCAGCTTTGGCACGGCGTTCGTATTCCTCCTGATGGCCGGAGAAATCTACACCACCTTCACGTTCCTCGGCGGCAGCGGCTTCGCATACGGCAAAGGCGCGCCGGTCTACTACATTCTCGCCTACGGGACCCTCGCCTACATCCTCTCGTACTGGATGCTGCCGCCAATCTGGCGCTACGCGAAGAAACACCGGCTCGTCTCCCAACCCCATTACTTCGCGCGCAAATACGACAGCCCCGCGCTCGGCGTCCTGGTCGCAGTGGTCGGTGTGGTCGCCCTAATCCCTTATCTCGTGCTACAGCTCAAGGGACTCGGCATCATCGTGGCAACGGCATCGTATGGCGTGATATCGCCGACAGTCGCCGTCTGGATCGGCGCGCTAGTCGTCACCGCTTACGTCATCCTGTCGGGCGTACGGGGCTCGGCGTGGAATTCCGTGGTCAAAGACATTCTGATCCTGAGCGTCGTCCTGGCGCTGGGCATCTACCTGCCCTATCACCTTTACGGCGGCATCGGCCCGATGTTCCATGCAATCGATGTCGCGAAGCCCGGCTTCCTCACCTTTCCGGCGAAGGGGTCGAGCGTGTCGTGGTTCCAGTCCACTGTGCTGCTGACGGCGCTCGGCTTCTTCATGTGGCCGCATACGTTCGGTTCGGTGTATACCGCACGCGATGAACGGATTTTCCGGCGCAACGCGATCATCCTGCCTGTCTATCAATTGATCCTGCTGTTCGTGTTCTTCGTGGGATTCGCTGCATCACTCAAGGTGCCGGGCCTGAAAGGCGGTGACATCGACCTGTCGTTGTTCCGTCTGTCCATCCAGAGTTTCGATCCCTGGATCGTCGGTGTGATCGGCGCTGCCGGCGTGCTCACCGCGCTCGTCCCTGGCTCGATGATCCTTACCTCGGCGTCGACCTTGCTTGCAAACGACGTATATCGAGGAGCGATGAACCGTCAGGCTTCGGATGCGTTTGTCGGCCGGCTCGCACGCTGGCTCGTGCCGGTCGTGGCACTCGTCGCCATCTGGTTCACGCTGCAAGGTGGCAACACGATCGTCTCGCTGCTGCTGATGGGCTACAGCTTCGTAACGCAACTGTTTCCCGCCTTGATAGCCAGCTTGATGCATCAAAGCCGTGCGACGAAACAGGGTGCAATGGGCGGCATCATCGCAGGCGTGGCCGTTGTCGTGGTGACCACTACGATGCACCTGAGCATCGGGCAGATGTTTCCATTCCTCCCTGACGCGGCGAAGGACATCAATATCGGTTTCCTCGCGCTGGCGTTGAATATCATCGTGTTCGTGGTCGTCAGTGCGCTCACGCAGCCGCGCGTGGCAAGCGGCGCCGCACATGGAACCGACGGTGCGCTACGTTGAGTGGCGTTAGGTTCAAGGTGTCGGCGCTTTCATTTCGAAGGTAGCGCGCGCAGCCCATATGGACGCCGATAAACCCGTCAATACGCAGAAGCAGGCAGCTCGTCCGGTGCTTGTCTGGGACGTGCCAACGAGGTTGTTTCACTGGCTGGTCGTCGTGCTGGTGGCGGCCGCCTATGCGACCTCAGAGCTGAACTGGATGGGCTGGCACGTCCGGATTGGCGAGATGCTGCTGACGCTGGTGCTATTCCGTTTGCTGTGGGGTTTCTTCGGCAGCGATACCGCGCGGTTTCGTAACTTTATGAGCGCGCCCGCCGCTGCGTGGCAGCATCTGCGTCATGTGTTGCGCCGCGAAGCCGACCTGCAGGTGGGACACAATTCGGCGGGCGGGTGGATGGTATTGCTACTGCTGGCCTTGCTGCTGGGCGAGACGCTAAGCGGGCTTTACGTCAACAACGATGTTGCGGACGACGGACCGTTGACCCAATGGGTTCCCGCATCGATCGCCAACGCGATCACCGCGCTGCACACGATCCTGTGGGACGCACTACTGGCGGCGGTGGCACTGCACGTGCTGGCTATCGCTGTGTACGCGGTGGCCAAGGGCCACAATCTGCTGCGCCCCATGCTCACTGGACGTAAGCGCCTGCCGGAGCGCATCCGCGCACCCCGGCAAGCGTCAACCATCCGTGCGCTGCTCCTGTTGGTCCTCAGCGCCACCCTGGTGACGCTGCTCGCCACCTACCTCTGAGCGGCGGCATCAGTTACTTTGGCGGCACTACCTGACCGCGGATTTCGCCAGCGGGATGATCCTTCGTGTGCACGTTGACGTACATCTCGCCCGCGAGAAACTCTTTCGCGTCTGCCGGCGACAGCGTAGCGGTACCGTTGACTGGGCTCGTGACGGCTGCGCCTTTCTCTGACAGCCAGACTTTCACCGGCGCGTTTTTGCCCGACGCGGCGGGCCCATGGAAGTGCGCCATGGTGGCGTCGCCAGACAGGCCGCTGAAGGTGATCGTCCAGGTGACGACCCGGGTGTCGGGATCGTAGGAGATGTTGGCTGTGCCGTTACCCGAGGTTTGGACCGGAGGTACCTGTTGCGCACCGGTGAGCGGCACGGTGAACGAGACCGGCGCCGCTTGCGCCAGGGTCATCGCCCCCGCACACGCGAGGCCGATGAAAGCCATGACAGCTCGTCGCGAGATGGAAACATCCATTTTGATTATCTCCTGTCGATATGACCCGGCTGAGACAGGGCCGCTTGGGCTCACTTCGCGAAAGCGAAAGAATTCAAACGGACTCGTTGGAGCAAACAGCCAACATGGCCACTCGCCCCTGCAACCAAGGCCTGAGAAAAAGGGCAAAACCACACCAGATCATGCTCGCACATGAATGATCTGACAAGCGTGTATGCCCTGAGATTGGCGCGTGTTATCTCGACGGTCATGGAGTCTTGGCGCACGACCGGACCAGATACTGTCCGCAACGCCGAAGCGCCTGCCATCACCATCGCCCTCACCCATTCGCCTCACACGACTGCGTGAGCGGCCATAGGTCTCGTATCAATCGCGAAGGACGCGTTGGTGTTCGCCCGCATTGCTGAACATCGCGATGATGTGCGAGATTGCAAAGGACCGAAGGACCCGTGGGCTCAGAAGAGATTGATGGCGCATTGACGGCGCAGTTCCTTCGCTTCATCAATATAGGCAAATTTAACGATATCCAATTGTCGCGTGAACGAAGAGCGCTGTTGGCATCCTTGTGGACTTGCAATGTCTCCTTGCGTGCCGACATGGTGTTACCAAGTGTGCGCGACGGGAAACCACGGGGGACGTGGGGAATCGACTTTACAGCTCTGTCAAAAATAAGAGGCGTACATGTCCAGCGAGAAAGCTGCTGAAATTGCGGCACGGCTTGATCGGTTGCCACCCTCGCGTACGGTCTGGACCATGGTGATCCTGATCTCGCTTGGCGGTGTGTTCGAGTTCTATGACCTGTTCTTCACAGGCTATGTTGCGCCTGGCATGGTCCAGTCCGGGTTGTTCAAACCGGAGTCGCTAGGCTTCTTTGCTGCCCTCCAGCCCCTTGCAGTAGCCGGTTTCGGAACCTTTGTCTTTGCCACCTTTGCGGGGCTTTGGGTCGGTACACTCGTGCTTGGTTATGTGGCCGACCGGTTTGGCCGGCGCCTGATCTTCACCTGGTCACTGGTCTGGTACATGGTCTGCACGGTGATCATGGCGTTCCAGACCTCCGGATTCGCTCTCGATATCTGGCGCTTTATCGCGGGCATTGGGATTGGCGTCGAGCTGGTAACAATCGACACGTATATCTCCGAGCTGATCCCCAGTCAGGAGCGTGGCCGTGCGTATGCCATGAACCAGTTCATCACCTTTGCCGTCGTACCGGTGGTCGCGTTTCTCGCGTACGCATTGAACGGGACGCGGCCGTTCGGCCTTGACTATTGGCGGGTAGTCATCCTGATCGGCTCTGTGGGTGCCGTGCTTGTATGGATCTTGCGTCGCCATATTCCGGAAAGCCCGCGTTGGCTCGCGCGTCACGGCCGGATCGAAGAAGCTGAAAAGATAGTCGCGGACATCGAACGCCGGGTCGTCGCGGAGAAAGGAATAAGCCTGCCGGCACCACAAGCGGTCTCACCCGAAAAGGAAGGACGCGGCTCGCTCAAAGAAATCTTCGCTCCGGGTTATCGGCGCCGGACGATCATTCTGTCGATTTTCAACATGGCGCAAGTGATCGGCTTTTATGGCTTCGCAGCGTGGGTGCCGACACTTCTGATCCATCGCGGCATTCATGTCACGGCAAGCCTGGGATATGCATTTGTCATTGCGATTGCAAACCCCTTTGGTCCGCTGCTGGGTATGTTGTTCGCCGACAAGCTCGAGCGGAAAACACAGATCTGCGGTGGGCTACTCACGATGGCCATAGTCATCGCGATATTCTCCCAGGTCTCCACGCCATGGATCCTGATCGCGCTCGGCGTGCTGTTCACGCTATCTGCAA
Organism: Caballeronia sordidicola; assembly: GCF_002220365.1. Classification (GTDB taxonomy): domain Bacteria; phylum Pseudomonadota; class Gammaproteobacteria; order Burkholderiales; family Burkholderiaceae; genus Caballeronia; species Caballeronia sordidicola_C. The sequence continues at coordinate 9,310 of NZ_MTHB01000197.1, read as the reverse complement.
ACATCATGTCCTATGCCTACCACGGCTATCAGGCCGAGCTATATCCGACCCGCGTGCGTGCCCGCGCGATTGGCTTTGTCTATTCCTGGAGCCGGATTTCCGCGGCCTTCGCCGGACTGGCAATCGGCATTCTGCTGCATGGGTATGGCGTGCCGGGCGTTGCTGTCTTTGTCGGAATGTCAATGCTGGTGGCGATCTGCATGATCCTGCTCGGACCTTCCACCAAGGGGCTCGCGCTCGAGACCATTAACCATTAACCATTAACCATTAACCATTAACCATTAATGATTGACCATTGAATCGTGCACGGTTGGTGTTCGTCTGCAGGGGTTGGCAGCGACGCCGGCGGTGTCACGCTTCGCGCATGCTTCGCGCATGCTTCGTATAAGGCGCGGCGCCTCCAAGGACGATGTTACGCACTACTCTATTTTATAAATAGCCACCCCGCTATCAAAATTTATGACGCATGCCGAGGATGAACATCTCCTGGCTGGCCGTGCCATTGAAGCCATATGAGCCGATCGAAGACTGGGCTGCCGAGGTCGTGCCGTCCGGATTGAGCTGGGTACCACTAGCATGCTGATATGCGCCAACCGCATAAAGATCAGTGCGCTTCGACAGTGAATAATCCGCCCCGACGCTAGCCTGGTTATAGGTGGCCGACGTGTTGCCGCTCGCCTTCTCATATGAGTAGCCTACGGCAAACAGCACGGCCGGAGTGGCCTGGTAATTGACGAACGCATTGCCAACGTTGTACTTCTCGGTGCTGGTGAAAGTCGAGTCGCCGTCGTTCTTATATTGCGCGTTGCTGTACGAACCGCCGAGCGTCACAGGACCCAGCGCATACTGGATTCCCGCACGCGCAATGCCCAATGATTTGGCCGTCACGTAGCCGCTGTTGATTGCGCCGTCGAAGATTGCATCTGACGATGAGGTCGGATCCCATCCGTCGCGGAAACCGCCCGCGGTCGGACTAGGATTCGTGGCGAGGAAATAACCGGCGGCGATACCGAGCGGGCCGTTGTTGTACGTGACGGCCCCGCTATAGGTATAGCCCTGGCCCGTGCGGCCGGCCAGACCACTGAAGGCGTACAGCCCCTCAAACTGCAAGCCGGCGTAATTGGGTGACACATACTTAACGGCGTTGGATACGCGCAAGCTATTGTCGTAATTGTCCACGTCGCCGGGAGTCGCAAAAATACTCCCGAAATAGTTGTCAGCCGTGAGCGGTTGCACCATGTCTACCAGCGGATCGTATTGCCGGCCAAGAGTCAGGGTGCCCCAACTGTCACCTGACAAGCCGACGAACGCCTGGCGCCCGAATTCCCGGCCACCCTGGCCTAACTGGCCTGTTCCCACATCAAACCCATTCTCCAAATCGAAGATTGCCTTGATGCCGCCGCCGAGATCCTCCGAACCCTTCAAGCCCCAGCGATCACCGGACAACGTGCCATCTATAAACCCCCATCGCGAACCGTCACTGGTTTTCACATAACCGACGCCTGCATCGATCGTTCCATAGAGCGTAACGCTGGACTGCGCCCGCGCCCCTCCCGCTATACCAAGGAGCGCTAATGAGATCGCGCTGAGAGCACTCTTCTTCATCTCTTTCTCCACGCTAAGACACGGGAAAAACTTTCGCATGCAGCGTATTTAGGCAAATCAAGCGGTTCCGATATTGCAACTCTTTTTGATTGGTATGCCTAAATAGATTCAGAATAAACGAAATGAAAAAATACCGTCAAAGCACTGTAATGGGGAGAGACCGCAAGTAAGCTCGCGGTCTCAAGCTCGCACTGAAAATGTTTGGCAACAACTTTCGTGGAGAACGCGAGCCGAAGTTAATCTAGACCAAAATAACAACTAGTTCAATACCACGTAAATGACCAATTGTTGTTTTCCGGTGCCGAGTGTCTCGCAGCGAACCTTCCGAGCGTGGTTGCTTTATGTTTGCATTTCAGGCAACTGAACGAATAGAATTATATTGACGGAAACTTGCACCATTCTGGTACACCGTTTCGAAAAATCGGATCCTGAGTACGAAAATATTCCCGGATTGCTCTGGCCGCCGTTACTAATACGGTAATACAGCGACCGCACGACCCGTTATGGAACCGACCTCATGGCGCGGCCGGTTTATGCGGTCTCGTATCCCAGGCCGCAGTTGGTCAATTTAAAAATAAACCACCGGTGCGGGCGACGCGCGCTCAGCGCGGCAATAAACCCTGTCCGCGCGGCGTCCACGTCCCGCGAACCCCGGTGAACCGGTCGAATAATGAATAGCGTTGAGAACGCCCGCCTCGCTCCCGGTCAGGCTTAGCGGCCAGCGACCGACCGTGCGATTTTTCGGTCGGTTTTGTATTCGCTGAGCGCGTAGACCGACCAGATCGCCGCTGGGATCCAGCCGATTACCGTGATTTGAAGCAGCAGGCAAATGATCCCGGCGAACGGCCGGCCAATCGTGAAGAACTGGAGCCATGGCAAGAAAATGGCAAGCAGGAGGCGCATGGATTTTTCCCGTAATGTTAGAAGAAAGCCATCCAGGAGAGGCGAACCTGGTATGGCGTCGTGCATCGACGTCATAACGGCTCGCGGACCTGAAACTTTAACCTTTTCTGCGTGACGTCGAAGAACTTCTTCCATAGGCCTTCTCATCGCGTGCAACATCGGCTAACCGATGTTGCACGCCCGCCCGGGGCGTGTTCAATACCTATTCAATCCCTATTCAATGCGTACTCGATACGGCAGACGGATCGAATCCGGCCGCTACAAGCGCCTGATGCAGCGTCTCGAAGAGGTGCGATTCGCCCAGCACCGCGGTGATTCCGTGACGGTCCATATCGGCTCGCAGATACTGGTTGACGCGTGCAAATAGCACGTTGACACCGCCTTGCTTCAGACCTTCGCACAATTCGGCGAGTGTCCGGGCCGCCGAATAGTCGAGGTCCGTGATAGCGCCGGCGTCGACGATGAACCAGTGGACAGTCGTGGGTGCGCGCTCGAGCAAGTTGCGGACGTCGTCGACGAAAAAATGATCGTTCGCGAAAAACAGGTCGGCGCCAAAGCGATAAACAATCAGTCCCGGCGCGGTCTCTGTTCCCGGCGCGGCGGGCACGGGCGCCCAGCGTCCGCCCGTTGCTTGAGTGGGTGCAAGCATCATGGTGTGCGGATGATAGCTATGGCGAACATGCCTCAGCAACGACAGCGCGACGGCCAGCAGTATCCCGTCCTCGACACCGATCACCACCACCGCCAGGGCCGTGACAAGCGCTAGCGTGAGTTCTCCAGGGCTTTCACGGCGGATGGCATAAAGGCGCGTCACATCGATCAGCCCGATCGCGATCGTGAACACAATGGCCGCCAGCACGCAGTGCGGAAGATACTGCAGCCACTTGCTGAAGAACAGCAACACTACGCCGACCACCACCGCGAACACCACTTGTGCGAACTGGCTGCGCGCACCGGCGCGATCCGCCATGGCGGTCTGGGTCGGACTGCCGTTGACCACGAACGCCCCAGTCACGGCGGCCACCGCATTGGCTGCGGCAATTCCCAGGATGTCCGCATCGGCGTCCACGGGTTCGTGATAACGCTCCGCAAACACGCGACCCGCCGCGACGCTCTGCGCGATGATCATCACGAAACAGGATGCGGCCACGGGCAACAGGTCCAGTGTTTGTTGCCAGGTGGCAAGCGGGAAGCCAGGTGCGGGCAGGCCGCCGGCAACCGGACCGACAACCGCGATCCCGTGTCCGGCGAAATCATAGACATAACTTGCCGCAATGCCGCCGATCACGGCGAACATGGCAACCGGAAGACGCGGCAGCAAGCGCTTGAAAACGAGAATGCCGGTTACTACTGCGACCGATATACCCAGCGTTGGAAGCGAAACGTGAGCAAGGTGAAGCGCAATCGATTCGATCTGCCCAAGGGTTCGCGACGACCCTGCGGACACACCGAGCATGTCGCCCAGCATTGCGACGCCGACCTGAATGCCGACGCCTGCAAGGAAACCGAGCAAGACAGTGCGGGACAGGAAGTCGGCCAGGAAACCGAGCTTGAAGACCCGGGCGATCAGCAGCAGCCCGGCTGTCAGCAGCGCAACGACCCCTGCAAGCGCCATGTATTGCGCGCTTCCGGCCGTGGCCATGGTCGACAGATGGCTGGCAAAAATAGTTGCTGTTGCAGAGTCGGCAGCCACGACCAGATGGCGCGACGCGCCGAAGAGAGCGAAGGCGAGCAGCGGTAAAAATGCGGTGTAAAGACCGGTCACGGCCGGCATTCCCGCTATGCGGGCATAACCGAGCACTTGCGGGATATCCATTGACGCAAGGGTCACGCCGGCCAGGAGATCGCGAAGCGCGGCACTGCCGCCAAGCGGCAACACGCCCTTTAATAACTTAAAGCGCATTGTGCGTCCCCGAACGATGTTGCATCCCATACTGCGATAAAAATGAATGTGTCATTGGCGCATCGTGCCGCAAGTTGATTTGGAAGAGCAAGGTTTCTTGATGACTGTGTTGCAAGGCCGGACGCCATTGCCCACCATTCTGGGCATTAGAAAAGCGCCGTGTTATAAACGGGCTCGTATTGGAGGTTGGTCGCGACGAGGGCGACATGCAGATGAGCTTTCTGAAACAAGGCCTGCTTTACGTTCATTACATGACACTGCGTGCTGCCTGGACCACGCCGGCACCGCTGCAAGCCAAGGCGAATGCTTCATCGCGTCTGCGGTCTTCTGGCAGACCATCAACGACATCCCTGCTCGTTCTCGTGCGCTGGTTGCATCGCTGGTTACATTGCTACTTGCTTCCCGCATGCTGTGCGCTTGCGCTCGCTGCCCTTCCCGCTACGGCCCAGGCACATCCGCATGTGTGGATCAATTATTCGATGGTCGCCCAGACCCAGGGCACGGTGTTAGTTGCCATGCAGCAGACCTGGATCTTTTCGAAAGGCTTTCCGTTTTCATTGGTCGGTGATTTTTCCCACATGCCCAAGTCTGGTCCACTCAACGCCGACTACACGGCGACGTTCAAGGCACAAGCGTTCTCATTGCTCAAGAGTTCGGATTACTTCACCCACGTTTTCGTCGATGGCAAGGCGGTCGCCCTGGGCGAGGCGCGCAACTTCAGTGTCAGCATCGAGCAAGGCCATGTTGTTTACCGGTTCCTTTTGCCGCTTGTGAAACCCGTGGACTTCAAGCGTGAGCGAGTGACGCTCGGTGTCTGGGACGAGACTTATTTCGTCGACTTTGAAAGCGCGGCGCAGCCCGTGGTGACGCTGAGTGCGGGCTCCCCGGGTAGCTGCAAGGGGGCGGCGTTCGAGGATCGCGATCACCCTATTTTCGGTGGCTCTGTCATTCCTCAAGCGAGCAGATTATCGTGCTGACCAGCTTCGGTAACCGGCGCGGTGGTGGATCTCGCAGGACGATTGGATTTTGCTTTGCCGCTATCCTGACGCTTGCAACGCATGGTGTTACGGATCAAACGTCTCAGACCACGGACGTCTTCGGGCGAACGTCGACCGGTGCACCGAGCGCGGCGAACACCACCGAAGCGCCTCGACCAACACCGGCTGCCATGCCCGCGATCGTTCGCGATGCAGTCACTGCAAGTGTCCATCTGCAAAGCAGGTTGAACGAAAATTTGCAGGAGACGCTCGCAGACCAGCGCGATGGCTCAGGCCTGTTCGCCACCTGGATCATCGTGCTGTGCTCGTTCGCGTATGGGGGGTTGCATGCGCTTGGACCCGGGCACGGCAAGGTCGTGGTCAGTGCGTACCTCGCGTCGCGGCGGGCGCGTTTGCTCGATGCCGCATTGCTTAGCGGATGGAGTGCGCTGGTGCAGTCCTTGTCTGCGATTGTGCTTGTCGGCGGCGCTGCCTGGCTCTCCCGCGAGGGCTTGCCCGACGTGTTGACGCGGGCGTCGAGTCTTGAACTGGCAAGTTACGTCGCGTTGCTCTGCGTGGGTGTTTGGTCGCTATGGGCCATTGCGACGCGGCGCGATTGTTGCGATACGGATCGCGTGGCGCTCATTCCGAAGAAACGTACAAGCCTTTTAGCAAACGCAAGCGCTTTGGGTGATCAGGATGAAGCGGTGTATCTTGGCGTGCGCCTCGCTCAACGGAAATCCGGTGCACACTGGGCCAGTGCCGGCGTTAACCGCAGAACTTCCACGGCTCGCAGCCGGATTTTAATGACGGGCGTGGCGGTCGGTGTACGCCCATGTGCAGGCGCGATCTTCGTGTTGATTGCGGCCCTCGCCAACCACGTATTCATCATCGGGGTACTCGCGTCCTTGGCCATGGGCGCGGGTGTCGCTTGCACGGTCCTGGCGATCGGGATGACGAGTTTATCGGTGAACCGGATGGTATCGAACGCGGTTGTTTTCAGGCGACAGAGAGTCGAGCGAATTCGTTTCGGACTGGCGCTTGGCGGCGCCATTTTCATAACAGCGTTCGCGGCATGGCAAGTCTTTGCGCTAGTGTCCGGGACGCAGGCTGCATCGCTCGCGTGACGTCTGACCGGGCGGCCGCTGCACGTCGGCCAAGAAAAATTTCATACGGGGTTGTCATGCGAACATGCCGTTGGATACGGGCATCGGCTGCTGCGCTGTTGCTGTTGATCATGGGGATAGGTGCGTTGCTTGCGCCGTTGAACGCACGCGCGGCCGATTGCCATGCCGGCACGCTCGTCACTGTCGTTGCTCACCTCGACGACGACCTGCTGTTCGTCAATCCGGGCATCAGCGACAAGCTTCAGGCGGGCTGGTGCGTCACCACCGTGCACCTGATCGGCGGAGCTAACGGCGCGAACTTCGACTACGTGAAACTGCGCGAGAAAGGCACGCGCCTCGCTTATGCGCGCATGGCGGGCGTAACGGATGACTGGATCGAATCGACTGTCATGTTCGGCGGCAAACCCGTCCACCGGATGGTGCTGAAAAAGCAGCCGAGGGTGACGCTGCTGGAACTGCGGATGCCGGGTGGTGCAGTACGTGGCGGCAAGGTGCCTTTGGGCCTGATGTGGGACCAGGGCGAGACCATCACCACCTATCCCATCAACAACGACGGCTCCAATGCCACGCACTATGACCGCGCGGAAACGGTTGCCACGCTCAAGCAGATCCTTGCGCCGGCGACCGAGATCTACGCGCTCAATCCGGACACCGTGCCGTTCATCGAGCACCCGGATCACATCTATTCAGCACGTATCACGCGCGTGGTTGCGCAGAGCCTCAACCGGAACATTCCGATTGGTTATCACGTCACGTATCCCACCGGCGGCATGCCGAAGAACCTGAGCGCCGGCGAGACCCAGATGAAGCGCGACGACGTGGCATCCTATTTCGCTATCGATGGCGATGACAACGGCGAGCACGTCTTCGGTGAGTATCAGTGGGACGGCAACTGGGTGGCGCGTCGCTACTGGACCGAATCGAGCTCGAGCGCAGCAGGGCTGGAGTTCCGGCCGCGCTCGAGCAACCTCGTCAACGAGTACTCGAGCCAGTGCCTGACATCGACCGGCATGAACGGCAAGCCGACACTCGCCGGTTGCTCGGGCGCGAAGACGCAGGACTGGCACTGGCAACCGGTGCCGGCCATGCCGGGCACCAAGAACAACTCGCAGCTCGTCGATGAATCCACGCAGCAGTGCGTGGCCGAACGCGGCGGCGAACTGATTGAAGAGCCCTGCAATCAGGACGAGGCGGCTCAGAAATGGACGCCGTGGGACTTCGGTCTCGTGTACACGCCGCTCGGCCACTGCCTTGCGGGGCATAACGGTGCATTGTCGGCTGGGCATTGCTCTTCGCTGACCGCGGAATCGCGATGGGCGCCCACTCCTCATTCGCAATGGACCGACCTGCGCCAGGACGCAGCACTGTATGGCAACGTTAGAGGGACCGTGGATGGCGAGAAACCGATCAGTACGGTCTATGTCCAGCGGCGTCGGGACGGGCCGGGCTTCAACGTATGGGTAGCGGGCTTTTCACGGTTGCCGACTGCCGCGCCGTGGTATCTGAACGCGGTGCCGTTCAACCCGCATGCCGGCACTCCCACCTGCGCCGGCGACACGCTCTGCTTCGACAGCGTGCGTTTCCTCCTTGGTGACTTCGAAGGCACGGGTCGCGATGACCTGATGGTGATCGCGCCACGCAACGGAGGCACGGCTTTCTGGCTGATGCGCAGCACCGGTACGCGCTTCGACGCACCGCGTCTCTGGTATCAGACCTCTTCGGCGTTGACGCCCGCCAGCGCACAGCAATACGTAGCCGGAGACTTCGATGGCAGCGGCCGCGCTGGCGTGATGATCGCGCAAAAACGCAGCGACGCTACGCTCGACCTTTGGGTCATCGCCAGCGAGGGTTTGACAGGGCATGCACCGGCACTCTGGATGAAAGCGAGCGGACTTGGCGCGAATGCACGCTTTCTGCCTGCTCACGTGGCCGGATCGCCGCACACGGGTTTGATTGCGATAGAAACCGTGAATTCGGCGATGGCCGTCACGCAACTCGCGAGCTCGGGCGGCGCGTTTGCCGGGCGCTTACGCGGCACCACCTATGCGGAGTTCGCACCCGCGTTCGCCAAGGTGGTCGCGGGCGACGTGGACGGCGATGGCGTCGATGATCTGGTCGTGCTCCAGCCACGCGGCGATGGACCCGATATCAATGTATGGCGGATAAAGGGGGGGGCGATATTCGGCGACCCGGTCAAGGTCGGCACTATTCATGAGTCGTCTTATGCCGACGCTGTTCCTGCGCTTGTGCGGCGTAGTCGTGGTGAAACACTGATGCTGTTCAAGCGCGCGAATGCGAAGCTCGGCGGATTCTATTTCACGGGGGGTGCGCCGAGTTTGATCGGATATGACCTCGATACTTCGTTCAAGATGGGTCCGGCGCATATTTGGGGTGATCTGCCCGGGCTGTTTTCGGAAGCGCTATGGATCAACACCTTGTCGAATGAAAGGGACTTCCCCGTCCCGAGGCTGCGGCGGAAGCCGCAATTCGGCATCAAAGTGCCATGATGAAGTCTCGACCTTCATCAACACCAGCGAAAGGGGAAGTCCATGTCCATTGTCACCATCGGAATCGATCTTGCCAAGAACGTCTTTGCGGTTCACGGCGTGGATGAATCCGGCAAGCCGGTATTGATCAAACCGCGTGTCCCACGTGATCAACTGCTCGCGCTGATCGCCCAGTTGCCACCCTGTCTCATTGGCATGGAGGCCTGTTCGGGTGCACATCACTGGGCGCGGATGTTCCAACAGTACGGCCACACTGTGAAGCTGATCGCGCCCAAGCTCGTGGCGCCG
>NZ_MTHB01000069.1 GCF_002220365.1 Caballeronia sordidicola | reverse complement strand
CGCGCCAGTGGCTCAGATGCGAGCTGTAGAGACCCTCACGGCGCAGCAGTGCCCCGACCGCGCCGCTGGCATTGCACGCGTCGGCTTCCCGCACAATACGGCGCTTGTAGCTCGTCGAAAAACTCCGGCGGCTTGGCGCCGCGACGACCTCAGCATCGGTTGCCGTTTTCCCCGAGGCCCCCTCGGGGAAAACCTTCGCACTGACGTCACGTTCCTCAAAAACCTCTTTCATCTGCTTATCCATCTGTGGGCAACTTCCTTAAACTGTTTGAAGAAGTTGTCTCACAGCAGTTTGACACAGGGGGGCGCGCTCGTGTTCCGCCATCGCCAGTTCCGGGTCACCGCGTGGCCGACGAGTCACTGAGCGGTAACATCAAAGTGCATGAATGATGTCGACAGCCAACGCTAAGGATGCGCGATTGCGCTCCGTGGTCCGGTCGACCAGCTTTCTGACTCCTGCACTGACCCGGTGGACAGCAATGAAGTAGGTAGCAGTGAAGAAATCGGCACCGCTTCTGCGTTGCCATTGTCCTCAGGCGATCCATAGAATGCTTACTTGCTCGGAGGCCCAGATGAATACGTCAGTCCTTTTACCGTCTTTCGCCGAGCTTTCGACGAACTGGTGGCGCATCTTTACTGAAACTTGTGAAATGCTCAACGCGACCACTCCAGTCGTTAAAGCCCGCATGGCCCGCCTGGTGATGGCTGGCCCGCTACCCAATGAGCGAGACCGGATCGAATTCAATCTGATGCGCCGCGAAAAAAGCGAGGCAGCGTTCGAATCGATCGAGGCGATGGGTTCAGGATTCGTAAGTCTAGGCATGGCACTGGCGATGGATGCCAGCAAATATATCTGGGCTACCTCCGCTGCGGCTGCGGCGTTGGCATCAAGTCAATCGGCCGCGCAATGGTTTGCATGCCAGGCAGAGCTTTTGAAGATCGCAACGGACTCTCCCTCAAACCCTTTGCAATTGGCCAGCTCGACTGCGCGCGTGATGCAGGCAGGCCTCGCACCCATTCACGGCCGCGCAACCGCAAACGCCGAACGGCTGGGTGCGATTTGACGGCCGCCGTTCTGGCGCCGCCGCTTCGCGAAGAGAAGCTGCGGACGCGCAATTACGACGGTGATGGCTTGGCGAAGATTAGGTCCAAATTGGACGGCGTGTCGGAGACGATGCTGTGGACGCTCTACGACCGGGCATGCGAAGCACGTCGTCCCGATGGTGTTCTAGTCGACCCCGACAGCGTGCACATCTGCGATGCAATCGACTATGACTTCGCGCGCCATTTCGGCGACCCTGTCGGTTCGTTCGCCGCGCGGGCTGCAGAGATCGATCAGCTATTGAGGCGCTGGCTCGAGCGCCATCCAGACGGCCTGATCGTGTCCTTGGGTGAAGGCCTGGAAACCCAGGTCCACCGCGTAGACAATGGTCGGATGCGTTGGCTCACGGTCGATCTGCCGGCTGCGATCGAACTGCGCAAGCACTTCCTTCCTTCGTCCAGGCGGTTTCGTCACGTGGCTGGAAGTGTGTTCGAGCCAGACTGGATGGACGAGATTGAACGGACCCCCGACGTATTCATCGTCGTTCAAGGCCTCTTTATGTATCTCGAGCCTGCAGCGGTGAGACGCCTGTTTGTCCAGATCGTCGAGCGTTTCCCAGGGGCCGAAATTGCTTTCGACGTGATCCCGCGGTGGTTCTCCCGGTTAACCATGTGGGGCTTCATGCAAACGCCGTACTATCGCGTGCCGCCTATGCCGTGGGGCATCGACGGCGATGAAATAACCGCTCGCCTACACGGTTGGACGTCAGGTATCGCAGCGATACGCATGCTTGAGTACCGGGTACCTCGTGGCTGGCCGAAAATAATGGAAGACCTTTTTCGTATGAACCCGCTGACCAAAATCCATTTACCTTGCCTGGTTCATCTCAAGGTGAAGAAAAAGCTGACTGTCGCGCGTGGCCAATGATCACCTGCGATTGCGGAGCGCCGCATTGAACGATAACGGCGAGTGTATTGTCCAGCAACCTACAGTCCGTTCGACTGTTCCAGGCTGATGCCAACCGCCGAATGGTACGCGCTAACCGTCGTCACTTAACCATCGGCCATGGAGGCTCGTTCGCGACCGGCGCACTAGCCCTATGGTTGGGAATGCTCAACATGACATGCCGGGGCATACATTGAACTACCCCCCGATCTTGAGCGAAGTCCACGTCGCGTGAGCGAATGTCCTGTGGCGACCGCAGGCGATCAGCCAAGTACAGCCGACCAAACGAGGTATTGCTCATGATGCACGATTTCCTTTCAAACAACCGCGATGACCTCATTGAACGATGCCGCGTAAAAGTCGCGCACCGGCCCGCCCGAGGGGCGACTGTGGAGCAATTGCAGAACGGTGTGCCGCTATTTCTGGATCAGCTTATTCAGACGCTGCGCATCGAACAAACCGTCGAGCCCATGGACAGTCGCAAGATTTCTGGCCCGTCGAGTGGCGAGCCGTCGTTTTCGGCGATCGGGATGTCAGCCGCGCAGCATGGACGACAACTCCTAGAGCTCGGGTTTTCCGTCGATCAGGTCGTGCACGACTATGGCGATCTGTGTCAGGCGATTACAGACCTGGCCTATGAGCGTGATGCGCCGTTTCAAATCGACGAATTTCGAACGCTCAACCGCTGCCTGGACAATGCGATAGCCGACGCGGTGACAGAATTCAGCTATCAGCGCGACTCGGCTTCGACGGACAAACACGTCGAGGAGATGAATGAACGCCTTGGATCTTTGGCCCATGAGTTGCGAAATTTCCTCCAGACTGCAACGCTCGCCTTCACCGCGGCCAAAACTGGAAATCTTAGCCTTTCGGGGGCGACGGGATCAGTGCTTGAACGCAGTTTAGATGGCCTTCGGGACCTCATAGATCATTCTCTGACTGACGTTCGGTTGTCAGCTGAGAGCCCGAAACCTGCGCAACTGTTCTCCCTCACTGAGTTCATTGGCGAGATCAAACGGGCGGCGGAGCTCGCGGCCCGCGCTCATGGGTGTGTGTTCACGGTGTCTCATGTCGATGCCGATCTTGCCGTTTGCGCGAACCGGGATCTCCTATTCTCGGCGCTGGGAAATTTGCTACAGAACGCGTTCAAGTTCACTCATCTTCACACCGAGGTCACGCTTGACGCATACGCTGTTGCGGGCCGAATCCTGATCGATGTAAAGGACCACTGCGGGGGTTTGTCAGCAACCGATGTGGAAAGCATGTTCGAGCCATTCAGGCAAAACGGCGTTGACAGAACTGGGTTGGGATTAGGACTTTCGATTGCCCGCCGCAGCGTACAGGCAAGTGACGGGATTCTCAGCGTACGCGACATCCCGGACACGGGGTGTGTCTTCACTATCAGCCTGCCCCGGCATGCAATGGTGCTGCAATGACGCAAACGGACGTCTGGAACCCCTTCCCTCTAATCATTCAATCGGAGACTGTTAGAGCACCATGGGGGTTAGGTAGTTGGCATACCATTGCTGGTGATGGCGAAGAAATGGCTAGGCTACGCTCGCTAGAGCTCCAAAGGGAGAACGCATGTCCCCTTGTTTGGCAGCGGTAGCGACCGCACATTTACCTCCTCTTCGAGCTGCGCTATGAAAGACAAGATTGTCACCGCCGACGAAGCGGTCGCGCTGATTCGCGACGGCGACAGTGTCTGCTGCTCGGGCTTCGTTGGCATAGGTACACCAGACGAATTGATCATGGCGCTGGAGCGACGCTTCACCAGCGCAAATGAACCGCGCAACCTGACGCTGGTGTTCGCCGCCGCGCCCGGTGACGGCCGGGATCGGGGGCTCAACCGCCTGGCACTGCCGGGGCTGGTCAAGCGTGCTATCGGCGGTCATTGGGCGCTGTTGCCGAAGCTCGCCCGCATGGCGACCGATAACCTGATCGAGGCGTACAACCTTCCTTTAGGGACGATGTCGCATCTGTATCGGGACATCGCGGCGCATAGGCCGGGCACGCTGACGCAGGTCGGCCTGGGTACCTTTGTCGATCCGCGTCACGGAGGCGGAAAGATCAACGCGAGCACGACCGAAGACCTGGTGAGCACGATCGATATCGACGGCAAGACCTGGCTCTTCTACAAGGTCTTTCCCATCAACGTGACCCTGATTCGCGGCACCACGGCCGACCCCGAAGGCAACGTGACGATGGAACGCGAGGCGCTCGTGCTCGACGCCATGGAAGCCGCCATGGCCGCCCACAATTCAAATGGATTGGTGATCGTCCAGGTCGAACGGATCGCCGCGAGCGGCACGCTCGATCCGCGCACCGTGGTCGTACCGGGAATCTTTGTTGACCGCGTTGTTGTCGCCCGCCCTGACACTCACGCCCAGACGTACGGCACCGCGTACAACCCTGCGTTCTCCGGCGAAATGAAAGTCCCGTTGGGGACGATGGAAAGCCCGGTGCTCGACGAGCGCAAAGTGATCGCACGACGATGCGCGTTCGAGCTGCCGCTCGGTGGCGTGATCAATCTCGGCATTGGCGTTCCCGCAGTCGTTGCAGCCGTGGCAGCGGAAGAACGGTTGCTGAGCCATCTCACGTTGACCGCCGAACCCGGCCTGATCGGTGGCACCCCGCAGGGCGGCTTGAACTTCGGTGCGGCGATCAACATCGACGCCCTGCTTCATCAGAACCAGCAGTTCGACTTCTACGATGGTGGAGGGCTGGACCTCGCGTGTCTCGGCATGGCGGAGATCGATCGATGCGGCAATGTGAACGTCAGCCGCTTCGGGCCAAGACTCGCCGGTGCCGGCGGGTTTATCAACATCAGCCAGAACGCCCGTCGCGTGATATTCGCCGGAACGTTCACGGCCGGCGGCCTGGAAGTGGTGGTCGAGGATGGACATCTGCGTATTGTCTCGGAGGGTTCGAAGAAGAAACTCGTTGAGGCTGTCGAGCAGATCACATTCAATGGATCGCTCGCTGCCGAAAGCGGTCAATCCGTGATGTACGTGACTGAACGATGCGTCTTTCGTCGCGTGCCTGAAGGACTTGAGTTGACGGAGATTGCACTCGGCATCGATATCGACCGCGACATTCTCGCCCACATGGACTTCGCACCCATTGTGCGAGACGTGCGATTGATGGACCCTCGAATTTTCTTGCCGCAGATCATGGGCCTCGCGACGGTCCTGCTCGATCTGCAGATGAGCGAACGGCTCAGCTACGACGCCGGCCGAAACGTGATGTTCGCGAACTTCGAAGGCATGGCGATCCGCTCGAACGGCGACGTGGAAAGCGTTCGGCGTGTGCTCGAGGCATTCTGCAATCAGATCGGCCATAAAGTTTCGTTGATCGTCAACTACGACGGCTTCCGGCTGGACGAGTCCGAGGCCGACGCGTACTTCGAGATGGTCAGGCAGTTGCAACTCAAGTACTACAGCTCGGCGACCCGCTTTACTACCAGTGCATTCATGCGCATGAAGCTTGACGCTGCATTTGGCGTGCTCGATTCTGCATCGCATGTTTGCGAAACACATACGCAAGCAGCCGCTCATGCGACACGCTGTGGTGTAAAGACATAAGGTGACTATCCATGAAAGCATCCGACTTGTTCGTCAAGGCGCTGGAGAATGAAGGAGTTGATCGAATCTTTGCCGTGCCTGGCGAAGAGAATCTCGACATCGTCGAATCACTGCGGCGCTCCAGCATCCAGCTGATTCTGACTCGCCATGAACAGTCCGCCGCATTCATGGCGGCAACCCACGGCCGCCTCACGGGAAGGCCCGGCGTCTGCATGGCGACGCTTGGTCCCGGCGCGCTGAATCTGGTCACCGGCGCCGCCTATGCGCATCTCGGCGCCATGCCGATGGTGCTCATTACCGGGCAGAAACCCATCATGACGGCGCATCAGGCGCGCTTCCAGACAGTCGATATCGTCGCCACGATGAAACCGCTGACCAAGGCGTCACGGCAAATAGTCAGCGGCACCAGTATTCCGTCCGTGGTGCGCGAAGCGTTCCGGCTGGCTGCGGACGAGCGGCCCGGACCCGTCCATCTAGAGTTGCCTGAAGACGTGGCGGCCGTCGAAGTAAGCGATGAGATTACAGTCGTGGCCCTGCACCCCGTCGAATTGCCGGTGGCGCAGGAGGCTGCCATCGAACGGGCTGCGGCGCTGCTGATGAAGGCCGGGCGTCCGTTGGTCATGTTCGGCGCCGCCAGCAACCGGCCACGGCTCGTGGGTCAGTTGACCGAGTTCATCCGGCGCACCGGTATCCCGTTCTTTAACACGCAGATGGGCAAGGGTACCGTTGCCGCCATCGGCCATGACGAGGCCACGGAACTCTGGATGGGAACCGCCGCGCTGAGCGCGCGCGACTATCTGCACGAGGGATCGACCGCGCCGACCTGATCCTTGCGATCGGCCATGACACGGTCGAAAAGCCGCCGTTCATCATGGGGCCGAAAGGACCCAAGGTCATTCACGTGGGATATACGCCGGCGCACGTCGAACAGGTGTTCTTCCCGCATGCCGAAGTGGTGGGTGACCTCGGCCTGAGTCTCGCGCGGCTCGCCCGAGCAGGTTGAAGGCAAGCTTCCGAACGCGGCCGCATTGGCGCCTTTGCGCGAAGGCATCCTCAGACGCACGTTGGACCGGGCGCAGGAATCACGCTTCCCGCTGACGCCTCAACGCATCGTCCACGACGTTCGCGAGGTCATGCCGGCTGACGGCATTGTCGCGCTGGATAAAGGCATGTACAAGATCTGGTTCGCGCGGTGTTACCGGACCCGCAGCGCCAACACGCTGCTGCTCGACAACGCCTTGGCAACGATGGGCGCAGGCTTGCCGTCGGCGATGATGGCCGCTCTGCTTTACCCTGCCCGGCGCGTGATGGCGGTGTGCGGCGACGGTGGCTTCATGATGAACTCGCAGGAACTTGAGACCGCCGTCCGGCTGAAGCTGAACCTCGTCGTATTGATCATCCAGGACGATGCCTACGGAATGATCCGATGGAAACAGGCCGTCGACAACTTCCCGGACTGGGGTCTCACTTTCGGAAACCCCGATTTCGTCAAGTATGCGGATGCCTATGGAGCTAAAGGACGGCGCGTTGAGTCGGCCGAATCGCTGGCGCCGACACTGGAAGCGGCATTCCGCGAAGGCGGCGTGCAGTTGGTCATCGTTCCGGTCGACTACTCGGAGAACACTCGCGTACTCGTCGAGGAACTCAAAAACCGGGTTTTGGAGGTCGCACAATGAAGATCAAGGCAGCAGTGCTGCAGGCGATGGGCGCAACACCACCCTACGCCGTCTCCCGCCCTTTGCATATTGAAGAGATCGACCTGGCGCCGCCAGGCGCCGATGAAGTGCTGATCAAGATCGCCGCCGCCGGCCTGTGTCACTCCGACCTGTCCGTGATCAACGGCGACCGGCCACGTCCGATGCCAATGGCGCTTGGCCACGAGGCCGCCGGTGTTGTCGAGGAACTGGGGGCAGGCGTGACCGACCTCAAGGTTGGCGACCACGTCGTTGTGGTGTTCGTGCCGAGCTGTGGCCACTGTGCGCCATGCGCCGAAGGCCGCCCGGCCTTGTGTGAACCCGGCGCCGCGGCTAACGGTGCCGGCACGTTGCTGTCCGGTGCACGTCGTCTCACGCGCGGCGGCGAAGCCTTGAACCATCATCTTGGATGCTCGGTGTTTGCCGAATACGCGACTGTTTCGCGCCGCTCTGTCGTCAAGATAGATCCCGCAGTTCCGCTGGACGAAGCCGCGCTGTTCGGGTGTGCCGTGCTGACGGGCGTGGGCGCGGTGGTCAACACGGCACAGGTCAGAGTCGGCGCATCCGTTGCGGTGGTCGGCCTTGGCGGTGTCGGCCTGGCGGCGCTCATTGGCGCGCAGGCGGCTGGCGCCCGGCAGATCGTCGCAATCGACTTGTCCGACGCCAAGCTCGAGCAGGCGCGCGCCCTCGGTGCCACGCACACGGTCAATGCCGGTCGGGCCGATGCGATCGAACACGTCCGCGCGCTCAGTTCTGGTGGCGTCGAGTTCGCCTTTGAATTCGCCGGTTCGATCAATGCGCTGGATCTGGCTTACCGCATTACGCGTCGCGGCGGTTCTACCGTCACAGCGGGGTTGCCGCCGTCAAGCGCGCTTTGGCCGCTTCCCGCGGTCAGCCTTGTTGCAGAGGAACGCACCCTCAAGGGCAGCTATATCGGCACATGCGTGCCGTCGCGCGACATCCCGCGCTACATCGATCTGTATTTGCAGGGTCGTTTGCCGGTGAACAAGCTACTCACGGGCCGCCTCAAGCTCGATGAGATCAATCATGGCTTTGACATGCTGCACGAAGGCGAAGCGATCCGCCAAGTGGTGGTATTCGAATGAGGCAATTCGCAGATCTGCAGTACCGCCTATTAGGATGTGAGCCGGGACGGCCATGTCGAGGTTTTCGTCAGTGCCAAGTCTCAAGGTGTGCTCGGCGAGGGAATCGTCGACTGGCGGCACAAGCGCCACTGATGTGCCCTCGTGACCAGGACGCGACGCGATGCAACCACAACTGAAGCCCCTGTCCGTGCTCGGCCACGGTGGCTTTCGCAGGCTTGCCTATGCCGAATGGGGGCCGCCCAAGGCGGCCCGAACGATAGTCTGTGTGCACGGGGTTTCTCGCACGGGGCATGACTTCGACATGCTGGCAGCTGCGCTCGCGGCAGCAGGAGCGCGCGTCGTCGTACCCGACCTTCCCGGGCGGGGACGCAGCGAATGGCTCGAATCGCCTGCACACTACACCGACCGTGCCTATACCAGCGCGATGTCGACGTTGATTGCACGGCTCGATGTCGATCAAGTGGATTGGGTCGGCACTTCACTTGGCGGTCATATCGGCATGCTCATAGCGTCAGAGTACGCGACGCCGGTGCGCCGGCTTGTGCTCAATGACTTCGGTGCGCGCATCTCGGCCGCGGCATTGCGCCGGATCGGCGGTTATTTGACTCGCTCCTGGCGGTTCGCCTCGATCGACGAGGTCGAAGCGCATCTGCGCGACGTTCACGCGCCGTTTGGCAAGGCCAGCGACGCGCAATGGCGTCATCTTGCTCAGCACAGCGCAGTGCCGGACGACGCGGGCGGCTTACGTTTCCATTTCGATCCAGGCATAGGCCTGCGGTTCGCAATACCGATCTGGCTGGACGTGGTTCTGTGGCACATCTGGGACAAAATAGACTGCCCGGTGCTCATTTTGCGCGGAGAAGACTCCGACTTGCTGACACGGAGCAGTCTGGACGCCATGCTCAAGCGCGGCCTGGCGTCTAGGGCCGGCAAGGTGGCCCAAGGACGTTTTGAGTGGAACTTGACATCAAGTACCATAATGGCCTCCGCTGTTTCCCATCAGATTCTTTGTAAGCCGACGGCCATGTCGACGGGTTGCGAAGAAGTGATGGTAGGCAGTAGTCGCCCTTATCTGAATCGAGGAATCGTCTGTGAGTGTTGCCGTTGAAACCCTGTTTACTTCCGCGTTGGGTCTGCAAGCTCCGTGGATGGTATCCAGAGTTGAGCTCGATACAACCAAGCGCCGGATCGATTTCGAAGTGTCCTGCGACGCGAAAAAGTTACCGTGTCCAGC
>NZ_MTHB01000139.1 GCF_002220365.1 Caballeronia sordidicola | reverse complement strand
CCCACCTCGCGCGCCGAAGGCGCGCGCGTGACCGTGACAGTGACGCAGACCGTCGATGAAACCGGCCGGAGGATGGGCGAAATCGTGGTGGAAGACAACGGTCCGGGTGTGCCGCTGGAACAGCAGCCGGATCTATTCAAGCGCTTTTTCCGCGGCGATGGCCATGGCGTGGAGGGTGGCGCCGGACTGGGTCTCGCGATCGTCCACGACATCATGGTCCTGCACAACGGCAGCGTGCATTACGAAGACGCTCCAGCGCCCGAAGGCGGCGCGCGTTTCATCGTGCGGATGCCTTTGAAGACGGTATGAAAAACGCCACGGAGGAAACCTGCCGTGGCGTTTTTTCTTGCTGACACTCTCTACGAAAGCCCTACTTTTTCTTCTTCAACGCCAGCATGGTGCCGCGGCACTTCTTCGCGCCGCAGCGGCACTCGTATTCCTTCTTCAGCTTCTTCGTGATGCGACCGTCGATGACGAGACCGTAGTCGTAGTACAGCTCTTCATCTTCCTTGATCGCACGCAGCGCGTGGATGAACACGCGCCCTTCCTTCTCTTCGGCTTCGCAATTCGGCGCGCACGAATGGTTGATGTAGCGTGCGCTGTTGCCGTCGACCTTGCCGTCAATCACCTTGCCGTTTTCGAGCGCGAAATAGAACGTATGGTTCGGCTCGTCCGGGTTGTGCGGATGACGGCGCAATGCCTCTTTCCACGAAATGCGTTCGCCTTTGTACTCGATTATCCGCTCGCCTTTGGCGAGCGGCATCGCGGCGAACACGCCCTTGCCGTGTATGCCCGAACGGCGGACGGCGACCCTCCGTGAACTCATCGAATGAATCCTTTAAAACGAATCGGTTTGGCTTAGCAGACGCTTGAACTTCGCCTCGTCCCGGTTTCACGCGAACGGTGACGAACCGGAACGTGGATTAAAAAAACGCGGCGGCCTGAATGCGAGGCGCCGCCGCGTTGCTGTCTTTCATTGCATGGGTTGCTTCAGTTGCTTCATGTGCGGCAATTCACTGTCCTTCGCTGCCCGGGTCAGGTTGAAACCATGCAGGCGAACAACGGCATCGTACACGTTAGGCGCGCACGAGTTCAACCGCTCCATAAATTCAAGCCGCGAGTTTCAGCGCTGACCGAACGAGATATCGCCGAACAACGCTTTTTGTTCGCGCGGCTGCGAGCGCCAGTATTGCGGCGGCGCCTCGACGGTCGCACCCAGTTGCGCAGCCGCGTGCCACGGCCAGCGCGGATTGTAGAGCAGCGCGCGCGCCAATGCGACGAGATCTGCCTCGCCCGACTCAATAATTTCTTCGGCGTGCTGCGGGTCGGTGATCAGACCCACGCCCATGGTATTCACGCCCGTAGCTTCCTTGATGGCTTTCGCGAACGGCAGTTGATAACCCGGCGACAGCGGAATTTTTTGCAGCGGCGAAACGCCACCCGACGACACATCGATCCAATCCACCTTGTGTTTCTGCAACTCCTTCACGAACACGATGGTCTGCTCGAGATCCCAGCCGCCTTCCACCCAATCCGATGCCGACACACGCAGGCCGACGGGTTTATCGGCGGGAAAAGCGGCGCGTACGGCGTCGAAGACTTCCAGCGGAAAACGCATGCGGTTTTCTAGCGAGCCGCCGTATTCATCGGTGCGCTGGTTGGCAAGTGGTGAGAGGAACTGATGCAGCAGGTAACCGTGGGCCGCGTGCACTTCAAGTGCATCCACACCTAATCGCGCGGCGCGCTTCGCCGTCGCCACGAAGGCTTCGCGTATGCGGATCAGGCCGGCGGCATCGAGGGCTAGCGGCGGCGTTTCGCCTTCTTTATGCGGGATCGCCGACGGCGCCGAGGGCATCCAGCCGCCTTCCGAAACGGCGATCAACTGACCGCCTTCCCAGGGCGCTGCGCTCGACGCTTTGCGGCCGGCGTGGCTGATCTGCATCGTGACGGCAATGTGCGAGTATTTTCGAATAGCGTCGATAACCGGCTTGAGCGCGGCTTCAGTCGCGTCGTCCCAGAGGCCGAGGTCGCCGGGCGTGATGCGGCCGTCGGGTTCGACTGAGGTTGCTTCGAGGCAGAGCATGCCGGCCCCCGAGAGCGCGAGGTGCCCGAGGTGGATCATGTGCCAGGCGGTGGCTTCGCCGCGAACGGCCGAGTATTGGCACATCGGCGAGACCACGATGCGATTCGGTAGCGTCACGCCTCGCAGCGTGAAGGGCGAAAACAGGGCGCTCATGGGAGGTTTCCGGAAGAAGAAAAAAGGGCGTTTTAGAATAGCACTTCGGTTTTTTCCCTGCTGACAGCAGACCCGATCGCTTGACCCACCGTGCCGGCGCCTTCGCGGTCTACTTCTCTACTTCCGGATTCGTGGCCCGTTACCTTCAGTTCGTCTAAACCGTTATTTGGCCGGTTCAAAACGGTCCAGCCATTCGCCAAACATCTTGCGCGCGGCGCGTTCGAGCGCCGGGCCGTGGCGGACGGTATCGGCACGCAAGGCGGTCACGGTTGTCCCGCTTTCCGCCACTTCACCCGGATACGCAACCAGCCAGCTTTCAAAACGATCGACCAGGACTTCCGGATGGCATTGCAAGCCCAGGACGTGCTCGCCCCAGCTGAAAGCCTGATTCTCGCAAAGATCCGTGGATGCAAGCCGCGTGGCGCCATCGGGAAGATCGAAGGTGTCTCCATGCCAATGGAGAACCGGCGTCGGCTGACCATCCGCTTCGAAATGCCGCAAAGCGCAAGCCCGTCCCGCCTCGGTCAGCGTCAGCGCCTTCCAGCCGAGTTCTTTTTGCGCCGCCGGATAAACCTTCGCACCCAGCGCACGGGCAATCAACTGGGCACCCAGGCAGATGCCGATAGTCGGCAACCCCGCCGCAATGCGCTTTTCCAGCATGGCGAGCAACGGATTCAGATGGGGAAAGAGCGCGTCGTCATAGGCGCCGATCGGGCCGCCGAGGACAACCATCAACGAGGTATCGAGCGGATCGGGAGCGTCGATGCGAGCGCGGCCCACGTCGAGATAACGTACCAGTTGGCCACGATCGCCCAGCACCAGTTCCAGGCTGCCGAGATCTTCGAAATAGACGTGGCGTATCGCCAGGACTTCACGTTTCATCGGCGGTCACCCAGGAAAGCCGGCAAGCTGAGGTCGGCGCGCGCGGCATCAGGCGGCGCACACAAAGGAGAGGCACGGTCGAGCAGCCAGCGCACCGCCAACGGGCGCGCGGCTCCAATAGTCTACCGACAAGTCTAACCGGCACCGGCGTGCTTCGCGCTCTGGAGCGCGAAGCACGGACGGCGAACGTGAAGCTTCAGGCAGCGGCGCTTACGCGACCTGCGCGAAGATCTTCCAGTTCTTCTTCTGCTTGGCGAGATCGCCTTCTTCGTATACCGAACAATCGAGACGCAGGCCGGTATCGGCCATGTCGATGTTCAGCAACGCGCAGTGATGCGGCGTCTTCTTCGGGTTCTTGCTCGCTTCGAGGTGCGTGCAGCTCAGGCACATGCGATGCGGCGGAATCTGCTGTACCACTTCCAGCTGTCGAATGGTCTTGAGCAGGCTACGGTACAACTGCGACTGCTCATCGGCTTTCAACGTGCCGACTGCCTTCGACAAGAACTCCGGCCATACCAGCGCCTTCTTGGCTGCCGTCTTTCCGCGTGCGGTCAGGCGCACAGCCAGCGCGCGCCCGTCGTCCAGCGCGCGGCGCTTTTCGACCAGACCCTTGCCTTCCAGCGTGCTGACGGCATCGCTCGTGGTCGCGGCGGTCAACGCCGTTTCCCGTGCGATCTCGCCAAGCCGCATTGGACCGCGCCGCTGCATCAGCAGCACGAGAATTTCGCCCTGGGTCGGCGTCAAGCCAGCACCCTCAGCCCATTCCCATGCCTGGCTACGCATCGCCGTGCTCAACCGCAGCAAGCCGTGGGTCACCCGCCCTGTGGCCTGCTCTCCATATACGCCTTCGCTCATAGTCGTTCGCTTCGTCTTTCTTGATGCTTATCTGATGGTTCGGCAACAGCTTGAAACCGGTAAAACGTCTGACCCCGCTCGTTTTACCCAAGTCGCTGCTGGCTCAATCGCCGGCGTATCCGTCCGGCGAATCCTTTCGTATCAACTACCGTCTCAAAATTCGGGCGATCGGACCGATGCAGCTAGCCCATCGTCCGGATAAGGACATCTATGTTTCTTGGTGGCGCCTGCTCTAGACCATCCAGCGCTTCTTTTGTTTCACCGGCCGTGCTTCCCCCTGCCGGTAAAACCGACATTCTAAGCGACTGGAACCAAACGTACACCTTAGTTATTCAGAAACAGTGTGGATAACGCAGTGGATAACCACATTATTCGATGTGTGCCGATTCTTGATAACCCCCCGGCGCGCAAATCTGCCAAATTGTTATCCCTCGCAACCCCGCTCGATACAAGGCGCCACACCGTAGTTGTGCGCACTCCAAACTGTTGAGTTTGTGGAGATTTTATCGGTTGTCCACAGAATTGCACGATGCTTGTTAACTACTATTACGTATGTATACGAACTCATGACAGTAAACCTTAGAGGCGGGTTATCGGCATCGACCTGAAAAAAATAACGAAAAAAAACCCGCTCGGAAGCAGGTTTGTTTTTTTCCGGGAGGCGGTCAAACCGCTGGGTTCGACGCCGTTCTGGTCATTCCCGCCACTGCAGACATTGCTGGCGCACGGCTTCGTGCAGTGACCGCTCGCGATCGAAAACACCGCGCAACCAGGTTGCGTCGTTCATGTTGCTGCGGGCGATATCGCCGACCTGGCGCAGCGCTTCGTTCGAACCAAGCGCGTCGGCGTGAGGCGCGATCACGTCAAGCGTTGCGAGGATGTCTTCGGCAATCGTGCGACGCTCGCCTGTCTGTGGATCGATGCAACTGCCCTCCAGGCCGAAGCGGCAAGCCTCGAACCGGTTGAACGTGTAGACGAGATAGTCGTCCTCTTTCAGCGTCAGGGGTTTGTCGAGCAGCAGGTAACGCGCGAGCGTCTGGATGTAGCAGGCAATGGCCGCTGCGCGATCGACCGACAGCGGCGTGTCCATCACCCGGACTTCGATCGTGCCGAAACCAGGTTTCGGCCGGATGTCCCAGTAGAAATCTTTCATGCTGTTGACCACGCCGGTGCTGACCATCTTCGAGAAATATTCCTCGAAGCTGTCCCACGTGAGCGTGAACGGCGCGCGCCCGGACAGCGGAAATGCGAAAACAGAATTGAGGCGAGCGGAATGAAAACCGGTATCGACACCCTGTACATACGGCGACGAAGCTGACAACGCGATGAAGTGCGGAATGAAGCGCGACATGGAATGCAGCAGGAACAACGCGCTGTCCGGATCCGGGCAGCCAATGTGCACGTGCTGGCCGAATACCGTGAACTGCTTCGCGAGGTAACCGTAGAGCTCGGAAAGGTACTGGAAGCGCGGGGTATCGAAGATCTGGCGGTCGCTCCACTGCTGGAAGGCGTGCGTGCCACCGCCACACAGCCCGACGTTGAGGTGGTCAGCAGCGGCCACCAAGGTTTCACGGATGGCACGGAGGTCCGTTACGGCCTGTTCGTGCGTCGTACAAATGCCGGTGGACAACTCGATCATGCTTTCGGTGATCTCCGGCGTGATGCTGCCAGGGATCTTTTCGTCCTTGACGAGCCGCATGAGATCGGAGGCGGCCTTGGTCAGGTCGTAGTCGTGCGTGTTGACGACCTGGATCTCGAGTTCAACGCCGAAGGTGAACGGCTCCGAGTTGATGAAAGGTTCGAGTGACATGGTGCCTCTTGATTGACAAAGCCTCGGGCGCCGGCCGACATCTTACCGGCACGGCGCGCCGGATAAACTGAATAGGCCGAGTAATACGCTCAAGCGCTCAATGACAAGTTCAATGCCACGCCCGGCGACCCGATAAAAACGAGAAAAAGACAGGAAAACCGCTTCTCAAACCTTACTTGGAAGCTACTCGCGCCGTTCGCCGACTGCCGACAAACTGCGATACACGAGGAACGGCGTAACAATTTGCAGCACGACGATCGAACACATCACGATTGCCCGCAGCGTCGGATCGTAGTCGGGATACAGCACGTACATGTCGTCGACGAGCAGGTAAGCGAGCGCCGACATCGGCGTCAACGCCACTCCGAGTGCCGCGCCCTGTTTCCAGTTGAGGCCGCTCGGTTTTGCGAAGATCAGCACGCCGGCCAGCTTGCCGATGAAACGCGCCACGATCAGCGCCAGCGCAGCCAGACCGCCGAGCGCGATATCGCGCCATTCGAACGACGTCAGCGTCAGCGCGAACAAAATCACCGTCAGCAACCAGCCCGCCGTGCCGAAATGTGTCGGCCAGAGTTGCGGCCGCTCGTTCGAATTCTTCACGATGATGCCAGCCGCCAGCAACGCAAGAATGGTCGACAGCTTGAACACATGCGCGATCGCAATGGCGAGCAACACTAGACCGAATAGCGCGACGAACGAATGTTCGTCGTTGGTATTCAGTCGCCGGTACAGCAGATTGCAGGCCAGCGCGAGGAGCAGCGCCAGCACGAGCGAACCGAGCAGCAGATAAAGCGGCTGGACGATGGTCGCGAGCGTGTTGCCGTAGATCTCCTGATGCAACACGCCGGCCGCGAGTTTTTCCACGATCACCGCGTACATGCTGTTGAGCGCGGTCAGCGTGAGCAATCGTTGTGTGACCTGGCCTTCCGCGCGTAGTTCTGTACGCAGTTGAATCACCATCGCCGGCGACGTTGCCATGGCTATTGCGGCAATCACAACAGACGGCATGGTCGGCACTTTGCACAGCGTCAACGCGATCAGTACGAATCCGAATGTGAGCGTGCTTTCAGCAATACTCGACAAGATCAGATAAGGATTGCGGCGAATCCAGCGCAAGTCGAGCCGGCTGCCAAGTTCGAACAGGAGCAGGCCGAGCGCGACGTCGAGCAAGGGTCGCGAGATCCCTGCCGAACTGACATCGATCACACCAAAACCTGCGTTGCCCGCGATCAGGCCAATGACAGCGTAGCCCGTGATGCGCGGCAAACGCCAGGCGCGCCAGAGCAGCTCACCGCAGAGGCCCGCGGCGACCAGTGCAAGGCCGGCCCAAAAGATGGCGTCGGGTACGAGTGGCCAAACCGGTAAGAATGAAAAGGCCGACTTCATCGTGAGGACTTCTCCTTCGCAGCTAGTGCGGATAGTCAGTGAATGGGCAGGTAGCGCGCGGCAATGGTGCGCGTTGCCGGAAAGGCTCGTTGCCCGTTGATTCTTCAGGCTCCGTCAAGCCCCGTGGGCTCATTGACAGCCGATTCGCTGCCCGACCAGTTGGTCAGTTGCTGTCACGGCAAGGGTTTCAGCGGTTTTTTCGATCCACGTTGCTCGCGTAGAGCCGGGTTTGAAGCGATAAGCCGGCAAGGCGGCCAAAACGAAAGAACGGCGATTGTGCCATAGCTCCCGGCAGCCCCCGCTCTCTCGCTGCCGCAGTTGGAACCAAGCGGTAACAATGGGTTTTAGCATGCCGGCATGAGGAAAAATCTACCTTTGAAGGAACGGAATCACTTCGTCGTTTCGTCTGAGATAACGCCGTTTTTCCACTTTGGGCGCTGCCGATGACGCTTGTTTTAAGGTTTACAAGTTTTGTTTATATATACGTAGTAGTAGTTAACAAGGACGCACGATTTCTGTGGATAACTCCATTTTCATCAACGTTTACAAGCGCTTGAAGGACGCATAAGCAGAGTGTGAACGTGTGGGCGCCGGAGGGCGAACCCGGAACAACTTCGGACGGATTCGCGGCGTGAGCAAGTTGTCCCGTTTACGCCCACAGCGAGTACACAGGTCATTTGCGCGAAATCCGACGGGTTATCCACAGGCTGCGGTGGATAGATCGCTGACAGACTTTTTTAGCCAAATTCGCCTTGTCGTAATGCCCGCAAAAGGAAGCGCGCGGGGTCGATGGCTTCAGCCAGCTCACGTTCGACCGGCCATGGTTCCCCTTCGATTTGCGCCGCGATCAACTCGGCGCCCAGTGTCGACCACACCAGCCCGCGCGAACCGAATGCGAACGCGCCGTACAAGCCGGGCATGCGCGGCAAATCGAGCGGCCATGCGCCGGAAAGACGGGGGGCATCGGCACGTGCGGCGGTTTCGTCAGCGAGCGCGCCGATCATCGGCATGCGGTCGCTCGTTACCGACCGGAAAGCTACGCGCCCTTCCAGCGTTTCTGGCGTTGGCTCGAACCCGGCGAGGTCGGGCAACATCATCGCGACACGTTCAAGATTTTCGGTATGACCGGCGGACTGGATCTGCGTATTGATGTCATCAATATCGTAGGTTGCACCCGTCAACGTGCAATGAGCACCGAGAGGCACGGCATAGCCATCGCCGACAATGGGTACGCGCAGACCATCGAGTGGACTCGAGTCCAATATCGTTAGCTGGCCGCGCACGCCGCGCGTTGGATGGCCGTGGAGCCCGGCGAGGCGTTGCGCATCGCCGGCGTTGGCAAGGATCACGACGGGGGCTTGAGCGAGGGCGCGGCCGGTGGTGTCAAAGGCCGTCCATGTGCCGTTTTCCCGATCGATCCGCGCGACTTCCGTGCCAAAACGGGTGGTCAGCAAATCTCCCGCAGCCTTGCATTGCGCGGCGCATATCGCGGCTGGAGAAATCCAGCCGCCGTGAGGGAAAAACCATCCGGGACGTGCGACAGGCTGGCCGGCGAGACGGGTGGCTTCGTCTTCATCGACGGGTATTACATAGGACGGCGGCAAGCCGAAGCGCTTGATCGCGGACGCAATTGCGCGCGCATCGTCGGCGGAATCCGCGATTTGCAGCAATCCCTCGTGGCTGCGCTTCAGGGTATGACCGGCGCGTTCGAGCTCGGACCAACGGTGCAGCGCGTAGAGAAATCCGGCGCGTGTCAGGCGGGCAGCGATGCTGTCGTCACGCCAGACGATCGGGTGGAAGACGCCGGCGGGATTACCCGACGCATCGCGGGCGAGATCCTCGTGGCGTTCGATCAGGCTGACTTGCCACCCCCGCGATGCAAGGCGCTCGGTGATCGCGCAGCCGGCAAGGCCAGCCCCGATGACGATTGCATGGCGCAGCATTCGAGGTGAGGAAGCCGATACCGCGTCCTTCGAAAACTTTGTTGGCGGCGTGAGGTTCTCAATTGCGAACGCAAGCGGTGGTTCGTGACGCCGTACACGCCAGCGTGGGGCGAAACGGGCTTTCACATAAGCGCCGTCCGGGGTTTCATCGCAGATAAAGCCTGCGTCTTTGAGCGCTCGAGGAAGGAGGGGATGCGCTTCGGCGCATAACGTCGCCTGATCCCCGGCGACGCGGGCCAGCGATTTGGCGATATACGCCAGCTGCGCGTCGACCTGCAATAGCCGCAGATAAAAGGCATCGGCACGCAGCCAGATTTTCGATAGCAGGCTCTGCAACTCGCCGATGGCCAGCGTCAGCACCACGCGCCCATTTTCAAACTCGAGCCTGTGCAGCCCGGTCACCGGCATCGGCCACGCATCGATCAGTAATTGGGAGAGCGTGGGCTGCTCAGCGAGTACGCCGGGAAGATCCATCGATGTCAGCGGACCGACCGCCACGAAGTGCAGGCGCTCACAGCGTTGCGGATCTGCGCGCCAAGCGGCCCATGTCTCGATAAACAGCCGCCCGGCGTCGAATTCCGCTTGTAGAACCGTGAAATTTCGCCGCCGGGCCCAGCGCGCGCAATCGCCAAGCACGTTTGCGCAGAAAAAGGAATGGGTCATACGAAAGGTTTGAAAGCAAACTGATGATATGACCTTCACCGTGCATTTCCGAGGTCGCGCTGCATTCCCGTCAAGCTAATAGGGGCAAGGCTTAGCGCGTGATCCGCCGGATCATCCACCAATCGTTGGCAAAAACCAACGGAGGGTAAATTGGACAGTACGAAAGGATTGCTTGCAACAAAAGGACGATGGAAAGCGTTTCCGTTTGCGTCCGATCATGCGTAAATCTTCGAAACCCTTGTCCCGCTTGGGTTTGCGCTGCGTTATGATAACAACCGCCGAGTAAGGAGGAGGCCCGGCGACCGGGGTGTGAGGGTTTGCCGGAATAGTGGGCCAGGGGGCTGGACCCGCGCCAGTACTCGACTGCAAGGCCCGCGCACGTATAATCGGCGCGTTCGCGCTGTTCGTGTCAACCTAAACTGATAAAGGAACCTTAATGAATAAACAGGAACTGATCGACGCCGTGGCCGCTCAGACCGGCGCCAGCAAGGCTCAAACCGGCGAAACGCTGGACACGTTGCTCGAAGTGGTCAAGAAGGCCGTCTCGAAGGGTGACGCCGTGCAGTTGATTGGCTTCGGAAGCTTCGGTTCGGGCAAGCGCGCAGCGCGCACCGGCCGTAACCCGAAGACCGGCGAATCCATTAAGATTCCGGCCGCCAAGACCGTCAAGTTCACGGCTGGCAAGGCATTCAAGGACGCAGTGAACAAGCGGTAAGTTGTAGCCGATTGTCAGTAGAGAACCCGCCTCTGGCGGGTTTTTTTCGTTATGGGCCGGCGTTATTCGCTTGAGCGCCTGTGACAACCTAATGGCCGTGTCCGGGGGCACCGCAATCGCAGTCATCGCCATGGTCATGATGATCGTGGTCGTGGTCATCTTCATCCATCTCCCACGACGGGAACGGATCGGTCAACAATCCCTCCGACGCTTGAGTCCATTCATTATCGGTGACAAGACAGGCGTCGAAAGCCGCGCGCCAATGCGATTCGTCCAGGCCGGTTCCAATCAACGCCAGTTCTTGCCGCCGGTCGCCGATGGTCGTATCGTCGGCATCGCCGTACCAGTCCGCGGCAATTTCAGCTTCCAACTCCGCATCGCCCGTCGGCCATTCGCTGCGCTCTTGCGCGGCCCACCACATGCCCGCGGGACCATGCCGTAGCGCGCCACCGGCTTGCGACAACGAGCCGCCAATATCGCTGCGAGTCGCCAGCCAGAAAAAGCCCTTGCAACGCAACACATCCGGCCATTCCTGATGCACCAGCGCCCACAGCCGCTCGGGATGAAACGGCCGGCGCGCCCGATAAACAAAGCCACCAACGCCCAGGTCGTCGGCCGCCAAATCCGATGCCGAATCCGGATCGGCGTTCAACATCGCCAGCCAGCCGGGTGCGCTCGAGGTCGCGTCGAAGTCGAAGCGGTCCGTGTTCACCAACTCGCTTGCCGGCACCGCGCCTTGACGGGCATCGATCAGCTCGGCGCGCGGATTGAGCGCATGCAGGATGCGCCGGAGTTTGGCGAGCGCGTCGGTATCGACGAGATCTGTCTTGTTGATCACGATCACATCGCAGAACTCGATCTGCGCGATCAGCGCTTCCACGACCGTGCGGTCGTCGTGGCCATCGTGGTCCTGGCTTGCCATCCCGCGCTCGCTCAGCGAATCCGTCGACGCGTAATCGCGCGAAAAGCTTTGCGCATCGACGACGGTCACGATCGTGTCGAGGTGAGCGATGTCGTTATCGAAGACGAGGCTTTCGGCGATCAGCTGCGGGTCGTCGGTACCGGACGCTTCCACCACGATCGCGTCGAAGCGACCTGCAGCAGCAGCGCTGCTGATTTCACTCGACAGATCGTCGATCCTGCCGCGAACAACCGCGATGGACGTGCCGGCATGATGGGCGAGCAAATGGTCGAGCAGCGTGGTTTTGCCGACGCCTGGCAAACCGGCAAGCACGGTAACGGGCAGGGGCTGATTCATCGGGTTTGGCATCGAAAGAGGGCGCGAAGTCGCGCGAGCGGCCGCTAAAAACGGTGGCGCTTTCAAGAAAACCCGCCTCTGATAGTGGCGAGCTGGAACGCGGAATTGTGCATCAAACGCGGCTGGAACGCCGCGCCATGCGATGAAAAACAGAAGAAGCAGGATGAAACAAAGCGACCGGAACCTGAATCAGCGCGATGCCGTCAGCAGCTTCCACTTACCCAGGATGTTGATGATCTGCCTTGAGTACTGATCACGCAGCGACGGCGTTTCCGAATGGTAAGCGCCGACCGCCTGCCACGTGTTGCCATACTTGTTCATCTTCTGGCGCAAATGCCACGCGGCGATATAGACCGACTTGCACGGCTGCATCAGTGTGGTGGTCGAGATTCCGTACTGTGCGAGCTGCGTCAGGTGCACCGAATTGATCTGCATCAGACCATAGTCGATGGAACCGTTCGCGTTTTTGTTCATTGCGTCCGGCTGGTTGTGCGACTCCTGCCAGGCGATCGCTCGCAGGATGAGCGGGTTGACCTTCTGATACTTGGCGGCTTCGTCGAAGCAGTCGGCGTGCGCCGGCGCGGCTGCCAGTGAGGCGCCGAATCCGATCACAAAGAGTCGCAAAAACATTTTCATCATGTTGGGTACCACCTGATCGACGGTGCGTCTTGCACCCGCGGACCGCTGGGTGAAGGCACGACTTTCGGCAAAACCGGGTAACACCCGGTAAAACTAGGTAAGACTCTGTAAACACGGGAAAACCCACCCGCACTTTGCGCATCCAGCGCACCGAAGCGCTCGTATCATACCGGCAGACTATGGCGTTTTAAATTCGACCATCCGACATAGCCAAGGCATGTGACGCCAATTAATCTGAAAGGATTTCGAAAGTTGAGCTAACCGGACGTGTTTGCCTTTATAGGCTTATAAAATCAGGATGGCTCTACTGCACGGGCGAAGGCGAACAAATATGACAATTTCAACCTTTCCCTTATATAGAAAGGGGTGAGTAAGGGTCAATGCGAATATCGTTTTATCAGAAGATTTTTTTGAGACTTCTGGCGCTTTAGTATTTGAGGATCGTCGGCCAAGGATTAGTACTTTTGTGACAAACCTGACACGAAAAGCTGCTATGGTTCACGTTTTTGGGATATGGCATTGCCCGGGCATCGGCCCTGGAAACGTCTGTTTTAAGCCTTCGTGGTGTTGAAAGCGTCAAGAGACACGCAACACGACCGGCTTGCTACGACGTGATCAGCAGGTCTAGACATCACACTCCATGAGAAGAAAACGTATGGCATTGCGTCGCGCCGCGACGGCTTTGCTGGTGGCCGGTCTTGTCACCACGCAAATTGCGCACGCACAGGTGACACTGAATTTCGTCAATGCGGATATCGATCAGGTTGCGAAAGCGATCGGTGCCGCGACTGGAAAGACGATCATCGTCGACCCGCGTGTCAAAGGGCAATTGAATCTTGTATCGGAAAATCCGGTGCCAGAGGATCAGGCTTTGAAAACGCTGCAGTCGGCATTGAGAATGCAGGGCTTCGCACTCGTGCAAGATCACGGTGTGCTCAAAGTCGTGCCCGAAGCCGACGCCAAGCTTCAGGGCGTGCCGACCTACGTCGGCAATGCGCCCACCGCGAGAGGCGATCAGGTCATCACCCAGGTGTTCGAGCTGCACAACGAATCGGCCAACAACGTGTTGCCGGTCCTGCGTCCGCTGATCTCGCCGAACAACACGATCGCCGCCTACCCAGCGAACAACACGCTGGTCGTCACCGACTATGCCGACAACGTGCGGCGCATTGCGAGCATCATCGCGGGCATCGACACAGCGGCGGGCCGGCAGGTCGACGTGGTGCCGCTGAAGAACGCGAACGCGCTCGACGTTGCCGAGCAGCTCAACAAGCTGCTCGATCCGGGTTCAATCGGCAGCACCGACGCCACGCTGAAAGTCACCGTCACCGCCGATCCGCGCACCAACTCGCTGATGCTGCGCGCGTCCAGCGGCGCACGTCTCACGGCGGCGAAGCAGCTTGCACACAAGCTCGATGCGGCCACCACGCAGCCCGGCAACATGCATGTGGTCTCGCTGCGCAACGCCGACGCCTCGCGCCTCGCCAAAACCCTGCGCGCGATGATGGGCAAGGGTGGTGGCGATAGTTCGTCGTCGTCGTCATCGTCGGGATCGGGGTCGTCGAGCGGTTCGGGTTCGTTTGGCCAGGGCGGTGCTTCCGGCTCGTCCACCGGCAGCAGCGGCTTGCCGCCACTGCCGGGCGGACTTGGCAGCAGCAGTTCGTCGTCGGGCAGCAATCCGATGGGCGGCGGCGGCCAGAGCAAGGACTCCAGCTTCAGCAACAACAACGACAGCAGCGGTTCCAACGATCAGCCCGGCAACGGCATGATCCAGGCCGACACGGCCACCAACTCGTTGATCATTACCGCGTCTGACCCGGTGTATCGCAACTTGCGCGCGGTGATCGACCAGCTCGACGCCCGCCGCGCGCAGGTCTACATCGAAGCGCTGATCGTGGAGCTTTCCGCGACAACAGGCGCGAATCTCGGCATTCAGTGGCAAGGCGCGTTGCTTTCGCAAAGTGGCAACAACGGCATTTACGGCGGCTCGAACCTGGGCACGGGTACATCGAGCATCGTTGATTTGACGGCAGCCGGCGCCGCGGTCGCGAGCAATCCGTCGACGCTTGCGGGCCAGTCGAACATCCTCGCGCAGGGCCTGAACATCGGCCTGCTGCACAGGTTCGGCAACTTCTTCGGCCTGGGCGGTTTGCTCCAGGCGCTGTCGACGTCGTCGGATGCGAACATTCTGTCGACGCCTAACCTCATCACGCTGGATAACGAGGAAGCGAAGATCGTGGTCGGCCAGAACGTGCCGGTGGTGACGGGCTCCTACGCCACGCCGACTGCCAATACGGGCACGTCGGTCTCCGCATTCAATACGTTCGACCGGCGCGACGTGGGTGTGACGCTGCATGTGAAACCGCAGATCACGACGGGCGGCATCCTGAAGCTTCAGCTCTATCAGGAAGATTCAAGCGTCGATACCACCACGACCAACAATCCCGGCGGCGTGACGATCAACACGCGCTCGATCCAGTCGACCATCCTGGCGGACGATGGTGAAATCGTCGTGCTCGGCGGCTTGATGCAGGATCAGTATTCGACGAGCAACAGCAAAGTGCCGCTGCTCGGCGATATCCCGTGGATAGGCCAGTTGTTCCGCAGCGAAGCGAAGACTCGGACGAAGACCAACCTGATGGTGTTCCTGCGCCCGGTGATCGTGCGCGATCAGGCGACCAGCTCGCAGATCTCCAACGATCGCTACGATTACCTGCGCCAGCAGCAGTACAACTCCACCTCCGATAACCGCATCGAAAAGGACAAGGACGTGCCGGTCCTGCCGCCCGCGCCGATAGGCCCGAGCCAGGGCGGTATCCCGTCGCAGAATTTGTTCGACTTGAACAACATGTCACGTTCGCCGGCGCAAGGCGGCAGCACGACGTTGCCGCAGGCGCCGCCACCGAAGATGCAGGATCAGCAAGGGCAGTATCAAGGCCAGCAGCAGTACCAGACGGCGCAGCCGCCGGGCCAGTACCAGGGGCAAGGTCAGGGGCAATACCAGGGCCAGCCCGCGAACGTGAACAATTACGCTGTGCCGAATAACTCGGCGCCGGGCGTGCCGCTCAACGGCAACGCGGGAGCGAAGCCGTGAGCACGCTGAGCGCGTCCGTAGCCAACGTTGCCACGAGCACGCCCTCGCCGCTCGCGGCGCGGCTGATCCCGTACGCGTTTGCACGGACCGGTCAGATTCTGGTGGCGCACCAGCATGCGGACAGCATCGAAGTGTGGATCAGCGATAAAACCAGCGACGCGGCACTCGCCGAAGTTGCTCGCAATTTCGGCGCGCTTTCCATCGTGCGTTTGCCGGTGGCCGAACTGTCGGCTGCGATCAATTCGGCTTACTCACGCAATGACGGCAGCGCGGCGCAGGTCGTGGGCGAAGTGGAAGGCGAAGTCGATCTGTCGCGGCTGATGCAGGACATTCCCGAAATAGAGGATTTGCTCGAATCGGAAGACGATGCACCGATCATCCGCATGATCAACGCGTTGCTGACGCAGGCGGCGCGCGAACAGGCATCGGATATTCATATCGAACCGTTCGAGACGTCTTCGGTGGTGCGCTTTCGTGTCGATGGCACCTTGCGCGACGTCGTGCGCCCGAAGAAGGCGCTGCATGGCGCGCTGATCTCGCGTATCAAGATCATGGCGCAACTGGATATCGCGGAAAAGCGGTTGCCGCAGGATGGCCGCATCACGCTGCGCGTAGGCGGCAGGCCGGTGGACGTGCGTGTGTCCACGCTGCCGACCGGGCATGGCGAACGCGCGGTGCTGCGTTTGCTGGAAAAAGATGCGCAGCGGCTGAATCTCGAAACACTGGGCATGGCGCGCGATACGCTGGTTCACTTCGACAAACTGATCGGCCGCCCGCACGGCATCGTGCTGGTCACCGGTCCGACGGGTTCCGGCAAGACGACCACGCTCTATGCCGCGATGTCGCGGCTCGAAACTGCGACCACCAACATCATGACGGTGGAAGATCCGATCGAATACGACCTGGGCGGGATCGGTCAGACGCAGGTGAACGAGCGCATTGGCATGACCTTCGCGCGCGCGTTGCGATCCATTCTGCGGCAGGACCCGGACATCATCATGATCGGCGAAATCCGCGATCTCGAAACGGCGCAGATCGCGGTGCAGGCATCGTTGACCGGTCACCTCGTGCTGGCAACGCTGCACACGAACGACGCTGCATCCGCTGTCACGCGTCTTACCGACATGGGCGTCGAGCCGTATCTGCTTGCGTCGTCGTTGCTTGGCGTGCTGGCGCAGCGGCTGGTGCGGCAGTTGTGTCCGGTGTGCAAGGCGGAGAGTTCGGAAGACGGCCACATTCATTGGCGCGCGGTCGGCTGCGACAAGTGCGGCAACTCGGGTTATGCGGGACGCCGCGGCGTGTACGAACTGCTGCTGCTCGACGATCCCATCCGCGCGCTGATCCACCGGAATGCATCGGATGCCGAAATTTTGACGGCCGGCCGCGCGCAAGGAATGCGCACACTGCGCGAGGATGCAAACCGGTGGCTTGCGACGGGCGCAACGTCGCTGGAAGAAGTGCTGCGCGTGACGGGCGGAGATTAAACATCCATGCCGGCGTTTCGTTTCGAAGCAATCGATCAGGCGGGCAAGTCGCAGAAAGGCGTACTCGATGCCGACAGCGCCCGTGCCGCTCGCAGCCAACTCAGGACGCAGGGGCTGACGCCGCTGGTGGTCGAAGCGGCGGCGACGCGCACGCGGGGTGAGCGCAAGCAGCGGTTATCGATGGGAAAACGCTTGTCGCAACGCGAGCAGGCCATTCTCACGCGGCAAATCGCCAGCCTGCTGACAGCGGGTCTGCCGCTCGGCGAAACGCTTTCGGTGCTGACCGAGCAATCCGAGCGCGATTACGTTCGCGAGTTGATGGCCGCCATTCGTGGTGAAGTGCTTGGCGGCCATTCGTTCGCGAATGCATTGGCGGAACATCCGCGCGATTTCCCCGAGATCTATCGCGCGCTGGTGGCCGCCGGTGAACATACCGGCAAGCTTGGACTGGTGCTGTCGCGGCTCGCGGATTACATCGAGCAACGCAATGCGCTGAAGCAGAAGATCGTGCTCGCGTTCACCTATCCCGCGATCGTCACGTTGATCGCGTTCGGGATCGTCACGTTCCTGTTGAGTTACGTGGTGCCGCAAGTGGTGAACGTGTTCGCCAGCACGAAGCAGGCGCTGCCATTCCTCACCATCGCGATGATGGCGCTTTCCGGCTTCGTGCGGAACTGGTGGTGGGCAGGGCTGATCGGCGTGGCGCTGGTGAGCTGGATCATCAAGAGCCTGCTCGCGCGGCCCGGTCCGCGCATGGCGTTCGACCGTTGGCTGCTCACCGCGCCGCTGCTCGGCAAACTCGTGCGAGGTTATAACACCGTGCGTTTTGCCAGCACGCTCGCGATCCTGACGGCGGCGGGGGTGCCGATCCTGCGGGCGCTGCAAGCGGCGGGCGAAACGCTGAGCAACCGCGCGATGAGCGCGAATGTTGAAGACGCAATCATCCGTGTGCGCGAAGGCACGTCGCTGTCGCGCGCGCTCGGCAACACCCGGACGTTTCCGCCCGTGCTGGTGCATCTGATCCGCTCGGGCGAAGCCACCGGCGACGTCACCACCATGCTCGACCGTGCATCCGAAGGCGAATCGCGCGAACTCGAACGCCGCACGATGTTTCTCACGAGCCTGCTGGAACCGCTGCTGATCCTTGCGATGGGCGGCATTGTGCTAGTGATCGTGCTGGCGGTGATGCTGCCGATCATCGAATTGAATAATCTGGTGCAGTGAAGAAGCTCATCCCATGAATGCATTTCAGACCCGCCTGCTATCGCTCATTGCGTTCGCCATTTTTTGCGCGACGCTGACGTGGTGGGTCATCACGCTGACGACGAACCAGAGCGCGCCGTTGCCTGCGGCGGCGGCAGGGCGCGCGCCGTCGGTGGAACAGGCGGCGACGTTGTTCGGCGGGCAACTGCAGCACCAGGAGAACCAGGACGTGCACCTGTTCGGGATTCTCTCGCTGCAACACGGCGCGGCGGCGATCGTGAGCTACGGCGGCGAACCGGCGAAGGCGATCTCGCTCGGCGGCCCGTTGACGCCTGGCGTGACGATCAAGGAAGTGCGGGCGCGCTCGATCATCATCGATAGAAAGGGCAAACGCTCCGAAATATTCCTGCCGCCGAACGCGCCCGGCCCGACCATTTATGTGCGCTGAAGCCGCTCAGGATCAAACAGGATCTGACGGGCGCCGCTTACGAAGTGAAATCTGCCCAGGCCAGAGCTATAGAATGCTTGCCTGCCCGCAACGACCGTCGATTGTTCCGATGAATGGTCCATGGTCCGGTCAAGGGCGGCGGAGGGGCATCGAACATCATGTCGGGCCTGAGCGCTGTAACGACATCAATTGGAAAGGAAGATCAAGTCATGCAAATGTGGATGAAGCGCCGCTACGAACTCCAGACGGTGCAAGGTAGCCAGGGCACACCCGGCGCGCGTCGCCAGCGCGGGTTCACGCTGATCGAAATCATGGTCGTGATCGCGATTCTCGGCATTCTCGCCGCGTTGATCGTGCCTAAGATCATGAGCCGCCCGGACGAGGCGCGGCGTGTGGCGGCGAAGGCGGATATTGGCTCGATCATGCAGTCGCTGAATCTCTATCGACTCGATAACGGCCGCTATCCGACCCAGGAGCAGGGGCTGCGCGCACTGGTCGAGAAGCCGACCACCGAGCCGGTCCCGAATAACTGGAAAGGCGGCGGTTATATGGATCGCGTTCCAGTGGACCCGTGGGGCAAGGAATATCAATACCTGAATCCAGGCGTGCACGGCGAGGTGGACGTATTCAGCTACGGCGCGGACAGCAAACCGGGCGGCGAGGGCAACGACGCCGACATAGGCTCGTGGCAATAGGCCCTTTAGCCTCGTCTTGCCCCTTTGACAGAAGCCAATCGACGTGAACATGCAGCACAAGCCGGACTGTCCAGCACCCGAGGCGCCGCGCCGCGCGAAGGTGCGGCCGCAGGCCGGCTTTACGCTGCTGGAAATGCTGGTGGTGCTGGTGATCGCGGGATTGCTGGTGTCGCTGGCGTCGGTGAAACTCACGCGCAATCCGCGCACGGATCTGAACGAGGAAGCGCAGCGTCTCGCGCTCCTGTTCGAATCCGCCGGCGACGAAGCGCAGGTGCGGGCGCGTCCTATCGCGTGGCTGCCGCTCGACGGCGGTTTTCGCTTCGATATCCGCACGGAAGACGGCTGGCGTCCGTTGCGCGACGACCTGCTGCGCCCGCGCCGCTGGGAAGGCGGCGTGACCGGCGTGACGATCCAGTACGTCGGTACGGATCAGTCCGCGGGGCGGGTAGTGTTCGGCACTGAAGCTATCGATACCGCAATGGAAGTGACGCTCGTCTCGGCGTCGGGCAGCGTGACCATTGTCGGCACCGGCAACGGCCGTTATCAGGTGCGCTGATGCCAACGCTCGCGTCCAGCCGTTGTGAAGGCCTCAAACTCAACCGCACGCGCGGCTTCACCATGATCGAAGTGCTCGTCGCGCTGGCGATCATCGCAGTGGCGCTGGCGGCGTCGCTGCGGGCCGTGGGCGCGATGGCGACCGGCGAAGCCGATTTGCACCGGCGGCTGCTGGCCGGCTGGAGTGCCGATAACGAACTCGCGCAATTGCGTCTCACGCATACGTGGCCGGACATCGGTTCGCATACGTTTGATTGCTCGCAGGGCAATCTCAAGCTGGTTTGCACTGAACGCGTGTCGACGACGCCGAATCCAATTTTCCGGCGCGTGGAAGTCATCGTGGAGTCGCCTGGTATCGCCGGTAATCTCGCGCAAATGGTCATGGTGGTGGCGAATGAAACCAGCCGTTCGCTCTAGGCGTGACGTTCGCGGTGTCCGAGGCGCTCGCGGCTTTACGCTGATCGAGATGTTGGTCGCAATCGCGATCTTCGCGGTGATCGCGGTGCTGTCGTGGCGTGGGCTCGACCAGATCATGCGCGGCCGCACGACCATCACGAACGCGATGGAAGATGAACGCGTGATGGCGCAATTGTTCGACCAGATGCGCATCGATGCCCGCCAGGCCGCCACCGACGATGAAGCCGGCCAGGCGGCGGTGGCTGTCGGCGGGAATTCGCTGCAGATTGTTCGCGGTGTCTATACACAAGGCGCGGCGCCGCGCTTGCAGGTCGTGCGCTACCGGCTGGTCGGCGGCGGCCGGGTGGTGCGTTTCGCGTCGCCGCTGCTCGGCAATGTGGGTGACGTGCGGAGGGCTTTATCGGCGCCGGACAGTTCCGATGGCTGGACCGCGATCCCGCTGATGGGCGGCGTTTCGACCTTCGCCACGCGCGCCTACGTGCCCAAGACCGGCTGGACGATGCGCATGGGCGACGTCGCCGCGCAAATCACAGAAAACGACAACAACCTGAAAGTGCCGCAGCTTGGCAACGCGCCGTTGCCCCGCGCGGTGACCGCCGTCCAGATTGCGCTCGGCGCGCCCAATCTCGCGTCCCCGATCACGCGCGTGTTTTTGATCGGAGAATGACTATGCGTTCTTCATCGGTTCAGGCGAGACGGCTCAGGTCATCGAGACCTTCCAGGCATGGGCAACAGCGCGGCGTCGCGATCATCAGCGCGCTGCTGGTCGTGGCGTTGTCGGCGATCATCGTGTCGGGCTTGTTGTGGCGCCAGCAAGTGCAGGTCCGCCGCATCGAGAACCAGCGGCTGCTCGCGCAGGCGCAATGGATCTCGCGCAGCGCGCTCGACTGGACGCGGCTGATCCTGCGTTCCGAAGCCGATACCTCGCCGAATGTCACGTATCTAGGCGGCGTGTGGGGCGTGCCCATCGCAAGAACGCGGCTGTCGGACTTTCTCGGGCAGATTGGCGATGTGCGGGCGCAGCAGGGCGCATCCACGTATCTGTCGGGATCGATTGAAGACGCACAGGCCAAATTCAACCTGCGCAACCTGGTCTCCACGCCCACGCCTGGTTTGCTGATCATCAATGTGCAGGAGATCGCGTCGTTCCAGCGGCTGCTGACGCTGCTCGGGCTCGATGCGTCGCTCGCCAAGACCGTCGCGTTGCAGCTTCGCGCAGGACTGGCGCAATCGGCGACGCGGTTCCAGACGCAATCGACCACCGCCGCCGCGAACACCACGCCCGGCGCCATGCAGGCCGCGATCGCGCAGGGCGGCGGAACGGGCGGTGGCAATTTCACTGACGACCCCGGTCTCGCCGATGCGGACAGCAACGCGCCGGTCGCGCCGCTGCAGATGATCAACGTGGAATCGTTGCTCGATGTCCCCGGTTTTTCGCCGGAAGCCGTGGAGAAACTGCGGCCGTTCGTGATGGTGCTGCCGACCACGACGTCGGTCAACATGAATACCGCGACGGCGGAAGTGATCGCCGCGACCGTGCCCGGCATGTCGCTTTCGCAAGCGCAGACGCTTGTCGCGCGCCGCGAGACCGTGTTTTTCCACGATGTGGGCAACGTGCAGCTCGCGCTGACCGGCGCGGGTGTGAAAGTGGACGCAATCGATCCAAACCAGATGGACGTGACCACGAAGTATTTCCTGATCCACGGCCGCGTGCAGCATGAGCGGGCGGAAGTGGACCGGACGACTTTGCTGTATCGCGATCCGGCGACGCATACCACGCGTATTGTCTATGTACGCGACCAGCTTTGACGCGTTTGGACGGGTTTCATCGGAACGATGTCGTGGTACCCGCAGTACAGTAAATAACTTTCGACACAGAAAACAAGAGAGCGGCCTTTGAGCACATTGATCGTCCTACTGCCGCCGCGCGATCCGGCGGTGCGCTCCGAAGAGTGGAATTTGCCGGAGTTGCCGTTTTTGCTGCTCGACAAGCGCGACGTCACGCAGCGCGCCGGCCGCGCCGCGCTTTCGCTGCTGCCGCGTGCGAGCGCGACGGTGCTGATTGTCGCTGCGCGCGACCTGCTGCTGACCGCCGCGCAAATGCCGCCGCTGAAAGGGCCGCGCTTGCGTCAGGCGTTGCCCAACGTGGTCGAGGATCAGCTGATCCAGGATCCGCAGACCTGCCATATCGCCGTCGATCCGGTCGCGCTCGCGAGCGGCCGGCGGGTGCTGGCGGTCATCGATCGCGGCTGGTTCCGCTTTGTGCTCGAGGCGTTTGCGAACGCGGGGCATCGGAATGTGAAGGCCGTGCCCGCCATGCGCTGCCTGCCGCTGCATGAGAGCGTCGCCGATACCCCGAATCCGTTCGTCGCGGGCATCCTGGGCGACGTACTGGCGACCGCCCCGATTTTGCTCGGCGGCGATACGCTCAGGCCGCCCGAGAGCGCTACGGCGCGCGTCGAGATCGCGATTGCGCGCGGCGAGCACGCCGCGCTGGGCGAAGGCCTGGCCATTCCCGCCGATGCCGTGACGTCCACGCTCAACGCACTTGCGGGCGCCCAGCCGATGACGCTGTACACCCTGCGCGACGTTCCCGGCGCCGAGCCCCGCCTGGCGTCGGCGCGGCCTGCGATTCCCGGCGCCGAGCCGCTGACGTTCGAAACGCTCGCACGCAACGCGCTCGCGAACCACTTTGACCTGTGCCAGTTCGAATTCGCCGCGCAGCCGTGGCGGCTCGACCGCGCGACCATGCGGCGCCTGAAGCTGCCGGTGGCGCTGCTGGCCGGGGCGCTGGTGGTATCGATGATCGGGATCAATATCCAGTGGATGCAGCTCGCCCGGCAACGCGACGCGATCAACGCGCAGATGACCGAAACGCTCCTCAACACGTTTCCGAAAACCACTGTCGTGCTGGATGCCCCCGACCAGATGTCGCGTCAGCTCGACCGCTTGCGGCTGGTGTCGGGGCAACTGTCGCCGTCTGATTTCCTCTCTCTAGCCGATGCCCTCGCCCGCGCGCTTGGGCCCATTCCGGTGAATGGGATCGCGGGGC
Organism: Caballeronia sordidicola; assembly: GCF_002220365.1. GTDB lineage: Bacteria > Pseudomonadota > Gammaproteobacteria > Burkholderiales > Burkholderiaceae > Caballeronia > Caballeronia sordidicola_C. The sequence goes on along the minus strand of NZ_MTHB01000139.1, from coordinate 4,971 downwards.
TGGACTACCACGACAGACGCCTGGAGGTGACCTTCAAGCCGGAAACCAAGGTCGATCCTGGCTTGCAGAGACGATTGGGGGCAAATGGGCTGGCCGGTGGTATCGACAGCAATACCGGCAAGTGGACCATCAGGAGCGCCCAATGAAACAAGTCATCATCGACACCTGGGGCGAATTCTGGAACGCGCGTACCCAGCGCGAAAAAACCATCCTGATGTGGGGTGGTCTCGTGGTGGCTATTGCGATCGTGTATCTGGTCCTGTGGGCACCCGCGTATGAAGGGCGCGCGCGGCTTCGCAGCACGCTGCCCACCATGCAGCTTCAGCTCGCGCAGATGACCGCACAAGCCAACGAGGCGCGCTCGCTGGCAGGCGGCGGGCAGGGCGTCACGCCAACCGGCGGCGCGTTGCGCGACGCACTGGAGAAGTCTCTCGCCGACAACAACTTGCCCCCCGCGCAGGTCCAGGTGGTCGGCTCGGGCGTGCAGATCCAGCTGAAGAACGCGTCGTTCCCGGAATGGACGGTGTGGCTCGACAGCGTCAGGAAGCAATTCAAGGTGCAGGTCAGCGAGGCGCATATCACGGCGCTCAAACCTGACGGCCAGGTGGATCTGACGGCCTCGCTGCAACCGGCCCAGGCGCAATGAACTACGGCATGCGGCGGCTCCTCGCGGCTTGGCCGTGGATCGTGATGGCGGGGATATCGATGGTCGTGACGCTGGCCATCATGTTGCCGGCCGCCTGGATCGTGCCGCAATTCGCGAAATCGACGGACGGCCATGTGAATCTCGTCGACCCGGCCGGCTCGCTCTGGAAGGGCTCGGCCACGCTGATGCTGGCGACTGGCGGCGGCGCGAGCGGTGCCGACGGCGCGACGTTGCTGCCGGGACGGATCGAATGGCGCACGGCCTTCTGGCCCTTGTTCACCGGCCGCGTGCACATGGAGATGCGCCAGACGGACTCCATGCCGGACTCGGTTTTCGTCGACGCCGGTCTTTCCGGCTCAACAGTCTCAGCGGGTGCGATTGCCGTGCCGGCAAGCTTGCTCTCGGGCCTGGGCGCACCGTTCAACACGCTCAACATGGAAGGCAATGTGCGGCTGAACTGGACCGAATGGCGGATGCTTGGCCCCAACACCTACGGGCAGGCGATCGTGACGCTCGACGACATGGCGTCCAGCGTGTCGCGCGTGAAGCCGCTGGGGTCGTATCGCGTGGTGTTTCAGGCGGAAGGCCAGGCGGGGACGATCAACCTGACGACGACGTCGCAAGGGCCATTGTTGCTAAGCGGACAAGGGACGGTGTCGAAGACATCGACCACGTTCAACGGCGTGGCGACGGCCACACCGGATGCACGCGAAAATCTGGCGGGATTGTTGAATCTGCTGGGAAGGCATACGGGACCGGATTCCGTCGAGCTCACCTTCGCTCGATAAAGCCAGGCGCTTCGCTGCCGCGTTCAGTGCTTCGTACGGAGATAAGGGCCCCGGGGCATCCTTGCCCCGGCGAGTCTTACTCTTTGGCCGTGCCGCCGTTGGTGGCCGCAACCGTCGACGAATCCTGCGCGGGAGTCAACGCAGCGTTCGACCCTTTCACCACAGCCGCGCTCGCAGGAACCGGCGCCGCTGCGCTGCCGGTTTCCTGATCCATTTGCGCCGTGTCCCAGCCGCCACCGAGCGCCTTGATCAACCCTACCGACGACACCATCCGTTCCCCGGCGATATTCGCCAGCTTCTGCTCCGCAGTGAACGCCGTCGTCTGCGCGGTGAGCACGTTGATGAACCCGACCGTGCCCGACTTGTACTGATTGGTCACAATAGCCAGCGCTTGCTGCGCCGACGCCACCGCTTGCTGCTGGATCCCGATCTCGTTCGCGAGAATTCTCTGCGACGCCAGATTGTCCTCGACGTCCTGGAACGCGGTCAGCACGGTTTGCCGATACGTCGCCACGGCCGAGTCATACGACGCGCGCGCCGCTTCGGTCTGGGCGGCGCGCAAGCCGCCATCGAAAATGGTCGCCGCGAGATCCGGCCCGAGCGTCCAGAAGCGCGATGGCGCGCTCAGCAATTGCGAGAATATCGAGCTTTGGAAACCGCCGCTTGCCGACAGGGTCAGCGTGGGGAAAAACGCCGCAATTGCCACGCCGATCTGTTCGTTCGCTTGCGCCGCCTTGCGCTCGGCCGACGCGATGTCCGGCCGCCGTTCGAGGATGGCAGACGGCACTTGCAGCGGCACGTCGGGCGGTGTGGCGTCCAGCGGCGATGAGGCGAGGGAGAACGTCGACGCCGGCTGGCCGACCAGCACGGCGATGGCGTGCTCGTATTGCGCGCGGGCGACGCTGTTATCGATTGCCGACGCTTGTGCCGATTGCAACTGCGTCTGCGCCTGGATCACATCCGAGCGGGCGGCCGTGCCTTGTGCGTACTGGTTCTGCGTGAGTTGCAGCGTGCGCTGATAGGCGGCGACGGTGTCGTCGAGGAGCTTTTGCTGCGCGTCCAGCGAACGCAACTGGAAGTAGGTTTGCGCGAGCGAGCCCTGCGCCGAGAGCCGTGCGTTGGCGAGATCGGCCGCTGCGCTTTGTTCACCGGCGCGCTGCGCGCCGACCGTGCGGCTGACGGTGCCCCACAAATCCGGTTCCCACGATGCATCGAGGGAAAGATCGTAGTTATTGTTGATCGAACCACCGGTGGAAATCGACCCGCTCGAGCGGCTGGAGGAACCTGCCCGAGAGCCCGTCGCCGATAACCCCAAAGTCGGGAAATACGCGGCGCGCGCCTCCGAGACCAGCGCCCGGGCCTGCCGGTAAGCCGCCGCGTATTGCGCGATAGTTTGGTTCGACGTGTTCAGCCGCGTTTCGAGGTCATTCAGCTGGGGGTCGTTATAAATCGCCCACCAGTTTCCACGATCCACCCGGTCCGAAGGCTGCGCAACTTTCCAGCCCTCTGGCGCTTCTTTGTACGATGCGGGAACGGCGGTGTCGGGGCGTTTGTAGTTCGGACCGACGGCGCAACCGGCCATGGTCAGTGCCAGTGCGAGGACGATAGCGGACTTGCGAGGAAAGACGGGTATTCGGTTGAACGGCATCTGCTCTGGATTCCTGTCGGAAGTTGCGCGTGCTCCGACGCAATGCGGCGCGAAGCGTTTCGTGCAACCGGTCCGAAATGGTAACTGAACGCGCGCGTAGGGCGGGCGTCGGGCAGGCGTTAGGGTAACGGTTTGAAAGGAATGTGGGTGTTACCCGCCGCGCGGATTCGGTTACGGGTCGTTACGCAACACGCAGGCATTGCGGAAGTTGCGCAATGACGCGCCAGCAGCGGACGCGCCAGCAGCGGCGTCCAGGGTCTCAGGCGTCGCAGTGTTTCGGGCGGCAGAGTAGCGGGGTCTTGACGGGCGCGGGATCGGCAGGCTTGCGCGTGCGCCGGTTTTCGAACCACGCGGCACCCAATACGACAAACGATCCGCCCGGCAGCAAGAACACGATCACGTACAGCGCCAGCTTCCATGAGCTTAAATTCGGCGGCAGGACATGCAGCAAGGCGGCAGTTATCGAATGGCCGAAGCGTCGGCCGAGGAGGCGGGTGGTTTGGGTAGCGCGGTTCATCGGGTAAATCCATTTACGCATCGAAAGGTTCGATGCTTTCAGTCGGTCAGAACATGGTCTCGGGTGGCGCCTTAGCGCGTAACTCGTTGCTTAGAATAATATTGACTATGCAATTGATTTTCAAGATGCATTCCTTAGCAAATTTTGACGGTGTTGTTTTTAAGTCGCGATCTTGGGCCTGAGGGGCGTGGGCGAACACTGCATGGAAGAACGGAACAGTTTGTCCCCGGTTTGAGCCCTTCGACGAAGACGCGGTGCGGGCGGTGCAGGCAGCTTCGACTTACTTTCAGCTTGACGATTCGAGCTTGTATCGCGAGGCCGAGGCGTTCCAGCGATCGCCCGAACAGGCAAAATACAGCTCATTCCCTCGTCAAATTAAAACAATGCCTATGCAAGGGTTTTAGCTATCGAATCGATAGTAGCGGCCTGTCGATGCACTAATTAGTAGGTAGCCGCCACATTCTCGTCGATTGCGGCCGCTTGGCAGATTGGAAAAGCGAAGGCCGCGTCTCCTTACGAGAACGCGGCCCTCTGCAATTAATAACGGATGGGAACCTACTGCGGCGTCAGGATCTGGCCAGATTGTCCCGGCTGATTCTCGAGCGTAGGGGGCATCGGCTGGACGGGCAGGTTTTGCCGCATCGGCTGGGATGCTGGCGGGGCGGGAGAAACCGGCGGCAACGCATTGCCGGAGGCGGTCGCACCTCCCGGCGTGCCCATCTGCGATGGTCCGCCGCGCACAAATTGCTTGAAGTCCGCGCCAGCCTTCCACGGGTTCGGCTCGCAGCCGAGCATGTTGTCGCAATGGGCGGCGAAACCGATCGTTGCCGTCCCTTCGTTGCTCGGCGTCTTGGTGATCTGGTATGCAAGCGCGCGTTTGCCGCCGGATGGGCCGTCGGTCTGGATGATGGAATCCGTGACGGTCTGCAGCTTGTATTCGGAATGGTTGCTTACCCAAACTTGCGCCCGCGCCCACCACGCGTCGCATTCGGCCTTGTTCGTACACGTGAGCGGCGCTGTGGCCTGCTCCATGGTCTCGCCGGCAATCTGGCCGCTTGTCGAGCAGCCGGCCATCAGAGCAATTGCTGCCACCACCGAACTCATCGACGCCGTCTTGGTCAGGCTCGTGCATCTCAACAGGGTTTTTCTCATTTTTCTTCCTCTCCTTGATGTGTGTCCAGGCTGGCCGATCGTGCCCGGCCAGCCGCCAATCAGTCTGGTTTAGCTGATACGACGCTATTTTCAGACCTGACCCGCGGACGAGCGTTTCCGCGCGTTGCGCACTGTTGCAAAACAAGTAAGGGTTGCCGCTGCTGAGGCTGTGCGGCGAGGAAAAAGCTGCTGGATTGCGGAGGGCGCCGGCGTTGAAGCC
>NZ_MTHB01000161.1 GCF_002220365.1 Caballeronia sordidicola | reverse complement strand
CCGCTCCATCGCATCGGGCGTCGCCGCCTGCGGCGAGACCGCGCGGTCATCGGGATCGTAATAGCGGCGCGCGATGACCGCAGGCGTGATGTGCTGAACGAACGCGCGCAGCGCCGTGAAGTCGGTGCGACTGTAGGTTCGGGGAGCGGGCAACGCGAGTTGCTGGGTCTGGTTAGCCAAGCGCCCTCCCCGCTGCGCCGAAGACGCCGGATCTCGCCGCAAACCTCGTTTTAAAGCAGATCATTAGCTCAGAGCTACGTGTAAAGTCGAATACCCCCGATTTTACGCATTAAAAACTTATCTGATAATAACAACTATCAGACTTGCAAATCGATAGACAATCCGGCCAATGATGACGGACGACCGTCCGCGCCAAGGCTGCGATAAGCAATAGATCGCCCCTTACGACTTGAGTTTCTTCGATTGTTCCTTTAATCTAGTCAGCATGACTAGAAATTATGAATCGTCGGGACCGAAGCCCGTGAAACCTCAAACGTCCAAATTGCCGCCGGGTCATTGGCTGCTCCAAGACGCCAAAGCGCGTTTTAGTGAACTCGTACGCAAAGTGCGTAGCGAGGGGCCTCAGCACGTCACCGTCCATGGGCGAGATGAAGTCGTCGTGATCGCCGCTGAAGACTTTCGACGGCTCCAGGGCAGTCCGACAGGTCGTGCCCTCATCGACGCGCTCCAGGCGTCACCGTACCCTGACATCGACCTTGGACCGGAACGCACACCCATGCCTGTGCGCGACGTTACGCTGTGACCGGCTGGCTTCTTGACACCAACGTCCTGTCCGAGCTGCGTCGCCCGAAGCCAGAACCGAAGGTCGCGGCCTTTGTGGAGTCACTACAACTCGAGCAGTTGTACGTTAGCTCCGTCACGTTGGCCGAAATCCGCTTTGGCATCGAGCTGGTCGCCGACGTTAATCGTCGCGCTGAGTTAAACGACTGGCTGGCACTCAAGGTACGGCCCCAGTTCGAGCAGCGTGTGCTGCAAGTCACCGAGGACGTCATGTTCAAATGGCGGCTCCTGGTCGAAGAAGGCCGCAAGATCGGACACACGTTCTCGCAGCCTGACCTCATAATCGCAGCGACTGCCCTACACCACGGCCTGACAGTAGTTTCGCGCGACACGGGGGGCTATGCAAAAACGCGCGTGCCTTTGTTCAATCCCTGGGTTGATTTGCTTCCACACGGCGCTTGAATCAATGTACGAGAACCAAAAGCACTGTGAGACGCTTAAACCTTCGGAAAGGCTGCTGCAAAAAGTTCGGCCCGGCGGCGACGGCCATCTTCGTGTAAGGTCTATCGCCCTAGCGCCGTCTCATGCAATCGTCGTGGTGGTCGGTCCGCGGTCGATTTAACTTCGTGGAAACAAACGCGACAGATCGTTAGTTGCATATGTTGCGAATAACCCATCGCTTAGCCGCAGGCGAACGTTTAACGCTGTTGCCTCGCCACACGAGTACGCGAAATTTGTCACAGTACGCCGTCTCGTCGCCCCGTAAGTGGAGAGGTTTGCGAGGACTTTTCACATTTCTCATCTGCGCTTTAGCGTAGCGCTCGCAATCCATCCATCAACTGCCGTGTTGCGTAGTCTTGCACGAGCTTTTCGAAACCGCAGACGACATCCGCTTCCATTTCCCGCACGCCCTTCTCCCCATGCAGATTAGATTTGCCCGTCGCGTTGAATCGGCGATTGAAATAGTCGCTCACCTCATCAATTTTCTCAGGGCTGTCCGAGTCGGTGTAGAAGACAGATCTGGGAGACGCAGCATCGTAGAACAGGTTGTGTTTCCATTTGGGTACGAACGAGACAGGCTTCGACTCAGTGATTAGAAACGAGCCAATGAGTTGTAACCGATCCTTTTTCCCCTTCGGGGTCACAAATGTCCAGACCTTGCGAGGGAGGCGTTCCTTCAGTTGTTCAAGCAGGGCTCCGTCAGACCCGAGCGTACCAATGCGTCCCTCCTTCATATCGAGCGCGAAGTCCCTCCAGTGATAGAAAATATCCACATCTCTCCTAGCTGTTAATCAATGCGACGCACGGCCTCCGGCGGGGAATCCGACGGAGAGTTTTCCAACCCATTTTAACGTCCTCGACGGCACTCGTTTTGGATGCCTTCTTCCGGAGCGTACAACGGATGCTCTATCGCGCCGTCAACCATTGCCATCATCGATGACGAGGGCCAAGGCTAACCGAGCGTCTTCGAGCTCCTGCACTGCGGCAGTTAGACGTGCAAGCTCCAGCGCGGAAGCTTGTCGCTCGCCTACAGCGGTGAAGTGCGCCTCTATCGCAGTAGACGCGGCTTGCACTTCGCGGGCGGCCTCGGCCACTCTTGCCAGCGCCGCGGCCTCGCGAGGATTCGAATTCTCAGCTTTCATGTTTGTATTGTGCCTGCATTACCACGCGTCATCCTTTCGCCTACCGCTGAAAATCTGCCGCCTCCAGGCGAATAGAAGCGGCCGCGAGCCGACGCGCCTTGCGCTCGGCGATAGCAACGATTCGGTGGCGGCCGTCATTGAAGATCTTGAGCACACGCGCCTCGTCCGCGTCGGATTGAAGCCAAAAGTAGTCTTGCAACGATTCACGGGATACCGAGCATTTCACGATGCGTCCCGCAGCGATAAGTTCGAAGGCGACCGCGAGCCCGCCGTCAACGACGATAGCTTCAATCAAATTGGTTGAGTTCATTGCCATCCTCATGCGAGTCGATAATCCTTTAACGCATGGCGACATACCTGAAGCATCCGCTGAACGACCGTACTCGCCGGGTTCAACTTCATGTCGCCCGTGAAGAGACCCTGAACCTCAGCTTGTTTTAATGCAATGCCCACGCCGCGCAGATTGCGCCGTGCAATTTGCAACGCTAACTGCCCAAGGCGAACTCGATCAAGCCATGGCAGACTCAGCCGGTTGCGCGAAAGCCACGACCGACAGGAGATCACCACGTGGTCTACTCGACAGTCACTGGTCAGCGCGTAAGTCGCCGCCGCTGTGGCGACCAGATAACACAGCAGGTCGGCACGCGCGTCGGCAAGGAGACTCATTTCACGGATTTTCACGTTCACTTTTCCAAAAAACACAGAAAGCGGATGGCTAAAATTCGCCATTTATTTCGTCGCAAGCCGTCACCAGTACGTCGCGTTGCGATGGTTTCTTAAGAGGCTGCACCGCTCAACATCCGCACACCGATTTGTCCGATCAGAGTTCGCGGCAGACAGAGCGAGGCCTACGAATCAGTGTTAGCCCGCACTGCGACGACAGCACGCAAGCTTACGCATATGGATGCCAGCTTGTCGAATCAAACGTAGCAATTGACTGATTCAAGTACGCGAGCTGACTCCAAAAATGCTGATCGCCCATGCGACAGCCACAGCGTCTCATGAAGCATTCAGCTTATCATTTTGGAAATCACGGAACCGCTGGGAGGAGCACCGCGACGGCGCTGCCGACTCCCATCGAGCAACAAAATGGGCGTAAATCAATGACGCAGGCGCTAGCCAAGTTCCACCTCAGTCATGGACCTAAAAACCGACCGACCCTCATCTTCTTGCCCGGAGCTCTCGTTCCGCCAAACGCCATCGCACCTGTTACAAGATTGGTCAAACTTCGCGCCATTGGTGTGGGCTGGCTCGAAGGTGCGGGCCCCCACGACCTTCACTCGGTTGCAGAACGTGTAGCCATGCTGATAAGAGAGCTTGGACCAACCGTGCTGATAGGACATTCGGTAGGCACGCCGATCGCGGCGCTCGCCGCTGCGATCGATTTACGCTCGACGAAAACGAATGTGGTTGGTCTCGTGCTTAGCAATAGCGGAGCGAATACAAAGGGACACGGCGACATCGAATCGGTTATCGAGCGCATCCTTCAGACATGGGGTCCGCCGCTGTGGAAAGCGATGACGGAACGCTCGCTTGGAAGCGTCTGCCCCGCCGAGCTCGTAGACTCGTTTATGACATACCCACGCCGCGTTACTGTTGACGCGACTATCGAGAGTTTGCGCAGTTTGCAACAAACTGATCTCACGAGCATGCTCAGTGATCTTTCATCCCTTCCCACCGCAGTGGTGCACGGAAGCCGCGACCCAGTTCGGACCTTGTCCCATGCAGAAAGCCTGCTCAACGGTATTGCGGGTTCGAGACTCGTGGTGCTTGAAACGGGCCATACGTCGTGCGTCGAAGCGCCGGAAGAGTTTGCCGAGGTAATACGCTCCATTATTGAACAAGGCCTAAAAGCTGGCACTGGAAGCGCAGATTAGCTGTTTGCCTCTCGGAATCATAATATGTGTGTGCGAGGCACTCCATCTCCAGATCAATGAGCGCCCTCCCCTCTTGACGTCCCGCACTCGCCCAGCTTCGCAGGCCATCTAATCGTATCCTATGCACAACACACGCAGGCGGCGGGTATACGAGCTTGCCTCGGAGCGCAAAGCCTAGATTATTTAGTTAAACTTAAAAAACACCGGAAACGTGAACGATGCGATCGGCGACATTCGTTTGCAAACCGACGCGAGCAATTTGAGCATGACCGCGATTGGCGGCTAATTCTGATCGTTTAAGCGCGAAGGACCTTTCCGACCACGTTCAGCTGCAGCGCGCGCAAGGCGCTGTGCCACTACTAACCCGAACTTTGACCGCTCCGGCGGCGTAACGTATTGATTAGACGTGCTTATGTTTAGATTGCCGGGAGCGGCTACTGGGTACAGGCGGGGTTGATGTTCAGCAGACGGAAGGCTTTTTCTTGAACGGGTGTGGGCCGCGTCGTCATGACGAGCTTGGCATCCGGATTGAGTGACGTGTAACAGACGTTGTACGCGAGCGTGGCCAAGTCGTCGAGCAGCGTACGGAAGCTGTGGACCGGCAAGCCATCCTTGCTAAGCTTGGTCGCGTCCTTGGCTTTCGCCTGGTCCGAGCGTCGCGCCTTGGCCACCGGTGAAGGGCGAGTAGCGCGCGCTTGTTCGACATACTCATCGTCAAATAGCATCGGCTTTAACTTCTCGCGCATGTGCCACTCGACGTAGTAAGCGAGCATGCACAGAAAGACGTGCGCGCGCACGCGCTCGGCGTTCCAATGGAAGATCGGACGCACCCGCAGATCGACTGTCTTGAGGCAACGGAAGGCGCGCTCCACCACCGCCAGGCCCTTGTAGGCCGACACGACCGCCTCGGCTGACAGAGCCGCCGCCGGCAAGCTCGTACGCACCACATACAGGCCATCGAGCGCGGCTTCCTGCTGGATCTGCACCGTCTTGCGCGCCCAGCTAAAGCTCGAGTCGGTGAAGCTCAACTCGAAGTGTTTGGCCATCTTGAAGCGATCGATTATGCGGCCCACGCGCAAGGCGATCGCTTCGGCACCCTTGAGCCGATTGCGTACGCGTGTGGTCGCCTCGGCGATCCTGGCTAGCTCCTGCTCGGTGGCCTGCAGCAGCGCCTCGCGTTTGCGCCTGCGCTCCTCGGCCAACAGCGGATTGCGACACACGATGAGCCGCTCGTCGGGGAACGCGTCACTCGTCACCTCAAGCAGGTTGCGCTCATCGAACAGCGACGGCTGGAACGGTCCCTTCTCCTGGGCGAGCGTGGCCATCTGCGGCGCGCGCAGGCTGCTCACCCAGTCCAGGCCGGCCGGGCGCAAGAGCGTGTCGATACGGGCCTGCGTGAGCATGCCGCGGTCACCCACCCAGGCGAGCTGGTCGATCCCGTAGCGGTCTTTGAGCTTCTCCACCTGGGACGCTACGGTCGCCGGATCGGCCGTGTTGCCGGCGAAGACTTCGACCGCCACCGGGATGCCCTCAGACGTGCAGACCAGCCCGAACACGATCTGCGGGTCGTCACGCTTGCCATCGCGGCTGTAGCCGTGCGCCGCGAGCTCGCAGCAGCGTCCGGTCACCCACGTGGAAGTGAGGTCGTAGAGCACCAGCGTATGACCGGCCAGATGCTGCCTGGCCAGGCGCTTTTCGATGCCCGCTTGAGCTTCGCCCAACCAGTCGAGCGCGGCATAGACGTCATCGAGGCGGACTTCCCCGAGCTTGAGCAGTCGCGACAACGAGTGGGCCGCGGTCTGCTCCTGGAGCGTGCGGTGCGTGGCGAGCTTGGAGGCGGGCGAGATCACGCGTGCGATCAGCAGTGCCATGAGCACGGAGCGCAGCGCGGTGGGCGCCGCGGCAAACCACTGCTCGGCGCCGCAGGCACGCGCCGCGCCGAGCACGGCGGCCACATGCCCGTGCGGCAGGCTGCGCTCGATCACGAAGGCTTCATCGACCGATGGCACCGCGACGCCGCCGCGCAACAAGACCTTCAAGCCATCGATCACCTCTGCGGGCAGCGACGAGAGGTTGGCAAGGGTGCGCTTTCTGACCGTCTTGCCGTCGCGATAGGACTCGCGCAGGATTGCGGGTGGCGAGTTGCGGTTGGGGACGTGTTCGATGTACATGAACACAAATCAAAGCAGACCATCAGAGAAAAAGCAAGGGAATAAGTGTACATGGCTACAGAGGACTACTAAAAAATTGCTGAAGCCCAGCGCTGACGCGGCTTTCGGCAATTCAATGGCTCAAAGTTCGGACTAACGCCTCCCTCATGAAGCGCTGTGCCTTGACGAAGCTGCATCCTGTTGCAGACGGCGTCTCTCTGCCAATTATTCAGTAATACTAATTTAATATTTATGATTCAATCGCTTATTGCATTCGGTACTGACTTGGTTCTGATTGCGGTAACTGCACATAGAATCTTCACGTTTGCGTTATCGATACTGCGCTTACCGTGAGCGAGTGGGTTAGTTTTCCGAGGTTGACTTTGGTTGCGGGGTGTTAGCGGCGGTGTAAAAGCGCGGATAGATGGCGGCAAGGATGAGACCCCCTGCCACCGACTATTTCCGCAACTTTAAAATGGGTCGTCTACGTCGTTGGGGTGAGCGTTTTTGGGATTGGCGCGTTGTTGATGTTGCAGTTCAAGAAGCTCAAGCTGATAGTGCATGCAGATACGCTCGCGCAGGTCATCCAGTAGTTCTACGACGGCGAGCGCCTGATCAGCGGACCAGTTCTCGGGGATCAGGAAGTTGAGCCCTTGCGTGATCCCGGACGGTAAATT
>NZ_MTHB01000222.1 GCF_002220365.1 Caballeronia sordidicola | reverse complement strand
TCGGACGCAAAAATTATCTGTTCGTCGGCTCCGACAGCGGGGGCGAGCGGGCCGCCGCGATGTATAGCTTGATCGGGACGTGCAAGCTCAACGGAATCAACCCGCGTGCCTACCTAGAATACATCCTGACCCACATCGCTGATCACAAGATCTCTCGCATCGACGAATTGCTGCCTTGGAATGTGGCTGACAAACTAAAACCCCTCACCCCGCCACAATCTCAATCCGGTAGATCTGGATAGATTTGGATGGATCGTCCCCATGATCGCCGATCGTGGACACGATCTCCCTTGATCTATACGGACTCCAACACGCCATCGCCATCATGCCTCACTCGCGCGCGCGTGAGGACACGGCCCAGCCGAGCCGCTTACGGCGCATCGGAGACTAGTGGGGCAGAATTTAGCGCAATAACTACGGGGAATTACGTTTCCGAATTACCATTTCCAAACCGGCTCACGTTTGGTATGATCAAAGGTTCAGTCGCCACTACTCGATCAAGCCACAATTGACAGCCATCGCTACAGCATTCGAGATGTGTGACGCGCCCATCTTCTTGTTGACCTTTGGGTAGACGCTCGCATAAACGGATTTGACGGACAGGTCCAAGGCTTCCGCGATGTTCTTCGCCGTGCCACCGCTGCGCAGTCTTCGCAGCACATCCAGATCCTGCTCATCAAGGCCAAACTCACTCGTGGCCTGCTGACGCTGACCAGTCAGGTGCCAGTCAAGCATTTCGCTGGCAAGCGCTCGCAGCATAAGCCGGTTACCCCACAGCACACCCTCCCCTGCTTCCTTTGATTCTCCGTTGCTGGTCTGAAGCATGGCGACGAGCGAATTGGTGCGACCTTGGTTGGCACGAAGATGCACTGGACAGACGAGGTTGTTTCGGAAACCGTGTGCCGCCGCTTCGGTCGGCAGCCAGTGGCCGTCGCTGTACAAGTCTAGTTGCGACGACAGCGCCGGCGTCACGTTGCGCTTCGCATATTCGAGCGATGGGTCATTCATGTACCACACGCGATCGATATATTTGTTTAACCATGCCGGATCGCATCCGACCAAATAACGGTATTCGATCACGTCTCCGGACTTGTCGTCCAATATGAGCCGGCTGAAAATGTACTGCGTCGCACCTAGAGCGCTCGTCACAGCGTGGGCCACCGCCATTAACTCAGCCTCATTCTGACAATTCTCGATCCTATTGATCTCCCCGGCGATATCAACTGTCGACTTATTGGCAATACGATGCGTCGTCCCTGCATCGCGTTCCACAAGGTAGCTTTGCCGTATGGACTGGTAGATAGCGCGAAGGGTGTCACCGTACGGATCCGCCGTAGCAAAATCGTGAAGCGCGGCTTCATTTTCGACAGTAAATACCTGCGTGAGCGTCACTCCATCCACTCGAACTAGCTGGCGCTCCAGGACAAATTTCGCTCCCGAGTAGCAGCGCAGCCGCAGGGTGACACGATCGCGCCCTATCTGCTCACCGCCCTCGAAGACGACCCCCTCCTGCTGGCCCGCGCGTCTTTCTGTAGTTGCCGTAGGCATGGGACTAAGCCACCTTGCCGATCGGCAGATCAGCCGCGGGCAGCGACTCGTAAAAGTAGAAGCCTTGGACAGCAAGATTCCCGAATTGCCTAAGCCAATCAACCTGCCGATGTAGCTCAACGCCTTCGACGACAAGACTCAATCCCAGCTCGCGCGTAAGCCCAATCAGGCTCGCCAGCATTGCGGCGGCTGACCGGTCATCAGGCACGCGTCGGGTAAATTCTCGATCGATCTTCACGCCATCGATCGCGAGGTCCAGCAGGTGCGATAGCGATGAGTAGCCACGGCCGAAATCATCAAGCACGATCTTGACACCGGCGTCACGTAATTCGTTAAGCCGGGTACTAACGATGGCGGAGCGGTCCAGAATTGCCGTCTCCGTCACTTCCAGTTGCAGCCGGTCGGGTTCGATCATGTAATCGTTGAGACACCGCTTGACCGCGTGCACCAGGTCCCCAGTGGCCAGCTGCACTGCCGACACGTTAACCGACAGGGTCAACGGTCTCGGATCTTCTTCCTGCCACGCTCGGAAATCCTGGCAGGCTTGCTCAAGCACAAACTCTCCGATTTGTACGATCAGGCCACTAGCCTCTGCAACCGGAAGGAACTCCCCTGGCAGAATGACCCCCTTTTCCGGATGATGCCATCGAACCAATGCCTCGACGCCGATCATGTCGCCAGTATCAAGGCTCACGACAGGCTGATATTCAACGAAAAACTCACGATTGATGATTGCGTATTGCAACTCCTGGAGTCGTTCGGCTTCGCGCCGTGCACGTTCAGCCAGCACCGGCGTGTAAAAACAGCACCTGCTTACATTGGCTGGCTTGCCCTCCGCCTTTGCCGAATACATCGCGAGGTCTGCTTCGGTCAGCAGATCAAATTCCGTGCTTTTGTGGTCCGTGTACACCGCGATGCCGATGCTCACGCGAATAAGATAGCTGTTGCCGTGTATGCCAAATACCCGGTCAAACGTCCGGATCGTGGCTTCTGCTACGTCTCGCGCCGTCGCCGCCGCATCGACATGCTCGACCAGAATGACAAATTCGTCTCCACCCATGCGTGCGAGCAATCTGTTTTTTCCTGGCACCTCAGCGAGCCGAGAAGCGACTTTTTTCAACAAATCGTCGCCGGCCTTGTGTCCCAGCGAATCGTTAATTTTCTTGAAATTGTCGAGATCAATGTAGATCATCGCTAGACGACCCGTAGCGCCAATAGCAGACATTCGCCGACGCAAAGCGATGGTGAGCAGATGCCGATTTGGCAGACCGGTCAGCGAGTCAGTCTCCGCGACATACCGCAATTTACGAATAACGACGGCTACAGCACCCGCGGCTACCAACAGCATTGCGCTGATCAAACCTGCCATCAGGAAATACAGGGCCTTCGCATGCCTATAAGCGGCAAAGACGTCGCGTTCGGATAGTCCAACCACGACAGCGACGTGCTCTTGCGCAAGATGCCGATAGGTAACGATCCGATGGACGTTATCTACTGGGTCAGCGAGCGTTTCTCGCTGTATGCGAGCGAATTTGCTATACGCCGACGCGGGCGGCCCTTCGGGCGACCCCGATTCGTCCCCGACTCGCCGCGATAGCAGATAACCGTTGTCCGACAGGACCGCGATCATGCCGTTCCCACCCAGCGCATCCCTGTTGTAGAAGCCATCAGTCAGGTAGGCTGGATCTTCCGACACAACCACCACACCTGCAAAGGAACCATCGGGGTGATTCAATCGGCGCGTGAACTGCAATGTCGACTGCTTCGAGACGCGGCCAACGACCGGCTGACTGATATACAAACCGGCGTCAGCGTTGGCCTGATGGATTAGAAAGTGAGGCCGATCACTAAGATTTACCGGCTTCGCATTTGACGTTGTGGTCTGCATGACCTCGCCGTAGGCACCGATCAGCGTAACTTGCAGTGCAGTGTCAGCGGAAATCAACCCTTGTCGCTGGTATTTCCCAAGATCGAACGTCGATGGCGAGCGCTCATACTCATATTTCACCCAACTCACAACGGCATCCGCGTCATGAACAGTCTTGCTGATATGTTGCGCAAACGCAGAAGCCAGTTGCGCTGACGCTGCGACTGCGGCATCACGCGTTTCCTGCCGCTCGGCCTGAATGCGAAGAATAACCGCGCTCCAGATGACGACAATGATAATAATAGCAACAGCCAAAATCCAAACGACAGACTGTGCTGGCCGCAGCAGTCGGACGTGATATGCCCAATCACTAAGCGCCCTTCGAGCGCGCCCTTTCTTGGTATCCGCCATAGCGGCGCCCCCGTTGCTGGACCAGGCCGCTACCCTTGGATCCATATGATTAATGCACGTATGGTACGAATCCCTTACCTTGCTGGCAAGCGGAACCAACGCCTATGCTGAGATCGGAGGTGTGGTGGCGTAGACTAAAATAACGTTGTCACCATCGCTTCAATAAAGATGTCACTAAAGCCCGCGAAACGAAGACGTTCTTATCGGATCGTTACTGGGTATGGGTTTTGGCCGCGCGAAATAAAGTTGTCACTCCGTAGATGGTCACCGCCAAGCTCGAACTCCTGAAGGAAAACAGAGCCTTCCAGCAAACAGGCACCTCTGTTCCGCAGCGCCGATCGTCGGTCGTGTTTCAACAGGCTTTCAACGGGAGGAGCCTCATCACCACGATCTCAGCCGTCAATTTCGACGCTCGGATCTGATAACCATCTTCGACGGTTAAATTCTTTGCCCGATCTCGACAACCAAATATATTAACGGCTACAAATCAGGTTAAACTTCAATAGGGAATACAATTATGTAAAATTCAAAATACTGTTGGGTATCAGATGCCGGGCTGGGAGCATTCTGTTAAACGCATCGGCTCAAGTAGAACCAAGATATCAAACATGAGATGACTTTCGGTAAAATGGCTCTCCGAGAAATGATTTCTCAGGGACGCCTCCAAACAACAGGTTATTTCCATATGTCGCAAAATTTCAGGTAACAACGCACAAATGATTATCTCAAATGTCCGCATATCAGGTTATCGCTCGCTACGATCCATCAGTTTCCCCATCGGACAACTTAGTGTTTTTGTTGGAGAGAATGGAACTGGAAAAACAAACTTGTACCGATCACTGCAACTTATTCAAGCCGCGGCGAATGGCTCTTTGGCAACGGAGTTGGCACGTGAAGGAGGCATGGCCTCTGCGATCTGGGCAGGTGAAAGAGCACGCGGTGAAAAAGCTCGAATCATACTTTCGGTGACATTATGCCATCCCGTATCGAAAGCCCCTTGTTACGAATACGAGTGCCAAGTAGGCTTTGTACAACCTCCGCCTAGTCCTGCTTTTCCATTGGAACCTCAAATTCGGGAAGAAAAATTAGTGGATTTACAAGGGCGAACTGAAAAAATATTACTACATCGGAAGAACTCGTATTCATTTACAGTCAATGCCAAGGGGGAAAAAAATGAAACGATGATCGCTTTGCTCGCTTCAGAAACGCTGCTCGCGTCATTGAAAGATCCGATAAACTACCCGGACCTGCATGCAGTGCGATCGAGCATCCAGCAGTGGGCTTTTTTCCACGAATTCCGAACGGATTCGACTGCACCGTTACGTCAACCTGGTTTACCGATAACAAGCCCGACTCTCTTTTCCAATGGGAATAACCTCTCGGCCGTTTTTGCGACTTTAAAGCACATCAGGCAGGATACCGCCGATCTGGACGAAGCGATAAATGATGCATTCCCGGGTGCTCAGTTAATTGTTCCCTTTCCGGAAACGACCACTTCATTTGGTGTCTTATACCCCGAATATCCTCACCGTGTTTTCGCAGCTTCAGAGCTATCCGACGGCACTTTAAGGTTTTTGGCGCTCGCCGGTGCTTTGTTCTCATATAGACTACCGCCATTCATTGCGTTCAATGAACCTGAAAACAGCTTACATCCAAGTCTGATTCCCGCTTTAGCGAGAATGATACGGTCCGCCGCCGAAAATACTCAAATTTGGCTAGTTACGCATTCAAACGCACTCGCGGAAGCCTTAGCTGAATCCGCTCAAATAAATGCCACGATTGTTTATAAGAGCAATGGTCAAACATGGTTAAAAGGACTGAGCAAATTAGGTAGTTTTCGATAAAAATTCAGAAATGCGATATTCTTTAAGATCTTCGATTGCTTTAAAGCTCCTTCCTTTGATACTCACTATTGAGCTCTCATTGCAATGAAAGCATCGTTTTGCCATTCTGTGTACCCGAGCAAAGACCCTTCCATTCGCTCATAAAGTTCACCGTAGCCCGATTTCAGTGCGGTCATTTTCAATAAAATATAAGCATCTATTCTCCACTCCTCACTCGCCAATGAATACAAGACAATCCGTATTGGCCGTGTACGCATGTGCTTTCTTTCTGGATCGTGATAAGTTGCAAGCTGAGTCATCTCTCTTTTCACAAATCTTCTGTCTGCGATGATTTGATCAAATTTTGATTCGATAGAGGACTCTTTTGCTGAATTTAAAGGATAACTTTCTTCGAAAACTGCTAAGGGCTTGATTCCCTTTACCATCATGATCAGTTCGCTATTTGTATGAACGCGATAAGGTAACTGATCAACTAAAGTCGGAAGCCTAATTTTCCCGTTCGTAAAAGCGTTAAAGCTGTTAACTTCTAAACGTTTAAGTAATTTGATAATTTTATATTTAGGAAATGTCTTTTCAAATATAATTTC
Source organism: Caballeronia sordidicola (assembly GCF_002220365.1). Lineage (GTDB taxonomy): Bacteria > Pseudomonadota > Gammaproteobacteria > Burkholderiales > Burkholderiaceae > Caballeronia > Caballeronia sordidicola_C. The sequence continues at coordinate 33,334 of NZ_MTHB01000222.1, read as the reverse complement.
TTTTTCGCATTCAAGAATGGACGCAATTACTGTAATATCTAGATCAATACGTATTGTATCCACCACGCTCGTAGCAGATTTGTCCAGAGTCATCAGGTAAAACTCCGACCTGTCTGATGGTTCCACAATAGCCCTTAGAAATTGTAAGTTTAAAATGCCTTGAATATAGTAGCGATAATCAAACTATCGAACCGATGCAAAGAATATATAAACCTGTAAGTTACGCTCCACCTGTTTTGTGCGAATATTTTTGACCGTCTGTGCAGGTCAAACGAATCTTGTGATACGACATCCACAGGAACACGCGCAATGATTTTGTTTGAAGTCAATTGTGCGTGTGAATAACAGACTCGAAACGTGTTCCCGCCAACTAGGCACTTTTATAACGTTTGATCACCCCGCTCGTCGCAGACCCCCTAAATATATTAACTACCGAACTCCCCATCGCCAGTATACGATCGCCGACGCCAAACACACATCAACAATGACGAGCCAAGACCTTTCACAGGCACAGATTTCCACAACATGATTTCACCGTCATGCAGCGTTTTGATCGATTACCTCCATACTTAAATGTTAACACGGTTCTTCGGGTATGCGACTTTGATTCTGAGATGCGACGGCGGAGAAGTTTTGGGGCGAAATGCGCGTCTATGGGCGCGTCCAAGATCGAGCCGAATCAGGCCATCTCGCCTTCGCGGCGTCAAAGATGCGCTTGTCCTTGACGCCACCGCAGGACTTTTCGCCAAATCAATGCCTCGTTCGCGGCCATTTGAGCGGGTAGAGTTCGACCACCGTTCACACGTGTGGCCCCTGATATTCGGTACAGCGACTTTCACCTCATTTGGGACACATGCCGCCCGGGTCGGGCTCGGGAGTAAGCCATTCAGGTACGATCGGTAAAGGAGGCACCCCTCCTTCCGGATCTTGGGATTTCCCGTAGCACCCGTCACAATATGGATTCGGCCAATTTTTCCCACCATTCGGACCACTACAATTTGGGCACCAGGACGTCGGGGTTCGTACGGTTCCGAAAGGATCGTTGAAGTTGATGGGATCTCCTGCAACATACGCATACCTACTAACTTGCCTGCCCTCCCATCCGATCGGATCCGCGCTTATAAAGCGGGCCAGCGAAGGACTATAGTATCTGGCGCGCTCATAATAAAGTCCCGTACCATCGTTCTCGCGACCTGTGTATTGACGCGAATTACTGGAATTCCCGCCGGCCACTCCCGTAAAACCGTAGGCATCGTAAGAATAGCTCGTCGCAATGGCACCCGTAGGGTTGGTCAAGGCCACCGAGCTTCCCAACGCATCAACAAGGTAGGTTTCACTGCTCGTCGGAGTGAAACGAGCGATCGCCTCGTCAATTAGGGGCCCGTTCAAATAGTTCGCAACGAGCGTGGGACTAGTCCCGGTATTAGTGAGCGATTCTTGTGTTACGTTTTGCCCGTCATACGCAAACATTCGTGGCGCTGTGTCTGAGGGCAACATAACGGTGGAGCGCCGACCCAAAGCGTCATATGAGTAAGCCGCTATTTGTTGCCCTGCTAACGTCTGCATCTGTGACAGGAAACCGCGCGAATCCCATTGATAGCTCCGCGTACCGTCGGAAGTCATACTGCCGTTATCGTCGTACGTGAGTCCGACGCCGTTAAATGCAGACAGGCGACCGGTAGCGTCATATTGAAACGCTGCTGGGCTCGGAAGTGTCGCCGACTCAAGATTACCAGCCAGCAGGGTCCTCCGATGGAGAGCATCGTATGTGTAGACAATTGCTCCCAAACTGGACGATGACGAAGTGAACGATATCTGCGTCACATCGCCCGATTGATTCAGATTTCTAGTCTCAACGATTTGGTTCGGAAGAGTACGGCCACTCAGACGATTCGCCGCGTCCCAGGAATAAGAGACGTTCTGTACGACATTCCCATTTGACGGCCCCGCCGCCTGAGACATCGAAGTGAGTCGATTAACACTGTCATAGCTATAAGAGATGGAAGTCTGCCCATCAATTAATAACGTGCTTCGGCGACCAAGAACGTCGTAGGTTGAGTTAACTTCCCCTGCGGGTCCTTGCTCGCGAATCACATTGTCCAATCCATTTCGCACAAACGAGTAAGTGTTCCCTCCGCGACTGACGGAGGCCAGCCTGCCGGCGGCGTCCAAAACCCTTGTATCCGACAAGCCATCCGCATATTGAAGTGTTACAAGCTGACCCAGCACATTGTAGGTCATGGTCGTCGACTGCCCCTTTCTGTCGACGAACGTCACCGGGCGCCCCACTGGATCGTATGCCCATGAACTGGATTTCCCCGCAGGATCGGTCTCACCTGTAGTTCGGTTGCGACTGTCGTATGTGTAGCTGTATATCAACCCTGCAGGCGTTGTGATCTGAAGAACGTTCCCATTTGCGTCGAATTGCTTACTTAGGACGCGACCAGTCGCATCTGTCACTTTGACGATGCGATCAAGTACGTCATAGCTGTAGCTTATGCTGTTACCTAAAGCATCGACGCTTGAAGTAGCGCGACCGAGGGAATCCCGGTTAAAACGGGTTACGCTGCCGATCTCATCGGTGACCTGAGATAACAGCCCGTTCGAAAACGCGTAGGTCTTTGTGTCGCTAAGCGGATCCCTCAGAGTGACCAGATTCCCTTGTGAATCGAAAGTTCGCGACCAAACGTGACCAGCGGCGTCGGTCGTAGTGATCAAGTTCCCAAACGAGTCATATACATAAAACGTTGAATGTCCGAGCGGATCAGTTTTACTGGCAAGGCGATTCATCCCATCGTAGGCATATGTCGTTGCCGCAGCCTGCGATGTTCCAGACAGTACGGTCCGACTTGTGAGGTTTCCGGCAACGTCATAGGCAAGAGTGGTCACTCGACCCAGCTCGTCGACGAAGGACGTCATTCTGCCTGCCGCATCTCGAGTCGCTGTACGAGACCACTGAAGCGGCGTTCCAAGCGCTTGATCAAACTGCAGAACGTAGTCGCCGTTCAGGCCGGCGACGCTCGTCGTAGCATTCGGATTGGTGTCGAACGTGCGACGCGACAGGACGCCCGTTGGATCGGTCACATCGGTGGTCAAATGCTTCGGAAACGAGTTGCCGGTTACCGGCGCCGACGAAAATCCGTAGCTGAAGTGATAGACCCCGCCGTCGGCCAACGTCTGCGTCGCAACACCTTGATAAGTCGACTCGTAGGTGTTCTGAATCTTCAGATTGCCGCGGGCGTCAGTGACAGACAGCATGTTGTTATTGTCGTCGTAGGTGTACCGCTCTACGCCACCATTCGGATCAGTGACAGCCGATAGTCGGCCCAAGTCATCGTATTGATACTGGACGACCCTACCCGAAATGTCCGTGATTTGAGTTACCCGGGCATTGTCGTCGTATGCGAACGTGATAAATCGACCGTTCGGCGATACGATGCGCGAAACGTTGCTATTCACGGCATTTCGCTCAATCGTAACCTTGTTGCCGTTGCTATCAGTGAACGACAGCATCCCAGACTGCGAGGGAATAGTGTTGCCCTCAGCATCTGGAAACTCATACACCGAGCCGTCCTTCGTTCTTAACAGCCAGTCAATGGCAGCGGGGTTATACGAAAGAGTTGCACCTTGAAATTTCGTGTTCGCCGTCCCCTGTGCAACATATATCGCGCTTAAAAAGTCACCCCCTGAGGAGGTCCTCGTGAAATGAATACGTCCACCGCGCGGAAGGATCAAATCCTGATAAGTCCACGGCAGAATGTCCCCAACGAGGAACATGTCGTAGTCGTGCGTAGCACCGATCCCAAAGGCACGTTGTGATCCATCACGCGAAAGATATGTCCGCGTGACGCCAATCGATACCTTGTCCTTGATCGATAGATCACGGTGGCGGTACATGAAGATGCCTGTAGAGCAGTCAACAGGGTCGCCAGCCAATGCTGCCATGCAACCCGAGCTACCGCTGTCGCCACTGCCATTGTTCGGGTCAGGTTGGCCCGGATCCGGCGGGGTGTTGGGATCCGGTGGCGTGTTCGGATCAGGCGGGGGATTCGGACCATTGCACGAATCGTCCTGACACGGCGGCGGATTCTGCGGTGGGCCGATGTCCGGTGAGCCAACCATCGCGCCGGTCAATTGATAGATGGCAACGCCCGGATTGGGAATGGACTGCTTGCCGTCGACGCTAACCTTTCCCTTCCCATAGACGTACCAACCCTTTCCTTGCGGGTCATAATCCCAAAAGAGAACAGTCGAACCCGGCGGCTGGTTCGTGAAATTCGGGTAGATCAGGCGAGCGCCAACGGGCGTGCGCGAATTCAGGTTTTCTATCGTCGCGCCACCAGGTTGGACGGTGAAGTAAGTTGGCACGTTCACGCCGACTGGCAGTGGGAATGGGGGTCGATCAATCGGAATCGCTGTAATGGACAGTTGAGTGACGATTGTCCCCTGTCTATCTTTAATGACCGTTCCTGCCGGCAGGTGTAACTCCAAGCCCGGTATGAGAGGATTGGTGATAACGGTCTCTTGGATCGTCGGTGATGCGATGTTGACCACGTGCTTTGTATCAAGTCTCGTCATCCAAATCGGATAACCCAACGCCGTTGTCGTGCCCGCTTTCAAGATCACACGATCGGAAAAATAGCCGTATGCAGACGAGCGCCCATCCGCGGTCGCGCCATTGATCTCGAGGACAGCGGGTCCGGGCGAAAGATTTTCGAGCACAAATCGGCCTGTCGCATCGGTACGCGTCGTTTTTCCACCTGCGCTAAGTTCAACGTCAGCGAGCGGCTTGCCGTTAAGACGAAGCACCTGCCCCGTCAGGGCCGTCACGCCACCGGCCGCCTGCAACGGCGGTAGAGATTGATAACGACTTCTGTGGCGCCCGGTGCGCCAGTTGCCGTGCTGGTGGCGGTTTTCTGGCACCCACTCTTCAGCGCCAAGTTCGGCATCAGCGACCGTCGCGTCGCTCGCGGCCTGCGGTTGCAAAGCAGCAGCAACGGAAGTAGAAGCTGCTTGGCTAGTTGCATTTGCATCTGCTCCCGGAGCGCCGATGCCGGTTGTTCCGGATCTAGCGCGTGCATTGGCGGCTGCGATTGAACCCGTAGAAAAGCCTACCGTAACAACCGGCAATGGCTGGCCTAATTCATCCGTCGCGCCTTTGACAAATAGAGAATAGTGAGTCGCGGGAAGCAGATCTTGCTTTGGCGTCACGAAAATGAGAAGACCACGCTCAGCGCCCACAACGGTCGTGTTGACGGGTCCGTTAGGGCCGATAAGCGTGACCGTTTGCGTGCTCAGTGTTGAAACGTTCATCCGCTTGGAGAGTTTGACGACGAGCCTCGCGTTCACCCCGAAATCGGTCGTGGAGGACGTCGGTGTTGTCGCGACCAAAACTGGCGCAGCCGTGCCCATAATCGAGTTGGCCAACGCGGATGCCGAAGAGTCGTCGATCGGTGTCAGCAGGCGTGCCGCTGGATCGAACGTTTGCGCGAGGGCGATATCGGGAGTCGAAGTATTCTTCCCGCCGACTAGAAGCACGCCAGATGTGGGAAGGAGTGCTGCGACCTGATCCCAGCGGAGGGGATCCAGACGACTATCGATCTTCAAAGCCGCCTGCGTCTGGGGATCAAAAAGTTCGGCATCCGCGACGCCGACGCCTCGAGCATCTCGACCGCCAAGGAACAATAAAGTCCCGTCAGCGAGCAGCGTCGCAGTATGAGCAGTACGGGCGAGCAACCCTACGGTTCCGAGCGAACGTGTCGTACCTTGGTGAACATCAATCACTTCACCTGTGCCCAGCACCGAGCCTGTGTCATCGGCCCCGCCATAAACAAACACGGTGCCGTCTGGCAGAAGCGTGGCGCTATGTCCGGTCCGTGATTGATTCAGGGTGTAAGGAAGAACCGTTTTGCGCCCGGTGGCAGGATCGATGACAGCCAGAGCCTTCGAATTCGCGTTGCCACCTGACAGAAGCCAGACGCCATCTGGAAGCAGTGTGGCCGCTTGTCCTTTCTCCGTATCGGGTTGTGCCGCGAGCGTGCGCTGCAATGAGATGACTTTGTTTGGCACTGCGGTATCGGCTGTCGCGCAGGTCGGTTCAACAAGCAAGCCGACAAGCAGGACGGACGCTATTACCGCTGTCAACGGAGCAACAATCTCGCGCGCGCAGGCGCGTCCTATGCAGCGCCAAACCCCGTTGGTATTCATATTTTTAATCACTTCGATTTCTCGAAGGTCTCGTGCACGACCGCAGCCGCGGAACTCACACTATTTAGTTGCTTTGAGCGTTATCTTTCCTGCCGTCGTAGTGCTGGGCACAATCTCAAGCACGTACGTCCCGGTCGAGGGCAACGCAGGAAGCGTATGTGAATCACTTGGCGACGCTGGAAACCAAAGGTCGACTGAACTCCCGTCTGGAGCAAACAATTGAAGATACGTACTGCTGTCAAGCGTCTGTGCGGACGTGGCGATCGTGAGCACGTTGCCCGCAGTCCCGCTGATCGTGTAGTGGCCGTTTTGATGCACCCCCAGAGATGCGGTCACCGCCGCGCCGTTCACTGTGATCGTGCCCGTCTTGTCCGACGGTACTGACTTGACAGACAATGTTGTAGCTCCGGCGCTCGGGTCTTCAGAGCGAGTCAATTCAATGTGGTAGGTCCCCGAGGCAGCGATCTGGCCTAGGTCAACCCTGGTCGGGCTGGCATCGCAAAACAGGGTCGCTACTAAAACCGTGTTGCTGGCGTCTGAAAGTACGGCGTTCACGCAGTTGCCGAACGAATACGCCGTCGGTTGAATCCATAGGGATTGATTCGCGGCGCCGACAAAAGACACCTGCCCATCCTGATCGAAAGCCAGACTCACCTGGACAGGCGCTCCATTTACGGTTGCTGACACGACTTGGTCGGCCGGTTTGGTGTTCAAGGCCAAGGTCATCGAACCTGCGCCGTCGTCGGATGTCATTATTCGAACGGTATAAACACCATTGACCGGGAGCGCAGTCAAATCATCAGCTTCCGCTGTGGACCCATTCATGATGGTGTTCAGCACCTGTGTGCCATCAGGTGCCGTGACAATCGCATAAAGAGTGGAGTCGAACGTTGACTGCGCGGGTTCCAGGAAAAGGCGTTGTCCCGCCGTCCCTGAAAACGTGTACGACGCGGATTGATACTGCAAAAGCTGGAGGTTTTGTGGGGCACCATCAACCGTGAGCGTCCCGGTAACTGGCGCGGGAACTGAAATCAGCTGCACCGTAGCCGAACTGGTACCAAGATCAACAGGGCTAAACCTCGCCGTATAGGTGCCGGTCGCTGGAAGCGCAGGCAAGTGCATCGTCGTCGCCCCAAACCAGGTGTATCCGTTGTCAGCGATAACGTTGCCTTGCGAATCCTGTACGAAAAATCTCGGAACGAGGGTAGCGCCATCGGGTACCGTGGTCTGAATGTCAAACAGCTGCCCAGCATTGCCAGAAAAGGTATAGCTCGCCCCTTGGTCGACAGCCAAGTTCAAGCTAATAGTCGAACTATCCGTTGGTAGTTGCCCAGAAATATCACTCGGACCGGGCAACAACTGGTATTTGACATGGCCGCCCGAATTGACGGTCAATAGTGCGGTATACGTGCCTGTAACCGGCAGTCGGTCGGCGGAAAAGGCTCCGTTCGTGTTGGTTATGAGCGTGTTGAAGACAATGGAGCCGGTCGGTGAATAGACAGTCAACGTCGAACCAAGCGAAATGGTGCTGGCCGTGGGCTGGAAATACATTTTCTGGCCGCTCACAGCGTCGAAGATCATCACTGCCGCTTTGATCTGCGAAGCCACCGTTACGGTCTGAGCGGCCGCCGACGGCTGGATGCGAATCTTGGTCGTGACGGCGGACGGCGTCACACTATTTGGAATCGCGAAGAAGTCGGCGGTACTTGTCGTCTGCCCCCCAGCTGTCGTTACAGAAACCTTGCCGGAGGAGCTTTGTGTGGGCACGACCGCGACAATCGACGTCGCGGTTGCACTGTTCAAGCTCGTTGCAATACCTCCGAAACTGACAGAATCGTTCGCCTTTGACGGGTTAAATCCCGTACCTGTGATCGTGACCGCAGCCCCTTCCGCGCCCGCCACTGGAGAAATCTGCGTAATGGTGGGGGCGTTGTTCGCTACGACGTTAAACGGTACGGGCGCCACAGCGCTGCCATGGCTATTCGTCACCGATACCGTCCCCGAGGTTGCCCCCGACGGAACCGTTGCCTGGAGGCTACTCGCACTCGCCGCTGTCACGACCGCGGACGTCCCATTGAACTGGACGGTATCGTTCGCCACAACGGGGTCGAAGCCACTTCCCTGCAGGGTTACGGTCGATCCAACCGGCCCCGATTGGGGGGTCATAGCCGTGATCGAGACCGCCGTCGCGGCCGAATTGGAAATCGAGAGAATATTGCCATCGGGATCGTATGCGTAAGTCGCGAACGCCCCATTGGGCATCGTCACTTTGACGAGGCGCCCGTTAGGATCGTAGGAGTACTGAACCTGTGCGAGCGCAGGACAAATGCCTGTGACAAGAAAAAGCGCCAGCGCGCCAACCACGAGGCTCCGCAGACGCGGTGACTGGTGCACCGAACGACGCGCCCTTCCCTTTGGTTGGGATCCGGCGGCACGCTCAATATTCGAATTCCGTGATGCATGAGCGCGCAAAAACACTGCGCGCAGATGGTTTTTCCCCGACATCTGGCCGCCGACAAGTAGGTCTATCTGTAATTTTTCTGTGCCTAAATGCAGGCGAATTGAGGGGCATACTCAAAGAAGTTGAAAGTTTCAACAATAAGGGTAAACACGTATTTGTGAGATTATTGATTTCAACGAAAGTTCCGTGTTACTAATTTTTACTAAATGTTACATAACAGTTCCGTTTATATTACATTTACATTATCGGAGTGCTCGTGCGCACGAGCCGATGGATTATTTTTGCCTTCTTTTATTGCTTCTCCTCATCGCATGCTTTCGGGCACGACCAAAACTCGTCCTCAAATTTGCCGTTGGGGCTGCCAAATACTGCCTCGATTAAAGGCCTAAATTCGAACCTAGTCGCGCTCGGAAAACGCATCTTTTTCGACAACTCCTTGAGCGCAGACAAGCAAGTCAGCTGCGCTGGCTGCCACGACCCCAGTCACGCGTTCGCGGACCCCAATCCCTTATCCAGAGGAGCGTTTGGGCAAAAGGGCGAGCGTCACGCCCCCTCAATACTCAATTCTGCCTTCAACACGTCACAATTCTGGGATGGACGCAGCGATTCGCTCGAGGATCAAGGCCTTCAGCCCTTTACCACGTCGAAGGAATACGGACTTCGCGACGTCGATGAATTGCTTCAACGATTGAAGGCGAGCGACGGATATCAAAGATTATTTCGAAACGCATTTCCCGAAAAAAAACGCGGCGAAATCACCGCTTCAGGGGTCAGCAAATCAATTTCCGCATTCGAAAGAACATTACTATCAGGAAATTCAAAATTCGACCGTTATACATACGGTAACGAGTCCGATGCCCTGACTGCTTCGCAGATGCATGGTTTGGGGATTTTTAAGGGCCTAGGCAAATGCTCAGGCTGTCATTTAATTGAAAGCAACCATGCATTATTTACAGATGGTAAGTTTCACAATTCGAGCATCGGAATGGAGCGCCTAGCCGAGCGCCTGCCAGCTGCTGTAGAAGCCGTGCTGGCTGCGCACGCCCGTGACGAAGCGGCGATTGGCAAACTCGTCTTGAGCAGCAGCGATATTGCGGCACTCGGACGTTTCGTCGTCACTAACGACCCGAAGGACATCGGTCAATTCAAGACTCCCTCGCTTCGAAACGTTGCTATCACGGGTCCCTACATGCATGACGGCTCAGTCAGTACGCTCGAAGAAGCGGTGGACCTCGAAACCTATCAGCGCACCGACGCGAGCGGCCGACCGATCATTCTGACGCCGGTAGAACGACTGGAATTGCTCGACTTTCTTACCACACTCACGGGTTCCGACACGGCTGCTCTTCGCCACAATATCGCCGCGGCCCGCTCAGCAACGACATCGTTGCGCCGACCTTACTGACAACATGAAACCGTCTTTCACTTTCCGCGCCCCCACCGCCTCTTCAACGATTCGGCAACGCGGCTTCACCTTGCTGGAACTTCTGGTGGTCATCGTCATCATCGGGTTGCTCGCATCCTATGTCGGTCCCAAGTATTTCGCTCAAGTCGGCAAATCCAAGACGACCGTTGCACGGAGCCAGATCGACGCCTTCAGCAAGGCTCTGGACGCCTACCGCATCGACGTAGGCTCGCTACCCTCACAGGAAGACGGACTTGCGGCGCTCGTGACCCGTCCATCGAATGCGCCCGCCTGGAATGGACCCTATCTGAGCAAAGACGTCCCATCGGACCCGTGGGGCCATCCGTACGTGTTTCATATCCCGGGCGTCAAGGGTGACTATGACATCACCTCGTACGGCAAGGACGGGCAGCCCGGCGGTACGGGTGAAGACGCCGACGTCGTCGGACCCTAACTGAGCCGACCATGCGCTTCGATGTTCGTGCCGTCATGCCTACCGGACAAGTCCAGACGATATCGGTTCACGCGCCCGATGCCGTTGACGCACGACGTCGCCTGGAAACGAGTGGCCACCGCATTCTTGATATCAAAGCGCTCAAAACGTCGAGCGCGCCCAGGTCGTTGCGGGCAAAGAGTAAAGTTTCACTGACACTTTTTAGTCAGGAACTATTGGCGTTGCTCAACGCCGGACTCAGTTTGCCAGAATGCCTCGAGGGGCTCGCCGAAAAAGACGAGGGCAAACGCCAGCAAGTGCTGCGATCGGTGCACGCCGCAGTACGGGAAGGCCTACGGCTGTCCGACGCACTTGCGCTCCAACCTGCCACGTTCACTGACTTGTATGTGGGTCTGGTTCGCGCAGCGGAAGGCACGAGCAACCTCCCGCACGCGCTCACGAGATTCATCGACTACCAACGTAAGGTTGATCAGATCCGCAGCAAGCTAATCTCTGCGTCGATCTATCCGGCGATCCTCGCCTCAGTCGGCACGCTCGTCACGTTTTTCCTGATCGGCTATGTGGTACCAAGCTTTGCTGTGGTGTACCAGGACTCGGGTCAGGCGCTTCCGTGGACGTCGCGAATTCTGCTTCAGTACGGCGAATACGTAGCCGCTAACAAGCCCCTCATTGGCGCGCTTCTCGTCGTACTCGTCGCCACGATCGTCGTTACAGTCCACAAGATGCGCAAAGGCGCCGCCTTCGGCAAGGTCCTCGCTAGTACGCCTTTTGTGGGTCATCACGTCAGGTTGTATCGACTATCGAGGATTTACAACATGCTGGGAATGCTGCTTGAAGGCGGCATTCCTGTTGTGGCGGCGCTACGCACGGTCGCTACCGCGAACGCGCCAGATGTCGCCGGTACGCTAGATCGAGCGCGGGAAAGTATCGAACAAGGCGGCGTACTGAGTGACGCGTTCCAGATTAACTCGCTCACGACACCCATCTCATTGCGCTTGCTGCGCGCAGGAGAGCGCTCGGGGCAACTCGGCAACATGCTGTCCAGTGCCGCAGAATTCTATGAGGGTGAAGTGTCGCGTTTCATCGACAGCTTCACGCGGTCCTTCGAACCGATCCTGATGACGATCATCGGTCTGGTCGTCGGCGGCATTGTCGTGCTGCTTTACATGCCAATATTTGATTTGGCCGGAAGCCTGCAATGACCGCGCATTCCGACATCGCGGCCGCCGATCAAGCCCAGGTTGACTTCTTGGGCGCCCTGCAGATCGCACGCGCCAGCGGGAATGCGACCGTCGAATCCCTCCAGGGCGCACTGAAACTAGACGGATCGCAATTGGTCGACCGTCTTGGCGCTGTCTTTAAGCTTCGTGTTCTCAATCACGATCACCTCGAGGAGGTCGTTGCTGACTTCACGCGACTGTCGCTTAAGACATGCATCGAGCGCCGCGTAGTGTTGTTTTTTGAAGACGGGCAATTATATTGCGTATGTACCGACCCGTTCGACTTGGACCTGAAACCGTTTGTCGAGGCAATTTTTCAATGCTCGATCAGCATTGCGCTTGCCTCACCCGAAAATGTCCTCGCCTGTCTTTCCAGGTTTGACACAGATACGCGCGCAGTAGACGCTGTCGTGGCTGAGGTTCAAGACGGCACTCCCCTTGCCAATTCAGGTATAGAGGAGATCAGCCTCGCTGCGGTCAACGACGCGCATAGCGCGGCCGTCCGCATCCTCACATCGACCTTGTATGACGCTTTGAAATTTGGCGCCTCCGATATTCACCTGGAATGCATTGCGACTGGCCTTGCCATTAAATTCCGCATTGACGGCGTGCTCGACCCGGCCAAGACGATTACCGGTTCGCGGCTCGCGGAACAGGTCGTGTCACGCCTAAAGGTCTTGGCGGAACTCGACATTGCCGAACGGCGCGTGCCTCAGGACGGGAGTTTTCGCATCACGTCGGGCGGCCGTCAAATCGATTTGCGCGTGTCCATCATGCCGAGTCACCACGGCGAAGATGCGGTAATTCGCGTGCTCGATAAAAAGTCGATGCTTGACAGCGCCGGTCTGCTGTCTATGAGCACGCTAGGATTCGATCCTGCGGACATCGACGCACTGCGTCAACTTGCGCTTGCTCCCTACGGCATGTTGCTGGTCACCGGGCCCACCGGTTCGGGCAAGACGACAACGCTTTATGCGGCGCTTAGCGAAATCAATGACGGGCGCGACAAGATCATCACCATTGAGGATCCGATCGAATATCAGTTGAACGGCGTGCTGCAAATCCCTGTGAATGACAAGAAGGGGTTGACCTTCGCGCGCGGGCTGCGATCAATTTTGCGGCACGATCCTGACAAGATCATGGTGGGCGAAATTCGAGACCGCGAGACGGCCGAAATCGCCATCCAGTCGGCGCTCACCGGCCATTTGGTGCTCACCACCGTGCATGCGAACAGCAGCTTCGATGTGTTCAGCCGTTTTACGCACATGGGGGTCGATATCTACGCCTTTTTGTCGGCGCTAAACGGCATCAGCGCGCAACGGCTAATTCGGCTGATTTGCGTACATTGCGCCGATGCGTATGTCCCAACAGACGCAGACAGGCAAGCCTGGCCAGGCATTAGCTTTGCCGGGGCGACGCTGCGCCACGGCAAGGGCTGTCCGCAGTGCCGGCAAACAGGCTTCAAGGGTCGGCGCTCAATCGCTGAGGTGCTCGTCATGACCGATGCACTTCGGGAACTGATCCTGAATAAGTCGTCCCTGACGGCCATCAAAACCTTGGCTCGATCATCGGGCACCCGCAGCTTGCGCGAAGCCGCTGTGGCACTGGCATGCGCCGGGCACACCACGTTAAGCGAGGTCAAACGTGTCACGATGGCCGACTAGGCGCTATACGTTGAGGATTGGCGCCGAGCGCATGTTGCTCGAGCGCGACACGTCGTTTCTGGCGCGCGAAAGCTGGTTCATTGAACTTCCGTGCAGCTGGCGCGACGACATGAGCGAGATTGTCACGATCGCTCGCAGGCTGATCGAGCCGGCCTCCCCGGTCGTCAGGGTACTGACTGTCATTTTAGACAGTACCTATGTGCGCGCATTCTCGGTCGACGTGCCCAAGAGCGTCTATCGCTTGACCGATATCACAACGCTGGCACGCGCCCGGTTCATCCGCCTTTACAACGAGAACGATGCTACTTGGCGGGTTGTGCCCAATTTCGCGTCGAACGCACGGTTGCCCGTATTTGCGATCAAACGCGAGCTTTTTGACGGCCTGGTGAAGTTGTCTCGCGACGCACGGTTCACCTTGGCCTCGGTCGTACCAGCAATCACCTGGGCAGCCAAACGGCTTGTTCCTGAGCCTTCACGAGATCGGCAGTGGCTCGCGTCTTACGGCGCTTCGAGCGCCACCGTTATGCTTCTTGATTCGCGACATCCCATATTGCATCAAGAGTTTCTTCCAAGTCATGTCGATGCACGCACATTCCTGCTCGACTCCGTTTTCACCCGTATGACCCTGTCAAGCAGCGTAAGCATTGGCTCCAAGCCTTACCTGGTCGATGAAGCAGCAACGGGTTTTCCAACGGCTGCGGCTCCACGGTCAGGCTGGGTTGCAACACTACGGCGTATTGGACGACTAAGACATCAGACCACCCACGTGGCACTCGCGCAGATAGCACGATTCGATTTCCTTCAATTAGAACGCCCACAAGCGAGGTCTCCCGTGCTTGGAGGTGTGCTCGCAGTCCTTTGTGCGATTCCGCTTGCATGGGGCGCAAAAGAGATTGCAGCCACGCGTGTTTCGCTCGCGCAAGTGGACGCTCAACGAGCGCATATTACCCAGCAAATGCTATCGGCCGGGAGCAGACGAGTTGCCGCGCCCGCTCTCACGGCACACCAGGTCGAAGCGATCAATCGCGCGGTCGCGTCGCTGAATCTGCCTTGGGACGATCTGCTGCACGGCGTGGCCCTCGCATCCAAGGGCGACGTTGCGATTCTATCGTTGCGCCCGAACGCCGCCAGTAATGAAGTCACGGGTGTGGCGGAAGCCGCCAACGCGGGCAATATGCTCGATTTCATTAATCGCCTTCGATTGCAGGCACCGTTTGCGAGCGCCTATCTCACTGCGCATGAGGTCGTCGATCGGGACGCCGCGAAACCGCTGCGATTTGAATTCCGCGCGAAGTGGGCGAGCTGATATGTGGCGAGATCTCGTACTGCGCGCGAAAGTGACTTGCTCGAATGTGGGATGGCCGGTTCTCGCCAGCTCTCTTTTGCTCGTCGTCAGTGTACTGGGGGCTTATCTTGTCCATACAGTGGGAACGTCGACGGTCACTTCGGCACGCTCGGAGCTCGATGCATTCCGACAACGTGCGAGCGCAGACCACCGTGAGCGCGCCAATGCCCAGCCTGTCGATCAAAACGGCCGGGTGTTTTACGCAGTGTTGAGTAATCCCGGGTTGATCGAACCACGACTAGCCGCCCTCTTCGATCAGGGATTCAAGAAAGGGCTGGTCGTCAAAAAAGCGACCTATGAAACGCAGTGGATCAAAGACGGAGGGTTCGGCCAATACACGATTGTCTGTCCAGTCGAGGGCACCTACTCAGCGATCCACCTCTTTGTCAGGCAAGTGCTGTCGGACAGCCCCAACCTGTCGCTAGACGATATCGAATTCAAGCGCAACAACGTGGCTTCGTCCGCGGTTGAGGCGAAGTTGCACCTGACGCTCTACATCAACGATAAGCCAGCAGAACGGGTCGTGACGGCGCAAGCGACGCCGGCTGCCCAGGCGCCCGCCTTGGCGGTGACAAATGTGACGCTCGATCTCCCTCCCTTGCCGGAAGGTCTCCGATGAATAAGCGTCATGGCGTGCTTCTGTTGTTCTCGGGGATGACTGCGGTCTCGGTGATCTGGACGGCGATGCACTCGGACGAGTCCAACATCGCGGCGGCGCAATCGGTCCGCAACCACCCGACGGCAGCGCGTGCGCGCCCGATGCTCGAACCCGGCAAGCTAAGTGTTCAGCCGTTGCGCCCGCGCGTAAGCATTCAGTCGTCAATCTCATCCAATCTAGACGACGAAGACGAGATGTTTCGCCCAACCTCGTGGGCGTCCCCCGCCTCGCTCGTTCCGCCTCTACCTCCCGCGCTCGCTGAAAAGCCGGCAGGCCCCTTTACCTACATTGGGAAAATGACGACACCCGCCGGTTGGAAAGTCTTTCTTTCGAAGGACGGCGAGACTTTCGTTGTTTCCGCCGGCGATACGATCCTACATGACTACAAGATCGAGAGCATCGCGCTGCCCAACATCACCATTACCAATAAGCCTCTACACCTGATGCAGACGCTGCAAATCGACTGAACCGATGAAACTCAGAATCATCTGCATTTTCGCCCTAGTCCTGTTAAATGCCTGCGCGACAGGGAACCCAGCGTTCCAAGAGGCTCAGGCGCTGCGCGCACAGGGTCGCACTGAGGAGAGCCTGGTTAAGTTTGGACAAGCGCGCCAGCTCGATCCAAACAACGCGCAGATCCGCATGGCCTATGAGACATACCGCGAGCAGGTAATCACACAGTTTCTGAGCGATGCGAACGATGCGCTTCTGAAATCCAACTACGCCCAGGCAACGCTGATTTATCAACGGATTTTGGCAACCGACCCGGGCAACCGGCGAGCGCTTGATGGTCTGCGCCGGGTGCAGCGCGCGCCGGTTGATGGTCAACTGTTGCACGCAGCGGAGAACGCGTTAGCTGCGAAAGACGAGGAAGGTGCGCGCCAACAACTGCGCATGATTCTCGCTGAAGAGCCGGATCATGCGCGAGCAAGAGAATTGCTCGGGCTCATCGAGCAACGCACGCAAAGCCCGACCAACAGCCCCGAGCTCGCCGAGGCCTATCGGCGCACAATTTCCCTCGATTTTAGTGAAGCCAGCATTAAACAGGTGTTCGAAATCCTATCGAAGACGTCCGGGCTGAACTTCGTGTTTGACAAAGATGTGCACATGGACCAGAAGGTAACAGTCTACTTGCGCAAGACGTCCATCAAGGATGCGATCAACACGGTCTTGCTGACCGGCCAACTAGCCCAGCGTGTGCTCGATAAAAGCACCGTGCTGATATACCCGGACACGACGGCCAAGCAAAAGGACTATCAGCCGCTCACAGTGAGATCGTTTTTTCTGGCCAATGCGGAAGCTGAAGATGTCGCGGCAAGCCTTAAGACGCTGCTCAAAACCCGTGACATTGTCGTCGACAAAAAGCAAAACATGATCCTCATGCGCGACACGCCTGAGGCAATCAGTCTGGCCGAACGTATCGTTGCGCTCCACGATCTCTCGGAACCCGAGGTGATGCTCGAAGTCGAAGTGCTCGAAGTCAACCGTGATCGCCTGACGAACCTCGGTGTGACATTCCCCGACCAGCTGTCGCTCGTGCCACTCCCCTCAGGCACGGCTCTCACGCTTGCGGACATTTTGCACGCCCGGTCATCGACCACGGGCGCCACTATCTCGCCGCTTGTGATCAATGCGAAGGGAACCGACAACGACGCGAACTTGCTCGCCAACCCTCGGATTCGCGTGCGTAACAAGGAAACGGCAAAAATCCTGATCGGCGACAAGGTGCCGAACATTACGTCCACCTCCACCACGACCGGATTCGTCGCTGAAAATATTCAGTACCTCGACGTCGGGCTCAAACTTGAGGTGACACCGACCATCTCGATCAACGATGAGGTTGCAATCAAGATTTCGCTCGAAGTGAGCACCATCGCCAATCAAGTGACGACCACCACTGGATCCCTCGCCTACACCATCGGTACGCGAAGCGCATCGACCGTCCTGCGTTTGCGAGACGGCGAGAATCAGATCTTGGCGGGTTTGATCGATGACGAACGTACACGCACCTCCACCCATATTCCAGGGTTCGGAAACATCCCGATTTTAGGCCGCTTGTTCGGCACCGACCAGAATGAAAAGAAAAACGACGAAATCGTTCTGTCGATCACGCCACGCCTGATTCGCAATAAGCCGCGCATGCAACTGCAAACCATGGAGTTCCAGTCAGGAACCGAGTCGAGCCTACGCGACATGAGCATTCACTCGAACAATACGAGCGATGACGATCGTTCAAACGCTGCGGGAACCCCGTCGCCCAAAGGTAACGCATCGCCGGAGACAAATCCGAATCAGACGGATGGATTGCAATGGCGCGGACCGCTCCAGGTCAAAACCGGCGATACGTTCCGGGTCGATCTCGATATGAAGCCAACGCAACCGCTCGCGAGCCTGCCGATGGTTATCGGATACGATCCCAAGCAAGTCGAAGTGCTGGACGTCAAAGAAGGGCCATTCCTCGCGCAAGGCGGGGTCGCCACACTGTTCACACAACGCGTTGATCGCAGCGTCGGACAGATTTACGTAACCGACGCGCGTAATAGCGACCTCAAGGCGGCCACTGGCGCCACCGCCACGGCGACGGTTCTTTCACTCACCTTCAAGGCGCTCTCGCCGTCCGCTTCTGCCCAGATCCGGGTGATCAGCGCGGCGGGCGCAACGCCCGACGGCACCGCGGTCAATATTCAGTTGCCCGCCCCCCAATCGGTTCTCATTAGCCCATGACGACGGTGAGTCAAAAACAATGCTGGACGCCCGGCGCAAAGCGTTCGAAAGGGTTCACCCTCATCGAGCTTGTGATTACGCTCGGGATCCTGGCGGTGCTTGCGAGCGCCGTTCTTCCTGTCGTCCAACGCGAAATCCAGCGGCATAAAGAAGCGCAACTGAGCAATGCGCTTAAAGAGATCAGAGCGGCGATCGATGCATACAAGCTGGCCGGCGACGAGGGCCGGTTTGTGCGGCCGGCTCAAGGGACGGGCTACCCTGCGAGCTTACAAGCGCTCGTGGATGGCGTAGAAGATGCGCATGACCCAAACAAAGCGAAGATCTTTTTCCTGCGTCGCATCCCGACTGACCCGATGGTCAACGAAGGTGCACCTGCAAATAGTCAGACATGGTCGACGCGCTCATATGCGAGCGAAGCGACCGACCCGCAACCCGGTGATGATGTCTACGACGTTGCGTCTCGTTCCACGCGGCGAGGGCTCAATGGCATCCCCTATGCGAAGTGGTGACCTCATGACGCGCCCCCCCGACTCGTGCTGCGGACGGCGTAAGCTACCGCACAATCAGGGCTTTACGCTCATCGAATTGTTGGTTGTTCTCGCCATTATTGCGGTGTTGCTGACGTTGTCGGTGCCGAACTATTTTCATACGATCGACCGTTCCCGCGAAGCCGTGCTTCGCGAGAATCTTAAAACAACGCGGGACACGATCGACAAGTTTTACGGTGACACGGGGCGCTATCCGGACACCCTGCAGGAGCTAGTCGACAAGCACTATTTGAGGACGGTGCCGGTTGATCCGGTTGCGCGAGCGTCGAATTGGTCGCTGATCGCTCCGCAAGATCCTGATAAGGGACTGGTCTACGACCTGAAGAGCACTGCCGCCGGTAACGCGGCCGATGGTACCGCCTATGGAGACTGGTGAGATGCGTTTGTCGAACCGCGTTCACCGCTCAGGGCAAGTCGGCTTCTCCTACATCGGCACGTTGATCTTGATTTCCATTCTCGCGATCACCGTATCGGCACAACTCGTTCTCGGCGCCGCACAGCACCGACGCAGGGTCGACGAAGAGTTACTTTATCGAGGCAGTCTGTATCGCGAGGCATTGCAGGGTTACTACCTCGCGACACCTCCCGGCCAGCCGCGCTATCCAAACGCGCTCGAGGATCTTCTTCGCGACCCGAGGTACCCCGGCGTTAAAAGATACCTGCGCCAGCTCTACGCCGATCCCGCAGCGCCCGAAGCTCCATGGGAACTAATCGTCGCGCCAGAAGGTGGAATACTCGGCGTGCGCAGCTCATCGAAGGCCAAGCCCATCAAGCGGGCGAACTTCCCGGAGATCTACCAAAGCTTCGAGAACAAAGATGCCTATCACGATTGGACATTCCTATTCCTTCCAGCGGCCGCTGGCGTCACTCCAGTTTCACCGTCAACATTAAAATCCCCTTGATAATTCCGATCCCGCGGTTATGCCTCTATCAAACGAAAGAACTCACTCGTGGAGCGATTCTTTTCGTCCTTGCAATATCTCTGACCGCGTGCGGCGTAACCCCACGGTTTGACGCCAACGCGTATGCGAATAAAGCCCTGAAGGTTGGCGACTCGCATGTCCGCCGAACGGGATTTCCGATATGCGCCCAAGCACGTCCCGACCCTGACGGAGACGGACTGTGTGACCGCCGTTTGTTCGTCGGCGTTGCCATTTCCGGGGGCGGCAGCCGCGCTGCGAATTTTGGACTCGGGGCGCTATTGCAACTTCAAGAACTCGGCCTTCTGGACGAGACCACTGCAATATCGTCCGTATCGGGCGGCTCGCTGGCCGCATCATATGTTGCTCTATTTGGGATTGATTCGGACGCGGCATTCGACAGCGCGGCACGGGCCCTCCGGCAGGATTTCTTATCCGGTTGGGTATGGCGCTCGCTTAGCCCCCAGCGGATACTACAGGTCAATTTTTCGCATTCGACCGCGACCCGGACCTTGGCCGACACGTTTGACGAACTGCTTTACCACGGAAAGACATTTTCTGACCTTGGTAATTTCGCGCCAGCTAAACCGTATCTATATTTAAACGCAGCGCTTCAAAATCCTGTTTCCGCGCGGTCTCAACTGGCGACGCGAGGCGAAAATACACCCAGCACTGACTTACAGGGCTTCACTTTCTCAACGGCTGCTTTTGACGAACTGGGTTCAAATCTTGGATCCTACCGAATTGCTGACGCGGTCGCAGCCTCCGGCGCTTATCCCGGGCTGTTCGAGCCGATGGTACTCAAGAATTTTCAGGATATCCAGTTACCTGGGGATCCTCCATCCGAGTACCTGCATCTTTCAGACGGTGGTGCGGCCGATAATTTGGGTGTCGATGCTCTTATACGGGCCCTTCAGGAATTCGAAGCCGACGGACTTGATCTACACAATCAGAAGAAGGCATGCTTGCTTATTATCGTTGACGCTGCTGCACATGACCCAGCTCTAAGGCCAGGATCTTTGCCCGATCTGCGCGACGGTCCGATGAATAGTGTCGTTAGCTCGTCAATATACAGAGCCTTTGACCTGCTCCTTGATCGACGTCGTGAAGACGAACTGGCCGCTTTAGGTATTGATCAAGCTTCAGACAATCCGCTGCGCTTCCGTTCAGCGGTCAACATTGCTCTTGGCAATTATAGTTACCTAGACAGCGGATTCTCAAAAGTCCGAAGCCGCAGTCCGATTTACACGTTGGCGCCTGCGAACGACAGTCCGAATTACCATACGTCGGTTTCATGTGCCGTATGGCATGTATCCTTCGATCACATGAACGAGGTCGCTACAGGCAGGAGTAAATTTCAGCAAGAGAACTTCGGGCCTTGGCCTTGGATCCACGAAAAACCTATTCCAAGTCGAGGACGCGAGATCGAAAAACTGGAATACCTTGTGAACTCGGTCGCGACAAACTACCGTTTAGAACTTTCTGGGCGTAGCCGGTGCTCAACTACTACGATACAAAATTCGTTGTTTGACGCGTCGCGAGTACTGATGCGCGACGATGTCCGGACGCTTCTAGAGCTCTCGGAATGGCTACGGTCCAAAGATCGAGAAGATCTTGCAAAGTCGGTCCTCGATTCGGAGTTGTTTGAGGTACCCGTGGCGACTGCTCCGTTTTATACGACACATCGACCCGGACCACATTCCGAAGCGAACGCGTGGATCGAGTGCGATTGAGAAATGCATCGCGCCTGAGTCAATTTAGAGCAGCCCGCCAAAAAAATTGGGTTGTCACTATTGCGTCGAGCGGAGGCATTCGGCGTACAGATCGCGGGACCGGCCTAGCCAGGCCGACGCGTAGCTCCGTGCTCACGCGTCAAACAGTGGATCACCGCCGATAGAAACATCGCGATAGACTCCGGCAGCATCGCCGTCGTGCCAGACAGCGCGAAGATCGCTCCATTAAAAATGTGCTGTGCGGCTACGCTATATCGATAAGCCGTCTTATCGCAACTAGCGTGTCAAAGGTCTAAACTGGCGTTTATGAAAACGCGCCAATCTCTTCCAAACAAAATTGCGGAAAGAGAACCGGAAGATTTACCGGACGTGGCGCAACTGTCGGCGCTGCGTGCGTGGTATGCGGGCCTGAGCGCCCGCGAAGCGGTGGTTCGATTCCTAGCTGCAACGAAAGCGCCGGGAGAGTCATCGCGCGGCATTCTAGGGCGTATACGAACCCGCCTAGTCACGTTCGCCCATGCTCACCACCGCCCTGATGTGGCAGCGCTGTTTCAGCACACGGCGGCGCAACGCGAAGAGCGATGCAATGACGTAAGCCGGGCGATTGAGGTACTTCGGTGCCTACCCGCGCCCCAGCCACAGATCAGCGACGACATTGGCCTGTGGCTACCCGCACGCTCTGTCGCCGCGTTACGCGCACACGGCATTGATTCGCTCGCGGACCTGACCGTGCGCATCCCGCGCCGGCGCCGCTGGTGGATCACTATCACCGGTTTGGGGCCAGCAAGAGCCAAGCAAATTGAAAACTTGTTTGCTGCGCATTCGCAACTGACCGAGCGTGCGCGCGCATTAATTGTCGCGGCCGGTCCCACCGTGGTCACGCCGTGGAAACTCTTCGGCTGCCACACGAGGTAGACGGGTCCAGCGGAGGTTTCAGGGCTCCGCAGCATATGTGTACGCTCAATGCGAGCAACGATTACGAGGCGGTTCAAGCCTGGTTGTCGCTACACGAAGCGGAAGCTACCCGGCGGGCCTATCGCAAGGAAGCCGAACGACTGATGCTATGGGCGATCGTGGAGCGTCAGCGCGCATTGTCGTCGCTCACGACCGACGATGCGATCGGGAGTCGCGATCCGGCACGCACTTTTTCCCATGCAGAAAGCCTGAGCAATGGCATTTCGGGTTCGAGACTTGTGGTGCTTGAAACGGGCCATACGTCGTGCGTCGAAGCACCCGACGAGTTCGCCGAAGTAATACGCTACGTCGTTGAGCAAGGACTAGGAGTCGGCACCGGAAGCGCAGATTAGCTGTCGGTCTACCGGTGTCAGTAAATGTGTGTGCGAGGCATTGCGGTTCCAGATCAATGAACGCCCTACCCTCTTTTCAGTCTCGCACTCGACAAGTTTCGGAGACCGTCTAATTCGCTTCTATGCGCAACACACGCGAGCGGCGACCATATGAGCTTGTCTCTAAGGAGAGCGCGCCATTCCGGGGGCTGGCGTCACCGACCGGTTTTTCGACTGTCAGGCGCCGCCCTGCTCTGCCTTTCCTGCGGGCGCGCAGTAGCGTGGAAATGCTCACTCGATTGCTCGGCCGCGTCCTGGTAGGTCATTCCCTGCTTGATCAGGGACAAGCCCTTGTGCACCAGGCGCCGTGTCGCGTTGGGTCGGCCGAGGCGCTTGCCGCTGGCGCGCGCCTCGGCCAGGCCAGCGCGGACACGTTCCCGAATAAGCTCCCTTTTGAATTCCGCGACCGCGGACAGCAAATGCGCCTGTATCCGGCCCATTGGCGTGCTCATGTCGATCTGGTCAGGTACCACGAAGGCCACTCCAAGCGCTTCCAATTCCGCCACTGTGAGGTTCAGGTCTTGCAGCTGCGCCCCCAAACGGTCCAAGGCCTGAACCAGGATCACATCGACGGCACGGGTGCGCGCCAGTTGCATGACCTCTTCGCGCAGCGGCCGCTTTGGTGACGCGCTGCTGGAGGCTTCCTGCATCTCCCGCACGATCTTCCGGCCGCGGGCTTGCGCGTAGTTGCGCAATTCCCCCCGTTGCCGGTCGGTGGATTGGTCCCGGGGTGTGCACACGGGTATAGACCGCCGCACGCATGGTCAACCCCCCCCCCGATTTTCGTGTCTAGATCCCTAGTCCTGACGGTCCACTACTAAGCTTAGGTGACGATGACAAACGCAACCAGCGCCGTGGCTTACCGGCTCCACGTATGGATTCGCCAGATCAGTCCAATGATCTGGCGCCGGTTACTGGTGAGCAGCGACAGCACGATCGCCGACCTGCATTACACGCTGCAGATTGCCTTCGGCTGGAGCGACGCGCATTTGAATCTGTTTCACATCCATGGCCAGGACTATGGCGTGTACCACGACGGCGGCACGAGCTTCTTGACTCAATCCGACCACGTTCGACTGTGCGATTTCAAATTCCGTATCAACGAACGCTTCCGCTACAAGTACGACTTCGGGGACGACTGGCAACACGAAGTGCGCGTTGAAGCGCGCCTGGCGTGGGACGAAAAGCGCACCTACCCGTGCTGCATTGGCGGCAAGCGACGGGCGCCGCCGGAAGGCTGCGGTGGCCCTCTGGCCTTCATGACACGACGGGATGCAGTCCTGTCACACGTTGAGGATTTACTCGAGGACATCCAGGATGATCTGGAAGCCAACGACATCGAGGCCATTCGGGATCGGAGCGTGGATATCGAAGAGTTGCGCGACTGGCTGACGTTGGATGATTTTGACCGGCGCGGGATCAACCGCCGGCTCGAGCAGTACGCGATCCACGATGAGGCCGCGATGCGGCAATCGACAGGAGCTGGCGATGAAAGTGCGAATCCAGGTAGTCATTGAAGCCGAAAACGGTGAACCGGAGAAGGTCGAGGAAATCGCCCGGCTGGAGCGCGGTGCGCTGCACCCGGAGGAACTCGGCCTGACACTCGCGGAGGCGAAAGTGTTGCTACACGGCATGCAGCAGGCCGTGGTCACCGAGCAGATCGTGGAATACCTCGAGAAATTCAAGACTTGCCCAGACTGCGGAGCGCACCGGACCCGGAAAGGGCGACATCCCCTCGTTTATCGGACCCTGTTCGGGAAATTCAACCTCGTCAGCCCCCGTCTTTACGACTGCCCCTGCCAAAACCACGGCCGCCATAGTTCAAGCCCCCTGGCAGAGCTGCTGAGCTCGCATTGCGCGCCGGAACTGCTGTATCTGGAGACCAGGTTCGCTTCGCTGATGTCCTATGGGCTGAGCGTTGAGTTGCTAACGGAAATCCTGCCGATCGCCGAAGAGATCAGCTCCACGTCCATGCGGCGCCACCTGCAACGCGTTGCCGAACGGATCGAGGGTGAGCTGGGCGAGGAACAGTTCCAGTTCATTGAAGGTTGTCCCGGCGATTGGGCGAAACAACCTCCACCGGGACCACCCTTGACGGTCGGCCTGGACGGCGGCTATGTGCATGCTTCGGACCAGAAGTCGAAATCCGAAGGTTGGTTCGAGGTGATTGCCGGCAAGAGTGTCCAGACCGAGGGCGGCGCCAAGGTGTTTGCATTCGTCAACAAGTACGACACCAAGCCCAAGCGCCGGCTTTACGAGGTGCTGAAATCGCAGGGTCTGCAAATGAATCAACAAGTCGTGTTTCTGTCGGATGGCGGCGACACCGTACGTGATCTGCAGCACTATCTCAGCCCCGAATCCGAACATCTGCTCGACTGGTTCCACATCACCATGCGCTTGACCGTCATGAGGCAGATGATCAAGGGGATGACGGCGGAACTGAAGCCCGATGACAAACACCCGGAAACTGCCGCCGTGCTGGCCGATCTGGAGAGACACCTGGACAGCCTCAAATGGAATCTCTGGCACGGCAATGTCCTGCACGCCCTGCAACGGATCAGTGACCTGGATGACGGCCTGGGGATGCTGGAAGAAAACCCGGCGAACAGGAAGAAGCTGGAGAAGGCAGTACGGGAATTCCAAAGCTATATCGAAGCCAACCAGGCGTTCATTCCGAACTACGGCGACCGCTACCGGCACGACGAGACGATCTCCACAGCGTTTGTCGAGTCGACCGTGAACTACGTGGTCAGCAAGCGCTTTGTGAAAAAACAGCAGATGCGTTGGAGCCAGCGCGGCGCACATCTGCTGCTGCAAACCCGCGTGCAGGTCCTGAACGACGATCTGCGGAAAACCTTCGGTCGCTGGTTCCCTGGGATGAGAGGGGAAGAACCAGCGGCACTAAAGGAGGCGGCTTAGAGATTCCAGCCCCCGGAATGGCGCGCTCTCCATCTATTCAGCGTAACTTCAGAAACATCGGGGCTGGGAACCATGCCCTCCTACCACATGTTGGAGGGACGAGTCTCGGGTTGAGCTTTCGGCAACATTCGTTTGCAAGCCGATGCGAGCGGGCTGAGGATGACCTCGAACGGCGGCTCATCCTGATTGTTTAAGCGCGAAGGCGCTCTTCGATTGAGTTCCGCTTCGGCGCGCGCAAGGCGCTGTGCCACCATCGCGGCCCTCTTGAAGCGCTGTGCATCGACGAGGGTTGCATCCCGTTCGAAGGTAGGCTCATTGCCATTTTTTAGGAATACTAATTGAACACTCTTGGCTCTCACATCGCGAATGGTGCCGACTTATTTCTAGCTACGGAAACGGCAAATAGATCGTCACGGTTGCGTTGTCGAAAGCGGGCTGGGCGTGAGCAAGCGCGTCGGTTACTGAGGCTGACCTCGGCCTCGGAGCACCGGGACCGTCCCCTCCTCGATGTTTCTTTCCCTTGCATGAATCATGATCGTCTCGCGGCGATCTTGTTTTTTCCGTCACGAGTAACAAATAGTCGAATCGGATTGGATCACATAAAAATCGATGATCCAGCTGGTCAAGCCAGGAATGAAAGATCTGCAACCTTTGAAAGCGAGGTGCCGGTCATGTCTCTTTCGTCCGACCTCCACAACTATGATGGGGCCCCTACGGATTGCGTGTCACCTGCATGCGCAGTGTGCTCGCCTAAGTGACGTTGTTCACTCCCCGCCGTCTCTGTCATCACCTCAAGTCTGCGTGCCAAATTCGGGCGAATCTCGAAGACTTTCTCAATAACAGTCAGTCGTAAGAAGTAGCCCCGCGTAACTTCTCGAGACCATGCGACTATCCATCAGCTTTGGACATTGGGTTGAGCAGCAACATCTCTTCGAACGCCGGCGCATGTGGCCCGAAGGAGCTGTTTCATGTCCTGGAGGCGTGCAGAAATAGCTGCTGTTGTCGCCGGTTTGATGTTGAGCTTAGTGACCTCCTTCGGATCGCTCTCCGTTCGAACGACAACGCTAGCGACCAAAGATACGGACGTGCACTTCTCGGCAAATGCAGCATCGTGTGACGGTGATGCGCACAGCAGAAGCCCGGCTCGAAGTGCTGCGGCAAAATCGGGTTTCCAACCGGCCGCAGATACGCGCGACCGCGGCTCACGGCAATCGCGAATGGTGATTTCGCTGCCATCCGCAGAAATCTCAAAGCGCCGGATGGTGGCTTCGTCGTAAAAGACTTGGCCGACGTGACGCGCTACGAGATCGTCAACAGCTTTGGTCTCATTTGCCCGCGTGCGTCGTTCGTGAATCTTTGCGTGATGCGAGCGAAGTTGGTGGCCAAAGTCGACAGGCGAACGGAGCAAAGACCGGAGATAGCTGATGGGGCGTTTTGCCATGCTCAGGTGTTCCCAGGTGACTTCGACCACTTCTGTCAGAAGCTTGCCGTGTTGCTTTGCTTCCCGCATGAGTTTGAAAACTAGAAATTTATGAAAACCCAAGCTCAACAGACGTTGAAGGTCCAGTGGGAGCGTGCCTGGTTGTCTCTTTTGATTCTTAGGGAATAGATCCTTATATATACCTCCGTCTGCCACGGTGGCAGACGGGCGGGTCAACAAAGGATCGCATTCGACGACGGCTTCTGAAGCCTTTGAAATGGCGCACATGGATTGAGAAGTTTGTGCAACTGGTGGATTTTTTTCTTCGACAAATCCCAGCAGCTCGGCTGCTTTTTCCGTGAGATGGATATAGGCACGTCCGAATAACCCTGCGTCGCCATGGCGTTTCTGGGGAGCTCGCACGATGAGGCCGACTTGGGCGAGATCATCAAGACTGCGGTAGAACGTGCGCATGGACTGCAGGGCACGACCGGTGAGGAGTTCTCGACGGGCGAAGATAGCGCCGTACGGCTTTTGAGCGTCGACGGTACGGGCGAGTGCCGCGAGGAGGGCGCGTGAGCGTGAAGGGATGGCCGCAATGTGATTTGCGCGGTGCGCTGCCCGGAAGACTATCCAGGGCAGGTTGGAGCGATCACACGCGAAGTCCTCGAGCGCTTCATTGTCGAGGTTAGCGGGGTTCATTTCATGTGAAATAGGGCGATCGCCACCCTCGCCAGCAACGAAGCGTTGCGCGATAAGCATAGTCATACGTCCATTTAGAAAAATGGAAGACAAACGCTTGACTGCCGATCGCTATCCGCTACACTTCGAGATGTGAGTTCTGACCCGATACCAGTCGGGGAAGTGCGGCAGTAGGGTGAGCAACAGCAAGCCCAATATTCAAAAGCCTTCGGTACCAGCCGAAGGCTTTTGTTTTTTCTACATGGGTTACATCAAAGTCTCCAACGAAAATCTGGCTCTGGGAGTCGCAAAACTTCGACAAGTTCAAAGTGTGAAGTCATTGAATCAAAAGGATTATTTCAGTCCACATCTTGTTTAGAGAGGCGTGCACGCTCTTCCAAGACTGATTGAATGGCCCCACTTACAGCGCGTGCTTCATCAGCATTTTGAAATTCGAGTCGCAGGATGTTTTTTGTCTGCCTCAGGTCGCAGTAGGTCGATCGACCAGCGCGGATCCTGACAGCCGTCGCCTTTTCAGGCGCCTTCTTGTGTAGCGGACTCGACGCCGCCTTCACGGCACTGGCTTGATCCAACTCTCCTTTGGCCAGCCTTGCTACCGCCAAGCTAACCTGTCCGCCCCGCCCCTCTTTCGTCAGAGTCGCCATTGCGTGGGCTGCGTGCGCTCCAAGCATGTTTGGCTGCACCTGAAGCAATTGCTTTACGTCGCCGGGCAGCGCTTCAAATGCCATCAGCATCGACAAAAGCGCAGGCGACACGCCTGCTTGCTCGGCGAGTTTGGCCTGTGTGGCGGAAGGGTAGCGCTGCTGTATGTCTCTAAATCCAAGGTACTTTTCGTAGTCCGTTAAATCAGACTGGAAGAGATTGGCGTAGAAGGCACCAAGGTCAGCTTGATCGTCGGTGCCGTCGTTGATAACCGCACGAATTGTTGGGCGACCTAGCTCTCGGAAGGCGTCGATCCGATGATGTCCAGACACGATCTCGTATCCACCCAGCGCTCTACCTCTTACTGTGATCGGATGTACCAGCTCGTTCTGTCTCAAGTTTTCGCGTAATTCCGCATATTTCACCTCAGACAACATCTTCCGACGGCCAGGGACTTCGTGAAGCTCGCCAAGGGATAATTCGATCGCACCGCCACCTTTCTTTGCATCTTCGAGTTGTTCAGTTAGCGTCTGAATTTGGGCCGCATAACGCTGAGCCTCTAGCCGGAACGCTCCAAGCTGACCTGGCATGGTCACAGGCGCTTGATCAGCAATAGAAGGGCGAGATGTTGCCGCTACCTTATTTGCGAGGTCTGCGGTTTTCCCCATGAGTCGGTCTCTCAGCTTATTACTCGCCATCGCTATTCTCCTTCACGAGTTGAAGCTTCCAAGCGTTTTGCACTTCATTTTCGATTTCGTCGACTACCGAATCAAACGCGTCAATAGCGCGGTTGTACGTGCGCATGCTTCCTTCATAGGTGTGAAGGTCATAGATTGTTTTGAACTCAGCGCTTGCGTTCATCACCAAGTCGCTCTCTAGAACCTCG
The DNA here is from genome assembly GCF_002220365.1 of Caballeronia sordidicola. Lineage (GTDB taxonomy): Bacteria > Pseudomonadota > Gammaproteobacteria > Burkholderiales > Burkholderiaceae > Caballeronia > Caballeronia sordidicola_C. Next base: position 4,080 of record NZ_MTHB01000222.1, on the reverse strand, counting down.
GAGCGAGCCAGCAACTCCGGATAGGTTTGTTGAATCCACGATTTCACAACGTCTGTAGTCGCGGCCGCCGGTTTGACCTTCGAAAGGACGATCTTGATAAAGCCGAATTGTTTTTCCACCGAGCGGCCCTCACTCAGTGACTTGAACAGCTCTGCAAATTGTCGAAAAAACTGCGTGCTGGAAGCGTAATCGAGCGTTTCCGGAGGTAGCGGAATGATCATCCCATCGGTTGCCATGAAAGAACCGATAGCTAAATAAGAGAGGGTAGGGGGAGTGTCGATGATAATTACGTCATACTTCTCCCGGATTGGCCCCATCGCGCTGTCGAGAACCCGCCAGAATTCGTACTGAGGGTCGGCCGCTTGCTTGTTTGGCAGATAGTAATCAGCGCCAAAAAGCGCGGGGGACGATGGAATAATGTCGAGTCCTTCCCAATAGCTAGGGATGCAGGCATAACTGAGATCCGGTTGCTCACCGTAGACCGCTGGCATTACGGTCATCTCTTCTGTTACCTCTGCATCCGGCACATACCCCATTAACGTTGTCGTCGACGCCTGTGGGTCTAGGTCCATCAACAAGACTTTGTGACCGTGCAAAGTCAAACCTTGAGCGAGGGCAACACTGTTGGTTGTTTTACCCACCCCCCCCTTGAAATTGCCGACGCATATGACAATTCCCTTCGCACCAGGGGGGCGTGTCTTATACGTTCCGACCGCGCGGACAAATGACTGCGCTTCCGCCAAGGTGAACTCACGGCTCCGACTTGACCCTTTCAGAGTTCCGGTCGGATATTCGCCCTTGTTCCCGCGAGTACAGAGGTAGTTGATTTGCGCGCGATCGAGCTTGCAAAGCTTTGCAAGACGAGAGGCCGTCAGAGAAGGGGGTGTCTTTCGCGGCCATGGCTCAAGGAGATCATCCCTCAATTTCGCGAGCGTGCTTTGCGCGCGATCAGCTATCTCCATCAATCGGTCGATGTCGATGGCTACGCGCGGAGGTGACAGTTCTCTAATTGCCATGTGTTTCCCGCTTTAAGCGTTTGTTATCGAAGAAGTAAAAAATCAGCAAAAATTGACGACAACACGTTCGATCGAATAATAGCGGGAAAATTTGTAAACCTAAAGCTTTACTTTAGGTTGGCGCTGCGCGGTGGGCACCTGTTTAGGAGTTTGAAAGTCATCCTGATGCTGTGCCAACTGAAGTTGGCTTAGACGCCACGCGGTTATCGATAGGTGCAAAGGAGCTAAGCCTCGGGCGGCTACGTCGATTCTGTCCTGACGACCGGCGTAGGCGTCGGCCTTTTAGGCTAATCAAAACGTTTGATTTTTTTAAGCCCCGTTACACAGACAGGGCCGAAAACTGCCTGAAGTTGAAAGTTTGCTGCAACGCGTTCTCACGCAAGCACTGTGCATCGCACCGCAGGCCGTGGAAAGAAGCATTTGCGCCACTGAGGCTAGTGATCAAAGTCCACCCTGCAACTAACAGTCGATCGCGCTGCCCCTCAGGTCTCGAACCTGCGGTAAAACGTAAGACTGGCGGATGTTCGGTGGCACGGATCTCGGTTCATGTGTTGCGGGATTTTATGCACGCATTCAGTGGACGCGCACACGGCCTGATGTTTTGAATTCGCTAGCGTCCTTTAGGCACCTTCAGACGGGCTTTTTACGGGACGGCGTTCTCTAATAATGCGAACTATCACGACGCGGATACCCCCATTCGCTGTGGTAATCTATGCGTTGCAAATGCAACGCATAGGAGTAATCAGATGAAAACCGCCTCTTTGCCGTCCCTGCGTGTGGATCCGGAACTTCGCCAAGCCGCCGAAAGCGTCCTGCTCGACGGAGAAAGTTTGTCATCGCTGATGGAGTCTTCCTTGCGCGCAAGCGTCAGCCGCCGGCAGATCCAAAGAGATTTCGTGGCGCGTGGCGTGCAGTCCCGCGATCGGGCGCGCCGTACGGGCGAATATTACGACGCGGCCGATGTGCATGCCGAACTGGAAGCGATGTTGGTCGCGGCGGAAACGACGCAGGGCAAACGTTGAGCTATCGGGTCCGCTATACGGCTGAAGCGCGCGCCGATTTGTTGCGCCTGTACGAGTTCTTGCTTGAACGAGACGCACCTGCCGCCCGGCGTGCACTTGACGCCATCCGCAAGGCGGCTGACATGCTCGAATCTTTTCCGTACACCTGCCGCAAGGTCGAGCCGGATAACGCTTATCTACGGGAGCTGGTCGTTTCGTTTGGCGACGCCGGCTATGTCGCGCTGTTTGAGATTGAGGACGAGCACACGGTCAACATTCTTGCCGTGCGGCATCAACGCGAGGACGACTATCACTGAGCGATGCGTCGGGAGGTGGGGAGCGCGCGGCAGAGGTGATGGGCGGGCGCGACCGACGGATGTGAGCGCTCAAGAAGAACTAAAAACCCCAAAAATCGCGATGTACCTTTATCTGATAATTGTTATTATCAGATAAGGTTTTAATGCGTAAAATCTCGGGTATCGCACTTTATCGCTGGCTTTGAGCTAATGATCTGCTTTAAACCTGGCGTTTCAGCAGGACGACGTTGCGTCAACGCGCGAAGGAGAGTGCTTGGCTAATCAGACCCAGCAACTGGCGTTGCCCGCACCACGCACCTACACGCGCACCGACTTCACCGCGCTGCGCGCATTCGTGCAACACATCGCGCCCGCGGTGATCGCTCGACGCTATTACGATCCGGATGATCGCGCGGTCTCACCCCAAGCGGCGACCCCGGACGCGATGGAGCGGTTTCTGCGCACGATGCTCGATGACCTGGTGCAGCTCGCGTTGCGCCACGGCTCGGCGGTGCTCGCCACCCACCTGAAAGCCTCCATCAAACAGCACGGCAGCGCGAAACTCACCGCCGTCACCCTGCGCATGGTCGAACAGGCCTCTACCTTGGCGGCCGCCGTGCCCGCGCCCGATCACGGCTTAGGTCTGTGGTTCCGGCCGCTGGTGACTAAAAGACTGGTGGGAGAAGGCATCCACACGCTCGGTCAGCTGATCGTCTACTGCAATTCGCACGGCGGCAGCTGGTGGCGCTCGGTGCCGCGCATCGGCCCCCATCGCGCACGCGTGATCGTCGCCTGGCTGCGCAGGCATGAGCGCACGCTCGGCGTGAAGGTTGATGCCGATGTCGACACCCGTCCGCTCGCGCTGGCCTCCGGTCTGGATAACGTCGTGGTGATCGGCGGCACAATCGAGGCACCCCGACTGGCGCCGTTCGAGCGCCTCGCGATCCCGACGGCGCTCTCCGGTGAGCACGGCACGAATCGCGCGCGCGAGTTCGCGTTCATCCGCGCGCAGCACGATCTCGCGGCGGTCCACGCGTATCTGAATCGCTATCGCGACCGGCCGCCGACGCTGCGCGTGTACACCAAGGAAATCGAGCGGCTGGTGTTGTGGCTGGTGGTCGTGCGCGGCGTGGCGCTCTCGTCGATGACGGTGGAAGACTGCGAGGCGTACAAAGATTTTTTAAAGGGGCCGGTCGCGAGTTTCGTTGGTCCGAAGCGCTCGCGAGCAAGCGGCCGGTGGAGACCTTTTACGCCGGAGGGGCTGTCGGCCGACAGTCAGGCGTATGCGGTGCGTGCGATTCGCGCGGCGTTTGCATGGTTGACGACGGTCCGCTATCTGGCGGGCAATCCGTGGAGCGCGGTGACGGATCCCGCGACGGTAACGAAGGAAGTTTCCGTGCAGGTCGACCGTGCGTTGACGGCCGATCTTTGGGTGCTTGTGCGCCGGGCACTCGATCAGCGCTGCGGGGATCAGCTGCTCAACGAAACGCCGGAACAAGTGCGACAGTGGCGAACCGCGCGCGCGGCGATTTTGCTGATGGGCGATTCGGGCTTGCGTCGCGAAGAAGCGGCGAACGCGGGGCGCCAGGATCTGCGCTCAATCCGTCATGTGGCGTCGGCGGGCTTCGCGAAAAAAGCGGGGGAGGGCGGGGCAGCGCAAGTTGAGATCTGGGCATTGAGCGTGGTCGGCAAGCGACGCCGGCAGCGGACGGTTCCGGTGAGCGCCGCGACGGTTCGCGCGTTGCGCGCGCACTGGATTGATCGCGG
>NZ_MTHB01000307.1 GCF_002220365.1 Caballeronia sordidicola | reverse complement strand
AACGAGGTCCCGAATGGGCAAGGCGGCGTGCTGGTCATCAGAAAGCCCTGGCCGTCGATGATCCGCACCGTCTGGGGCAACCCGGAGCGCTTTCGCAAGGGCTACTACCCTGATGAACTGGGAGGCACCCTGTATCTCGCCGGAGATGGCGCGATTCGCGACGCGGACACGGGTTATTTCACGATCACCGGCCGCGTTGACGATGTGCTCAATGTATCGGGTCATCGCATGGGCACGATGGAAATCGAGTCGGCCCTTGCAGCATGCCCGCTGGTTGCTGAAGCGGCGGTCGTTGGCCGCCCCGATGAAACCTTCGGCGAAGCGATCGTTGCATTCGTCGTGCTGAAGGGCCCACGGCCCACCGGTACCGACGTAAAGCGCATAGCCGACGAGTTGCGAGCGTGGGTCGGCAAGGAGATCGGTCCGATTGCAAAACCAAAGGAAATCCGCTTCGGCGATGCGATGCCGAAGACGCGTTCCGGCAAGGTCGTGCGCCGTATGCTGCGCTCGGTCGCGAAGGGCGAGGCAATCTCGCAAGATACATCGACCATCGAGAATCCGCAGGTGATCGCGCAGTTCGCCGACCCGGCTTAACCGTCGCTTAGAGACCGCATACCGAGAACGTTCAACCCTAAGCTTGCGTTGCGCGGCCGTTGATTCATGAAGACTGCCGTGCGACAGATTTTGCTTCCCTCAGGAGACCTCATCATGAACTTCAAGACACCCAACCCCGCGTCGCTCGGGCTCGCCGGATTTGCTCTGACAACCTGGCTGCTCAGCATGATCAACGCCGGCTGGTTCACAGGCGATTCAATGGGCATGGTACTCGCTGTCGCCTTCGCTTACGGCGGCACGGCACAGGCATTAGCCGGACTCATGGAGATACCGCGCGGCAACACGTTCGGCGCCACCGCTTTCCTCAGCTACGGGGCATTCTGGTGGTCGCTCGCGCTTTTTGTGCTGTTCCTGCACGACAAGGTGCCGGCCGCCTTTATTGGCTGGTACTTATTCCTGTGGGGCGTATTCACGCTGTATATGTGGGTCGCGACATGGCGCTCGGCGCGTGCACTGCAATTGGTGTTCTTCGTCTTGTGGATCACCTTCTTCGTGCTGGCCGCAAGCGAATGGACTGGTCTCGTGTGGCTGCATCACGCGGGTGGTTATTGCGGTCTCATCACAGCGGCGCTCGCGTTCTATCTGTCCGCGGCGGAAATCATCAACGAGGTGCACGGGCGCAGCGTACTGCCTGTCGGGACAAGCGACACAGCAATCCTGGTACAAGTATCGCTTGGCTCGACCGACAACCTGCAACAGAGCTGATGAGCGTGCCCGGTGGCGCCCCAAGGCAGTTGCACTAAACGTTAACAAGCCGTTTTTATAACCCGGCGCCACCTCGCAGCCACGCTTGCCTTGGACATCGGAAGAGCGCGGCACGCAGCATACAATGCCTCTGCCAGGAAGTGAAAACAACAGAGAACTATGTGATCCTTTCGAACGATAAAGCGCCATTCATCCGCACACCTTTCCTGCGCCTGCAATGGAAACAAATTCCGATGAGCGTGTGTTGCACTGCGCGGTGTGCAGATTTTTTTTCCCTCGTGTTCCGCGAAAATAATCGTCACCACATCGCACTTTGACTAGCCTCGGTCGCCAAAGGAATCACTCAGGTTTGCCAAGTGATTGAAAGCCCGTTCCCAATCTCGCCTGGTTGCTGCGGAACCCGCTTGAAACGAGAGCATGCAGATCTATGGTCCACCCCATTTTTGCAACCCAGACACTTGACACTGCTTAATGAGGCGTCCCGGTTCTGGATGTGCGCCGTTAAACGCAGGTTGTGGCTCACGTCAGTGTTCAACTGATCGCGCGTCGCGGCAGGCTTATAGTAAAAGCGCAGCCAGTATCCGGGATGTCCCGAACACTGAGAACACCGTCGCTTGCTTCCACATTTTGGCGGGCGATCGAAAGTCCCAGCCCTAGGCCTGTTCTGTCAACGCCGTTTTGCCTAAAAGGATCGAACATGCTAAGTGTTCAGGAAAAACGGATTTCAAATTCCGAGCCATAGCCGCCGAGCAGCTTGGCGATCTCTGTATCGATGGTTTCCTTCGTCCAGGTGACGAAGCGCCGCCAGTGATACTTGGCGTGTTTCCAGACGATTTCGATCAAGTTCAGCTCGGGACTGTACGGCGGCAGATAGAAGAGCACCATCCGATGGTCGAGAAACCAGCGGTCGATGGTTTGCTGATCGATGTTGTGATGAATCGAGGCGTTATCGAGCACCACCACAGTCATCAGGCCGGGCGCGCCTTCCTGCGCGACTTGATCAAGAAACCGGATGACGTCGGGACGCTTGATGG
>NZ_MTHB01000059.1 GCF_002220365.1 Caballeronia sordidicola | reverse complement strand
TCATGACCGGCGCATCGACTGCACCGGAACTCGACGGTGTACTGGCACGCGCAAATGGCATCGCGATGCGTCTGCCCTATCAATCGGATCCCACGCTACGCGACAAGATCAACGCTGGCGAGATTGAATACCTGGACATCCATCTGAGCAATGTGGCGCAGCATGCATGGTTTGGGCTATTCGGAGATTTGGATATTGCCGTAGTGGAGGTGTGCGCAATACGCGAGGACGGACTGCTTATTCCCTCCTCTTCAGTCGGGAACAACAAGACGTGGCTTGAACGCGCGAAGGGCGTGATTCTTGAAGTCAACGCGCGTCAACCCTTGGGGCTCGACGGCATGCACGACATCTACTACGGTACTGCGCTACCTCCGCACCGCATGCCGATTCCATTGTTGAACACGGGCGATCGCATCGGTGAGCCGTACCTCCGGTGCCCGACCGACAAGATCCTCGCCATCGTCGAAACGGATGCGCCGGATCGCAGCAATGCATTTACGCCACCTGATGCGACGTCCCGGCAGATTGCAGGGCACCTGATCGAGTTCCTGCGGCACGAGATTGCACGTGGCCGTCTGCCGGCCAACCTTCTGCCGTTGCAATCCGGCGTGGGCAATGTCACCAACGCCGTGCTGGCCGAACTGGGCGAAGGCGGCTTCACGGGGCTCACCGCCTTTACGGAGGTCATTCAGGACGGCATGCTCGATCTGCTGGATAACGGCACGTTGAGCATGGCCTCGGCCACTGCCCTCTCCCTGAGTCCGGCTGCAACAATTCGCTTTGCCGATGGGATAGAGCGTTTCCGTGAGCGCATCGTGTTGCGGCCGCAGGAAATCAGCAACCACCCGGAACTGGTGCGCCGTCTTGGCTGCATCGCGATGAACGGCATGATGGAAGCCGATATCTACGGCAATGTCAACTCGACTCATGTGATGGGAAGCCGCATCCAGAACGGGATCGGTGGCTCGGGCGATTTCGCGCGCAACGGCTATCTGTCATGCTTCATGTCCGCCAGCACGGCGAAGAACGGTAGCATTTCGCGGATCGTGCCGATGGCAAGCCACGTCGATCACACCGAGCACGATGTGGCTGTCGTGGTGACCGAACAGGGGCTCGCCGACCTGCGTGGCCTCTCGCCCAAGCAGCGGGCTCGGGAAATCATTGCCCGCTGTGCACATCCGGACTATCGCCCGATGCTACAGGATTATTTCGAACGCGCCTGCCAGCAAAGCTTCGGCAAGCACACCCCGCATCTACTGAAGGAAGCCCTGTCCTGGCACGAGCGGTATATCGAAAGCGGCTCCATGCGGAACTCGTAACCGGTCCCCTTAACAAGCATCGGGAACGCAACGCACAGAAGGTGTACGGTTGCGGTACCTGGCGCCGCGACGCGGCTGACCAGGTCGATTACGTGGACGCTCTGGAGCGAGCCGTCCAGCGGAACGAGGAGGATATTGAACATGGCTGCAGATAAAGTCGGAAATGGTGATGCGAGACGTGTCGCCGTCAGCCGCGCGCATAGCCTATCTAACAGTAGTCGAAAAGCCTCAAACTTTAAATGGGTAAGTGACGATTAAGCGAATACGTAGCTCGACGCTCAGCGTCGGCCCCCTCCGAATTTCGAACGGCTTGGCTCGTATAGGAAGCGGTCGTTTGAGAGTGAGCGTCAGCGGATCCCGTCTTGAATCGCGGCATTCGGAATGTGAAGGTGGTGCTTTCGTGAGAACGAGGGCAATGCGATGGAAGACGAGAACATTAAGGCTGCAACGGCGATGGGTACACGTCGCCCACGGCAAGGGGAAGTGTTCTGGGGCGAAATGGTTACCACCTGGAAGTCGAGTGGTGTCGGCGCTCGGCGATTTTGCCGGGAACAGGGTTTGGCGGTAAGCACCTTCAGCCTGTGGCGCAAGAAGCTTTCGACCCACATCAAAGAGATTAAGCAGCCGCTCGCGGTTACTGCGGATGCGGCATTCATCGTTTCCAATCTGGATGGTGAACTGGCTCCCTCAAGGCCACCTGTTGCAACGCAAGCGGCTGATGTGTCGCCGTCGCGTGACGGGGTGACGCTATCGCTCGCTGGCGTTCGTATCGAACTGAGCGGCGTTCACGCCGAGCGCATCGTGCGATTTGTGCTTGGACAGCTCGGGGGTGGCCGGTGCTGATTGCCTCGGACGTTCGCGCTTACATTTGTCGCGACCCGGTAGACATGCGCAAGGCGATTGATGGGCTGTCCTATCTCGTCGAGCCGTTACTTGCTCAGAAGCCTGCATCGGGCAACCTGTTCGTCTTCGTGGCGCGCGACCGTTCCAAAGTGAAGATTCTTTATTGGGACCGGACCGGCTTCGCGCTTTGGTATAAGCGTCTCGAAAGAGGCCGTTTCCCGTCACCCTCGTTACTTGCTCAGCGCGGCTTCACGCTCGCCGAGCTTAACGCATGGCTCGAAGGCATCGAGATTCCGGCGCGAGAGCCGCACCACAGCGTGGCAGTAACGCGCGTGACGTGAGGTGCTCCAGCGGAGCGCCGAGCTTGTAAACGTGGCCTGAGTTAGGCATCATGGAACACATGCCACCCAACGCCGTCACTGTCGCGGATCTTCCCGTCGAGCCCGATGCGCTGCAAGCGTTCGCGCTCGAACAGAACCGGCTTGCACGGGTGTTGTGGGAGCAGTTGGAAATCCTCCAGCATCAGATTGCGCAGTTGAACCGTGCGCGCTTTGGCGTGAGCTCCGAGCGTCTGGCGGGCCAAGCCGAGCTGTTTGACGCCGCCACGGATATCCCGGCTCCGCCAGCAGTCGACGCCGTTCCTGTAGAGAGTCACACCCGTAAAGGGCGTCCTGCACTGCCCAAGGACCTGCCACGCACACGCATCGAATACGATCTGAGCGACGAACAGAAGATGGCGTTCGATACGCTCGAACGCATTGGCGAAGAGCGCAGCGAGACGCTGCATTACGAGCCGTCCAAGCTCACCGTCATTGAGCACATCCGCTTCAAATACGTGGCGAAGAAGGACGGCGAATCGACCATCGTGACCGCAAGCGCTCAGCCGTCGCCGTTGCCCAAGAGCAATGCAAGCGCCAGCCTGCTCGCCAACGTCCTGGTCAACACCTATGTCGATCATTTGCCGTTGAATCGTCAGGAAATGCGCTACGCGCGCCGGGGCGTGTACTTACCACGCGCCACGTTGTGCGAATGGAAGCTGGCATCTGCTGAGCTACTCTCGGTACTGCTGCCTAGCTTGCGCGCTCACCAGTTGAAAGCGCCGCGCATGCACGTGGATGACACGACGCTACCTCTGCTTGAGCGAGGGCACCCATCAACGCGCACAGCACGACTATGGGGTTATCTGGGCGCGGGCCAGCGCAACGAGAACGGCGTCTGGATTAACCATCCGCCGGCAGTCGTGTTCGAGTTCGCCGAGTCCCGTGCGGGAGCACATCCGCTGCTGTACCTAAACGAATACAAAGGGTATCTGCAGGCCGACGCGTATAGCGGCCATGGTGCGCTATACGAGCGAGGCGATATTATCGAGGTTGGATGTTGGGCGCATTGCCGTCGCCGGTTCTTCGAAATTGCTAAGGATCAGAAGGAGCCGGGGCTCGCGGCGCAAGCCCTTCGGTGGATCGCCAAGCTATATGCGATTGAATCGCGGGTCAAAGACCAGGCACCAGACATCAAGCTGGCGGCACGGCAAACCGAAGCATCGGCAGAATGCTTGATGACCCCCGACGTATTCTCGAAATACGTCAACGCCTGCACCTGGGGATGGCCGTCAACTACATCGGCGACAACCCGCTTGGACCGCCGGCGCAAGGCACTATAGTTGAACTTCGTCAGACACAGGCCGTGGTTCAAGACAGCGTAACCCGACGCCGTTGGGGCGTGCTTTACGCAGCGATCATCCCAGAAACTTCGAGTGCTCAGCCTCACGTCGAACCGGCATCACCGCCGAGAACGCAGCGTGAAGAATTCTTCATCGGTGACACAGTTAGCTTCACTGACAAGCACCTAAGCGAGCGCGTCGGAGTCGTCGTGAGGCTGAATGCCAAGACCGCGTCGGTCGCCGTTAATGACACCGATGGTCACTGGCGCGTTTCGTACTCCCTACTGCGAAAGATCGTCGACATTTAGCCGCGCAAAACCGCCCCAACGGGTTTCGCTGACGGATACGTTCCACAGGCTAGTCGGAGCGGCCTACGCGACCTTGAGGCTGGACTGGATGACTAGGCGAGCCATGTCCAGAACTGCCGAAATCTGTCTGTACCGGACGTACGCCGGTTCTCTTTGCCATCGACGTGCCATGAACGCATCGAAGTGGCGAGCGAGAAGATGTGCTCCGTGCAGCCATGTCAACGTATTGAACAACCAACTTCCGGCAGGGGCACACGCCTGTCATGGGATCGAATTGGCCCGACAGATCATTGCCGAGAATTTCACGTCAAGCCCAAAAGATGCGTTGGTGTTCGCCCGCATTGCTGAACATTGCAATGATGTGCGAGATTGCAGAAGGTCGCGTGGCAGTCAGTGAGCGATGACGGCGTATATGCTTCCTCTCATTGTTTAAGGCGATTTCAAATATATCCGATCGCCATGTGAACAAGGAGTGGCCGGGCGCCCTTCTGATTTTTATTGAATTTCCGTTACAAGAAGCTGCGGACGTGGCGATTGATTTTACAGTTCTGTCAAAAATAAGAGGCGTACATGTCCAGCGAGAAAGCAGCTGAAATTGCGGCACGGCTTGATCGGTTACCACCCTCGCGTACGGTCTGGACCATGGTGATCCTGATCTCGCTTGGCGGTGTGTTCGAGTTCTATGATCTGTTTTTCACAGGCTACGTTGCGCCCGGCATGGTCCAGTCCGGGTTATTCAAACCGGAGTCACTAGGCTTCTTTGCAGCCCTCCAGCCCCTTGCAGTAGCGGGTTTCGGCACCTTTGTCTTTGCCACATTTGCGGGACTGTGGGTCGGTACCCTCGTGCTTGGTTATGTGGCGGACCGGTTTGGCCGGCGCCTGATCTTCACCTGGTCACTGATCTGGTACATGGTCTGCACGGTGATCATGGCGTTCCAGACCTCCGGATTCGCGCTCGATATCTGGCGCTTCATCGCGGGCATTGGCATTGGCGTCGAGCTGGTAACGATCGACACGTATATCTCCGAGCTGATCCCAAGCCAGGAGCGTGGCCGCGCGTATGCCATGAACCAGTTCATCACCTTTGCCGTCGTGCCGGTGGTCGCGTTTCTCGCGTATGCATTGAACGGGACGCGGCCCTTCGGCCTTGACTATTGGCGCGTAGTCATCCTGATCGGGTCTGTCGGCGCCGTCGTTGTCTGGATCTTGCGTCGCCACATTCCGGAAAGCCCGCGTTGGCTCGCGCGTCACGGCCGGATGGAAGAAGCCGAGAAGATAGTCGCGGATATCGAACGCCAGGTCGTCGCGGAGAAAGGCATAAGCCTGCCGCCACCACAAGAGGTCTCACCCGAGAAGGAAGGACGCGGCTCGCTCAAGGAAATCTTCGCGCCGGGTTATCGGCGCCGGACGATCATTCTGTCAATCTTCAACATGGCGCAAGTGATCGGCTTTTATGGCTTCGCTGCCTGGGTGCCGACACTTCTGATCCATCGCGGCATTCATGTCACAGCAAGCCTGGGATATGCATTCGTCATTGCGATTGCAAACCCGTTTGGTCCGCTGCTGGGCATGTTGTTCGCCGACAAGCTCGAACGGAAAACGCAGATCTGCGGTGGGCTCTTCACGATGGCCATCGTCATCGCGATATTCTCCCAGGTCTCCACGCCATGGATCCTGATCGGGCTTGGCGTCTTGTTCACGCTAGCCGCGAACATCATGTCCTATGCCTACCACGGCTATCAGGCCGAGCTATATCCAACCCGCGTGCGGGCGCGCGCGATTGGCTTTGTCTATTCCTGGAGCCGGATTTCCGCGGCCTTCGCCGGGCTGGCGATCGGCATTCTGCTGCATGGGTATGGCGTGCCGGGCGTCGCTGTCTTCGTCGGAATGTCGATGCTGGTGGCGATCTGCATGATCCTGCTCGGACCTTCCACCAAGGGGCTGTCACTCGAGACGATCAATCATTGAGTCCTGGACGACCGGTGTTTGTCTGTCTCCGTCCGTCATGCATGCGTCGCGGCTCCCGCGGCGCGCTGGCATGCCATTTCGTTTTGAACCATGGCGACTCATGCAGAGGCTTGCCAGGCACGCCCATCGGCAACCGTTTATCTGTTGCTAGTGTTCGCGCGTTGCCATGCGGTTATTTTCCGGACGATTGTTCAGCGAAGTATTTCAGCAAATGGATGCCCCGCGTTCATTGGCATCTACCGTGACAACAGCCGCGCATTTCATGTCAACGATGCCGGTCTCTGTCTAAGCGCCCGCTCGACATGGGCAGATAAAAACATCGCCATCGCGCGCACTCGCTATCCAGGAAAAATCTTTACGCTGCTCGCCACCGAGTCGGCGATATGCTCTTTGGCAATAACGCCCAGCACACGAGGAAGCGCATGCCCCTTGCCATGTCCGACGACGACCGCCATGACCGCCCGCTGTTTCCACATTCTCGTAATTACATCAAAAGCAACGTCGCTTTCTCCCACGACGATGAAATTGGTTTGTGCAAGAGCACCTAGCGTGATGCTGGCGATGCTTTGACTCAACGCGCGGCGCAAGCCCGTGTTGATGCGCAAGACGCCGACGATTTCGCGCTCTCTGGTCACGACGATGTGTCGGAAAACGGGCTGGTCCGACTTCGTAAGTCCGTCGTGAAACAGTGTCGTCTCGTCGAGAACCAGTACGTCAGTTTCCATCACGCTGGACGCGCTCCGGACCATGAACATATTCGCGTGCAACGCGTTGGGAATGGGATGTCCGCGTCTCACAAGCTTCAGAGTGTAGATGCTCTCTCGCGAAAACATGCGTCTTGCACCGAGACTGAACGCAACGGCAATGATCATCGGAAGAACAATGTCGTAGTCGCGGGTCATCTCGAAGATCATCGCGACGGCGGTCATGGCCGCTCCGGTGCCGCCGCCGACCATCGCGCCCATCCCCACCATTGCAAACGCGGGTGCACTCACTGGCGCACCCGGCACGATTGCCGTAATCAGCGCAGAAAATGATGCACCGAGTGTTGCACCTATGAACAGTGAAGGTGAGAAGACCCCGCCCGATGAACCTGAACCAAGGCTCACCGAAGTAGCGATTGTTTTGCAGAGTGCAAGCAAAAGAAGAAATGCACCACCGGAGAGTTGCCCGTATAGCGTCGCCTGAATCGTTGCGTAGCCGACCCCTTCCACATAGTAATGGCTTGCGGTAAGCCACAGGGCGTACATCATGCTGCCCACGATCAGCATACCTAAGCCATGCCGTAGATAAGGGTTGGGGATGCGTTCGAAGGCATCCTCTGCCCAATGAAGCGAACGAATTAAAAGGGCGGCGGCGATGCCCGTAATGGCTCCAAGCAACGCGTAAAGTACGAAGGTGAAGGCGCTACTCGGCTCGTTCGGGATCGCTCCAAGGTGCACGGGTACGAAGAACGCCGGTGCCGCACCGAAAAAAAGTCGGCCGACAAACGTTGCAGTGCCGGTCGCGATCGCGACCGGCAAAAACGTGTTGACGCTGATCTCGGGCATCATCAGTTCGGTGGCGAACAACACTCCGCCAATCGGTGTGTTGAAAGTCGCCGCAATGCCCGCGCCCGCTCCGGCAGCGACAAGCGTGATCCGCTGTCCTGCAGTCATCCTGATGAACTGACCGAACGTCGATCCGAGCGCCGAACCGATTTGGATAATGGGCCCTTCACGCCCCACTGCTGCGCCCGATCCGATTGCAAGGGCGGACGAGATCGATTTCGCCAAAGCCACGACGGGCCGGATCGCCCCGCTTTTGTAATAAATGGCGTCCATCACTTCCGGAACGCCATGTCCCTTCGCTTCCGGTGCGAACTTCGTCACGATCCAGGTGACGCCAATTCCCCCGATCACCGGAACCAGAATCACCAGCGCGCCCCACGGAGCGGCCGGCGTGAAATGACCGGTGTCATACGTAAAGGAAAATTGGCCGAGAAACAGAACATTGTGGACTAGCCCGATCAGAGCGCGAAATACGATCGCTCCAAGTCCGGTAACAATCCCGACGACAAATGCCAGTACGCATAACCACCGGACTGCTAGCGGTTTAACCGAGTCCTCGTTGGACATATTCATGTTGCTGGGCTGCACCGCGGCGACCTTAACATGCCGGTCGTCGATGCCCAGGGACTCTTCGTCCAACTCGGAATGCTCGGACATCACCCACCTCCTTAACATCCAACGCCCATGGTTCGGTAGGAACTCAAATAGTCGCGTCGCACGCAGGCAGAATGCATTGACTTGCGGCCGTCTCGATAGGTGAGCCAACGCTGTTGAGCACGCAGGCGTAAAGGATCGCACAGCCAGCCCCGATTACAGACGCCTCATCCGCATAGTACCCGGCTGCCGCATTAAGCGTCGCCACACATTGAAAAGGCACTTCCTACGAATACCCCATGTTCGCGCCCGCAGCCGGTTCACGTTCACCGCCCAGCGAGAGAGAAAAATTAGCGAGCGATGCGTCTGCTGCTTTACTTTCTGATGACCACATAAAAGCAACGGCACGAAAGGGAACAATGCGACCTCATTTGAGGGTCGGCGAACGACACTGGCTGAGCGAGCCGCTCGATTCCGGCCGTGGTTGTTGCGACTTCAGATATGTCCACGCTCCACTTAAAGCGCTTCGCAAGACCGATTCTGACGACATTCAACTCACTACAATTCACCGAGTTTTCATCGCGATTCAACCCCTCAAGTCGCGTTCGATGTCTGAGAAAGTAATGGCTCTACGTCTAGTGGCGGGATGTGCCAGGCTCTTCCAGAATGTGGAAATATCATTGTCCCTCACAGTCCAACATAGTAAGGTTGGACCTCGTTTTCCTCAGCCCATATTTGCACATCGAGCATCTCGTTAAACTCAACGGATCGATCATGATAGACACAACAGAACCCCGTTGCAGTCCTATATACAAGTGCCCATTCCAGCACGGGGGGCTCCCCCGCGAGTGTTTTGTACTCGCCCGATATCTCGGCCGCGACGTCATGAAGAGCATTCTTGATCGTCTTCTGAATCGAATCGAATCCATGTATCAATCTCATTGGAGCCTCTCCCGCGAAGCATGACAACCCCGCTTAAAGCATTACTTGACACGAACCTTGGCATCGCCGCGACCATTGCTATCCGGCAAAGCTTTGCCATAGCGCTTGAACTTCGTATCTTGTATTTAATACCAATAGTGACCCCGGCGATAGGGCATTCAGTTACTGCCAGACAGTTAGACAGCTCGTTGACAGGGACGATTTAATTTCCACCTTAAGTTCTGTTTAAGAAAGTGGGCTTAACCCGAAGACGGCAATAAACAGTCGGAAAATGTGCCGCTGGTGGTCGGCGTTGTGTACCACGTACCTCTGATTGGCTTTACGCTGCAACCCGGAGAGGCTGCGAGCGCTTCGCTGCCCATGTTGCGACACGATTTCACGCCGCACAGCCGCATCGATTTCGCGATGTCTGCGCCGGGTGGATTAACGGGCATGCGCGGACCGAACTCGCCTTCTCGGCGATCGCCGTACTCATCACAAGTGATAAGGCAGATGTCAAGTCCGGCAGGCAGGCGGAGGTAATTCAGTTCGGCCCGAATTTCGTTGCAGCAGTGGATGGTTATGCAGGCGTGTGATAATACCAATCATCTTTTCTTCGAATTCCGGGACGAGTCCGATGACCGCGTGAAACGACATCGTGCCCTGAGAATCGGGCGGCCTGGCGCACCGGATTGCGCATTGCGATCGGGGCGTGAACTTTCGGGCTACAGACGGTATCAAAACTTTATACAGCAGCATTGCCACGTCAAAAACATTGAAGAATACTTACAAAACACACGTGTTCGCGCGAAGATCATGGAATGCCTCCGCCGGCTAATGCGTTGCGCCGCGGGCGGCATGACATCACGAAAAGGAGTCCTCTCGATGCCAGCCACCCGCCGTCATTTCATGATGATCGCCGCGTCGCTCGCTTCAACCGGCGTGCTTTCAAACAGGTCATGGGCAGTGCCACCGCGCAATAGCCGGCGGGCTGCCTGGGTTCGACCGTTGGAATCGGTCGTGATCGGCTGCTTTGAAGAACTCTAGCAGGCGGTCTAAGTTGGCACCTACTCTTCGTCTTTGATATTGCCCTGTGCCGCCAACGTCCCTGCAGCGGTCGCGTTGCCTTTCAGAAACCACTCAAAGCATACAGCTATGAGTGCCCCCGCCACGGGACCCACGACATAAATCCAGGTGGTA
Source organism: Caballeronia sordidicola (assembly GCF_002220365.1). Lineage (GTDB taxonomy): Bacteria > Pseudomonadota > Gammaproteobacteria > Burkholderiales > Burkholderiaceae > Caballeronia > Caballeronia sordidicola_C. The sequence goes on along the minus strand of NZ_MTHB01000059.1, from coordinate 7,517 downwards.
CTGAAGTCGCCGCGAATCAGGTCGGGAGCGAACGAGCGCACAGGATTCATCGACGCGCCGCTGACCGGCGCCGCCCAAAGGCCGGCCAAAGCAATATAGCCCCCCACTGCGAGAGCTCCATTAGAACCGATATTGCGGGCGCCCGACGCGGTGCCAAGGATCGTGCTGACCAAACCGGTCGTCAACAAGACTTCCATCGCAAGCGCCTTAAAATCGCTCACGCCTTGACCGGGCGTCGTAGCGCCTAGCAGTCCTATAGTGCCGAACATGGCTCGCAGGAAGGATGCCGCTGCGATGCCCCCGATGAACTGCGCTCCGATATAGCCCGGCACCCGGCTCCATGGGAAATTGCGACGCACCGCGAAGGCGAACGTGACCGCTGGGTTTAAATGAGCCCCCCCGACAGCGCCCATGAAATAGATGATCGCCATGACCATCAACCCCGGTGCGACAACCTTCATACTCAGGGTTATCACGCCGCCACTCTGAGCACCAACGGCCCCGGCGCCGGCGGCAACGACAACAAGGAGGAATGTGCCCCAGGCTTCTGCGAACAGGCGCCGCCATTCATGAGCGGATTCCAGAAAATCGGGCGGTGCAGAACCGTGCAGCATAAGCTGCTCTTGTGTCGATTCAATTCGGTCAGCATGAGCGGACATCATGATTGCTCCAATGGAAACAGCATCTATCCAATCAGACAATCTTGCAGGGAATCATCGCGTCCTCATCGAATGTGTAGACCGCACATAGTCGGTGATAGCCGTCGGCAATAATCAGTTTGGCGTGATTTGTGTCCCGGAAGAGCAAGAGAGGGGACAGCTGTTCGCTAAGGATGATTCGTGCTCGATCTTTTTCTACGTGGCTATTGCTGACACCAAGCAGCGATACCCCGGACGCCCTGAAAATATCTTTCGCTGGAATTAGCGTGATCTCAGCACTTTCCCATTTTTCGGCAGCGGTCCTTGCAGTCTGTGGCTCAAAAATCAGACTCAGATAAGATTCAGCTGCTGGATAATCATGTTTTTCTGAGGATTTTTGAGCCATTTAACATTTGCCTTCTTCATGGCTGCACCTTTACGGGTAATTTAAGTTTTTACAACACTTAAGCGTAGTTTTGTTCTGCTGCGAATCATTTCTTAAGTACGGGGTACGCTACCCCCAAAAGCGATTCCCGTAACCTCGTCGAAATGGTCTTTCGGAAATCTGCTCAGCCTCTCGTCCTTCATTGTTTACGAGCGGCAGCTTTCGGGCAAGCATTTGCGGCTCGCCGATGACGGGTCTTGGGCGGCCGCGCCTAGTATCGATAGGCCGAAGTAGGTCGATATGGTTGAAAAAGTCGCCGCGCGCGGTTTCCGTGCTGCAGGCGAAAATTTCGACCTCTCAGATCAGCCTACAAGCCGCTCGTGAGCCTTGGATAGAGGTAAAACGACCCCTGAAAACCTCGTGAATAACACGGCACCGACTTTTTCAACAACATCGGCCCACAAGAGACGTTCGCCCCTCTTTGAAACGGTCATTCAATGCCTGCAAGTCGCACCCGTAGAAAGAAGTGACTCCGCGTCTATGTCATCATCCGGTACATTGACCCGACTACCGGAGATCATGATGAGCAGCAAATGGTTTTCGAAATTCGCGAGCTACCTTTCCACGATGACCGGTAGACCCGCCACCTTTGTGGTGGCCTTCACCCTTGTGATCGCGTGGGCGGCCACCGGCCCGTTCTTTCACTACAGCGACACATGGCAACTCGTGATCAACACGTCGACCACGATCGTCACGTTCCTGATGGTCTTCCTGATCCAGAACACGCAGAACCGCGACACGGCGGCGATGCAGATCAAGCTCGACGAGCTAATCCGCGCAATGGACGGTGCGCATAACGCGCTGCTCGATCTCGAAGAACTCGAAGAAAAAGACCTGAGCCGTTTCCGAAAACACTACGAAAAACTGGCGGAAGAAGCGCGGGCCGCGCTGCGTGCGGGCGGTAGCGACACCGATTCGCCGTTCGTCGACAACCGCGATGATAATGATGAAGACCGGCGAGGCCATGAGAATCGCGATGGCAAGCCGGGGACCGCGCCGCTACGCGGCTAGCAAACACGCTGTCCGACTGCGGCGCGCATCCGCTCGATGTGCGTCAACACCTTGGCCAGCGCGTTTCTAGGCGGCAAGCGAATGACCGTATATGGACTCTTCCTCGTTTGCAAACACACCATCTTCGAAAGTGGCCGATCTGCGCCGGCCATGAACTTGCACATTTCGACCCACTACAGTCACTCGGAATTTGCGCTCCAACGCGTGGACGCTGCTCGGTATCGGCTGCGGCACATTCCAAACAGACAATTCAGCAAAAGGCTCCGCGCTGACCGAGTGACGCGCCTAGCGTAACCGAGATGTCGTCATTCATTCCAACAGCGTACCGGGTCGCTAACTCCGCGCCCGGTTGACCGCGCTTGTAGCTAGCTCCCGCGCAAGGTCCGCGTATAACTCAGCCCACTTGCCAAGCAAGGTAGGGTCATCAGTCAGAAAAAGCGGGTGCTCGGCCCATGCGCTGACGCTCGGGCCTTTCCAGGCTATCTCGAAGATCCGCAAATCCTCATCCTCGCTGACGCCGCTATCGATCAGCTCGCGCAATGAGGCGAGGTGGTAGAGATGCACATCGTCGGTCGCGATGCCATGGATAGCAGCCAGCGCGTCGGTCGCGCGCTTTTGCGCGGCGTCGCGGCTGCCGGCCATGAGGAACACAATGCTTTCGCCGTGCGCGTTGCCGAACATGACTCGATACAGTGCGGTTTTGCAGTGATGGCTTAGTTGCGTGCTCATACTTGCCTCAGTGCCCAAGAACTGTTCCTCACTCCGCCGGATCGCGTGCCCACCGCTTATTTGCGTCTCTAATCGCCGCTTTCGGTCGCGGTGGCTTCCCCTACTCCGGTACACGTACACACTGCACATGACAAGGCAGGCCAGCGCGAAAATCCCAACGCCCGCGAGTATCGCCAGATCTGCGCGCGCCATTTCAAGCTCCTTTTAGTCCCGCGCGCGCTTCGTCTGCCATTTGCCGCTCCTTTCCTGCGAGCTCGGATTCAACGCGCTCCCAACAGGGAGACACTTCGTTCCCGGCCGCGACCACGCGGTTGACGATCCCGTTAATGCGCGTCCTGGTCAGGCCGGTTTTCTGTGCGACCGAACTTTGTGCCACACGGTCTACCAGAATACGGCAGCCCAGCATTTCCAACGGCCGTGCGCGTGAGCCCGGGCAGGCCGGCGGCGAAATAGTCTGCTCTCATCGTCGGCATTGCCATGATTTCTTGAGCGAAGGGACGACACCCCAAGTATCCGACTTACGCTCCTATCGATCAATAGAACGCGTCTAATCTGTCCCGCTTTAGGACGTTTTTTTGCCCCGGCTGCCCTTTCGATGATCGCGGCATTGGAGGTTGCCCGTCCGTGTCGCGGAGCAGCACTGAGTGCCCCTGGTGAATCGCGAGTTGTGCTGGACCCACCCTGATTTCGACCGAGATGTTTATCCTTTCGCGCTGCTACTAGATTCGGCTCCCGTTGGTATGTCGTCGCCGTAAAAGTGCTCCTTACCCCGGCCCGCCATCGACCGCGTCACACAGGAACAAAGTGTACGCAGACGGCATAGGTGTCTGCACGCTGCCGCACCGAGCCACGATCAGACCTGAACGCGCCGGGCCGTTGGCGTCTGGGCAGCGACGATGATTAGGTCCGGTCGTGTTGCCTCACAGGAGAATGTTACCCCACGCATCACGACGGGCAAAGGCCTCGCGCCCTAGTGATGACAGTTCGCCGTTACCCGACGAGCGAATCCGCATGCCGTCGTCATTACCCGCCGGAATCCTCACTTCCAGCGTCTTCGTTTCCTTCACGTTGCCCGCGAAGTGACGATGGCCGCACGGCTCAGGAACGTGGGTGCCGGTGCCGTGACACTGACACTTCGGGCAGGTTTGCTGGATGCTGAAAAAGGCCTGCGACGTCCGCCTGGTGCCCTGGCCGTGGCAGGTCAGACAGGCCCGGCATCGACGCCCTTGCCAGCCTCACGGGCGTTCTGCCCGACTGGCCAGAACACCATACTGGGCAAGACCTTCCGGCGAACGCGGACGAGTTTCACACGAGGCCCGGCCGCACTTGCCAGCATCTGAAAAGGCAAACAGAAACTATCTGATTTTGATGACTCTTTAAATCGGGCCATTTCGCCAAGCCCCGTCATGGTTGCCCATCGCTGCAGTCGTAATCTGTACAGAAATCACGGGGATACCCTGCACGGGCCACATGCCAAATCGGGCCACACAGCATGAACATCACGGGTTGCTGACTGTCACATCGCACCGGTGTGGCGGTCGGCCCCAGCACGTATCGCGCGTTCATGTGGCCTGACCCGGATTCGTAAATATCCTAAGCTTCAGATATTTATGAATCCGGGTCAGGCCACAACTGTCGCACCCTCTTTTTCGAGCAGGCGCACCGCCGAATCGAACGCTGCCCGGATCGCCACTTGCCGACCGCATTGGGTTACGGGCTCGATCGGGATCATGTTGTAGTCGCGCGTGATGAAATCGAGACGGGCCTCGTACGGCCGCGAGCCGTCGAGATTACATAGGGACTCGATGGCCAGATGACAGCCCGCAACCAAACGCGCGAACCGATCAATTCGAACAAGCTGCACGCTTGCTTCGGCCTCTATTTCCGCTGATCCGACAAAGCCCATATAAGCGATTTGCATTCCGACGCCCATCACACCACCCCTTCGATCGTTAAGACAATTATTTTTCGCGTCATCACCTTTCCTCAGGCCGGTGGGTAGATCCCGGTGCCAAGCGCAAACTCTCGCTAATGAAATCAATATGTACTGCCGTTGCCCCTGCGCATTGACCTGAATCAAGCTAGAACGCAGGCCCGATTGATGTCAGAGCGCAGCCACGTTCAAGTAGCAATCCTATGTTGCATATGGCGGGCCTTTGGTCTCAAACATGGACGGGACGGGTTCAACCGGTGAATGCAACACCCATGCTGGCGTTTAGTTTATCTGCAGGCGTCATGAAACCCAACGTCTTTCTGGGTCGTTGATTCAGTTGCAAGGCAATCTTGTTCAGATCGCTTTGCGAGTAGCCAGCCAGCTGGTGCCTTTGGGGAAGTACTGCCGAAGCAATCCGTTGGTATTCTCGTTCGTACCACGCTGCCACGGGCTTTGTGGATCGCAGAAGTAGACCTGCACGCCGGTCGCGAATGTGAATTGCATGTGCTGCGCGAGTTCCATGCCCCGGTCCCAGGTGACCGATCGGCGGAGTTCCGCAGGCAGCTTGCGAACCTGTTTGCTCAGCGCGGATACGACGCTTTCCGTGTCCTTGCCCTTTACCTTCACGAGAATGGTGAAGCGCGACTGACGCTCTACCAGAGTCGCGATGTGTGTGTTGTTCGAGCCGGTCAGCAAGTCGCCTTCCCGGTGCCCCGGAACAGCCCGATCTTCGGCTTCGGCGGGCCGTTCCCGGATTGATACCGCATCAATGATCTGCCCGCGCGGTTGCCCCTTTGCTGACGCTTTCTTCGAACGTCGCATCATACGGCGCGTGCGTAGGTGTTTCATCAGCTCCGCCTTGAGTACTCCACGCGCCTGAATGAACAGACTGCGGTAAATCGTTTCGTGTGAGACCTGCATGGTTTCGTCATCGGGGTACTGCTGCTTCAACCAACCAGCGATCTGCTGTGGCGCCCATTTCAGTCGCAACTTTCTGGCGACCAGCCGACACAATTTAGGATGGACGGCAAGGCGGCAGCGTTTCGGTCGCCTTGCGTTGTCCCAAGCTCTTGCGTCAGCCAGCGCCGCCCGATATGTTTTCAGCCCGCCATGCCGAGCTACCTCACGGCTGATCGTCGAAGGCGACCGACCGAGGCTCGCCGCGATCTGGCGCATTGAAACGTCCGCATGGAGGCCGCGCGAGATTTCTTCTCTCTCAGCAAGGGTCAGCACTCTGGTCGACCGTTTCCTTGCTATCGACATGATGCCGCCATGCGGTCGGACGATCGCGTGAATCGAGGCAGCGTGCTTTCCTAACGAGCGGCCAATGTCGCTGAGCGACTCGCCATCTTTCCATCTTTGCCACAACAGCGTCTTTTGTGCAAACGACAGCCCGCATCTTCTCTTTTGATTCACCTACGTTTCCTCCTGGGCCGACATTAGACCAGAAGGTGTTGCAACGACCAGTTGAACGCGCCGGAGCTTTTTTATGAATCGGGCGTTTCGTCTGCGCAGACTGTTTGATTTGCATCAAAAAGTCGTCTGGGACACATCTCATAGTTGACTCATGGCAGCGCCTCGATTAGACCAGCATCGACCAAGCGAGAGGCGCATCCTCCCTCACGCGTGCAAAGCCATTCGGGCCATCAAGAGCTCCTAGGCAACGGCTGCTGTTTGCTCGTCCATCTCACGACTCAAGCGAGGAGACTATGTCTACCATCGAATCGACCCCTCTCGTCCCTGCCCAGGGTATTCCCCCGGCAGGCCGCACCGCGATTGAAAGCATGGACGCTTACCGCGCGCTCGTGGCTGAGGCCGCGCAGGATCACGAAGCGTTCTGGGCACGTCTTGCGCGCGAGCATCTGAGCTGGCGCCGTCCGTTCACGCAGATTCTCAACGACCGGGACGCGCCGTTCTACAAGTGGTTCGAAGACGGCGAATTGAATGCGTCGTACAACTGCCTTGACCGCAATCTGGCCAGCGGCAATGCGAACAAGACCGCGATCATCTTCGAGTCCGACGACGGCCAAGTCTCGACCGTCACATATCAGGCGCTGTATCACCGGGTATGCCGGCTCGCGAATGCACTGCGGGCACGCGGCGTGAAGAAAGGCGACCGCGTGGTCATCTATCTGCCGATGTCAGTCGAAGGTGTTGTCGCGATGCAGGCGTGCGCGCGCATCGGCGCACCGCATTGCGTCGTGTTCGGCGGCTTTTCCGCGAAGTCGCTGCATGAACGCATAACGAATGTTGGCGCGGTAGCAATCATTACCGCGGACGAGCAGGTTCGCGCCGGCAAGACGCTACCGCTGAAAAGCATTGTGGACGAGGCGCTTGCAATGGGCGGCACCGATGCGGTCAAGACCGTCGCCATCTATCGGCGTACGGGTGGCCGGATTCCATGGATCGGCGGCCGCGACGCATGGTTGCATGAGCTGGAGCACGCGCAGGCGGACACTTGCGAGCCCGAATGGGTGAGCGCCGAGCATCCGCTGTTCGTGTTGTATACGTCAGGGTCCACCGGCGCGCCGAAGGGTGTGCAGCACAGTACGGGAGGCTATCTGCTGTGGGCTGCGGTCACCATGAAGTGGACCTTCGACATCAAGCCTGACGATGTCTTCTGGTGTACCGCCGACATCGGCTGGATCACGGGGCATACGTACATCTGCTACGGGCCGACCGCCGTTGGCGCGACCCAGGTCATTTTCGAAGGTGTGCCCACGTACCCGAACGCCGGCCGCTTCTGGGACATGATCGAGCG
>NZ_MTHB01000234.1 GCF_002220365.1 Caballeronia sordidicola | reverse complement strand
CCGGCCGGCCGCCACTGGCACGGCGGCCGGCGCGACGACGACGGAAAGCGCGCCGGCAGCAGCAGTGGCGGCACCGGCATCAGGCACCGCTGCAACTCCGTCCGCGGACAACAACACCGCGACACCGACTGCTGAAAAGGGCGTCCAGCAAATCAAGAAATTTGAAGTGACCGGGTCGCTGATTCGTAGCGCCGACAAGGTGGGCTTCAATGCAGTTCAGACGATTTCGCAGAAAGACATTCAGGAGAGCGGCGCCACGACGGTCGCCGATTATCTGCGCACGACCTCAGCCAACTCGGCCAATAGCTGGGGCGAAGGCCAGTCCGGAAACTTTGCCGCAGGCGCTGCGGGTATCGCCCTGCGCGGCCTCAGCGAAAAGTACACGCTCGTGTTGGTGGACGGACAGCGCGTCGCGCCGTTCGCGTTCTTCTCGAACAGCGTCGACTCCTTCTTCGATTTGAACACGCTGCCGTTGAACTCCATTGACCGCATCGAAATCGTGAAGACCGGTGCCGTGTCGCAATACGGTTCGGATGCCATCGCGGGCGTGGTCAACATCATCACGAAGCATGACTTCCAGGGACTGCAGCTCGACGGCAGCTATGGCAGCGCCATCAGCCAGGGCGGCGGCGCGGGCACGACCAAATTCGGCGTGCTCGCCGGCTTTGGCGATCTCAACGCCGATCGCTTCAACGTGACGGCAGCGGCAAGCTACTACAAGTCGAACGGCTTCACGCTGGCCGACCGCGATGCGACGAGCTCGCAGGATTTCACCAACAATCCGGGCGGCCATTCGTTGCTCGCGCCGTCGTACTGGAATATGCCCGACGGCAGCGTGCAGGCATTGAGCGGCTGTGCGAACGGCGGTGCGGTGCATCCCGCTGGCACCAACTCGCTGACATCGGGATTGCCGGGCACGATCTGCGGATACAACTCCGCGGAAAGCACGTCTATCGCGCCGATGACCGAGCGCTTGAACGCGAAGCTTCACGCTGATTTCAAGATCAACGATGAGACGACGGCGTTTGGCGACTTCCTGATCAGCAGCAACAAGACCACGACGAATGACGGTCTGTGGAACAACGTTATCGGCAATCCGCAGGTTCCCGCACTCGTGTGGAACCCGAACACCAAACTGCTTTCGCCGTTCAACTTCAATGTGCCGGCGAGCAATCAGTACAACCCGTATGGGGTATCCACGCCGCTCACGTATGCGTTCCCGGGCGCGGTAGCGGAAGACACGTATGCCACTTACTGGCGCGCGTCGACGGGCATCAAGGGCTCGTTCAACTTGCCGAATGGCGAGTGGGATTGGGCGAGCTCGGTCAGTCACTCGCAAAGCACGGTTTCGAACACTTATACGAACCAGCTCAACACCGCGGCACTGACCAATATTTACCAGAACGGTACGTTCGATTTCTCGAATCCCGCCGCGACGCCGAACGGCCTCAACGGGTTGTACCAGGATGCGAACAACCTGGCTATCTCGAAGCTCGATACCGTTGACGCGACGCTGTCCACGCCACACCTCTTCAGTCTGCCAGCGGGTGATGTGGGTCTTGGCTTCGGTGCACAGTTCACTCACCAGAGTGAAGTGATGAACCCGGGTGCGGCATTCGAACAAGGTCAGGTCATCAGCCCGAATCTCCAGACGGTGAACGGCCAGCGCAACGTGGCTGCCGTGTACTACCAGGTGGACATTCCAATTGTGCGCGCACTGACGTTCAGCCAGTCGGGCCGTTACGACCACTACAGCGATGTCGGCGGTGCGTTCTCGCCGCGTTTCGCGTTGCGTTATCAGCCGGTTCAGGCACTCACGATGTACACCTCGTACAACCGTGGCTTCCGTGCGCCGACGTTCGTTGAGAACAGCAACTCGCAAACGATGGGTATTCAGGTCGACCAGGCCACCGGCCAGAACTACACGTCGATCACGGAAGGTAATCCGGCCCTGAAGGCGGAGCGTACGAAAAACCTGAGCATCGGCTTCCAGCTGTCGCCCACGCGTACGACCGATATCGGCCTGGATTGGTACAAGATTCGTGTCGATAACGTGATCGGCCAGGGCTCGCCTTCCCAGGTTGTCACCGACCCGGTCACGGGCGATCTCCTGTACAAGGTCATCCCTTACCAGAACCTTGGCTACCTCGATACGAACGGTTTCGAAGGCACGTTCCGCCAGTCGCTGCCGACGAAGACCGGGACGTTCACGTTGTCCGCTGACTGGGCTTACGTGAACAGCTTCAAGCTCGGCTCGCCGGGTCAGGCGCCGGTGAATGGTGCGGGTAACGACTACACCCTCACACAGCCGTTCGGCGGCAGCTTCCCGCGCTGGAAGGGCAATACCACGCTGGACTGGGCGTACAACAAGTTCGACGCAGCGTTGACCTGGCAGTTCACCGGTCCGTATGCGCAGAACCTGGTTGCCGACGGGCCGTCCCACGTGGGATCGTACAGCCAGTTCAACCTGATGATGACGTACACGGGCTTCAAGCACTGGACGATCTACGGCGGTATCGACAACATCTTCAACCGTGCGCCGCCGTACGATCCGATCTTTGCAAATGGCACGCTCGATCAGAATGGCTACGACCAGTCGATATACACGAACATTGGCCGCTTCGCGCAAATTGGCGCAACGTACAAGTTCTGATGTCGCTGTAGTGTGTTTGACCGATTGAACGGTCGCTCCAGCGCGTGTCATGCGGCGCTGGAGCGACCTTGTTTTCGACAATCCCGGACCCTTCGATTCAATCGTCGATCTTTCGACGCCTCATCGCACGACGCGCTCAAGGCCGCAGTCAACGCCGAGCGTGGAAGTAACGAATACCAGGAGTTTCCAGATGTTTTTCGCACCACGTCCTTCTTCGATCCGTCTTTGCCGCGCATCCGCGGCGCTTGCTCTGGGTGGCGTCATGCTCGCTGGCGCCGTGCAGGCGGCAGTCGTTCCTCCTGGCGTGCAACTCGCCGCGAAGCAGGAACTGGTGCGCAACAATGGCACTGAAGTCGAGACACTCGATCCGAACGTGGCGGAGTCCGTGCCGGCCAATACCGTCGCGCGCGATCTGTTTGAAGGGCTGACCGCCACCCGTTCCGACGGTGAGACCGTCCCCGGCGTCGCTGAAAAGTGGGAGATGAAGGACCCCACCACGTGGGTCTTTCATCTGCGAAAGAATGCGAAGTGGTCCAACGGCGAGCCTGTTGTTGCCGCTGACTTTGTCTACGGATCCCAGCGTCTCGTCGATCCAAAAACGGCTTCACCGTACGCCACCACCTACGGCATGTTCCTGCTGAACGGAACAGACATTGTGGCAGGCAAGAAACCGGTGGCGTCGCTTGGCGTGAGCGCACTCGACCCGTATACGGTCGAAATCAAGACTCCTTATCCGGTGCCGTTCCTGCCCGACCTGATGTCGAATACGAACTTCGGGCCGGTGAACAAGGCGGGCGTCGACAAATACGGCCACGACTGGACCAAACCCGGCAAGCTGATCAGCAACGGCGCCTTCATGCTGAAGGACTGGCAGGTGAACAACCGCCTCGTGCTGGCGAAAAACCCGCAATACTGGAATGCCGCTAACGTGCAGCTGAACCAGGTCACGTACCTGCCTGTGGAAGACGAAAACACGGACGTGGATCTGTACAAGTCCGGCGGTGACGACTGGGTGAACCAGCTTCCCTCGGGCACTTTTGCCCGCTACAAACAGGAGTACCCGAACGAGATGCGCGCGGCGCCCATGCTCGGCTTGCGCTATTACTCGTTTAACAACAAGGACCCGCTCCTGAAGGACGTGCGTGTGCGCCAGGCGCTGTCCATGGTCATCGACCGGGACATCCTGGCTCAGCGTGTGACTGCCGACGGCCAGATCCCGGCGTATGGCGTCATCGTGAAAGGCGTGAAGGGGGCAGACGTCAGTGCGTACGACTGGGCCTCATGGCCGATGGCGAAGCGCGTGGACGAGGCGAAAAAACTGTTGGCCGAGGCGGGCGTGAAACCTGGCACCAAGTTGCAGTTCGTCACCAACACGAGCGAGTACCACAAGAAGATGGCGATCTTCGCGGCTTCCGAATGGAAGACGAAACTGGGTCTGGATACTGAAATCCAGGCGATGGAATTCAAGGTGCTGCTCAAGAAGCGGCACGATGGCGACTACCAGATCGCACGCAACGGCTGGGTCGCGGATTACAACGACGCAAGCACTTTCCTCACACTGGTTCAATGCGGTTCCGAGCAGAACGACAACCAGGCGTGCAATCCCAAAGCCGATGCGCTGATGCGCCAGGCATCCAACTCCACCGACCCGGCCACGCGCCAGACGTTGCAGACCGAAGCAGCCAAGGTGGCAATGGAAGACTATCCGATGCTGCCGCTGCTGCAATACACGCTGGTGCGGTTGGTCAAGAGTTACGTGGGAGGCTATTCCACGAAAAACCCGATGGACCATTACCGCAGCGAAGACATGTACATTATCAAGCATTGAGCGCGGTGCGCGGCCCGGCCACTCGACATGCGCGCGACGAGTGGCCGGCGTCGCATTTTCATCCGGACGCACGCATCCGTTTCACCCTTCAGGTTTTGTCATGAACGAACCGCATCATCCCCTGGAAGGCGCGCTGTGGGCGCCGGCGGCAAGCGACAATGAATAGGGACTTCATTACGCTGGGCGTTGCTGCACTGCTCTTTGCATCGCAAGCGTTAGCGAACCCGTCGATCGCCCAATACGACGAGCCGAAGTATCCGGCGAACTTCACGCACTTCGACTATGCGGACCCGGACGCGCCGGCTAACGGCGACATGAGTTTCCAGAACTACGATGAGCTGCAAAGTTACGATTCGATGAATCCCTTCCTGCTTCGCGGCGTACCGGCGCCCGACCTGAAGAACCTGATGTTCGACACGCTGATGCAGCGAAGCTGGGACGAACTGGCGTCGGAGTATCCGTTGATCGCGGACGACGTGGAGGTCACACCGGACGGCAAGTCAGCCACGTACCATATCAATCCGAAGGCGCGTTTTTCCAACGGCGACCCGATCACCGCAGCCGACGTGAAATATTCATACGACACGTTGGCAAGCCATCAGGTCTCGCCGATCTACAACTCGCAGTTCGCCAACATCAGCCGCGCGACCGTGGTCGATCGCCTGACGGTGCGCTTCGATTTCAAGGAAGCGCGCCGCGATGCGCCGCTGATCGCGGGGGACTTGCCAGTTTTCTCGCCGAAGTGGGGCGTGAAAGCAGACGGCACGCGGCCGCCGTTCGATCAGATATCGGATGTGCCGCCGGTGGCAAGCGGTCCTTACCTGATCGAGCAGCGCAAGAACGACAAGCAGATCACGTACAGGCGCAACCCGGATTACTGGGCCGCCGATTTGCCGTCCCGACGCGGCATGTACCGCTTCCAGCGCATCACGTTCCGGCTTTTCACCGACGCCTACACGTCTCTGGAAGATTTCAAAGCCGGCCACACGGATATGCGCGCTGAGTATTCGTCCTCGACCTGGGCGCGCAAGTACATCGGCAAGAACTTCAGCAACGGGTCGCTCAGGAAAAGCCAGTTCCCCGACGGTCCGGCGCAGATGCAGGGCTTGGTCATCAACACGCGCAGACCGCAGTTCGCGGACGCGCGTGTGCGTCGTGCGCTGACGCTTGCTTTCGACTACGACTGGCTGAACCGGATGGGCTTTTACAATCTATACCGCCGCACGGGCAGCTATTTCCAGGACTCCCCGTTTGGCGCGCAGGGCGTGCCGGATGCAAAGGAGCTTGCGCTGCTCGAACCGTATCGTTCGACTCTTCCGGCTGCCGTGTTCGGCCCCATGCTGAAGCAGCCGGACACTGTGCCGCCACATTCGCTGCGTGCCAATTTGCGTGAAGCCCAGGCGCTCCTGAACGAAGCGGGCTGGCAGTATCGTGACGGTGCATTGCGCGACGCCAGCGGCGCGCCGATGACCATCGAGATCATGGACGACCAACCCGGCATGGACAAGGTCGTCCTGCCGTATATCCAGCAGTTGCAGACGCTTGGCATACAGGCGCATCTGCGGGAACTCGACAGCGCGTTGTACGAGAAACGCATGGACGCATTCGACTTCGACATGACGACGTATATCTATGCACCCGTCACCATCCCGGGCGGCGAACTGACACGCCGCTTCGGCAGCGCGGCGGCGTCGCAGCCGGGTTCGGAAAATTTTCCGGGAGTCCGTTCGAAGGCCGCCGACGCGATGATAGACGCTGCGTTGAAAGCGCAGACGCTAGGCGATCTTGAAACGGCCACGCGCGCGCTCGATCGCATCCTGATCAACGAGTATTACATTGTGCCGGAGTACTACGCGCCTACTACGCGCGTGGGCTACCGGGCGCGAATGGGCTTTCCCCGGGTGTCGCCGCTTTCTTACCTTGCGGAGGACTGGCTGGTCGACTACTGGTTCGTGAAGGCGCCGTCCGGTGCTACTACGGCTGCATCAACACACTGAGATTGCCATGGCCGCTTATATCCTCAGACGCCTGTTGTTGATGATTCCCACGCTGATCGGCGTGGTCACGCTGACCTTTGCCGTGACGCAATTCGTGCCGGGCGGACCGGTGGAGCAAATCCTGATCCAGATGCGCCATGGCGGGAGCCACGGCGAGGGGGGCGGGGCCGGCGGGTATCACGGCAGCCAGGGGGTCGACCCACAGCAGGTCGAGCAACTCAAGAAGCAATTCGGCTTCGACAAACCGCCGCTCGTGCGCTACGCGAGCATGCTCAGGAACTACGCGAGCTTCAATCTCGGCCAGTCGTATTATCAACATCAAAGCGTCTGGGCGGTGATCCGTTCCAAGCTGCCGGTGTCCATCACGCTGGGCCTCTGGACCGTGCTGCTGACCTACCTCGGCGGTGCCGCTGGGGATCTCGAAGGCCGTGCGAAACGGCTCCCGGTTCGATACCGCCACGAGCGTGCTCGTGCTGACCGGCTACGCCATTCCCGGTTTCGTATTGGGCGTGTTGCTGCTGATGCTGTTTGGCGGCGGTACGCTGTGGCAGGTATTTCCCATGCGCGGCCTTACCTCCGACGACTTCGACCAGCTCAGCATGGCGGGCAAGGTGCTCGATTATCTATGGCACATCGCGTTGCCGGTGACCGCTGCAGTGGTCGGCAACTTTGCGATCATCACGATCTTGACCAAGAACACGTTCCTTGAGGAGATCAGCCGGCAATACGTGCTGACCGCGCGTGCGAAGGGTGCGCCGCAACGTGACGTGCTCTGGAAACATGTGCTGCGCAACGCGATGATTCCGCTTTTGACCGGATTGCCTGCGGCTTTCGTGGGTGCGTTCCTCAACGGCAACCTGCTGATCGAGACATTGTTTTCGCTCGATGGCATGGGGCAGCTCTCCTACGACTCGGTGATCCGGCGTGACTATCCCGTCGTGCTCGGTTCGCTTTACCTGTTCACCCTGATTGGTCTTGTGACCAAGCTTATTGCGGACGTTTGTTATGTCCTCGTCGACCCCCGCATCCAGTTCGACCGGCTGGACCGGTGAGCGCATGAACGTCTCCGTGAATCCCATCATGGGCGAAGCTTCTGTCGCGACACCGCCGCCGTCCGAGTCGCCCGGCCGGCGCGTATGGTTGCGGTTCAAGGCGCAACGCCTGGGCTACTGGAGCACGATAGTTTTCGTCGCGTTGTTTGTCGTCAGCCTGCTCGGCGAGGTGTTGGCAAACGACAAGCCGCTGTTGATCCGCTACGAAGGACACTATTATTTCCCGATCGTGAAGGACTATTCGGAGAAGGTATTCGGCGGCGATTTCCCGGCCCGCGCGAACTATCTCGATCCGTATATTCGCGACCGGCTGGAGTCGAAGGGCAACTTCGCGATCTATCCGCCGAATCATTTCCACTATGACACCGTCGACTATTTCGCGACCACACCCAATCCCGCACCGCCCTCGGCCACCAACTGGATCGGGACGGACCAGTTCGGCCGCGACGTCCTTTCGCGCCTGCTGTACGGTTTCCGGCTCTCTGTGCTCATGGCGCTCGCACTCACGGTCTCGGGCGTCTTGCTGGGCGTCCTGACGGGCGCAGTGCAGGGGTTTTACGGTGGCCGCACCGACTTGATCGGCCAGCGCCTGATAGAGATATGGAGTTCGATGCCCGACCTGTACCTCCTGATCATCTTCGCATCGATCTTCGAACCTACCCTGTGGCTGCTGTTCATCCTGCTCTCGGCGTTCGGCTGGCTCACGCTGTCGGACTACGTGCGCGCCGAATTCCTGCGCAACCGTTCGCTTGACTACGTTCGCGCGGCTCGGACGATGGGGTTGTCGAACTGGCAGATCATGTGGCGTCACGTGCTGCCCAACAGTCTTACGCCGGTGATCACCTTCTTGCCGTTCCGCATGAGCGCGGCGATCCTCTCGCTCACGAGCCTCGACTTCCTGGGGCTTGGCGTGCCCGCACCCACGCCGAGCCTGGGCGAACTGCTCGCTGAAGGCAAAAACAATCTCGATGCATGGTGGATCTCCGGCGCGGCGTTCGGTGGCCTTGTCGTCACCTTGCTGCTGCTGACCTTCATGGGCGACGCGTTACGCAACGCGCTCGATACGCGCACGCGCGGTTCCGCATTCGGAGGGGCACAAAAGTGACGGCCCCTCTGCTGCAACTCGACGGTTTATCGATTGCTTTCGGCGACAAGACCGTCGTACGGGACCTCAATCTTTCGATCGGGCGCGGCGAACGCGTGGCGTTGGTGGGCGAATCGGGATCGGGTAAGAGCGTCACGGCGCTTTCCATCCTGGGTCTTGCGGACAACGCTCGCCAGACGGGGCGCATCCTGCTGGACGGCGACGATCTCCTGCAAAAGACCGAGCAACAGATGCGCGGCATTCGCGGCCGCGACGTCGCCATGGTCTTTCAGGAACCGATGACCGCGCTGAACCCCTTGTTCACGATCGGCAAGCAGATCGCGGAGAGCCTGCGTCTGCACGAAGGTTTGCGGCCCAACGCGGCACGCGAGCGGGGTATCGAGCTATTGCGGCGCACCGGTATCGCCGAACCGGAACGGCGTATCGACAGTTTCCCGCATCAACTATCGGGCGGTCAGCGGCAACGCGCGATGATCGCGATGGCGCTGGCGTGCCGGCCGCGCCTGCTGCTCGCCGATGAACCGACCACGGCCCTCGATGTGACGGTGCGCCAGCAGATAGTGGAATTGCTGATCGGCTTGCAGGAACAGGAGGCGGTCGAGCGCGGCATGGCGGTGCTGCTGATCACGCACGACCTGAACCTGGTCAAGCGCTTTGCGCAGCGCGTGGCGGTGATGGAGAAGGGCGTGCTGGTGGAAACCAATTCGACTGCGGAACTGTTTGCAAATCCGCAGCACCCCTACACGTGCCGGCTGCTTGACAGCGAGCCCGAACGCGCTCTAGACCCGATCGCTTCGGACGCACGGCGGCTGCTCGAAGTGCAGGGGCTGTCGGTAGACTACCGGACTTCGGTGAAAGGCTGGCGGTCCACGTTTTCGAAGTCTTCATTCCGCGCGTTGCAGGACGTTGGCATCACTTTGAGACGCGGCGAAACGCTCGGCATAGTAGGCGAATCTGGATCGGGAAAGTCCACGCTTGCCGCTGCCATCCTGGGCCTGCAGCGGCCGGCGCAAGGGATGATCCATATCGACGGGCAGTCCTTGTCCACGCTCAAGAGCGCGACCTCGCGGCGCAGTGTTTCGTCGCGGCTGCAAGTGGTATTTCAGGATCCCTACGGATCGTTGTCGCCGCGCATGACGATCGAGCAGATCGTGGGCGAAGGGATTGCATTGCATCGGCCGGAGGTGACGGCCGCAGCGCGCCGTCAACGCGTGGTGGCGCTGCTCGACGAAGTGGGTATGCCGGCCGATGTCCTGTCGCGTTATCCTCACGAATTTTCCGGCGGCCAGCGGCAGCGTATTGCCATTGCCCGGGCGCTCGCGGTCGAACCGGAAATGCTGATACTCGATGAACCCACGAGCGCGCTCGATGTATCGATACAGCAGCAGGTGCTTAACCTGCTCACGCGGCTGCAGAAAAAATACACGCTGAGTTACCTGTTCATCACGCATGACCTTGCCGTGATGCGCGCGATGGCACACAGGGTGGCGGTCATGAAGGCGGGGCGGATTGTGGAGATGGGCGACACGATGAACGTTTTGCAAGCGCCCGCGCATCCCTATACACAGGCGCTGCTCGCGGCGTCGATCGTAGCGAGCGCAGCGGCTTGACATGGCCAGGCCGCAACAAGGGCTAGTTGCGGCTAACTCAGGACACCGGCTCGTCGCTCTTTTCGTTCAGGCGATGTTTTACGCGCGGCGCGCTGAATGAGCCGGGCTCCGTCGAGTCCGGCCCCGAACTCGGTTTGTCAACCGGCGCTGACGGCTTACCCGGCCCCGGCACGATCATCTTGCGCAGTTGCGGCGCGATCGAGGTCGCCTCGAAACACAGCTTGATGCCGAAGCGCGCGCGGTTGAGCAGGTGCGCCGTCGACACCGTCCGCCAGAACCGGTTCGGGTTAAAGCCGGGATAGCGAGCCTCGCGTTCGATCAACGCCTTGCCATCGGGCAAGTGGACGAAGCAGCAATGCTGGAACCATCGAAGGTCGCGATGCGTGTTGCCGGTCCAGTGCCGGCCGATCGCCTGGTACGCGCCCAGCTCCACGATCTGTTGCCCTTCGTCAGCAAGCGTATTGAGTGCGGCGGAGATAAATGACTCGTCGCCGTGATGCTGCAGGCGCTCAATCTCGCCGACATATCGTTCAAAGTGTGCGCGGGCGCGAGGCACCAGCGCCCTGAGGAACGCGCTCGTGCTGAGGAGGAACTCGCCGCCATACCAGCGCGGATTGAGCAGATGCCGGCCGGCCACGATCTCAAGATCCTTGATGACGCTGGCGCTGCCGTAAGCCGGGAACACTTGATCCGATATGTCGAACGCGCCGACTCCTGCATCGGCGCAGAGTTGAAGCAACTCATCGTCCAGGGGACGGATGGCGACAATGTCCGAGTCGAGTTGCAGCAGCAACATGTCGGTCGTGAGCAGGTCGGCTACTTGTTCAAGCAGGTCAAGCTTGAAATGCGCCGCGTAGAACTCCGTGCTCCTTGGAACGTTGACGCTGGTGATCAGTTCGTGAACAAGCGGACGCCGCTCTTCCGGCGCAATGGAAAAGCATGCGTTGACCGTGTCCGGTGCGTTCGTGAAGACGTTAAGCCGGGGCATGCCTGCATGAAGCAAGGTCTTGTTTAAACAAAGCGCCTGGCGGGCGTAGGACAGCGGATCCTTACTCGTGCTATTGGGACTGGCGGTTGCGTCGACATCGACGAAGACCAGGGTGCAAGGAAAAATTTCCATTGTTTAGTGTCCAATTCCTTATCCAAGAATTTGTTGCTGATTTGAATCGGGCCATTTGAATACCCACCGTTATAAGCATCGTGGAAGATACAAATACTATGTGTCCGCCAAAATGCCAGACACGTGAGACATATACACAGGAATTAGCAGGATTCAGATTACCGGCAATGACACACATGGATATACGAGTTGGAAAGCCATTATTGAGCGGCAAGAGCTACCGTGGTTTTCGAATAACAGTAAGCTTGACCGTGATCCTTGGCGATTGTGGCGTAATGTGCCGGGGTTAAATAATGGCAAGGGCTTCGTCGCTGCGTTTTGCGCGAGCTGAGCTTACCGAATCGTGGACGTGCTTAAGACTTGCTGACGAAGAAGTGCTGACACATCCGGCGTAACAGTCTTCAGTCGTTACGTAACATACGGGTCGCGTCATTCGCAGGGTGCCTTGCCCGAGCGTGCAAACTGTGTCGCGTGTAGGGTTTGCCGGCCTTCACATGAGCTCAACGTACGCCAGGCCGCGCATTTGGCCAACTGGCACGGCTTGTGCGTGAAGAAGCCCGGTTCATGACGCGTGGTGTTATGTGCGATTGATGGACTGGGCGCCTGCCGACCGGTGGCGCCGCACCCCCGGGAGCGGACGGATGCGACGATGATGACCCAACCTGGCGACCAACTATGTCAGCAGGTGCGCAAGGGTTTGCGTGCCGGCGAGTTTCAGCTTGCGTTTCAGGGCGTATACCACGCAAGGACAGGCGCTTTGTCGAGCGCCGAGGCCTTGATTCGATGGATGCATCCGCAATACGGCATGTTGTTGCCGGGCGCGTTCATCAGCGCGGTCGCCGATCCGGGCGTGGCGTCGGACATGACGCAATTTGTCATCGACAGCACCTGTTCTCACCTTGGCTCATGGCAGCGCGAAGGGCATCCGGCGTTTCCCATCGCGGTCAACGTGCCGCCGTCGGTGGTCGCCAGGGCGAGCTTCGCGCGGCGGCTGGAGCAGTCCGCGCGCTCGCACGGTGTTGCGCCGGGACTGTTTCAGGTGGAGTTGTCCGAGGCGGAAGACGCGACGAAAATCCTGGCTTCGAAGGGACTGATGGATGCATTGCGCGAGATTGACGTGCATATAGCTATCGACGATTTCGGCACCGGATATTCCTCGCTTGCCATGCTGAGCGCGCTTGACGTGGATGTGGTCAAACTGGCGAAGGAATTGCTGGAGCGGGTGCCGGACGATCCGCGTGCATGCGAGGTGGTATCCGCGATACTCAACCTGCTGGAAAAACTGGCTGTGACGGTGGTGGTCGAGGGCGTGGAGACGGCCGCTCAGGCGCAGTGGCTGGCACGCTGGCCGAACGTATTGGCGCAAGGTTTCTATTTCGCGAGGCCGGTGTTCGGGCTATCGAATATTCCCGGTTGCAAACGCGAGCCGGCGCGGCCGCTGCAACTCGTTGGGTGATGAAACCGGGATTGAGAAAAATAGCCGGCGACCGTATCGGCATTTAGATAGGGCCGGAATAGCAGATGTGACAGAAACTGAAATGCTGCGATATCACCGATGCCTTTCGATTCAGAAAACTGCACCTTTCGAGGGCGTCGATTAATTTAGTCATGGCAGAAAAAACGGGGTATTAACGCATAAAGGAAAAGACTCTTCGACGAGTTTGAGTGCATTGGTTCCTCATGAATTTTCGCGCGTTAGCCAAGTTGAAATACGGGCCGGTCCTGAACCAAAACTTATAAAACCAAAATCGAATTCGACGGTAGTCGGCCTCGACGCCCGGCTATATTCATGACTGAAGCTGTTGCCTCCAGCAGAATCAGGCAATCGAAAGCAATGACCCCAAGCGCGCCAACCTGGCCGGGTTGTGCTGCGTTCGCCTATCCCGAGTAAGCTTTAACGGGATTTCCGCGCGGGTATGGTTCTGGCGATGCAACCTCAGGCGTCGGCCCGAACCGCCACCTTCATTCCGACGCACCAATACAACCGACTTTCCGATCTATAAACAGGAGCTTTCCATGATGAATCGAGACAACCCCGTGTGGCTCATCACCGGCTGCTCGACAGGCTTCGGCCGTGAGCTGGCCAAACTTGTGCTGGAGCGCGGATGGCGCGCCGTGGTGACGGCGCGGGACCCGTCCAAGCTCGCGGATCTGGCCGAAGGCTATGGGGACCGTGCGCTGGCGTTGCAGCTAGACGTGACCGACCGCAAGCAGATCGCCGATGTTGTCGCGAAGTCGCAGAAGCATTTCGGCCGTATCGATGCGCTCGTGAATAACGCGGGTTACGGTTATCTGGCGGCGATTGAGGAGGGCGAAGACGACGCCGTCCGCGCAATGTTCGAGACCAACGTATTTGGTCTGGTCGACATGACGAAGGCCGTACTGCCCATCATGCGTGCCCAAAAAAACGGCCTCATTGTCAACATTTCGTCGATAGGCGGGATCACGAGCTTCGCGGCAACCGGCTACTATCACGGCACCAAATACGCGGTGGAAGGCATCTCGGAGTCGCTGGCGATCGAGGTGAAACCGCTGGGCATTGACGTGCTCGTGGTTGAGCCCGGACCATTCCGCACCAACTGGGCCGGGCCGTCGATCAAGCAGTCGGCTACGCGCATTGATGACTATGCGGCTACCGCGGGCGAGCGCCGCAAGCAGACCGAAGCGCGCAGCGGCAATCAGGCGGGCGATCCGGTGCGCGCGGCACAGGCGATCATTGACGCGGCACTCTCCGACACCCCGCCGTTGCGCCTGTTGCTTGGCAAAGCCGCGCTTGAGCTGGCGCGCAAGAAAGTCGCTTTGCTGACTCATGACTTCGACACGTGGGAGAAGGCGACTATTGGCGCCGACTTTCCCGAAGGCTCGAAGTAAGCCGGAACATCGCGCGGCGTGTGGTAAGTGCTGGGTATCAAGCTCTGGCTATCATGCGTCGCGCGAGGGTCTTTCTGATCCCTTGCAGCGAGTGGTGACCGTGGCGCACGCTTCTTCTGTTTTCCTCAAGTGAAATGCGTGCGCCTTGAGTGTTGAACACCGCCAAACAATAAAGCACGCTTGGCGGGTCTCCTCCATACGTGTCGTCCATGCCCTGGCTTCCATCACATGAGATAAGAGCGCACACGCTTGGGCTGCAGGAGGCCGCCCTGCGTGATCGCGATTGCAGGAAATGCCGCTTCCGCGAACATTTTGCATAAGGCAAACTTATGGACATCGACGGAAAACGCTGCAGCTTTGCACGTTCCTCGCCTTCACGGGCATCCTGGGAACCTTGCTAAGCCGGCGCCGCGCCAAACCGGAGCGCCTATGAGACGACCGCGTCACCCCATCGACCTGCGCGCGCTGCAGGCGTTCGTTGCCGTCTGCGATACAGGTTCGATGACTGCCGCCGCGAAGCAGCTTGGCGTGAGCCAGAGCGCGATCAGCCAGGCTGTATCGGCGCTCGAACGCGAGCAGGGTACAAGCCTGTTCGACCGGGACAGCCGCCCGCCGCGTGCCAACAGCGCAGGGCGAGCTTTGCTCGAGCTCGCTACGCCCTTGCTCGATCACGCGCAACGCGTGAGTGCCCGCATCGACGAGGTATCCGATGCAGGCAACGCTTCGGTTCGGCTTGGTTGTGTGGACTCGTTCGCGGCCACTATTGGTCCGGAGTTGATTCGCGCACTCTCGGGTTCGTCGCGGCAGATTGCGTTGTGGTCGGGACTGACGCCGGGGCTGACCAAGCAGCTGCACGATCGCGAGATCGATCTGGCCGTATGCACCCAGACTGTCATTTCGGACCCGCGTATTGTCGAGATTCCCCTGTTCTCCGAGGCATTCGTGGCGGTTGCGTCGCGGCGCTTCCTCGCGTCGCGACCCGCGGCGGACTGGCGTATGCTCGCGAGCAATCTTCCGTTGATCCGTTATACGGGGCGCTCGGTGATCGGCCAGCAGGTGGAGCGCTTTGCGCGGCACCTCGGTATTGACAGCCCGCGGCGTTATGAATTCGACGCCACCGACCCGCTGCTCAGCCTCGTTGCCGCAGGTCTCGGTTTCGCCATCTCCACGCCGCTTTGCTTGTGGCAGGCGCGTCATTATCTGGAGGAAATCGATGTGTTGCCGCTGCCCCCGGGCGGCCTTGCACGCCGCGATTTTTTCCTGCTGCATCGTGAGAGGGAATGGGACGGCTTTGCGGCCGAACTGATCTCGTTGACGCGTGGGGTGCTCGACCAGCGCATTCGCCCGGCGCTCCAGCAAGCGCTACCCAACCTGCCGGACGACGCGATCCAATAACCGCTATCGACTTGCCTATTGATCCTTTTCCACACCTCTTTCATACGCTTACTTCGCCCGGATTCCATCATGACCGATCTCTACACCTTGCATCGCGGCGACGCGCCGCTGCTTATTTCCATTCCGCACGTGGGCACTGAAATTCCTGAGAGCTTGCGGCCGTTGTACACGGACATAGCGCTCACCGTCGCCGATACCGACTGGCATCTCGATCGCCTGTATGACTTCGCCCGCGAGATGGGCGCGACGATTCTTGGCGCACGTATCTCGCGCTATGTGATCGACCTGAACCGTCCGTCGAACGATGAGAGCCTCTATCCGGGCCAGACGACAACGGGCCTGTGCCCGGGCGAAACCTTCCGTGGCATGCCGCTATATCGCGATGGCGCGGGGCCCGATGCTGCCGAGAAAGCGCGGCGCGTCGTCACCTATTGGCAGCCGTATCACGACGTGCTTGAGGCAGAACTCGCGCGATTGCGGGCGGCGCATCCGAACGTATTGCTGTGGGAAGCGCATTCCATTGCAAGCGTGCTGCCGCGTCTGTTCGAGGGCAAGCTTCCGGATCTGAACGTCGGTACGCAGGATGGCCGGACGGCGGCGCCTGGCGCATTGCAAGCCGTCACGAATGCCGCAGCGCAAAGCGCTTATACGTGGATCGCCAACGGCCGTTTCAAAGGCGGCTACAACACGCGTCACTATGGAACGCCTGAGACCGGTGTTCACGCGATACAACTGGAAATGTGCCAGTCGACCTACATGCACGAGACGGAACCGTTCGATTACGCGCCCGAAGCAGCCAGTCAGGTTCAGGTGGTGGTGAAGGACATGGTGGGCGCTGCGCTGGATGTGATCCGAGGGCTGTGATCCGAGGGCTGTGATCGTTCCCGCTTAAGCGTTCAAGCGTTGGACCGGCCGCGGCCGCGGGGCATCCAAGCGCGATTTTCAACGATCTCTTAACATGGCCCACGCAATATCGAAGCTCGCTGCCCGCGTCGCCGGCGCGGTAGCGGCTCATTGGCTTTCAATGGAAAGGAGAGGACATGGAATATCGCTTACTGGGTGAAACGGGTTTCAAGGTGCCCGTGCTGAGTCTGGGCACCGCCACGTTCGGCGGCAGCAATGATTTTTTCAAGGCGTGGGGCAGCACCGACGCCGACGGCGCGCGCAGCCTGGTCGACATTGCGCTGGAGGCCGGCGTCTCGATGTTCGATAGCGCCGACATCTATTCCGATGGCATGGCGGAAGAGATCCTCGGCAAGGCAATTGCCGGACGCCGCTCGAAGGTGATCGTATCGACGAAAGGAACGTTTCAATTCGGCTCGGATGTGAACAGTGTCGGCTCGACCCGGCATCATTTGACGCAAGCCATCCATGGCAGCTTGAAGCGCCTGAACACCGACTACATCGACATCTATCAACTGCATGGTTTCGACGCATTGACGCGCGTGGAAGAAACCCTGCGCACGCTGGACGACTTCGTGCGCGCGGGCAAGATCCGCGTGATCGGCTGCTCGAATTTTTCCGGCTGGCACTTGATGAAATCGCTGGCGGTGTCGGACCGTGAAGGCCTCGCGCGGCATTCGGTGCACCAGGCTTATTACTCGCTGACCGGCCGCGATTTCGAGCATGAACTCATGCCGCTGGGACTGGACCAGAAGGTCTCGACCATTGTGTGGAGTCCGCTGGGGTGGGGGCGTCTGACAGGCAAGATCCGTCGCGGCAGCCCGTTGCCGGAGAACAGCCGTTTGCACAAGACGGCGGACATGGGACCGCCGGTTGCCGATGAATATGTCTACGGCATTGTGGATGCGCTGGATGCCGTGGCCAAGGAAACCGGCAAGAGCGTGCCGCAGATTGCGTTGAACTGGCTGCTGCAGCGGCCGACAGTCGCGAACGTGATTGTGGGTGCTCGCGACGAGAAGCAGTTCCGCGAGAACCTGGGCAGTGTAGGGTGGTCGTTGAGTGCTGAGCAGATCGCGGCGCTGGATAAAGCGAGCACGTTGCCGTTGCCGTATCCGTACTGGCATCAACGCGGGTTCGCGGATCGCAATCCGTCGCCGGTGTAACGAGGGGGGGCACGCCGCTTTCATGTGCGGATTGCGAGCAGCTCCCGCTGTTATTTTGCGGCTTGACGCAGCGACGTGATCGCTTCGTTTGCTACGCCGTTGCGCCTGATTTGCATGAGTCGATCGCCGAGTTTCTCACGCGCCTGTTCGGTATCGTAGTGCGTTTGAAGATTCATCCAGCTTTGCGGATCGACGCCAAAAAATGCGCCGAGACGAACGGCAGTGTCGGCGGCGACGGCGCGTTTCCCTTGAACGATTTCACTGATGCGACGTGCCGGTACATCGATTGCTTTTGCGAGCGCGTACTGAGTGATGCCCATTGGGGCGAGCCATTCTTCCGCGAGGATATCGCCGGGAGTGTGCGAATCGCGACGCGTTCGAAATTCACAAATCGCGCAACGCGTCCATCTTCAGCGTCACCTGTCCTCTACCGCATCCCCACGCTCGGCAATAATCCGTCCCAGTTCCCGCGTTGAAGGCACGCGGCGCATTGGATTCGTGGATCCCAGTTCATCGTCGGCCAGGTTTTCAATCAGCGCCAGCAACACCTTCCGCGCGGTCTTGATGTCTTGCTCACTCAGGCCCACCACGCTGACATCATTGACTTCCTCGGCGAGCGGAACGAGCTTCTCTTTCAGCGCCCGGCCTTCGGCGGTCAGGAACACGTGCACGTTTTTCTTGTTGTCCGGCATCTGCTGGCGCTCGACGTAACCCAGCGCTTCCATGGCCTTGACGGCCGCAAAGGTCGTTGGCTCCATTACTCCCGCCTGCGTGCTCAGCTCACGCTGCGTCAAGCCATCCGTCTCCCACAAGATCCGCAGGAATGTCCAGTGCCCGTACGACACGGTGTGCTCCGCAAGCCGCATCTGCAGCGCGCGCACCAGCGAACGCGCGGCATCTTTCACGAGATGGGCCAGCCGGTCGTTCGGTACAGCGTCGTGCCAGTGACGCAGGATTGCAGCAGTTTCGCGAGGCGCGCTGTCCGCAGTTTTTTTTCTAGTCATGACCGTGTTTCCCAAAGCTCGAGATGTTGCCCAGGCCAACATGATAGCCGCTCGGAACGAACCTGAAGAGCGGCGCCGCACCGTGCGGGCATGATGGAAAAATCGCGTGTTATTGGCGAGGCGTTTCATCCATGACTGCACTTACGCCAGTCACTCTCGTCGCCGGCAGCATCCTCGCAAACGACACTGCCATGGACGCCAGTTCCTGCGCAACCGGCGTCAACGGCACGCCTGCGCGGCGCAGCAGATACACGCGCGTACTCAACGCCTGCTCTTTGATCGGGACGATCTCCACATGGTCCCTGAAGAACGGATGGGCTGCGAGACGCACGGGTTCGAGCGCCAGATAATCGCTGTTCGCCACGCAATGCAGCGTGTCGAACACGGCCTCGGTCGTAGCCGCGATACGGGGAGGTTCAAGCCCCGCGTCTTCGAACAAAACGGACAAGCGGTTCACGACATCACCCGAATGACGAGGCCGGGTGCTGACCCACTCGCAGTCCTTCAGAGCACGCAACGTTCGCGCGTGGCCTAGCGGATGGCCTCGCCTCGCAATCACGGTGACTGGCGATTCGAACAGCGTGGTCGCATCCAGGTCGTGGATGTCGGCTTCGTTCGATACCAGCGCCAAGGCGAAATCCAGGCTGCCGTCGCGCACCCACGCCGTCAGGACGCGCGACGTGGCGCTGGTGAGGTGCACATCGATACGCGGACATCGCTCGCGAAAACTCGCCAGCAGCGCGGGAAATAATCGCATCATGGCTTCAGCCGCGACGCCGAGCGAGACTTGGCCGGTCAACTCGCCGCGTAACTGGCGCATTTCGTTTTCGGTTCGCACGCACTCGCCAAGGATCACGTCGGCGCGAATGCGCAAGCGCTCGCCGATGGACGTCAAGCGTGCACCACGGTGCCCACGTTCGAACAAGGGGCCGCCCGCGCTGGTCTCGAGTTTCCTCAACTGCTGCGTCACGCCGCTTTGCGCAATGCCGAGCCTGCGCGCCGCCGCCCTGAGGCTACCGGCTTCAGCGACAGCGACGAATACGCGAAGTTGCGTCAAGGTCAGGTCCACGATAACCGCCCGGGGTGATAAGTAAAAGTGATCATGATAAGTAAATCGGCCCTGTTTGGTGGCATTTTGCGCTCGTACCATGCAAACGTGTTATCCCCATCCCCGTCTCAACCACTGAGTAAGCGCCGATGAAACCCCTCTTTTCGTTGCTGGTCGCCGCCGTGATCGCGGCCTTGACCATCTCCACGCCGGCCTTCGCGAAAGACGCGAACGTATTGCGCCTCGGCATTGATCCGACGTATCCGCCCATGGACGTAAAAATGCCCGACGGTAGCGTGACGGGTTTCGACGTCGATCTCGCCAACGAGATTTGCCGCCGCATCGCGATGCATTGCCAATGGGTCGAGATGGAGTTTTCCGGCATGATCCCGGCGCTGCAGGCACGCAAGATCGACGCGATCATCTCGTCGATGGCGATCACCGAAAAACGCATGCAGCAGATCGCGTTTTCGACCAAGCTGTTCCAGTTCAAGTCACGTTTGATCGCGAAGACCGGCGCGCCGCTGACAGTTAGCGCAGAGGGTCTGCGCGGCAAGCGCATCGGCGTGCAGAGCGGCACGCAGTTCGAAACTTACGCACAGAAGAACTGGCAGTCGGGTGGTGTGGAGGTGGTTGCGTATCAAAGCCAGGAGGGCGTATTCGAGGATCTGCAGGCCGGCCGGCTGGACGCGGCGCTGCTCGGGTCGGTGGAAGCAGATAACGGCTTCCTGAAGACCCCGAGAGGCAAGGGTTTCGGTTTTGTCGGCGGGCCGCTTGAGATGGGCGACCATGGCACCGGCATCGGCCTGCGCAAGGACGACGTTGCGCTCAAGGCGAGCATCGATAGCGCGATCGCTGCCATGCGTGCCGACGGCACCTACCAAAAGATCGCCCACAAGTACTTCGACTTCGACGTCTACGGCAACTAACAGGATTTTCAGGAGTATTCGATGCACATCCAAAGCACGCCGCTGGTTTCCACATCCATTGGCACGCGCCGCGAGTTCGTCAGCTTTCACTTCGGCACACCGGGTACGGGCGAGAAGATCTATGTGCAGGCGTCACTGCACGCGGACGAAATACCCGCAATGCTGACCGCATGGCGCCTGAAGCAACGGCTGATCGAACTGGAAAAGGCGGGACGCATTCGCGGCGAGGTGATCCTGGTGCCGGTCGCAAACCCGATCGGACTTTCGCAGCATGTACTCGGTCAGTTCCTTGGACGCTTCGAGTTGAATAGCGGCCACAACTTCAATCGCAGCTTTCCGCTGCCTGCTGCCGCTGCTTTGGTCGAGCGCATTGGTAGCCAGTGGACGCAGGACGCCGACAGCAACACGCGTTTATTGCGGCGAGCGGTATGCGACATGCTCGCTGACGTCAAGCCGAAGAATGAGTTCGAGTCCTTGCGGCGCGAGATGCTGATCATGGCAGCCGATGCCGACGTGATCCTCGACCTGCATTGTTCGCTTGAAGCCACCATGCACCTGTACACGAGCCCAGCGAGCTGGCCGGCGGTCGAGCCGCTTGCGCGTTATCTGGGCGCGAGCGGTGTCTTGCTGGCGGCGGACTCGGGCGGCCAGTCATTCGACGAGGTTCATACGCAACTATGGAACGACGTTCGTGCGCTTCTGGGCGAGGGCACGCCGCTCGCCGCGCCGAACGTTGCACTGACAATCGAGCATCGCGGCCAACGCGACGTGTCCTATGAACTCGCAGAACAGGACGCGGACGCGATTGTCGATTACCTGATGTATCGGGGTGTGATCGAAGGCAAGGCGCGCGAACTGCCGCCGCTCAATCATCCCGCGACACCGCTGGCCGGCAGCGAGCAGTTCATTGCACCGGCAAGCGGCGTGGTGGTGTATCGCGCACAGGTTGGGGCACATCTGAAAGCGGGTGACCCGGTCTTCGATATCGTCGATCCGATCACGGACGAAGTGACCACGCTCACTACGAAGAACGACGGCGTTTTTTATATGCGTCGGGCGATTCGCTTTGTGATCGCGGGCGCACCGATGGGCCGTGTAACGGGCGCGGTCCCGTTCAGGACCGGCGTGTTGATCGGCGCGTAAATAGCGTCACTGGAGGCGTCACTCGAGGCGTCACTTCGCCTCGCCCGCGCGAGCGCGTGTGGACCCTCGCGAAGCAGAAATGCCGGCCCCTGCTTCGGCGGGCATCCGCATGAACATCGGATAGGAAGTGATAACGACCAGTGCGGTAACAATAAAAGCCGAGGCCAACTGCCACCGTTCGGCATGCGCGCCGGGGGCCACGATCATGGTGACTTGAATGGTCCCCGCCGCGACCGTCACACCGACCGCCTTCATCAATTGCTGAGCGGTCCCCTGGAATGAGGTGGCGGCAGCAAGCTTGGTCTTGGGCACGTCGGCAAAAGCGAGCGCGCCCATGGTGGCGAAGCTAAGCGAGCGCGACAATCCGCCTACAAGCAGCAACAAGAAGATGGCGCCCGCGGGCCAGTTCTGCGACATGAATGAGCACGCCACGAGCACTGCGGCAAACGAAACACTGCCTGCGCACAAGACGGTCCGGACGGAAAAGCGCCTTAGTGCAAGCGATGTCATGGGCCGCATGCAAAATGATCCTAGCGCGCTGGCGAACGTGACGAGGCCACTAGCGGAGGCGCTATAGCCGAAGCCGGTTTGCAACGTCAGCGGCACGAGAAACGGCAGTGCGCCGGCACCGGCACGGAACAAACTCCCCGCAATAGTCGCCGCATGAAAGGTCGGAATGGCGAGCAGCGAGAAATCGACAGCCGGATTGTCCACGCGGCGGCAGTGCCTGACGGCCAGCCAGAACATCAGTACGCCTGCAGCGACGCATGCGGGCGACGCAAACGGCGACAGGACCCCACGTCCGGCGCATTCAATGCCGATCATGAACAGCGTCAGTGACCCGCCTATCAACATCATTCCGCGCACGTCGGGCGGCGCATGATGTTCGGGAGGCGCGGCCGGCAGCAAGCGCCACGTCAGCAGCAAACCCACTATGCCGACAGGCACGTTGACCCAGAAGATGCTGCGCCATGAGAGGGTATCGGTGAGGAAACCCCCTAGTGGCGGACCCATCAAGGGGCCGATGAGAGCCGGCATGGTGAGCCAGGTGGTGGCCTGCAACAACTCTTCGCGTTTGACGCCACGGAAAAGGATCAGACGTCCGACCGGCACCATCATGGCCCCGCCGATACCCTGCACGATGCGCGCAGCAATGAGCTGCGGGAGGTTTGCGGCCGCTGCGCACGCGAGCGAGGCCAGCGTGAAGGTTGCAATTGCCCACATGAAGACGCGCTTCGCACCGAAGCGGTCGGCCACCCATCCGCTAGCCGGAATGAATACCGTCAGCGCCACCAGATAAGCGGTAATGGCGCCGCTCAGATGGACCGGGTCGACGCCGAGATCGCGCGCCATGGCGGGCAGCGCCGTCGCGACAATCGTACCGTCCATGTTTTGCATAAAAAGCGCGCTGGCTACAACGGCGGCGGTGATGCGGAAGTTGGCAGGTTTCACGAGGCGGTGAGCGTATTTCAGGTAGAGCCAACGACGCGCCTTGCAGCAAGGCCCCGAGGGTTCGATCGATTGCGTGGCACCAGAGTCTACTTGAACCACGGAGCACGAGGTGAGAGCGTCGCGGCGCTGAATTCATTACAAAAGCCGTACAGTCAGGGTGTGGGTTCAAGACACGAAGCGTGCTAAGTCAGGGTAATTACTATGAATAACACCGTCGCGCGCGCCACACTAATAGGACTAGGATGGCGTATGAAACTCAATTTCCCGAACCCAAGCCGTTCCTATGACGACTCCCGGCACTGTGTGTGCTTTTGGGGGTATGACGGTTCGCGCGAGATCGCATTCCAGATAGACGATGCGGCCCTCTCGAGTTTCAATCCGCAAATGGGGTCGGGTGAATCCGCCGTGCTCGCCGCCTTCGATCTGTACCGCGAACGCATTCTCCTGAAAGCCGAAGGGCTGTACGTACGCGGCGCGCAAAACATCTTCAAGATATCCTGAGCTTGATTGCACGTGCTGCTCCGGCTAATCGCCGGCCTCGGCAGAACTGCGCGCTGCAGCTCTGACCTGCCGCGTATAAAATCGCAGCATGTCCAAGCCGATTCCCACGCAGCCTGAAAGCCGGACCCGCCGGCTGACGCAAAGCCCGCCACAGGTGGGGGCAGAGCACGCGTTGCCCTTGCATACGCCCGGCACCGCATCGCTATTGCTGGCCGCGTGCATCGCGACAATAGCGTGGCTGGCGCTCGCCGCGCAAACCGATATCACGGTCCACCGAATGCTGGCCAGGGGCTTAAGCGTATTCGATGGGTTTGAACGCCTTAGCAGCTATCTGACGAACCTGACCGTATTTGCGGTTGCCCTTTGTTTTTCGTTTGTCGCCGCGCTTGGCCGGTCGCCGCTCGGGAGATTTTTTCGCCAGCCGCCGGTGGTGACGGCGGTCGTGGTGTACATCGTGTTTGTGGGACTGGCTTATAACTTGTTGCTGCGTCACTTGTGGACGCCTTCGGGATACCGGGCGGTGCTCAACGAATGCCTGCACACGATCGTTCCGCTATTGTCGGCAATCTACTGGGTGCTGTTTGTGCCGCGTTTTCACCTGACTCTGCGGCAATGCGTGCTGTGGCTGATCTATCCGCTAGGTTATCTGTGCATCACGCTTTGGCGCGGCAGCACGTCGGACTTTTATCCCTATCCGTTCATTGATGTCGGTGAACTTGGCTATCCGCATGTGCTGCTCAACGCGACCTTGCTCGTGCTGGCGTTTGTCACGCTGATGGGCGTGTTCATCGCTTTGAATCACAGGCGTGCGCATTAGCGCCTCTTCGTCTGGCCGCCGGTCGCGTAGTTGCGCGAACGGCGGTGCCTCAGAACGTGTGCATGGAGACTACTTCGGCGCGTAGTGCATGTCGCCATTGCCGAAGGACCAGTCTTCGCGATTCGTCTCGACCAGGTTGATCCAGACATCTTCCTTTCGTACGCCCGTCTTCGCGTGTATGCCGTCCGCCACCGCGCGATAAAACGCTTTCTTCATCTCAATCGTGCGGCCGGTGTTCCACGTCACCTGGATAAATACGATCCCCGGCGTGTAGGTCACGCCCAGGTATCCCTCTGCCGGGTAGATCAATTCGTCAGGCGCATGGCGCGTGATGATCTGAAACTTGTCGTGCTCGGGCACTTTGACTACGTCGATCATCGCGTCGTACACGACGTTGCTGATTGCTTGAACGACTTCCGGCGATGCAGTTTGCGCGAGATTGATTCGAACGAGTGGCATGGTTTGACCTCAGGCTTAAGTGGGGAATGGGAACGCTGGCCACGACATAAGCAGCGTGCTGCCGCGGCGAGAATTTGCGCACTGAATTAAAAGACATCTCAGTCGCACGGTTTGCCATTGAAGATTAGACTAGGTAGAAACTTGCATCAAGCGCATAGTTTTCATCTTAATCATGAGAGCCAGGCATGTTATTCGAAGACCTTAAAACCCTGGTTGCGGTGCTCGACCACAATTCATTGACGCGGGCGGCGGACGTATTGTCCTTGACCCAATCGGCTATATCGCGGCGGATTCAGCATCTTGAAGCGGTCCTTGGCGCGGAACTTCTGGACCGCAACAGTAAGCCTCCTCAAGCAACCGCGCTTGCACGCCGGATCTACGAACAAGCGGTTCCGCTGATGCGCAGCGTGAATCAACTGCTTGAGATTCCCCGGGAAGAGGCGGTGCCGAGCGGAACGTTTCGGCTGGGCCTTTCGCAGGTGGTAGCGGAGATCGTTTTATTCGACGCGGTAATGCGTCTGAAAGCGGCGTTCCCGGCGCTGGAGGTTCAGTCGCATACGGAATGGAGCACGGGGTTGCTGCAGCAGGTCAGCCTTGGGAAGCTGGACGCAGCAACGTTGCTGCTGCCATCCCCCAGCACGCTGCCGGCCAATGTGGCGGGCCGGTTTATCACGACGCTCGAGGTGCTGGTGGTCCAGAGCAAACGGCGGCCAGTGGTTGAGCGGCGCTCGACCATCAAGGCGCTTGCGGAGCAGGATTGGATCCTCAACCCGCTGGGTTGCGGTTACCGTGCCGCGCTGGAGCGGGCGATGCAAGCGGCGGGGCGCGAACTGAGGTTGAGCGTGGATACGCACGGCACCGAGATGCAACTGAAGTTGATTGCTGCAGGGCTTGGTTTGGGGCTGGTGCCGCGGAGCGTGCTTCGCCGAAGTGATTCGTATGCCGAACTATCCGTCGTTGACGTGAAAGACTTTTCATTAAGTCTCGATATCTGGCTGATTCACGCTGTTCAGTTAGGGAATTTAAAGAGTGCAGCCAGTGTGTTTGGCGATGCCGTGGCCGAGGGGTTCCCGAGTGCCGCTGCTGGTCGCAGCCGCTAAGAAACTGCGTGCAATGGTTTCCTTCGGCGCTGGGACCGGCCAGTCGGGTTTTGATGAGCGTGCGTCGTTGGCTGAGCAAGCGTTCCATGCCCCTGCCAACGACGCACGAAGTCGCTTACTCTCCCGACTTTTCGATCGCCCGCCGATACGCGTCACGCGCTTCAATACGCCGGACAAACGCCGTGAGGTTGGGGTACGCTTCTTCGCCGCAGAACTTCACGGCCATCTGGACGGCGAACGACAGTTGAACGTCGGCGCCGGTCAGTTCGTTGCCAATGAAATAGTCTCGTCCTGCGAGCTCGCTGTTCAGAAAGCCGAGGTGCCTTTGCATTTCACTTTCAATGCGCGGCTGCAGCGGTGCAGCGCCATCGCCAAGCCGGCTCGTGTAGAGCTTGAGCATGAGCGGCAGCATGGCCGAACCTTCCGCGTAGTGCAGAAACTGCAAATAACGATTGTAGTCACGCGAGTCCGACGAGGGTGCAAGCCGGCCGTTTCCATATTTGCGCACCAGATATTCAATGATAGCGCCGGACTCGAAGATCACTTCATCACCATCCCGAATCACGGGCGCCTTTCCCAGCGGATGAATCTTCTCAAGTTCAGGCGGGGCCAGGCGCGTCTTTGGATTGCGTTGGTAAGCGTGGACGGTGTAGTCGAGTCCGAGTTCTTCGAGCAGCCACGTAATGCGTCGCGACCGGGATTCGTTTAGATGATGGACTTCGATCATGGATAACCTTGTGATTTGAACGTTCAAGAAGGGGGGCGCCGCGGGTAGCACGCAAGCTTCGGTCCACATCGATGTGGTGACCATGCAATTAAATCGGGCCTGCTTGTACGGCTCGACGAACCCTACGGCTCGACGAAACCTACGGCTTGACGAAGCGCAGCGTCATCCGGTCCGATTCGCCAATGGCGGCGAAGCGCGCGCGGTCAGTATCGCCGCCGCGGTAAGTCGGCGGCAAGGACCACACGCCGTGCGGATAGTCCTTCGTATCGCGGGGATTGCTATTGATCTCGCTGCGCGCGGCAAGCTTGAATCCCGCTGCCTGCGCATGCTCGATCACGTAGGCTTCGGTCAGGTAGCCGGTATCGATCATTTGCTGAACCGATGTGCCTGGTAGTGCGCGATGCTCTTCCACACCGAGCACGCCGCCCGGTTTCAGGACCGAATAGAACGCACGCAGGTTGGCATCGACCTGACCGTCTTCTATCCAGTTGTGAATATTACGGAACGTCAGCACGCGATCAACTTGCAGCCCTGCAGGCAAGCCGCCGAACTGCCCCGCTTGCAACGTGCCGACCACAACCGTTCCGAAGGTGTCGGGCGCGGCAGCGAGCTTGCGCTCGAACACGGCATTGCTCTTTGCTTCTCCGGCAGGAAGCTCCCCTTGGGGCGGCAGATATTGCGCTTCGTAAAGCGTGCCGCGCGCCCGCAGATAAGGCCCGAGGATGTCCGTGTACCAGCCGCCGCCCGGCGCGATTTCCAGCACGCTCTGGTTCGGTGCGAGCCCGAAGAATTCCAGTGTCTCTTTCGGATGCCGGTACATGTCGCGCGCCTGCGCCTTGTCTCCACGATACGGCGCGGCAATGGCGGAATCGAGTGATATCGGCGCGGTGGGCGTTGCGCACGACGCTAGCAGCAGGGCTGCGGGCAACGCCAGAAACGCACGCCGCATGAGACGGGGGGTAGGGAGCATTTTCATGCGGGTTATTATCGGGCAAAGTGCGTGGCTTGTCAGAGCGAGTCTGTTTTACCCCGCGCGACCTTCAGGTTTCTAAAGGGGCCGCGCGTATGACCGGCTCAATTTGAACCATGCAATCGAACGCTCAGAGCAGCGTCCTGACATGCCATAACTCAGGAAACAGCACGACGTCCAGCATCTTTCGCAAATAAAGCGCGCCGCTGGTTCCGCCCGTGCCTTGCTTGAAGCCGATAATCCGCTCAACGGTGGTGACGTGGCGAAAGCGCCATTGCCGGAAAGAATCTTCGAGATCGACGAGCTCTTCCGCCATCTCGTAGAGCTCCCAATGCTGCGTCGGCTCGCGGTACACCGTAAGCCACGCCGCTTCCACGCTGGCGTCGTGCGTGGTCGGCTGACTCCAGTCGCGCTCCAGCCTTTGCGGTGCGACCGGGAAACCGCGGCGCGCAAGCAGGCGGATGACTTCATCGTAGAACGAGGGGGTGTCAAGCGTCGCCTTGACCTCGGCGAGCACGTTCGGACGATGCGCATACGGCTTGAGCATCTGCGCATTCTTGTTGCCTAGCAGGAACTCGATCTGCCGGTACTGATGCGACTGGAATCCGGACGATGCTCCCAGATAAGGCCGCATTGCCGTGTATTCGGACGGCGTCATGGTCGCGAGAACGCTCCA
This sequence comes from Caballeronia sordidicola, assembly GCF_002220365.1. Taxonomy (GTDB): domain Bacteria; phylum Pseudomonadota; class Gammaproteobacteria; order Burkholderiales; family Burkholderiaceae; genus Caballeronia; species Caballeronia sordidicola_C. The sequence goes on along the minus strand of NZ_MTHB01000234.1, from coordinate 137,343 downwards.
CGCCTGGACCAGCTGATCGAGTATGCGCGAAACACGCGCGAGCATCTTGAATGCGGGCGGCAGGTCATCGCGACGCACGGCGGCGAGCGCCGCATGCAGCTCATACAACGCGAGCTTCATCCATAACTCGCTCGTCTGATGCTGCACGATGAACAGCATTTCGTTGTGGTCAGGCGAGAGCGGGTGCTGCGCTGACAGGAGCGTGTCGAGCGAGAGATAGTCGCCGTAGCTCATCGAACCGGAGAAGTCGAGCTGCGCGTCATGCCAGCCTTCGGGCTTCGGCTCAGCGTTGCCGGCCGGCCCGTAGCCCATGGGACAGCCGCCCGTGCCTTCGCTTTCATGTGATTGTGTCATCGCGCGTTCTCCGCTTGTGTCAGGTAACGGCGCCACGTTCGGCGAACTCGGGTGCACGCCATGCTTCGGTCGCAAGCACGTCGCGTAATGTTTCAACGGCGTCCCATACATCCACATAGCGGGTGTAAAGCGGTGTGAAGCCGAAGCGCAAGATGCGCGGCTCGCGGTAGTCGCCAATCACGTTGCGCGCGATCAGCGCCTGCATGACCTCATATCCATGCGGATGTTCGAAGCTTGCCTGCGATCCGCGTTCAGCATGTGCTCGCGGCGTCACGAGCTGCAACGGAAATTCGCTGCAGCGTGTCTCGACCAGTTCGATGAACAAGTCGCTCAGCGCCAGCGATTTCCGACGCAATGCAGCCATATCGGTTTGCCCGAACACGTCGAGGCCGCATTCGATCATCGACATCGAGACAATAGGTTGCGTGCCGCACAAGAACCGGCCGATGCCATCATCGGGCCGATACTCGGAGCTCATTTCAAAGGGCTTCTTATGGCCCCACCAACCGGACAGCGGTTGTGAGAAAACATTCTGCAGCCGCTTCGGCACCCAGATGAACGCGGGGGAACCCGGTCCGCCATTCAGGTACTTGTAGGTGCAGCCGACGGCGTAATCCGCACCGGCGCCGTTGAGATCGACGGGGACCGCTCCTGCTGAATGTGCCAGATCCCAGACCGCGAGCGCCCCCGCCCGATGGATCACACGGGTCAACGCGGCCATGTCGTGCATGGCGCCCGTGCGGTAATTGACGTGCGTGATCATGGCGATGGCCGTGTTCTCGCCGATAGCGCTGGCGAGCTCGGATGCATGATCCACAAGACGCAGTTCATATCCGCGATCCAGTTGTTCGATCAGGCCTTGAGCAATGTAGAGATCGGTCGGGAAATTCGAGCGTTCGGAGACAATGACACGGCGCTTGGGGTCGCGCTCATCGGCTACTCGCAGCGCCGCCGACAGGATCTTGAAGAGGTTGCTGGAAATGGTGTCGGTGACAACCACTTCGTCCTCGGCCGCGCCAATCAACGGAGCCAGCTTGTTGCCAAGCCGCTTGGGCAACGCGAACCATCCCGCTGTATTCCACGAGCGGATCAAACCGTCGCCCCACTCGCCGGTGATGACGGCGGCGGCGCGCGAGGCGGCGGCCTTGGGCGGGACGCCAAGCGAGTTGCCGTCCAGATAGATGGTGTCGAAGCCCAGCGCGAACTGCTCGCGCAAACTGGCTAGCGGATCGTCGCGGTCGAGTGCCGCAGCATCGTCTCTATGGTTCATTGAAGCGTATTCCAGTGAGTTATTGTGTCCGTGCCAGACGGAAATCCGCGTCTCGCCGCCGTCTGGCGGAGCGCGTGCCCATGCCTGAAAGCTTAGCCGAGAAAGGTCTTTAATTGATTGCGAAACAAACGCGGCGTTTGAGTCCAGATGCAATTTTCTTCGATGAAAACCGCGCTTAAGCGCAATAAATTGATTGCGATCTGTTATGGGCGGCATTCGGGTGCGCTCACCAAGCCGTCGGCCGGGTCCGCTAAGCTGTTGCCGCTCGCCTGCAGCAGCGTTACTCGTTACCATGCAGCCAACCCTCAGCGCGTTACTTAGATCAGACCATCGCTCATGACCCACCACGTTCTTGCCTCGACCCTGACCGACTGCGTCGATCATCACTTTGACCAAGAGGTCCAGTTCCTTTGCGCGCTTGTGCAAAAACCGTCGGACAATCCGCCGGGCGATTGCGCCGGCCACGCGGAGATGGCGGCGCAATGGCTGGAGCGGATTGGCTTCACGGTCGAACGTCATCCAGTGCCGGCCGACGATGTCACGCGTGCCGGCATGATCAGCGCGACAAACCTGGTGATTCGCCATTGCTTCGGCGCGGGGCCGGTGATTGCGCTGAACGCGCACGGCGACGTGGTGCCGCCAGGCGATGGCTGGACCGCCGATCCATACGGTGCCGAGATTCGCGATGGTTTCATGATCGGGCGCGGCGCAGCGGTATCGAAGTCGGACTTCGCCACCTATGCGTTCGCGTTGAAGGCCTTGATCGAGAGTGGTGCGACGCTCGGCGGGACGGTGGAGCTGCACTTGACCTATGACGAAGAAACCGGCGGCCTGATCGGGCCGGGGTGGTTGTTGAAGCAGGGCATCGTGAAGCCCGATTACGCCATCTGTGCAGGCTTTTCCTATGCGATCACGACAGCGCATAATGGTGCGATCCATTTGGAAGTCACGGTGCGGGGCAAGTCGGCGCACGCGGCGCGGCCCGATACCGGGCACGACGCACTGGAGGCCGCTACGGCGGTGCTCAATGCGCTGTACGCTCATCGGGCAGCATTGCGCGAGATCCATTCGAAGACGCCGGGAATTGATCATCCAACTTTAGTTGTGGGTCTGATCAAAGGCGGCATCAATACAAATGTGGTGCCTGACAAGGTGAGTTTGCGGCTCGACCGGCGGGTGGTGCCGGAGGAGAATCCGCAGGACGTGCTTAAGCAATTGAAGACGTTGATCATGGCGTCGGTGGAAGGCTTGGCCGGCATTGGCGTGGAGATACAAGAGGTGTTGGTTACGTCGCCGTTGTGCTCGCTTGACGGCGCAGAGCGCTTGTCACAAGCGTTGCAACGCGCGGCCCTGGTTACTTTGCAGCGTGACATTCCGACCGAGGGCGTGCCTCTTTACACCGATGCCCGTCTGTATTGCGAGGCGGGCGTACCAACGGTTATCTACGGCGCCGGTCCACGGACGTTGCTTGAGGCGAACGGGCATCGGGCCGACGAGCGTGTCGCGCTTGAAGACTTGAAGGTCGCGACGAAAACGGTTGCGATTGCGCTTGCGGATTTGCTTGGGCAACAGCCCTAAGCCGTATCCTGCGTCGGCGCGGATAAAAACCGACAACGCTATCGCGCTTCAAAAGGCGCGCTGCGGTTTATCGTGTTCTTGCCGACGCAATATGCAATCGATCTGCAATTGCTCGGTGGCGTGTGGATCCTGCAGATATTCCCGGACATTGTGTTTCACACTGCATTTAGGGCGCTCGACATATCCGCTGTATATCGCGCTGGCGTTTGTTGTTTCAACAGTCACGGCGCGCCGCGCACACGTTCAGCAGGTGACGTAAGGAGACCCGTGCGACATCGTCCCTGGTCTCTTGCATGTCAATCAGGAAATCCGGGGCTGCCGCACCCCGTCCTGATCTTTCCATGACCTTTCGATGACATCTTTGTCATCAAGCTTCCACACGTCTCCAGGCGCGCTAACATGATGCAAGAGGACGGCGCTTGGGCGCCCGCCAGGCTCTTGGCTGCCGGGCATAAGCTACACCGCGTCGTCCTGAACCCCGGAGGCTCTCCATGATTTCCACGAAGCAAAATCCTGCCACGTTCCTGCGCTCGCGCGTCGCGGCGCTGTTGGCGGCTGTTGGTCTTGGCGTCGGCATCTTGTTCGCATCCATGCATCCGGCGCATTCGTCAGAAGCCGCGGTCGCCATTGCGGCTCCCGTGCTCGACGAACCCGCGAATGGAGCGCACCAGGAAACCGCCGTGCTGGCAGGCGGCTGTTTTTGGGGCGTTCAAGGCGTGTTCCAGCACGTAAATGGCGTGACGAAGGTTGTGTCGGGCTACTCCGGCGGCCAGCCCCAGACCGCGCAATACGAGACCGTCAGCGGGGGCCAGACGGGTCACGCCGAGTCCGTGCAGATCACGTATGACCCGACGAAGATCACCTACGGCAAATTGCTGCAAATCTATTTCTCGGTCGCTCACGACCCGACGGAATTGAACCGGCAAGGCCCGGACAGTGGAACGCAATATCGTTCGGCAATCTTTCCGGCCAACGACATGCAAAAACGCATCGCGCAAAGCTATATCGCGCAACTCGACAAGGCGCATGTTTTCTCCTCGCCGATCGTGACGAAGACAGACGCGCTCAAGGGGTTTTATCCTGCCGAGGCTTATCACCAGAATTATTTGACGCTGCATCCGGATGCACCGTATATCGCGATCAATGACTTGCCGAAGGTCGAGAACCTGAAGCGCCTGTATCCGACGCTGTATCGCGATAAACCGGTGCTGCTGAGCGTGGCATCGCAGGAATAGAAAAGCGGCGGACTTGAAATCCGCCGCCTAACCCGACGTCACGACTCAGCCTTTCTCAATCAGCTTGTCGACGAGATCGCGCCCCGCGTGATAGGCCGCATCCAGCGCCTTTGCTTCAGTATCAAAGACGTTGCCGAGCTCATAAAACTGCGTGCGTTGCCCGGCGTGACGCAGGTCCGCACCTGGTCGACATACGTACCCGTTGTAATGGTAAGGAGTATCTGGCGTGGGAGGTCCGTATGCAAGGATCGGCAGCACCCAGATCTCAAAGCCCTTGTAGTCTATTCTTTCCCACATGGAAACCTCCGCCTTCAGAAGCCGGCGTTAAATGGGGAAGCTAGACCGCCCCACCCAATACGCGAGCGACGAAGTGTCTACCCCATGCCTCGCCGTGAGCAATGGCTTCTGCCATCGTGACGTAGGGCCCGTGATTACCGGTCAACTCGCCAGAATCTTCCGCGTGCACCGAACCGTGAACCGGCGTTCCGTCATGGCGAGTCACAAGTACGCGGACGTTAAAACCAATAATCTTTTCCGCGTCAGGCGGGTCGCATTTTGGCTCGGCATTTATAGTCAGAAGGTAGTCGCCAACTTCAACGTCTTGATGCATGGCCGTCTCCCTGTTCGTCGAGGAATCCCATTATGAACGCGAACGCGGTCCTGACGATGTGTTTACGCATAGCGGCGGCGGACTTGAAAATCCGCCGCCGCTTTCGCTAAGGCGCCAAGACCTTTAACAACTTACTGCGATGCCTGCGTGCTCTTTCGAAGCTTCGCGACATCTGCCGCCCCGACCGCGGGCGCACCGTTGTTCCATCCGGCGCGAATGAACGTGAGCACGTCGGCGATCTGCTGATCGTTGAGTACCGGCGCGTACTTCGGCATTGGATACGCGGCGGGAATGCCTTGTATCACGAGGTCGTGCGTGCCGTTCAGCGTGACGTTGATCAGCGACGATGCGTCCTTCTCCATCACGTTCGGATTGCCCGCCAAGGGCGCCAGCAGCGGTGCGAACGCACGGCCATCCACGCCGTGGCAATGCATGCAGTACGCGGTATAAACCTTCGCGCCGGCATCATTGGCCGGACGTTGCAGCAGTGCCGCGGTCGCTTTCGGATCGTAGGCATAGGCCGGAGCGTTGGTGCCGCCCGCTGCCGGCAACGACTTCAGATAAGCCGACATGGCAGTCAGGTCCTGATCGCTCATCCCTTGCGTGCTGTGGTTGATCACATCCGTCATGGATCCGAACGCCGATGCATGCGCGTTCGCTCCGGTCTTCAGGAACGTGGTCAGCTCAGCATCCGACCAGCGGCCCAGTCCGACGTTCTGCTCGCCCGTCAGGTTGGATGCAAACCAGCCGTCGAGTACGCCGCCTGTGAGCCACGCGCTGCCGCTTTCATCGAGCGCCTTCTCCTGGAATGCGATACCGCGAGGCGTATGGCACGCGCTGCAATGGCCCAGGCCCTGAATCAGGTAAGCACCGCGATTCCACGCTACGTCCCGGCCGTCCTTGTCGCGATAAACACCTTTATCGAGGAACACCATGTTCCAGAACTTGAGCGGCCAGCGCATGTTCAACGGGAAGGGAATATCGGATGGACGGTTCGCCTGGTTCACCGGTGCGACTCCTTTCATGAAGTACGCATAGAGCGCCTTCACGTCGTCGTCGCGGACCTTCACATAGGACGTGTAGGGCATTGCCGGATAGAGGTTGTGACCGTCCTTCGCCACGCCCTGGCGCAGCGCCTTTTCGAAGTCTTCCTCGCTCCATTTACCGATACCCGTATCGGGGTCCGGCGTGATGTTGGTGGTGTAGATATTCCCCATGGGCGTGGTCATCGGCAGGCCGCCGGCGAACGGCTTGCCCTTGGGCGCGGAATGACAGGCCACGCAATCGCCCACCTTCGCGAGATATGCGCCGCGGGCAACCAGCGGATCGTCACTCGCAGCAGCATGAGCCAGCAAGGGCAGGCTGAGCGTGATGAACGTAAGCCCAAGGGAGGCAACAAGATGTTTGATCATTGTGTGTTCCCTCATGCGCTTTGCAGTTGACGGCCAACGGGCAACTGCCGTAAGCGCTTGCCGGTGGCGGCAAAAATCGCGTTGGTCAGCGCGGGAGCAAGCGCTGCCGTACCCGGTTCGCCGATGCCTCCGGGCGCCTCGCTGCTCTTTACAATATGCACTTCGATAGGCGGCGTCTGATCGATCCGCAACATCCGGTAATCCGTGAAGTTGGATTGTTCGACGCGGCCGTCCTTGATCGTGATCTCGCTATAAAGCGCTGCCGTGATGCCGAAGATGATGCCGCCCTGGATCTGCGCTTCAATGGTGTTCGGATTGACCACCATGCCGCAATCCACCGCGCAGACCACGCGGTTCACGGCTACTTCGCCTTCGCCGTTCACGCTCACGTCCACCACCATGCCGAAGAAGCTGCCGAATGCGTGCATCACCGATACCCCGCGCCCCTGACCCTTCGGTGGCGTGTTGCCCCAGCCGGATTCACGGGCGGCGACGTCGAGCACGTTCTGCGCGCGCGGTGTCTTGCCGAGCAGGTCATGGCGATACTTCACCGGGTCGACCTTCGCTTGCGCGGCCAACTCGTCCATGAAACTTTCGACTACGAAGGTGCCGCGAGTCGGACCTACGCCGCGCCAGAACGCGGTCGGCACGTCCATGGGCTCCTGGCGCACATAGTCGATGAACTGGTTGGGGAGGTCATAGGGAAGGTCGGCAGCCACTTCCACCGCATCCGGATCGAGGCCGTTCTTGAACGCAGGCGGAGCGAAACGCGCCATCACGGAAGATCCCACTATGCGATGCTGCCACGCAACGGGCTTGCCGTTGGCATCGAGTCCGGCGGAGATGACGTCGTAGTAGTATGGCCGATACATGTCGTGCTGGACGTCCTCCTCGCGTGTCCACGTGACCTTCACGGGCGTGCCGACCTGCTTGCCGACCTTCAGCGCCTGGCCGATGAAATCGGTTTCCAGCCGGCGTCCGAAGCCGCCGCCGAGCAAGTGGTTGTGCACGGTGATCTTGTCGGCAGTGAGGCCGGTGATCTTCACGGCGGTATCCACCGCGCGCGTGGGGACTTGCGTGCCCACCCAGATATCGCAGCCGTCAGCGCGCACAGACACCGTGCAGTTGACCGGCTCCATGGTGGCGTGTGCGAGGAAGGGTTGCTGGTACACAGCATCAATGCGCGTCTTGGCGTCGTTGAAGCCCTTCTTGACGTCGCCATCCTTGCGCGCAACTGCACCGTCGCGCTTCGATGCATCGGCAAGTTGCTGAACCACCTTGGCCGTTGAAAAGTCCGAGCCGCGACCTTCGTTCCACGTGATGTCGAGCGCTGCCGCGCCGCGCTTGGCGGCCCACGTATGGTCGCCGATCACCGCCACGCCATTGTCGAGCTTGATCACCTGGCGAACGCCGGGGATCTTCTTCGCGTTCGTGTCGTCGACGGACGCAAGCGTACCGCCAAACACCGGGCTATTCACAATGGCGGCATAGACCATCCCCGGCACGCGGACATCGAGCCCGAACATGGCCGTGCCGTCCGCTTTTTCGGGCGAGTCGAGACGCTTGGCAGCCGTGCCGATCAGCTTGAAATCCTTCGGGTCTTTAAGCGGCACGTTCTGCGGCGCGGGCAGTTTCGCGGCGGCATCGACGAGTTGTCCGTAACCAATGCGGCGATTGCTCGCGGCATGCACGACTTCGCCTTTCTCCGCATGGCACGTCGCCGGGTCGACCTGCCACTGCTGCGCCGCAGCGGAAATGAGCATCACGCGTGCGGTTGCACCGGCTTTTCGCATGGGCTCCCATGCATAGCGGATCGATGTCGATCCACCGGTCAACTGGCCGCCGAGCAGCGGGTCCATGAAGAGCTTTTCGTTGGGCGGTGCGTGATCGATCACCACGCTATCCAGCGGCACTTCCAGTTCTTCCGCGATCAGCATGGGGATGGACGTATAGATTCCCTGGCCCATCTCGACCTTGGGAATCACCAGCGTCACCTTGCCTGTTGCGTCGATTTGCACAAACGCGTTGGGCTCGAATACACCGCTTTGCGGCGCTTCGTTGCCGTCGCCGCCGATCACCGACTTGGCCGTAGGTGCTTCGCTCTGGCTCGCTGCGGGCAGGCTGAAACCCAGCATCAGACCACCGCCAACTGCAGCGCCGACCGATATCCCCAGCTTTAAGAACGTACGCCGATTCAGTCCGTCGGGTGCGCGGCGGTTCTGTGCATCGAGTAATCCTCGCGACATGTCACGCCCCCTTGGCGGCGTGCTTGACCGCTGCACGGATACGGTTATACGTACCACAGCGGCAGATGTTGCCCGCCATTGCCGCGTCGATATCGGCATCCGTGGGGTTGGGGTTCGAGGCGATCAGCGAAGCCGCCGACATCACCTGACCCGACTGACAGTACCCGCACTGCACAACATCGAGCGCGAGCCATGCCTCCTGCACTTGTTTGCCCGCGGGCGTGGTGCTGACGGCCTCGATGGTCGTCACCTTGCGCTCACCCACCGCCGCGATCGGTAGCACACAGGAGCGCACCGCCTGGCCGTCGAGGTGCACGGTGCACGCACCACATTGCGCGATACCGCAGCCGAATTTGGTGCCCGTGAGACCGACCAGATCGCGCAGCACCCAGAGAAGCGGCATGTCGGGTGGGGCGTCTATGGTGTGAGATTCGCCGTTGATGGAAAGGATAGTCATCTGCAACTCCAGTTGTCGTGGGGGATTTTTATAGTCCTTCTTAATCGCAAACCTTATACAAGATTACGACGATTCTTGCTGAATTGCCCGTAGGCCTTGACTGAGCGTGACCGACGCTGTCTTTTACCGCCTGAGAAAAAAGTCACGGAATCAATGTTTGAAGAACGGGGCGGCGCTCGCATTGATGTTCTTCACGCCAGTTCTTCGAGGTGAATCGCCATGTCTTCCAATTTCATTACGGTTCTGCGTGCCCGCTGCATGGCATGGGTTGCCCGGCGGACCATCGTACGATCGCAGTGGTCTCGATCGGCTCGAATTCGGTATCGTTCATCGACACGCAGACCAGCGCCGTCAAGCACGCAGGTCCGGTGGTGTCGTGCAGCCATGCATCTATTTATTTTCGACGACTCAGGAATAAATCCGGCAGGAAATGGGTTAGCCCTGGTACCAACCCGTTAAACACACTGGAGTCGAAAATGAAGACACTTGCCTTGCTTACCTTGTCCGCCGCCGTTCTTGTTTCCTCAAGCGCTTTCGCGCAAGGACTGACCCGTTCCGAAGTCCGCCAGCAATTGGTGCAAGCGCAGAAAAATGGTTCGGAGTACGTGTCGAATGCATCGTACCCGGATATCCCCCCGGTGTTTCAGAACCAGGCAGCGAATCAGCAGAAAAACGCGAACGCGTATGGCGGTGTTGCCGCCGGCTCGAACGCTAGCGCGCCGCGCGCCAGGATGGGTGGTACGCAAAGTCCTGAAACCTGTGTCGGTCCTGTCAGCTTCTGCAATATCTATGCTGGCTCGTGAACAGGGTGGTCCGCGGCGTTGGTGGTCGTGTGACTACCAAACGCTATTGCTGGGAATCAACGGTCCATGCCTGTCCAACATCGGCCAGCCATACGCGATGATTCGTCGTGGCGCAGAACGATTCATCGTCTGCGCCGTGCTCGTTTGATCAGACCGGCATCTTGCGGAACGCGATCGCAAAGCGGTTCCAACTGTTGATCGACGACACCAGCAGCGTCAGGTCCACGATTTCTTCCTCAGTGAAATGCGGATGCACGGCTTCCCAGACGGCATCGGGTACATGGTCGTGCGAGACCAATGTGAGCGCTTCGGTCCATTCCAGCGCTGCGCGTTCGCGATCCGTGAAGAACGGCGTCTCACGCCACACCACCACGGCTGCCAGCCGGCGATCCGTCTCACCGCCCTTGCGCGCATCGGTCGTGTGCGCGTCGACGCAAAATGCGCAGCCATTGATCTGCGATGCCCGCAGGCGGACCAGTTCCGCCAGCGACTTTTCCAGCGATGACTTGCCGATGTACTCTTCCACCGTAACCAGGGTCTTGATGGCGGCCGGCTTGGCCTTATAGAAATCCAGACGAGTTTGCATGATGGCTCCTTTGATTTAAACGATGCACGATGCGGCGCGGCATGAGTAAGATTAGGCGTATGACCGGACCTTATAAAGAGCCGATTTGGCCTAAAATTCAGGTAACCAGTACGCAAGCCTCCCGGCCCCGTCGTCTTATGCGTGCCAGCCCGATGGAAAGGGGCTGGCTTGACTATCTTCTGCCTAAACCCGCCAACCATCCGCGCCCTAGCAAAACGCTTAAAGAAAAAACCAAAGTCCGGGAATTAGTGCGGGTTCCTTGACATGGATCATTGAACGTTCAAGCTCATTATTTCGGCATGTTAAATCATCTCAATAATGATTAATAATGCGCGGAATCATGTGAATCTTAGCGCTCGGCAAATTGGCTTAAGTGCTTTAAGCTCACCTACCAGAGCAGTTGTCTGGTTATAAAAATTAGCTGTAGCGAAATACTGCAGACACAAAAACCCGATCGAGGGATACAACGGTGGGCATACGCAGCGTCGTCTTAACACTAGTGCTGCTCGCGAGTTCAAGCCTGCATGCATTCGCCGCTGGCGAGGCGCCGGCCGAGAAGGCGCCTGACACCATGCAGGCGCGCGTGCTTGCTTGCGCGGCGTGCCATGGCGCGCAGGGTGAAGGCACGAGCAACGACTATTATCCGCGGCTCTCAGGCAAGCCCGCCGGTTATCTATACAACCAATTGCTCGCCTTTAGAGACGGCCGTCGCAAGTACCCGCCAATGAATTATTTATTGGCCTATCTTCCTGACCCGTATCTGATGGAAATTGCGGAATACTTCGCCGCCGAGCATCCGCCATTTCCCGCGCCCGCGCCTGTGACTGTCGATACCGCGACGCTTGCGCTGGGTAAAACCTTGGTCAATAACGGTGCCGCGTCACGCAAGATTCCCGCATGCGTTGCGTGTCACGGTGCGGCGCTGACCGGCATGGAGCCAGCCGTTCCGGGCTTGCTGGGCCTGCACTCCGACTACATCAGCGCGCAGCTGGGCGCATGGCGTTACGGCACGCGCACCACGCTCGCTCCCGATTGCATGCATGACATCGCCACGAAACTAGCGGACCGGGACATCACGGCTATCGCGGCGTATCTGGCTTCGTCGCCCGCGCCAGAGAATCCAGCGCCTGCGGCGGCGGGGTCACTCAAGATGCCGCTCGCTTGCGGCACTGTTCCTAATCAATAGGCGAGGAAATAGACGTGTTCAGTTTCCGTGCCCTAATGCTTGTTTGCGCTTGCTTCGTGACGTTGAATGCACGAGCCGCCGATCCCACCGTGATTGCTCGCGGTGAATATCTCGCTCGCGCCGGCGATTGCATTGCGTGTCATACCGTACCCGCGGGCAAACTATTCGGCGGTGGCCGCGCGATGGAAACGCCGTTCGGCACGCTCTATACGCCGAACATTTCATCGGATAAAGAGACCGGTATTGGCAAGTGGACCTCGGCTGAGTTCTACACCATGATGCATACCGGCAAGGCGCGCGACGGCCAGCTGCTTTATCCGGCCATGCCGTTTGCCTCCTACACCAAGGTCACGCGCGACGACTCCGACGCGATCTACGCGTACCTGTTGTCCACGCCGCCTATTCATCAGCCTAATCGCGCGCATGAATTGCGGTTTCCGTTCAACCAGCGCTCATTGCTGTACGGATGGCGCATGTTGTACATGAGACCCGGTGAATATCAGCCTGATACCACGCAGTCGGTCGAATGGAATCGTGGCGCGTATCTCGTTGAAGGGCTCGGCCATTGCACGATGTGCCATACCGCGATCAATGCACTGGGCGGCAATTCACCCTCCAAGCGCTTCGAAGGAGGCTTGATCCCGGTGCAGAACTGGTATGCGCCTTCGCTGACATCGAATAAGGAAGCGGGGCTGGGCGACTGGAGCATCGAGGACATATCGGACCTGCTGCAGTCGGGCGTGTCGAATCGTGGGGCGGTGTATGGACCGATGGCCGAGGTCGTGTATGACAGCTTCCAGTATTTGACGGATCAGGACATTCGCGCAGTGGCGGTCTATCTGAAGACGCTGCCTGCGCGCGCCGGCGAAAAGCCTGCGCCGGCAACTGCCGCTGTCGCGGAACAACAGACCAGTCTTTCGCCGCTGGGCAAAAAGATCTACGACGCCCAATGCGCGCTGTGCCACGCGTCGCAAGGGCAGGGCAAGCTGCCGCATTTCCCGCCTCTGGCGAACAATCAATCGATCCAGATGACGTCATCGGTGAATCCGATTCGCATGGTGCTGAACGGCGGATATGCGCCGGGCACGAAGAAGAACCCGATGCCCTACGGCATGCCGCCGTTCGCTCAGTCGCTTTCCGATGTCGAGGTCGCAGCAGTGGTCACGTATATCCGCACGGCCTGGGGTAATCACGGCACACCGGTGAGCGTCAAGGAAGTCAATACGTTGCGCTCAGCCCCACTTTATTGAGGACGTCATGACTGATTCCGAGAAAGAAGATGCCGCCGTCGATGAGATCGTGCGCGACGGCCCGCACGGCGCCATTGCCTTGGCTGGCGCGGCAACGGCCATTGTGATCGGCTTGTGGTTTGCGTTCTACTTCCTGGTCTTCCTACCCCGCGGCGTTATCCAATGAGCACTGAACACCCGTCGCATGCTTCGGCCGACATGGCCGCGCGCATCGAGCGCAAGTGGGCGCTTCTTGTCGTCATCATTCTCTGCGTGCTGGTCGCCATGACGATCTTCACCGGCCTGCATTGGGCCATGATGCCGCCATCCAGAGTGGAGACCGTACGGCCTGAAACGCTCAATGTAAGCGGCGAGTTCATTGAGAGTAACCTGGGCAGCGCGGTTGAAGCGGATGGGTCGGTCACCGTACGAATTGTCGCGCAGCAGTACTCGTTCACGCCACAATGCCTGCTGATTCCAACCGACACGCCCATCACCTTTCGCGCCACTAGCGCGGACGTCATACATGGATTCCTGATCACGAACACGAATATCAATTCGATGCTCGAGCCCGGTTATATCTCCACCTTCAAGAGTACCTTCACGCAGCCCGGCGACCATCTGATGCCCTGCCATGAGTTCTGCGGCACGGGACATCAGGGCATGTGGGCGCACGTCAAGGTGATCGATAAAACGGCTTTCCTCAAGATGGCAAACGCTAACGGTTCGCGGAGACTCAGCTGTGTTAAATAGCAAGCGACTCGTTCTCGCGCATTTCTGGCTTGGTTTCATCAGCTTCGGCGGCGCGTTGCTGCTCGGCGCGTGGCAAATGTGGGTGCGCAGCCCGCTGCATCCGTGGCTGAAGAATCCGGAACTCTACTATCGCTCGGTCACGGCGCACGGCTCGGCCATGGCCTACGTATTCCCGACGCTGATTGCCATGGGCTTCGGTTACGCGGTCACTGAACTCGCGCTGAAGAAACCGCTGGTCGGAGCGCGCTGGGCATGGGCCGGTTTCATCCTCGTGGCCGTGGGCACGGTTACCGCGATGGTCCCCGTCGCCATGGGCCTTGCCTCGGTCCTCTACCCCTTCTCCCCGCCGATGATCGGCAACGCGTTCTACTACATCGGCATTGTGTTGGTGGTGGTGGGTTCGTGGATCTGGGTCGCGCTGATGTCGATCAACCTTGCCGTGTGGAAACGCGAGCATAAGGGTGTGCCGGTACCTCTGGCCATGTTCGCCACCTTGGCCGGAGCCTATTTATGGGGCTGGACAGCGGTCGGTGCGGCCATCGAGATCCTGTTCCAGATCCTGCCGGTGGCGCTTGGCTTCAAGACGACGATCGACGCCGGCCTTGCCCGCGTGTTCTTCTCGTGGTCGCTTCACGCGATCGTCTACTTCTGGCTGATGCCTGCCTACATAGCGTATTACACGATCCTGCCGCGCGCGATCGGTGGCCGCCTGTATAGCGATTCGATGGCGCGTATCTCGTTCATCCTGTTCCTGGTGGTTTCGATGCCAATCGGTATCCACCATCTGTTCGCTGATCCGCAAGTGGGTTCGGGGTTCAAGTTCATGCATTCGGTATTCACGGCGCTCGTCGCGGTGCCGACCTTGCTGACGGTGTTCACGATCTGCGCATCGGTTGAAATAGCGGCGCGTTTGCGCGGCGGCCGGGGCAGCTTTGGCTGGATCAAGGCGTTGCCCTGGGACAATCCGCTGATGCTGGCGCTCGCGTTTTCGTTCGTGATGCTCGGCTTTGGCGGGGCGGGCGGTATCATCAACATGAGCTACCAGCTCGACTCGACCATCCACAACACGCAGTGGGTTACCGGTCACTTCCATCTGATCTTCGGGGGGGCGATCGTCATCATGTATTTCGCGATCGCCTATGATCTCTGGCCGCATCTCACCGGCCGAGCGATGACACAATTGAAGCTGATGCGCCAGCAGTTGTGGCTGTGGTTCATCGGTATGATCGTGCTGACGTTCCCATGGCATTTCGCCGGCATTCTAGGCATGCCTCGCCGCATGGCCTTCTTCGATTACACCGACCCGGAGATCGCTGCACAGGCCGTGTCGGTAATCATCTCGACTATTGGCGGTGTGATCCTGGTTATCTCGGCAGTGATGTTTTTCATCGTGCTGATCCGCAACCATCGTGGACCGCGGAGTGTGGTTGCAGAGTACAAATTCAGCACAGCAGTGCATGAATCGAAGACCATTCCGGTCGCGTTGAACAGCTTTGGCCTGTGGCTTGCGCTGATGATCGGCCTGACGCTCTTCAACTACGGTTA
Source organism: Caballeronia sordidicola (assembly GCF_002220365.1). Lineage (GTDB taxonomy): Bacteria > Pseudomonadota > Gammaproteobacteria > Burkholderiales > Burkholderiaceae > Caballeronia > Caballeronia sordidicola_C. Next base: position 122,079 of record NZ_MTHB01000234.1, on the reverse strand, counting down.
TCCGGTCGCTTCGCTGTTGTTCCGCTCCGATACGTCCATCCCCGCGATTCAGATTGGAGGGCCGCAGCGATGAGCGAAGAACGCCTGTTCTCGTTACGCAACCGGTGGTTCACGGTTACCGTTGGCGGTATGCTCGCGCTCGTCGTATTCTCGGCGGCCGTAGGTTTCATATGGCTGCCTTCGGCGCAAAGCGATCAACCTTTCCAGGGCGTGTGGAATGCGATCTGCAGTGCAGCGGGCGTGCCGCAACAATGGTTGCGCGCTTCGTCGGCCACGCCGGTGCCGCTGGTGCAAACCAGTGCGGTTGTCATGACACCGCAACTGCTGGCGGAGTCCAGCAGCACGTCGATTGGCCGCGGCGCGACCTTGTCCATGCGTTGCACCATGTGTCACGGCGTGCGGGGCATGAGCAATGCCAACTCGCCGAATCTCGCGGGACAGTATTCTTCTGTGATCTACAAGCAGTTGCTCGACTTTCAGTCCGGCGCGCGTCGTAATGCGGTGATGTCGCCCATGGTTTCGAACCTGAGCGACCAGGACATGCGCGATCTGTCCGCTTATTACGCGTATTTGCCGAGACCGGTGGCGCTGCGCTCCGATGCAGCGCCGGCCGTGCCCGTGCCGGAGATTGTGTCAGGTGGAGCACCGATGCGAAACATTGCTTCCTGTGCGTCGTGCCATGGCGGTATCGATCACAAGGCGGGGAGCCCGTGGCTCGAGGGGATGCCTGCTGCGTACACCCGAGCACAATTGCAAGCGTTCGCGAACGACACACGCCATAACGATATCAACGGGCAGATGCGCAATGTCGCGCGGAATATGACACCGGCTGAAATCGATGCAGCGGCGGCTTACTATGCCGGAGCGCAACCTTGAGCCACTGATGTGGAATGAGTCGATTGGTGTTCGCGACCGCTTCCGGGATTCACCTGACCTGAAACATCTTTGGCAAGCGCATCCTGAGCTTCTTCATGGCGATCCCGATGTGCTCGCCAGCGCGCGTCTAAAGGCCAGGTGACGCGACACCCCCGGGCCTTCTTTCTTACAGTTGCCTGACGCCACGACCTGATGCGATGAAACCATCTTGACAGTATCTGACATGTCAAATAATATGCTGGTCATCACCGGAGGCAGCGATGAATCATTACAGCAAGGAAAATTTTCGTCCGACTCAAAGCATCGGTTTCTTGATCAACAAGGCACGCAACATCCTGACAGTCGAGATGGATACAGCATTGAAGGATCTGGATATCTCCAGCCAGCAGATGGGTATCCTGATGTCGCTCACGCTCGGTCTGGGTGCAACGCCGTTCGAGTTGTCGAAGCTGCTGGGGATCGATACCGGTCTGATGACGCGCATGCTCGACAAGCTGGAAGCGAAGGAGTTGCTGGAGCGCTCACGCAGTCTTGAAGATCGCCGTGTGGTTAATCTGGCGTTGACGAAAAAGGGTGAGGAGGTCGCCGCCCAGATTCCGGAAGTCGCACCGGATGTGTTGAACGCGCACCTGAAGAATTTCAGCAAGACCGAGTTCGAAGAGTTGCGCCGCCTGCTTCGTAAATTTCTCGCAGAATGAGTGAGCCGTTTTTTTTACCTAATTATCTGACAGGTCAGAAAATGAAATCACAGTTAAATCGGAAGTCAATCAGTTCGAGAGCATGGACGGTGGGCGTATCGGTGATGTTTGCCGCAGTGCTATCGGCGTGCGCGAACTATGCGGGCATTCACAGCGACCAGCAGATGGCCCAGCCGCAATCGTACGAGACAACGCAAAGCATCCCGTCCGAGAACGGTCATTGGCCGGCTGCGGGTTGGGCGAATCAATTCGGTGACGCGCAGTTGAAAGCGCTGATTGACGAAGCATTGAAGAACAGTCCATCCCTCGATCAGGCACGTGCCCGGGTTGCTTCGGCCGATGCTTATGGTGAAACGGCGAAGGCCAACACCATGCCGAAGATCGGCGCGGATTATTCGATGACTCGCCAGCAGTATTCCGGCACCGCGCTCGTGCCGCCGCCTTACGCGGGTTCGTGGCAGACCGAAAACAAGCTGCTCGCGTCCGCTTCGTACGACCTCGACGTGTGGGGCAAGAATCGTGAAGCGCTGAAGGCGGCGGTCTCGCAAACGCAGGCAAGCGAAGCGGATGCAGAAGTCGTGAAGCTGACGCTGACCACGTCGATTACCCGCACTTATAACCAGCTTGCGCGGCTTTACGACCAGCGCGATATCGCTGCTAAAGAAGTCGCGCAACGCGATCAGATCGAACGTATTGCAGCGGGCCGGATTGCGACCGGGCTGGACACGGAAGTAGAGCGCAAGACCGCGCAGGCAAACGTCGCGACAAGTCATGCTTCCTTGACCGCGCTCGACGGCCAGATTCTCACGACGCGCTATCAGATTGCCGCGTTGCTTGGCGCAGGACCGGATCGCGGCTTGACGATCCAACGCCCGACGCTTGGCGTCGCAGACCAGGTGCTGCTCCCGGACAACCTGCCGGCCGATCTCGTCAGCCGCCGCCCCGACCTGGTCGCCGCACGCTGGCGTGTGGACGCCCTTACGCATGATGTGAAGGAAGCGAAGGCGGAGTTCTATCCGGACATCAATCTGAGCGCATCGATTGGCCTGGACGCATTCGGCTTTGGCCGCTTGCTGACGGCGGCGAGCAGAACCGCAACGGCCGGTCCGGCGATCCACTTGCCGATCTTCGATGCCGGCGCATTACGCGCGCAACTCAAAGGACGCTACGCCGATTTTGACTATGCGGTTGCGACCTATAACCAGACGCTCGTCACCGCGCTAAGCGATGTCGCGACGCAACTCGCGCAGGTCCGGTCGACGGACGCGCAACTCGTCGATGCAGAAACCGCGCAGGAAGCCGCGCATCGCGCCGATGAACTCGCGGTTCTCCAGTACAAGGGCGGCCTCACGAATCAACTGACCGTGCTTAACGCCGACATGAACGCGTTGTCGGCGGACCAGGCCGTCGTCGATCTGAAAATGAACCGTCGTGACCAGCAGATCGCACTCGCTGCGGCACTCGGCGGCGGTTATGTCGACACCAGCTCCGACACTGGCACACCTTCGTCTTCACAAACTGTTGCCGCGCGCTGAGCCGGCATTCCACGGACCCGTCAGGAGAATTTGCAATGAGCGATACCATCCAGTCCGACCGCGCGGCGGTGGATTCACACCAGGCAGCCAAGGGTGCTTTACCCCAGGAGGCCGCGCCACGCACCAAACGCAAGTTGCTGCTTTCCTTGCTCGGCGCAGCAGTCGTCATCTCGGCCGCAGCCTACAGCGCGTATTACTACACCGATGCGCGCTTCTACCAGTCTACCGACGACGCCTACGTCAGCGGCAATCTCGTGCAACTTACGCCGCAAGTCAGCGGTACGGTTGTCGCGGTGAACGCTGACGATACGCAGATCGTCAAGGCCGGTGACCCGGTCGTGACGCTGGACTCAGCGGACGCAAAAGTTGCGCTCGGTAATGCGGAAGCCACGCTTGGCCAGACTGTGCGAGAAGTAAGCAGCCTCTACGTCAACAACGACTTTTATGCGGCGAGCATCGCGCAACGCGAGTCGGATCTCGCCCGCGCCAACTCGGACCTGCAACGCCGCCTGGCCGTGGAGAACACCGGGGCGGTATCGGCGGAAGACGTGTCGCATGCCCGCGATGCCGTCAAAAGCGCACAAGCCTCACTCGACGCCATGCGCCAGCAAGCTGAAGCGAACCACGTGCTCACCGACCGCACGTCAGTCGAACAACATCCTAACGTCCAGGCTGCTGCAAGCAAGGTTCGCGATGCTTACCTGAGCTATGCCCGTAACACCTTGCCCGCGCCGGTGACGGGTTACGTCGCGCGCCGTTCGGTCCAGGTCGGGCAGCGTGTCGCTCCGGGTACACCCCTAATGGCGATCGTGCCGCTCGACGGTGTCTGGGTCGACGCCAACTTCAAGGAAGGGCAACTGCGGCGCATGCGCATCGGTCAGCCGGTCACGTTGACGGCCGACGTATATGGTTCGAGCGTCAAGTATCACGGCCGCGTGGTGGGCTTTTCCGCCGGCACGGGCAGCGCGTTTGCCGTGCTGCCCGCGCAGAACGCGACGGGCAACTGGATCAAGGTCGTGCAACGCTTGCCGGCACGTATCCAGCTCGACCCGCGTGAGCTCCAGCAGCATCCGCTGCGCATTGGCTTGTCGATGGATGTCGAAGTTCAAACGCGCGACGAATCCGGTACGCAACTGGCCGCCGCAATCAACACCTCCTATCGGACCGATGTATTCGAGCAATACGGCGCGCAAGCCGATGCGGAGATCGCCAAGGTGATCGCCGACAATATGCCGATAGTACCGATAGTACCGATAGTACCGATAGCCGCTCCCAGGACTGCGGCGAAGCGCGACCAAGCCCAACTCCATGGCGCCGGTGAGCGGCTAAGCGGCTAAGCGGCTAAGCGGCTCAGCGCATTTTTTTAGGAAAATATCTGATAAGTCAGATTTATTGGATCTTTGGGAGCAGTGATGAATACGTCGTCTCAGTCCGGCGCGCTCGCGCCACTCACTGGCGGGAAACTGGCGCTTGCCACGCTTGCCGTTGCACTTGCCACGTTCATGAACGTGCTCGATTCGTCGATTGCGAATGTCGCGATCCCGACCATCTCAGGCAACCTGGGCGTCTCGGTCGATGAAGGAACGTGGGTCATTACCTTGTTCGCCGCGGCCAACGCCATTTCGATCCCGCTGACGGGCTGGCTCACGCAACGAGTCGGGCAAGTGAAGCTGTTCGTGTGGGCGATCCTGTTGTTCGTGATGTCTTCATGGTTGTGCGGCCTGGCGCCCAGCCTTCCTGTGCTGCTTGGCGCGCGGATCCTGCAAGGCGCGGTCGCCGGTCCGCTGATCCCGCTCTCGCAAGCCATCCTGCTTGGTTCATATCCGAAGGAAAAGAGCTCGCACGCGCTGGCATTGTGGGCCATGACCGCGACGGTAGGCCCCATCGTCGGACCGGCGCTGGGTGGCTGGATCACCGATAGCTACTCGTGGTCCTGGATCTTCTACATCAACATTCCAGTCGGCCTGTTCGCAGCCGGCGTGACATGGGCAATTTACCGGACTCGCGAAACGCCGGTGAAGCGGATCCGCATCGACAAAGTGGGCCTGGTCTCGTTGATCGCATGGGTCGGCTCGCTGCAGATCATGCTCGATAAAGGCAAGGACCTCGACTGGTTCACCTCGCCCGTGATTGTCGCGTTGGGGATTTTTGCGTTGATCAGCTTCGTGTTTTTCATGGTGTGGGAGTTGACGGAAAAAAATCCGATCATCAATCTCCGGCTCTTCAAGGGACGTAATTTCCTGGGGGGGACCGTCGCGATTTCAGTCGCGTACGCGCTGTTCTTCTCGAACCTCGTGATCTTGCCGACATGGATGCAGCAGTACCTGAATTATCGGTCCGTCGATGCCGGTCTCGCTACCGCGCCGCTGGGTATCTTTGCTGTGTTGCTTACGCCGGTGATGGCCAAGATCATGCCCAAGAGCGATGCACGGGTGCTTGCCACGCTGGCTTTTCTCGGTTTTGCCGGCGTGTTTTTCATGCGTTCGTTTTACACGACAGGCGTGGATACCTGGACCCTGGTCATGCCTACGTTGCTGCAAGGCGTTCCTACCGCGCTGTTTTTCGTGCCGCTGACGGCGATCATTTTGTCCGGCTTGCCGGCAGACAAGATACCCGCTGCCGCAGGGCTGTCGAATTTCACGCGGGTCTTCGCGGGCGCCGTTGGCACATCGCTCGTCAGTACTGGCTGGAACGACCGGACGATCCTTCATCATGCTCAATTGGCTGAACAAACGAGTGTCAATAATCCGAACTTCGTCGCGAGTATCAATGCATTGCAGAACACGCTTGGAGGAAGCGCGTCGCAAGCAATGGCATTCTTCGAATCGTCGCTCAACGCCCAAGCTGCCATGCTTGGACTGAACGATATCTTCTGGCTTTCCGCGGTCATATTCATCGCGATCATCCCGCTTATCTGGATCACGAAGCCGAGCAAGGACGGCAGCGCAGCGGCTGCGGGAGCAGGGGGGCACTAGGTTTCAAGCCGCCAAGGCTGATGCTCTGTAAAGTTAGCAAAAACAATGATAATGTCCGCGTACATCGACGTTGCGTAGGGGTTAATACGGCTTTGATCCGCTATTTGACGACGAATGGTTCATTTGACAGCAGTAAAAAACGTAGTCAAAATAACGTTAATAAAACATAGATGCAAAAACTCGCTGGCCGGCTCAGCGAGTTTTTGCTTGCTCGTTCAGGCAGTACCTGAGGATCCGGGTAATGGAGACGTATTACCTCGCCATCGACGTTGGCACGGGCAGCGCTCGCGCCGCCCTGGTCAATTCGCGTGGCGTCATCGTGAGCATTGCTGCCCGCGAACACGAGCAGATCGTGCCGCGCTACGGCTGGTCTGAACAGCGCCCGACCGACTGGTGGCAGGGCGTAGCCGGTGCAATCCAGGAGGTCCTTGGCAGCACGCCCCGTGCCCCCGACAACATCGCTGCTATCTGCGCGTGCGGTCAGATGCATGGGACCGTGCTGATCGACGCCGACGGTCATCTGACCCGCGAAACCGCGCCGCTGTGGAACGACAAACGCACGCTTGCTCAAGTGGCCGCTTTTCGCGCGAGCCAGACTGCTGCGTCGTATCTGCCGTTGACGGCCAACCCGGCAACACCCGCATGGCCCGGCTTCAAACTGCAGTGGCTCAAGCAGAATGAGCCTGATGCATACGAACGCGCGGCAACGGTGTTCATGCCGAAGGACTACATCAACTTCCGGTTGACAGGCGAGCGTGCCTGGGACTGGAGCGATGCCTCCACGAGCTTCCTGATGGACCCGGAGACACGCTCCTGGTCCCAGACCATGCTCGACACACTCGGTCTGGACGGCAGCAAGCTTGCGCCCATCCGCTCGCCTCAAGACATACTGGGAATGGTCACCTCGGAAGCCGCTTGGGCAACTGGCCTGCGCGAAGGTACACCGGTGCTCGTGGGGGGTGCGGACTTTGCGCTTTCGATGCTCGGCTCAGGCGTGCACGGGCCCGGTCTCGGCTCGGATATCACTGGCACGTCGTCGATCATCACGGTGATCGCGGATACTCCCATGCTGCACCCGGAAGTCTCGAACATGGTCTCGGCGCAAGGGCTCTGGGGACGCTTCATGCTGCTCGATTCGGGCGGCGACGCAGTGCGCTGGGCGCGTCGTGCATTCCACGAAAACACCCTGAGCTACGAGGCCGTTGCGCGGAAAGCCGCCGATGCTCCCGTCGGTTCCGAGGGCTTGTTCTTCCTGCCTTATCTGACAGGTGAAAGGCTTGGCGAACATTCGAATTCGCGCGCCCAGTTCTTCGGTATCGCAGCCAAGCATGGAGCGGCGCATCTGCATCGAGCGGTATTGGAAGGGGTCGCGTTTGGCGTGCGACGGCACATTGGCGTGATCGAATCGGCGGGCGTGCACATGGAGCGGCTGGTCGCGGCAAGCGGCGGCGCCAAGGCTGCCCTGTGGCTTGAGATCAAGGCAAGCATGTATCGCACGCCTATCCTCGTGCCGGCTCAACTCGAATGTGGCGTGATCGGTTGCGCGATTCTTGCCGCGACCGCACACGGCCAGTTCGCGCGTCTGGGCGATGCAGTCGCGGCCTTCGTCCAGTTTGAACGCGAGGTCTTGCCGGACCCGCGTGCAAGCGACACTTACGATCGGATGATGCCGATCTTCGAGCGGCTCTATGTGAGCTCGCAACAGTTCTACGACGACCTGGATCGTCTCGCCGAGGCTCATGCATGACGCAAGCAATCAAAGCCGTCCTGTGGGACATGGACGGCACGCTCGCCGACAGCGAAGCGCTGCATCTGAGCACGCTGGTCGCCGTGTTGACCCATCATGGAATAGAGGCGGGCGACGACCTGCATGCATCGATATTCGGCAAGACCGGCCGCGAAGTACATGCGTACTGCTGCGAGCGATTTGGTATCGATTTCGACTACGGCCAATGGTCGATGGCAAGGGCGCGGCACTATTTGTCCGAAGCTCCGAAGATGCAGGCACGATCCGGTGCGCTCAGCGTCTATCACGCGGTGCGCGCAGCGGGAACACGGCAGGCAATTGTGTCGAATTCATCGCGCATGTTGCTTGAAGCAGGGCTTCGCGCGCTCGACTTGCAGGACCCGCAACTGATCTCGATCAGCGTCAACGACGTGCGCGCAGGCAAGCCCGACCCCGAGCCGTATCAGCGCGCTGCGTGGCTGCTGCGCGTGACGCCTGAGGAAACGATCGTGGTGGAAGACAGCCCGACCGGTGCGCGCGCGGCTATCGCTGCCGGCATGCGGGTGCTCGCATGGCCCGAGCGTGAAAGCGCTGCAGGCACCTTTCCCGAGGGCGCTCGTTTTGTGCGCTCCGAACACGAACTCGCCGAAGCACTCGGCGTTCAACTCACGCCTCGCGTACGTGAGCGATGAAGCGGCGCGCGAGACCGTGGCGAAGCGCGCATGCCGGGCGGGTGAGATCATCCACAACGAACCGTATCCCGTGGATGCACCCTTGGTCGTTGCCGCGTTGAAGGCGATGGACCGGTACGGGGCGGAATTCGATCACCAAGTTTAAAAGCGAGACAACATGACAGGCGAACTCAAAGGCGCGGAAACAGCCGCGTTCCGTCCCGGCCTCTTCGACGGCAAGACGGTCCTCGTATCGGGCGCAACGAGCGGCATTGGACTCGCGATCGCGCAGGGTTTTGCAGCGTTGGGCGCGCAGGTGATCGCAACCGGCAGCTCGGCGAGCAAGCTCGAAGGTTTGCGTGCGGACGCCGCGCTCGAAGGCATTCGCTTCGCGCAACTGGATGTCCGCGATAACGACGCCATCAAGCGTTTTGTCGCCAAGCTGAGCGTGCTCGATGTGCTCGTGAATGCGGCCGGCGTGGCGCGTCCGGTCGATGAATATCGTGACGATGTCTTTCGCGAAGTGATCGACGTGAATCTGACGGCTGCCATGCGCCTCGCGATGGCCGCTCGTGACAAACTTGAACACGCGCGTGGATCGATCGTCAACGTGGCGTCGATGCTGAGTTATATCGCCGACGTGGATGTGCCGGCTTATTGTGCAAGCAAGAGTGGCATTCTCGGGTTGACGCGCTCGCTGGCTCACGCGTTCGGCCCGGCAGGCGTGCGTGTGAACGCGATTGCGCCGGGCTACCACCGCACCGACATGACACGGGCCCTATGGGAAGTGCCGGCCAGCGCGGAGAAGATCGCGGCTCGCAGCGCGCTCAAGCGTTGGGGCGAAGTGGACGATCTGGTTGGTGCGACGTTGTTCCTGGCATCGCCGGCGTCGGCGTTCATCACGGGCGTGACCTTGCCTGTGGACGGAGGGTACGCGACCGGAGTATGAAGAAAAAAGCCTTTTCTCTCCGGCAAAACCCGGAGAGAAAAGGCCAGATATTTCAGTAAACGCTTAGGAGTACCCTCCGAAGCGTCACACCACTTTTTTAGAACTTGTGCGTGATGCCAACAATCGCGGCCAACTGGTGGTTGTTAGACGAGTAGGACGATCCGCTGAAGTCTGCAACAGCTTGTTTGCCCGTCGAATCCACGCCGGAAGCCGTTTCGAAGAAGCCGGTTGCGTAGAGCGATGTACGCTTGGACAGCGAGTAGATGGTGCCCAGGTTGAACTGGTTGTACTTGGCGCTGCCCACGCCATCTGCGCCGCTGTTATGCGTGTAGATGTAGGCGCCGGCCACCGTAAGCGCCGGGGTCAACGCGTACTTCACGTTCAGTTCGCCCGAATTGAACGTAGCGGTGCCGCCGTTGTACTTGGTGCCGTAGCTGCCGACTGCATTGACCTGACCGAGGTTCTGGAACTGCGTGTTCGAGTACAGCAGGGCGATTGTTGCCGATCCCAGCACGTACGAACCGCCGGCCGTGATGATCTGCTGCGAGCCCGCCGACGCGTAGCCGCCGTAAATACGGCTCGCCATGTTGTTGTTTCCGCCTGCGGCCGACGTCGGCGACGACGAGTTGCCCTGGTTGCCGAACGTTGCGTAGTACGGGTCCTTGGTGAAGTTGTAGCTTGCGCCAACCTTGATCGGGCCGTTGACGTACGACACGGCTGCGTCGGTGACTTCGTTCCTCGAGAATTGGCCGGCCTGGCCGCCCAGGCTGTACAGGACGCCGACCGTCAAGCCACGGTAGTTGGGGCTCGTGTACTTGATGGCGTTCTGGATGCGGTTCGACGTATCCACGTTATCGACGTCGCCTGCGCGCGTGCCGTAGCCGAGGCCGGATGCGGCCCAGTCGGCGCCGGACGCGAAGGAGGAGGTGGCGTCATTGCTCGCCGAATACTGGCGGCCCAGCGTCACCGTACCGTAAGTACTGCTCGTCAGGCCGACGAAGGCCTTGCGGCCGAACTCCAGGCCGCCCTGGCTCAATGCGCCGGTGCCGAGGGTATAGCCGTTTTCAATTGTGAAGATCGCCTTAAGGCCGCCGCCCAGGTCTTCAGCACCTTGCAAACCCCAGCGCGACGAGTTGGCGCTCGACAGACTGTAGAGCTTGCTGCCCTTGACGTTGTTGTTAAAGAGAATGCCACCGTCGGCAATGCCGTACAGGGTCACGCTGCTTTGTGCGTGTGCGGCGCCGGACAATGCTCCGATAGCAAGGATGGCAGCCGTGGTCTTTTGGATTTTCATTTTGTTGTGCTTCAGTTGGGAAAAGAGGAGTCATCCTATTTGATAGGGTCGAAAAGTCCCACTGATGTTTGATTGTTTGGTTATTCCGTTGCTTTCTAAAGCAATGTGCCAAAAATTCATATAGCCGAAATAATTAGCATTCCAAGCCGTCAGACTTAAGACCGACCCGATCACAAGCAGGCGTATCGCCCTGTATCCATCGAGGTGTAAGGTTTTCGAAGGGTACTGAGCGTCCGGCTCGACGAACCTTAATCTGGCCCGATTTCAATTTTGTGAAATGATATTTACCTTCGAGCCCATCCGGAACATTTGATCCGCATGCGTATTATTTGAACAACACGTTATTGAAAGGCTCGCAATTTCGGGGAAATTCAGGCTTGTCTGCCCTAATCAGATCTCTATGCAGACCTGAGGCGCGGGGCGAGCGCCTCATGCAAAGGCCAAGGAGGCATCTGTCATTTTATGCAAGCAACGTGGGGTAGCCGCGATCAGATGACGCCGGTCGAGCGCATGTCGGCCAGGCGCTTTTTCATGTCCAGCACGGCGAGCATATGAGCGTCGCCTTTGCGTAGCGCGACGCTGGTCGAGAGAATATCGATAATGACAAGTGCAGCGAGCCGGGACGTGGTCGGCGTATAGACATCGGTATTTTCCAGCGTCTCCGCAATCACCGCGACGTCCGAGAAACTGGCCAGTGGGCTATTCGATCCCGTGATCACGATGACGCTTGCGCCGCGTTCGCGGGCGGTCCGCGCGACCTCGATCAGCGAACGGGTAGAGCCGGTGTTCGAGATGGCCACAACCGCGTCACCGGGCTTGAGCATGGAAGCCGCAATGAACTGCTGGTGCGAATCCTGATGCGCGACGCACGGCACGCCGAAAAGCGGAAACTTCTGCTGCGCGTCCAGCGCGACAATGCCGGATGCGCCAAAGCCGAAGAACTCGATCCGCCGCGCTTTCGCCAGCAAATCCACCGCCCGCCCGATAGCCGCGAAATCCAGCTTCTTGCGCGCCCAGTCGAGGCTCGTGATGGTGTAGTCGAAGATCTTGGTGGCAATGGTTTCCGGGTCATCGCCCTTGGCGAGTACCGAGTGCGTGGCAGGGGCGCCGAGCGCCAGGCTCTGCACCATGCGGATCTTGAAGTCCTTGAAGCCGCTGCAGCCGAGCGTCGCGCAAAAGCGCAGCACGGTGGGCTCGCTGACCTGAGCGTTGCGGGCAAGCTCGGCGAGGTTGATGTCGGAGATCGAACCCAGGTTTGCAAGGATGTACTCGGCCACTTGCCGGCTGCCGCGGCGAAGGCCGGGACGCGCGCGGTCGATCAGTTCGAGGATGTTGTAATCGGGCACTTGGTGTTCCTTCGTTCAGGCGTAGGGCCAGGCCGCCAAGTGTATCGGACTCACGGATCGGACTCACGGATCGGACTCACGGATCGGACTCATGCGTCGGACTCATGCGTCGGATTAACTAGCGGCGCCAAAAACGCGCGCCGCGTTGCGACAGGACCGCCGCGACGATGATCACGCCCATCACCACTTGCTGATGGTAACCCGGCACGCTGGCGAGGTTCATGATGTTGCCGATCACCCCCAAAATCAGCACGCCCGTCAGCGTATTCAAGGCACCGCCTTTACCGCCCGCCAGACTCGCGCCGCCGATCACGACCGCGGCGATCACGGTCAACTCGTCGCCCACGCCGACCGTCGGTGCACCGACCCCGGCGCGCGATGTCGAAATGATGCCGGCAAGCGCCGCGAGCAGTCCCGAACTGACATAGGTGCCGAGTACATGGCGCGCGACCGGTACGCCCGACAGCCGCACGGCTTCCTCGTTCGATCCGATCGCGCGGACCACGCGGCCTGCACGAAGCCGGTTCAGCGCAATCCCGCCAATCACGAATACGATCAGCATCACGAGGGTCGGGCCGGGTATGCCGAAATATGAATGACGGCCGAAGTCGAGCAGCGCCTGACCTGGATCATCGACGAGGATCGGCGAACCGTTGGAGACAATCATGGCGACACCGCGCGCAACGGTCATCATCGCGAGCGTGACGACAAACGGCGTGAGGCGGAACCACGCGATCAACGCGCCCGATACAAAGCCGCATAGACCACCCACCAGCAGCGTGACGAGCAGCGCGGCACTCAGGCCGTACTGGGGGATGAGCATGGCCGAGACCACGCTGCCCAGCGCCGCGATGGAGCCGACCGACAAGTCGATACCACCGGTCAGCACGACCAGCAGCATGCCCACGGACATGATGCCGACGCCCGCGACCTGACGCGAAATGTTGGACAGGTTCGCCACCGAGAAGAAATCGCTCGACACGAATGACGCGGCGATCACGAGCACGATCAGGATGGCAACCGTGTTGAAGCGGCGCGCGACCGACCACCAATGTCTTGCGTGGCCCGATTGCGCCTGATGCGTCTTCTGAGTCTTCTGGGTCTTCTGGGTCTTCTGAGTGGCAGCGCTGGGATTCATGATGCGAGTCTCCGGATCTGGTTTAGTGGGTAAGCGCTGCGGGCGCTTCGTCCGGTGCGCGACGCAAGGAGAGCGAGAGGATCTGCTCTTCGCTGTAATCGGCGGGCTGGAGTTCGCCGCGAATCTCGCCTTCGCCCATCACGAGAATGCGGTCGCACAAGCCCATCAACTCCTGGTGCTCCGACGAGATCACGAGCACCGCCTTGCCCCGTTCCGCGAGCTGGTTGATCAGCGTATAGATTTCCACCTTGGCGCCCACGTCGACACCGCGCGTAGGTTCGTCGAGGATGATCAGGTCGCCGTCCGCATGAAACCATTTGGCGAGCACGACTTTTTGCTGGTTGCCGCCTGATAGCGTGGAGACGTCGGCGTCCATCGAACGGGCCTTGATGCGCAGTTGTTCCATCAACTTTTGAACGAATGCGCGCTCGCGGCCGAAGGCGAGGAAACCGCCGGGGAGGCTGACGGATTTAAGCGCAGCGAGCGTGGCGTTGACGCGGATCGGCATCGATAGCACCGCGCCCTGGCCTTTGCGGTCTTCAGGGACGAAGCCGATGCCGGCCTTGACGGCTGCCATTGGCGAGCGGACAGCCAGCAGCTTTTGCTTCAGTTCGATGGTGCCGGAGTCACGCATGTCCGCACCGAAGATCAGCCGGGCAACTTCGGTGCGTCCAGAACCGATCAGGCCGCCCAGTCCCACCACCTCACCTGCACGCAGCGTGAACGACACATTGCGCACGGCATGGCCGCGTGCCAGGTCCGTGACCTTCAGCACTTCGTCGCCCAGGCTTGCGTGACGTTGCGGGAACAGCACTGAGAGCGGGCGGCCGACCATCTTGCGAATAAGTTCATCCATGCCGAGATCAGCAGGCTTGACGGTGTCGACGCGCTTGCCGTCCTTGAGCACCGTGATGCGGTCCGCTATGGCAAACACTTCTTCCAGCCGATGAGAGATATATACAATGCCCACGCCGCGCGAGCGCAAGCCGCGCACGATCTCGAGCAGCTTGTTGGCATCGGATGGCGCGAGCGCAGCGGTCGGCTCGTCGAGCACCAGCAGCTTCACTTTGCGGCTCAGCGCCTTGGCAATCTCGATCACCTGGCATTGCGCGGTGGATAGGCTCGAGACCAGCGCGGAGGGGTCGATATCGAAGCCGAGACTCGCAATCAATGCATGCGCATTCTTGCGCAGCGAACGCCACTCGATCACGGTCGGCAACGCGCTGAGGAATACGTTTTCAGCCACCGACAAATCCGGCGCCAATGCCGTTTCCTGATGAATCACCGCAATGCCTTCTTCCATGGCCGCATGCGGATTGCGAAAGGATATTGGGCGTCCTTCGACCTTGATCGAACCGGCATCGGGTTGATGGCCGCCGCCGATCATGCGCATCAGCGTCGATTTACCCGCGCCGTTCTCGCCGACGAGCGCATGGACTTCGCCGCTAAGGACATCGAAGTCGACGCCTTCTATGGCGTGAATGCCGCCGAAGCGCTTGTCGACGCCGGTCAGGGCGATGAATGGAATCATGAAGGTGTCTCCGGGATGCACGCGCACCGGCTCGGCCGGCGCGCGTCGCATGAACCCGTGCGTCTTTAGAAGATCGCTTTCGGGTTGTAGAACTTGTCGACGTTGTCCTTGTCGATCACGGCGGACGGTGTGTACGAAATCTTCGGCACGTTGCTCGCCTCGCCCTTCGCCGCCTTCATGCCAATGTCCACCGCCGTGCGCGCGACGAGTGCCGGGTCGTTCAGTGCGGTCGCGCCGTACTTGCCTTGGCGGATCAGATTGAGCGCTTCCTTCTGACCGTCGGCGGCCGCCACCAGCGTGATGCCCTGACGGTTCGCACTTTCGATTGCGCGGCGTGCGCCGAGGACCATGCTGTCGTTTTCGCCGAGCACCATGTTGATGTCCTTGTTGGCGACCAGCAAATCTTCCATGGCCTTCAACCCGCCTTCATCCGACCAGTTGCCCCAGCCCTGACCGACGATCTGCATGTTGACCTTGCCGGTCTTGGCGAGTTGCGCTTCGATGATCCCTTCCATCACGCCGTCACGACGTTCCTTGCCGACCGGATTGCCTTTCTCGCCGGAGATCAGCGCGATCTTCAGCGGCTTGTCGCCCATGGTGTCGACGACCCATGAGCCGACCAGCGCACCGTTCTCGCGATTCGACGATTGCACGAGCGTCAGGTAGTTAGCCTTGGGGTCGAGCGTACTGTCGATCACGACCACTTTCACGCCGGCGGCAGTGGCTGTGTTCACCGCATTGACGAGACCTTTGGGATCGGCCGGGTCGATGATCAGCACCTTGATGCCACGGGTCAACATGTCTTCCACGTCCGAGATCTGCTTGCCCATCTTGCCCTGGGCGTCGGCCGTAATGACGTCGGCACCGTTTTCCGTAGCACGCGCTTTGGCTGACTCCATGGCAGCCGAGAAGTAAGGCGCGTTGAGCACCTTCATGGAAATGCCGACTTTCATCTTGTCGGCAGCAAACGCCGGGGCCGTTGCAACTACGCTTGCCACTGCCAGCGCTACACCACACATCACCTGCTTCACGAACCGCGTCATGTCTCCTCCTTTTGTTAGGGTTTGGCGGTTTTAAAAAACATAAAAACTGTTGAATCAGTGCGGCAACAACTTTCCGGGATTGAGAATGTTTAGCGGATCGAGCGCGGCCTTGATGGCACGCATGGCGGCAAGTTCGGCGGGGGTACGCGACAACGCGAGCACCTTCAGCTTCTTCGTGCCAATGCCGTGTTCCGCCGATACAGAGCCACCCATCTCTCCGGTCACGCCGTACACCACCGCCTGGACCTTGGGCGCCGTGTCCTGCGGCCAATCGGGTTCCTGAACGACGATATGCAGATTGCCGTCGCCGAGATGTCCGTAGATCAGGATGGTCGCGTTGGGCCAGTGTTCGCGAAGCTGCTGTTCGCATCGGTGAGCGGCAACGCCTACGTCGGCGATCGAGAAGCTGACGTCGAAGGAGACGCGGCCGGGAATCAGCCGTTGATATTCACCGGGCGCGTCGCGAATGGCCCAGAACGCGGCGGCATCCGACTCCGACGAGGCGAGCGCGGCATCGCTGATCAGTCCTTCTTCGAGCATGCCGGAGAGGAAGTCTTCGAAGGCGTCGGCCTGACGTGCGGGATCGGCGCCGCTGCTTTCCAGCAGCACGTAGAACGCATGTTTTCCTTCAAGCGGCGCGCGTAGTTCGGGCAAGCGCGACAGCACGAAATCGTAATAACCGGGCCACATGACTTCGAATGCGGACACCCCCGCGGGCAGGCTTTCCTGGGCGCGTCGCAACAATGTGGTCACGGCGTCGTAGTTCGGCAGGCCGCACCATGCCGTGGATACCGCGCGGGGTTTGGGCCGCAAGCGCAGCACGGCGCGCGTGATGACGGCCAGCGTTCCTTCGCTGCCGATCAACAGGTTGCGCAGGTCGTACCCCGTGTTGTTCTTGATCATCTTGCGCAAGCCGCCGACGATGCTGCCATCTGCCAGCACGGCTTCGATATCGAGCACCTGGTCGCGCATCATCCCGTACTTGATTACGCGGTTTCCCCCCGCGTTGGTCGCGAGATTGCCACCGATCGTGCAGCTTCCGCGTGCGCCGAGATCCAGCGGAAACATGAAGCCCGCAGCGTCGGCGGCTTCCTGGACGATTTGCAACGGCGTGCCGGACAGCACGGTCATGGACGCGCTGACGGAGTCGATACTTTCAATGCCGTTCATCAGTTCCAGGCTCAACGCCACTTCTGCGCCGAGGAAAGTCGCGCCCCCTGCGAGCCCCGTCAAGCCACCTTGCGTGACCACCGGTTGCCGGTGCTCATGGCAGATCCGCAGCGCAGTGGCAACGTGTTCCGTATTGCGCGGCCGGATCAGCGCCAGCGGCTCCTCGCACGGCATGCGGCTCGAGTCCGAATTCTTCCTTCCGGTGAACTCGTGCGGCAGGCTGACCACATCGGCTCCGAGTGCCTCGCGCAGCGCGTTCACGGCGCACTGCGAAGGGCTGCGCTCAGGGGACGGTTGTTCGTGCATCAAATCTCTCCAGCGGGGTTGGCGCGCAGCGCTCTTGAAGGCCGTCTTGCCTTGCGTACGACTTTGCGTATGACACAACGTTAGCAGGAATAACGTTGTGTCTGCACATCATGAACGATAGTATAGCTATCATTATCTAGAAATAAAGAGCTAAAGCTTCGGGGATAACCCCCATGTTTTGAAATTGTGTTAAATATATCATTATTAAAACTAACGTTTAGCCTGCGATAACACTCACCGAGGTTCATCAAGGCGAAGCGACTCGCACTTTCAAGGAGATGGACCCGATGCAATGGCCTGAACCGCGTTCCTTCGATGTCGACTTGCAGACCGGCTTGATGACCGGCACCGGCTCGCGTTATCAGAAGTTCCTGCGCGACCTGGACGGGCTGTATGCCGATCCCGCCGCGTTCGACGCGCTCGCAGCCGCTCGCGGCGATGAGGTGGTGTATGAGGTCACCGACCACCGGCCCAACAGCAACCCGGGCGACCTGATCACCGGCGTGACCCGCATGAGTCCCGGCAAGGTCGGCGATGAGTTCTTCATGACGCGGGGCCACATTCATGCGGCAATCGACCGGCCCGAGTTGTACTTCGGGCTCAAGGGTTTCGGTGTGATGGTGATGGAGTCGCCCACAGGCGATACGCGTGTGGTCGAGGTCAGGGCGAACACGGCGTGTTATGTGCCGCCGCGGTGGATTCACCGGTCAGTGAATCTTGGGCAGGAGGACTTCGTGATGCTGTTCTGTTATCCGGCGGATTCGGGTCAGGACTACGCGATCATCGAGCAGTCGAACGGCATGAAGTTGCGTATAGTCGATGACGGTGCGGGCGCATGGCGCAGCGTACCTAACCCGCATTACAAGCCGCGCACGGAGCAGGAAGTCGACGCTCTGCTGGCGCGTGGCGTCATGGCCCGAGAAGGAGTGTCGAGATGAGCGCCTATCAATCCGCCGTGCGGCCCACGTTCTATTTCATCGGCGTGACGACCGCACAGAGTTCGATCATGCGCGTGTTCCCCGAATGGGCGAAACATCTCGGCCTGGGCGACGTGGCAATGAAGGGCATCGATTTCCAGCCGCACGCTTCGCCCGAAGCGTACCGGGAGGCGGTCCAATTCCTCAAGCATGATCCGCTGTCGCTCGGCGCATTGGTCACCACGCACAAGATCGATTTGTACGCGGCCTGTCAGGCCATTTTCGATGTCATCGATCCGACCGCGCGGATCATGGGCGAAACGAGTTGCCTCTCCAAGCAGGATGGAAAATTCATCTGTCATGCGAAGGATCCGATCACGTCGGGTTTTGCACTCGATGGTTTCCTCCACAAGGATCACTTCGCCACCACCGGCGCGGAAGTTTTTTCGATGGGCGCGGGCGGGTCGACCATCGCGCTGACCTGGCATCTGATGCAAAAGGAGCGTGGCGCGAACCGGCCGTCGAAGGTCATTGTGTCGAATCGATCGGCTGGCAGGCTGGAGGAAATCGAACGTATTCATCGCGAGCTGAAATTCGATGTTCCATGCGAGTATGTCGTTGCGCCGAAGGCCGAAGATAACGACGCCGTCTTGCAGCGTTTGTCGCCGGGTGCGTTGGTGATCAACGCCACCGGACTCGGTAAGGATGCGCCGGGTTCGCCGTTGAGCGACGCGGCCGTGTTTCCGGAACGCGCGGTCGTCTGGGATCTCAACTATCGCGGCAACCTGGTTTTCCTTGATCAGGCACGGGCTCAGGAAACCACGCGCGCGCTTCAGATTGAGGACGGCTGGACCTACTTCATCTATGGCTGGACCCGCGTGATCGCCGAAGTCTTTCATGTCGACATTCCGGTGCGCGGCCCCGCGTTCGACGAGATCAGCCGGATCGCGGCGCAAGCCGGCAAGCCGGCGCCCGCTCAACCCATTTAAGGATCCCTGCATGTATCTCGACAAGTTCAAGCTGACCGGCAAGATCGCCGTTGTCACCGGCGCGGCGCGAGGCATTGGTCTCGCCACCGTCGAGGCGCTGGCCGAAGCCGGCGCGCTGGTTGTCCTGACGGACATGAACGCTGACTTGCTTGCCAAGGCAGCCGAAACGCTGGCATCGAAAGGCTTGCGTGTGGAAACCGAGCGCTTCGATGTCACCGACCCCGGCGCTGCCCAGCGCGTCAACGACGCCGTTGTCGCGCGCCACGGCCGCGTGGACGTGCTGGTCAACAACGCGGGTATCGCGATCTCGAATCATCCGGCTGAAACCATGACCGACGAGATCTGGAACAAGGTCATCGACGTCAACCTCAATGGCGTGTTCTGGGCTTGCCGCGCGTTCGGCAAAGGCATGCTCGAGCGCGGTGCGGGGAGCATCGTGAACGTGGGTTCCATGTCGGGGTTTATCGTCAACCGGCCGCAGGAGCAGGTGAACTACAACGCGTCGAAGGCGGCGGTTCATCATCTGACGAAGTCACTGGCAGCGGAGTGGGGCGCGCGGGGTGTGCGCGTGAATGCCGTCGCGCCGACGTATATCGACACTGAGATGAACACCTATGTCTACCAGGACAAGGAGAAATTGCAGCACTGGGTTGGCGGTACGCCGATGAACCGGATGGGACGCGTTGATGAAGTGGCAGCGGTCATTCTGTTTCTCGCCAGCGATGCTGCAAGCCTGATGACCGGATCGATCGTCCTGGCCGACGGCGGTTATGTCTGTTGGTGATGCGTCGACGTCGCCAAGCCTTCGCGCTGAAACGTTCCATACGTCATTGCGCGACCGGCTTCTCGATCCACGCTCCAGCCCTCGATCTGGTGAAGTGACGCTGTACTGGTTAGGTCAAGCGGGTTTTGTGATCGAGTTCAACCGGTTCAGGATGTTGATCGATCCCTACCTGTCCAATTCGCTGGCGCAGAAATACCAAGGCACGAAATTTCCGCATGCGAGGATGATGGCTGCGCCCATCCTGCCCGATGAACTGGACAGGCTGGATGTCGTGCTGTGCACGCACCGGCACACGGATCACATGGACCCGGGGACGTTGCAGCCGCTAGCGATAAGATTTCCAAAGGCCCGCTTCGTCGTGCCCGCGGCCGTGGTCGATGAAGCTGTCAAACGATGCGAAGCCGGCATCGATCGCCTGATTGCGGTGAATGCGGGCGAGCGCACGGAGATTCTGGACGGTTGTTTCGTCTCGCCTATAGCATCCGCGCACGAGACGCTGGACCGGGACGCGAACGGTAATTATCCGTGGCTCGGTTATGTCATCGATGCCGGGGGCGTCCGTTTGTATCACTCAGGCGATTGCATTCCGTATCCGGGCCTTGAGGAAGCAGTCGCGGTGCATGCCCCGCACGTTGCGTTGTTGCCGGTCAATGGACGCGATGCCCAGCGCAGCGGCAATGGCGTTCCGGGCAACTTCACGCTTGACGAAGCGGTGACCTTGGCGCGCAACGGTGGCGCCCGCGCGATGATCGCGCATCACTATGGCTTGTTCGATTTCAACACGATATCGAGCGATGTGATCGACCGGCGTATCACGCTTGAGAAAGCCAATGGCTTTGAGATGTTTCGTGCGCAGCAGGGGCAGGGGTGGCGTTTGCGGTAACACATTGGTTTCCGCAAACGCCAGTGGTCGGATTCAGAGTCCCGATGGTCGATTATGACCACACCGTAGTCGATACCCTGTTCTAGATCGGAGACCGGCTTATAGATGTGCTCCTCGCGGGTAACACAGCCGACAGTACGAGGGTCAAGACAATATTGACTCCCAGCGCGAGCACGCCGATATAAACCGGATACGTTGCGTTACCCAGATGAACCGCGTAAATGGGCTTGATGCCTTGCATGAACGCCAGCGTGGTCCCAAGTCCAATACCCGCCAGCCACCCGATAAACAGCGCAGGCAGCTTGAGGCAGCGCGTATAGAGTGAAAACACGACGGCGGGAAACGTCTGCAAGATCCAGACGCCGCCAAGCAATTGCAGATCGATTGCGAACTGCGTTGGCAGGAAAATGATGAATACCAGCGCGCCCAACTTCACGGCCAGCGATACCACTTTCGCATTGGTCGCTTCCTGCGACGGCGTGATATTGGGTTGGATCAGCGGCTTCCACAAATTGCGCGTGAACAGATTGGCCGAACCAATCGACATGATGGCGGCGGGCACCAGCGCGCTGATCGCAATCGCAGCGGCTGCGAAGCCGACAAACCACGACGGGAACAATTTGAGGAACAGCGCGGGCACCACATCGGTCGCCGACGTCACTTTCACGCCTGCCGCAATCGCCATGTAGCCGAGGAGTGCAATCAGGCCCAGCAGCAGCGTGTAAGCGGGCAGGGCGATCGCATTTTGCTTGATCGTCTTCGCGCTTTTCGAACTTAGCACGCCCGTCAGCGTATGCGGATACATAAAGGCCGCCATCGCCGACCCGAATGCCAGCGACGCATAGGCCGTGAACTGGCTAGCCTTGAGCGTGATGCCCGTCGAACCGCCTTTCGCGGTGAAGAAGTGATCTGCCGCGTCGAATACCGACGCATAGCCGCCGAGCTTGCTGGGAATGAGCCAGATTGCCGCGATCACCACGATATAGATCATGATGTCTTTGACAAAGGCGATCATGGCCGGCGCGCGCAAGCCGCTCGCATAGGTGTACACGGCGAGAATCACGAAAGCGACGACCAGCGGCAACTCGCCGGTCACCCCCAGGCTCTTGATCACCACCTGCATGCCGACGAGTTGCAGCGCGATATAAGGCATGGTTGCAATGATCCCCGTCAGGGCGATGGCCGCTGCAAACCAGCGGCCGCCGTAGATGCCCTGCACGAAGTCAGCCGCTGTGATGTGATTGTTCTTCTGACAGGCCGACCACAACTTTGGCATCACTGCAAAGACGAACGGATAGACGATGATGGTGTAAGGCAGCGCGAAAAATCCATAAGCGCCAACCGCATAGACCAGCGCGGGCACGGCGATCACTGTATAGGCGGTATAGAAATCGCCGCCCACCAGGAACCACGAAATGACGGGGCCGAACTGCCGCCCGCCCAGACCCCATTCGTGCAATTGGGTGAGGTCGCCCGCCTTCCAGCGCGCCGCGAAAAATCCGAGCACCGTGACCAGCGCAAAAAATCCAATGAATACGAGACCGGAGGTCCAGTTGAATGTCGTCGGCATTATCGGACCCACCTGTAAACCACGTATAAAATCAACGACGTCAACGGCACCCACAACAACTGGTACCAATAGAAAAACGGGAAACCCATCAATGAGGGGTGTGCTTCGTTATAAAAGGGCAGCCACAATAAGGCCACGTAGGGAATCAGCAGCAACAGCGTGCCCGCTGTGCGTTTTCCGCTGGGAATGCTTTCTGAGCTCACATCAATCTCCTGGATTCAGTTTCTTTTGGAACTGGAGCCGGAGTATTGGTGGAATTTCCTGAGCCGCCTTCCGTAGTAATACGTAGAGGGGCGCGGCGTGATCGAACGGGGACAGGCAAGGCTTGCGCAGAGCGTATCGTTCAATCGTCAAGCGCGGAATCACCCTACGTATTACTACGCAGACCCAGAGTCGCTTGAGAACGCCTGGCTGTCTCGATGGCACAATCCGTATTGGGCGGCACCGTTCGCCCGGCAGTCTAACTTCTACGCGGAATCTTTTGGATGCGACTCTCTTTGCACGGCATGAGACGTAAGTGGTTGCTGCTCGCTCTTCTGCCGTTCATCGGAGCAATGGCTACGATCGCCATCGCGGTGTCCTTGCAAGCAAGCGCCTTGTCGAGTTCGGAGCAGAGCGCCATTGCGGCCGCTTACCGCAGCAGCAAGGAAGTCGAACTCAAGAATTACGTCGCGCTAGCCGAAAGCGCGGTCGCGCCGTTGTACAACTCCGGCCGTGACGATCCTGACACGCGCGCTCAGGTACTGGCGGTATTGTCCAAACTGGAGTTCGGTAACGACGGCTATTTCTTCGTCTATGACCTGCAAGGCAATCTGCTGATGCACCCCAGGTTGTCAGGGCTCGTCGGGACCAATCTATGGTCCATGCACGATCCTAACGGCGCGCTTACTATCCAGTCCCTATTGAAACAGGCGAGGAACGGCGGCGGTTTCGTGGAATATTTGTGGGAGCGCCCATCGACTCATAAGCTCGAACCCAAGCTGGGTTATGTCGTGACTTTCGAACGGTGGGGATGGATGGTCGGTACCGGCATCTACCTGGACGACGTCAACATGGCGCTCCTGCAAACCGGGCGGCAGGCGTCGTCCAATATTCGTCATACCCTCTTCCTGATCGGGCTAATAGGTGCACTTGGCATGGGGTTCATTGGCGCGTGCGGCATTGCATTGAACGTGACCGACCACCGTAGCTCGGACGCACAACTGAAAATCATGGCTCGCCAAGTGGTGGAATCACAGGAGGCGGAAAGAGGCCGCCTCTCACGTGAGCTCCACGACGGCATTAGTCAGATGCTGGTGTCGATCAAGTTGTTGCTGGAATCGGCGCTTGCATTCAAGCCGTCGAACTCCGATCGAAACGACGCAAGCGGGCCACCCATACAAAAAGCGCTGGCGCAAACTAATCGAACGTTGGCCGAAATCAGGCAGATCTCTCACGATCTGCGCCCGGCAATGCTGGACGATCTCGGCCTGGGCGCCGCGCTTAGGCAACTGGCACTCGAGTTCAACGAAATGGGCGAGACGCCTCACACGAACATTGCCGTTGATGCTGCGTCAAGCGATGCGCATCCCTTGCCCGACGCGGTGAATACCGCGCTGTTTCGCGTGGCGCAGGAAGCGCTGACGAATATCCAGCGTCATGCGCGTGCATCCAGCGCACGCATGACGCTGGCCTGCGCGCAGGGCCAGGTGATCCTGACTATCATTGATGACGGCGTCGGTTTTGGTTATGACGCAGTACAGTCCGATCCCCGGCGAGGAATCGGACTGCGCAATATGCGCGAGCGTGTGGAGTCGCTTAACGGCGTATTCGTGATTCAATCGCGACAGGGAGGAACCGAGTTGAAAGCGGTCATTCCCGTCGACCTTCCTTCATTTGCATCGGGCCGCGCCAGGACATGACAGGCACCATCGACATTTTGTTAGTAGACGATCATCAGCTTGTGCGCGACGGCTTGAGGTTGCGGCTGGATGCAATCGAAGGTTTTCGGGTGGTGGGCGAGGCGAGCAATATGCCCGAAGCGCTAAGCGTGATGGAGCGTCTTCGACCGCATCTGGTCTTGACCGACCTGAGTATGAAAGGCGGCAGCGGAGTTGCGCTCACGCGGGAAATACGGGTGCGTCGACCGGAGATGCATGTTCTCGTTTTATCGATGCACAACAATGCGGAATACATGGCCGAGGCCCGGGCGGCAGGCGCGAGCGGGTACGTCCTGAAAGATGCGCCTGCCACGGAAATCATCGCGGCTATTTACACCATTCTGGGTGGTGGCAGCTACTTCAACGATCACCTCAAGCAAACTGCCGCACTGCCGAAAAAAAGCCTCGCACCCGACTCCGTTCGCTACCTGCAGACGAAAAAACTGACGCCTCGCGAGCAAGAGCTGCTTCGAGATATAGCGGACGGTTTGTCGAACAAGCAAATTGCAGTTTTGCACGAACTTTCAATTCGGACGGTGGAGACACACAGGATGTCCATCAAGCGGAAACTGGATATTGAAGGTCAGGCGGAACTCATCAAATTTGCTGTCGAGTTTTTCAGCGCATAGTTGCGGATATGTCGGGCCTGCGCATTCGGATAACCCATTCGAATGCGCAGGCTGCGAAAGAATCTCACTTAACTACGCCATTGCGACGAAGGCCCAATAACATCGACAACCTGCCGGTGTGCTAGTCCGTCATCCCCTCGCGCAACGCAACCGCAAGCCCCGTTGGCGCCGCAGCAATGCCATTCCCATTCGAACCTAGCGGCGCACCGGCAAGGTCAGTGACCTGGCCTCCGGCTTCCCGGACCAGCAATGCGCCGGCAATCCAGTCGTATAAATCATTGCCGGTTTCCCAATAAGCATCCAGCCGTCCCGCAGCCACATAAGCCAACTGCAGCGACGCGGAAGCCATCTGCCGCACTACAAACACACGCCGGGACATTGCGCCAAGCAAGGCAACCGATCGACGATGTTCGCCCTCGTCGCCGTATCCAAACGGAGGTAACGCGGTGGCAACAACCGAGGCGCGCAAATCCGACTTTTCCGATACCCGCAATGACACACCGTTAAGCGTCGCACCGCCGGATTGAGTCGCGACAAAAAGCTCATGCAGCAATGGTTCGTAGACAATCGAAAAGACCGGACGACCTTCGCTGATCAAAGCCAGCGAACCGGACCATAGCGGCAGTCCCTGAACATAGTGATATGCGCCGTCAATCGGGTCATAGACCCAGTAGGGGCTAGCACCAGCTTCATCGGGTTTATCCGGCTGCGCCTCCGAACCGGACCATCCAATGCCCGGGTAATGCTGGTTCAGTGCCGATCGCATCATGGTTTTGGCCCATGTGCTTGCTTGATTGACACGGTGTATGAGCTGATTGACCGTCTCGTCCGGCTTGGACGGCGCGGCCGACGCGGCTAACTGATCGGTGATGCCACGGATCAAGGCGGAACAAACATAAGGATCGCTAATTGTCATGAGATGAGGTCGTTGGTCAAGGGCAGGTTTTCAACCCGCAAAGGAATCGGTCAAAAGATTTTTCGAAACGTTTGATAGATAATACGAGCACCAGCTCACATCGGCTACTCGCATTCCGGACATGACGCCAACGCGCTCCGCTACCCGCCTCAACCCCAGAAAACAACCGGCTCAGCCACGTTCGAGCCGAACCGTGGGCGTCATTCTCGAAGCGGCGGCTCACATTCTCGAACAGCACGGCTTCGAGGGTTACACCACCAATTCGATTGCTGAGCGAGCAGGCGTGAGTATCGGCTCGCTTTACCAGTACTACCCCGGTAAGGACGCGATCACCATCGCGTTGATCGAGCAGGAGTCGGCAGTCTTGCTGGACGCCGTAGTGAAGGCGGCTCGCATGGATGACTGGGCAGACGCGCTAAGGTCAATGATCCGCGCGGCGACAGCGCATCAACTTACCCGTCCGAAACTCGCACGGCTGCTCGATTTCGAGGAGACCCGGTTACCGTTTCCGGCGCATGCGGTGCGCGTTGGCAGCACCATTCAGGCAGTCATTGTCGAAGTGCTGAAGAAGCGGCCGGAGCATTCGGCTGAGGACGTT
Source organism: Caballeronia sordidicola (assembly GCF_002220365.1). GTDB lineage: Bacteria > Pseudomonadota > Gammaproteobacteria > Burkholderiales > Burkholderiaceae > Caballeronia > Caballeronia sordidicola_C. Next base: position 95,616 of record NZ_MTHB01000234.1, on the reverse strand, counting down.
GCTGTCCTGGCCTACGACATTTTGGCGATCACCCGTGGATTGACCGACTCCGCAGGAGAGCGCGGTGAAACGGACATCGGCGAACTGGAAAGCCGGGTGATCCGAGCGGTCTTCGGTTACCTGGAACGCTCGTAGGTCAGCGGCCCGCCATCCCTCAGTTTATTCATCCACCGCGCCTTTCACGACAGCCGCTTCACCCTCCTGTTCTTTCCAGGACGGGCTCTCCCGCGCCACCCACGCCTTGCAACGCCTCCCTGAAACCACCCACGTTCGCATCTAATATTATGGAATACCATAATATTGAAACGCTTGATTTGCGACATTCGATGGAATACCGTAATACCAGCCGCAACGTTCAAGCGGTCGATACGAAGCGGGCGCTCGGGTTCATCGCGCCCGCAGCAAGACGGACTGTTTCACTGCACATAGGTCGATCATGAAATTCTCGCTGTTTCTCCATATGGAGCGTTACGACGCGCATACGTCGCATCGGCAACTCTTCGACGAACTCACCGATCTCGTCCTGATCGCGGAAAAGGGCGGCTTTGAAACCGCGTGGGTCGGCGAGCACCACGCGATGGAATTCACGATCGCGCCGAACCCCTTCATCAACCTTTCGTACCTCGCGGCACGCACCGAACGCATTCGCCTCGGTACCGGCACGGTGATCGCACCGTTCTGGCATCCGATCCGCCTCGCGGGCGAAGCCGGTATGGTCGATGTCGCGAGCAATGGGCGTCTCGACCTCGGCATTGCGCGCGGTGCGTATTCCTTCGAATACGAACGCTTGCTGCCAGGCCTCGACGCGTTCGGCGCGGGCGCCCGGATGCGTGAACTCGTGCCGGCATTGCGGAACCTGTTCAAGGGCGACTATGCGCATCAGGGCGAGTTCTGGTCGTGGCCGTCGACCACGCCGGTGCCGCGCCCGATCCAGCAGCCCAATCCGCCGATGTGGCTCGCCGCGCGTGATCCCAATTCACATGAGTTCGCGGTGAGGAACGGCTGCCATGTGCAGGTCACGTCGCTAGCGGCGGGTGACACTGAAGTGGTGAACCTGATGGACCGATTCAACGCGGCCTGCAAGGCGAACCCAGACGTGCCGCGTCCGCAGATCATGATGCTGATGCACACCTTCGTGGGTGCGGACGCCGCGGAAGTCGACGCCGCCGTGGCAGACCTGAGCCGCTTCTATTGTTATTTCAGCAAGTGGTTCAAGAACGAACGGCCGGTGGAGCAGGGGTTCATCGAACCGCTGACGCAAGCCGACATCGCTTCGTTTGCGCAGTACACCCCAGAGCAGATTCGCAAGAACCTGGTGATCGGCCAGCCCGCCGATGTCATCGACCGGTTGAAACAGTATGAAGAACTGGGTTTCGATCAATACAGCTTCTGGCTCGACAGCAACATGAGCTTCGAGCGCAAGCGCCGTTCGCTGGAGCGGTTTATTTCCGACGTGATGCCCGCGTTCGACGCTCGCTAAACCGGAGCAGATGACATGTTGCAGAAGTTGCAGAAGTTCCAGCATTACATCGATGGCGAATTCAGCGACGCCTTGCAGACCTTCGACAGTATCAATCCGGCGACAGGCGAAGTTTGGGCGACCATGCCCGCAGCCAGCGCAGCCGACGTCGACCGTGCCGTCAAAGCTGCGGACCGTGCGCTGTTTTCACCCGAGTGGGCCAACCTGAACGCGAGCCAGCGCGGCAAGCTGCTGTACCGGCTTGCCGATCTGGTTGCTGCCAACGCGCAGGAACTGGCTGAGCTGGAGACGGCCGACACCGGCAAGATCATTCGCGAGACGCGCGGTCAGATTGGCTATGTCGCTGAGTACTACCGTTATTACGCGGGCGTGGCGGACAAGATTCAGGGGGCCTATCTTCCCGTCGACAAGCCTGACATGGAAGTGTTTCTTCGACGCGAGCCGGTGGGTGTCGTGGCCGGAATCGTGCCGTGGAACTCGCAGCTGTTTTTGTCGGCGGTAAAGATTGGACCCGCGCTGGCGGCGGGTTGCACGATTGTCATCAAGGCGTCGGAAGAGGGGCCTGCGCCGTTGCTCGCGTTCGCACGCCTGATTCATGAAGCTGGCTTTCCAGCAGGCGTGGTGAACATCCTGACGGGTTTTGGAGCCGATTGCGGTCATGCGCTCACCACTCATCCGCTCGTCGCGAAAATTGCGTTCACCGGCGGTCCCGAGACGGCGCGCCATATCGTGCGGAACTCGGCTGAGAACCTCGCGGCGACATCGCTGGAACTGGGCGGCAAATCGCCGGTTCTGGTCTTCGATGACGCCGACGTGGAAAGCGTCAGCAACGCGGTGATTGCCGGGATTTTTGCAGCGACCGGTCAGAGTTGTGTCGCGGGTTCGCGGCTGCTCGTGCAGCGCGGCATTCGCGAACGGTTGTTGGCGAAACTGGTCGAGAAGGCGCGGGCAATCAAGATAGGCGATCCGCAGAACGTTGCCACGGAAATGGGCCCGCTCGCTACGGTCAAACAACGTGAGCACATTGAATCGGTGCTGGCGGCAAGCCTCGCCGCGGGCGCGGCGCTGCTGACTGGCGGCCGTCGTCCCGAGGGCATGGGTAAAGGGTTTTTCTTCGAGCCGACCATTGTCGACTGCGCCACGTCAGATGTGCCGAGCGTCGCGCAGGAGCTCTTCGGCCCCGTGCTCAGCGTGATGAGTTTCGATACCGAAGAGCAAGCCCTTGCGCTCGCAAACGACACGCGGTACGGGCTCGCTTCAGGGGTCTTCACGCGCGACCTGACGCGTGCGCACCGGCTGACGCGCAGGCTTCGCGCCGGCATTGTCTGGGTGAATACCTATCGCGCGGTCTCGCCGATCGTCCCGTTCGGCGGTTATCAGTTAAGCGGTCTTGGACGCGAGGGCGGACTTGATGCCGTGCTCGACTACACCCGCACCAAATCCGTTTGGATCCGGACCTCGGACGAGCCCATCGCCGATCCCTTTGTCATGCGTTGAATACAGATAGAGCCCGCCATGTACTACGAAATCCGCACTTACAAGATCCGCACCGGCGCAGTCCCGGCGTATCTGAAGCTGGTCGAGGAAGAAGGCATTGCGTTGCAGAAACATCATCTGGGAGAGCTCGTGGGCTACTTCTTCTCCGAGATCGGGCCACTCAACCAGATCGTTCATATGTGGGCCTATACGAGCCTCGATGAGCGCGAAGCGCGTCGTCAGCGGCTGGCGGAGGATCCCGCGTGGCAGGCCTTCGCACCGAAGATCCAGGCGCTGCTGGAAACCATGGAAAGCAAGATCATGAAGCCCGCTGCATTCTCGCCGCTCAAGTAAAACCAGCCGTTCAAGCCTAGTCCTCTCGAAGCCAGCCGCATCTTTCAAGGAGCAGTCGTCATGCAGCAACCGTTATATTTGCACGCCCTGGTGCGCGCATTGATCGTTACCGCTGTTGTTTCGGTTACCGCGCCCGTGTTCGCGGCCGCTGCGCCGATCGTGTTCGCCAGTTGGGGCGGTACGACTCAATCGGCTCAACAGAAAGACTGGGCGACGCCCTTTACCCAGGCATCGGGCATTCAGGTGCTGATGGACGGACCGACCGATTACGGCAAGCTCAAGGCCATGGTGGACAGCGGTAACGTGCAGTGGGACGTGGTCGACGTCGAAGGTGATTTTGCCTATGCCGCACTGCGCGACGGGCTGGTCGAGCCAATCGATTACTCGGTGGTGAACAAGAGCCAGCTCGACCCGCGCTTCATGTCGCCGGGTGCGGTCGGGAGTTTCTATTATTCGTTCGTGCTTGGGTATAACAAGGCTTCGTTCAAGAGCGGCGGTCCTGCCAACTATGCCGATCTCTTCGACACCAAGCGCTTCCCCGGCAAACGTACGTTCTACAAATGGTCCGCACCGGGCGTGCTGGAAGTCGCGCTGCTTGCCGACGGCGTTGCGCCCGACAAGCTATATCCGCTCGACCTCGACCGCGCGTTCAAGAAGCTCGACACGATCAAGAGCGAGATCGTCTGGTGGAGCGGCGGTGCGCAGTCGCAGCAGTTGATGGCATCGGGCGAGGCGCCGCTCGGCGTATTCTGGAACGGCCGTTTGCATGCATTGCAGCAAACCGGCGTGGATGTCGGTGTGTCGTGGAACCAGAACCTGACCGCCGCCGACATGCTGGTGGTGCCGAAGGGCGCGAAGCACAAGGACGAAGCAATGAAGTTCCTCGCTGCCGCAACCGGTGCACAAGCACAGGCGAACTTCGCGGCCGAAACCGGCTACGCGCCGGTCAACCTGAAGTCGGCTGCGCTGCTGCCCGCCGATGTCGCGAAGACGCAGCCGGACCAGTACAAGGCGACGCAGATCAACCTGGACATGAAGTACTGGGCCGATCATCGCGACGAAATCGCCAAGCGCTGGTATGCGTGGCAATCGAAGTAACGCTGAAGCCAAGCAATGGCTGCCGATCATCTTGAAGGAGTTGTCATGTCGAACGCAGTGAGCACGGTCGCGGAGCCTTCGGTGCCCATGCCGAAGCTGAGCGCCGGTTTCAGGAGGGCGCGGCTGGTGCTGCCCGCCCTGCTGTTGCTGATCGTGTTCTTCCTGTTGCCGGTACTCTCGCTGCTGTTGAGAAGCGTGCTGGACCCGTCGCCTGGCCTGCAGAACTATGCGCAGTTGTTCGGCTCGACGACTTACCTGCGGGTGTTCGGCAACACCTTCTTCGTGGCGTCGGTGGTGACGGCGGTGACGCTCGTGATTGGTTTTCCGACCGCGTGGCTGCTTGCCATCGCACCGCGCTGGGTCAGCAAGCTGGTGTTCGCGATCCTGCTGCTCTCGATGTGGACCAACCTGCTTGCACGCACCTTCGCCTGGATGGTGCTGTTGCAGCAGACGGGTCCGATCAACCGCTTGCTGATGTGGCTGGGCGTGATTCATGAGCCGCTGACACTGGTCAACAACCTGACCGGCGTCACGATCGGCATGACCTACATCATGTTGCCGTTCCTCGTGATGCCGCTGCACGCGACCCTGCGCGCCATCGATCCCACCACGTTGCGTGCGGCTGCCATCTGCGGCGCGAGCCGTTGGCAGGCGTTCTGGCGCGTGCTGGTGCCCCTCGCCATGCCGGGCATAGCGAGTGGTGCACTGATGGTGTTCGTGATGGCGCTCGGATATTTCGTGACGCCTGCGCTGCTCGGCGGTCCCGAATACATGATGCTTGCTGAACTGATCGCGCAACTCGTGCAGCAATTGCTGAACTGGGGACTCGCGGGCGCCGCTGCCTTCGTGCTGCTGCTCGTGACGCTATCGCTCTATGCAGTGCAACTGCGCTTTTCCGGCCGCGCGCCGGGTGCTTCCGGAGTTCACTGACATGCTGCTCGATTTCGATCGTCTAGGACCGTTGCGCTGGGCACTCCTGGGTGTTGGCGCGGCCGTCTCGCTGTTCCTGTTGCTGCCGGTGTTGTTCATAGTCGCGTTGTCGTTCGGCAACTCGCAGTGGCTGATGTTTCCGCCGCCGGGGTGGACCTTGCGCTGGTACAGCATGCTGTTTACTGATCCGGGCTGGCTCGACTCGCTGATCACCAGCGTCGAACTGGGCGTGGTCGTGATGGTCCTGTCGGTCGTGCTGGGCCTCTTTGCGTCGCTCGCATTGACACGCGGCAGCTTCCGGGGGCGTGCGCTGCTGAAGGCGTTTTTTCTCACGCCGATGGTACTGCCCGTAGTCGTGCTCGCCGTCGCGTTGTATGGTTTTTTCCTGCGCATCGGGCTGACGGGTACGCTCGTCGGATTTGTGATCGGGCACCTGATCATTGCGTTGCCGTTTTCAATCATCGCCATCAGCAATTCGCTGGAGAGTTTCGATACCGCGCTCGAAGACGCCGCGCTGATCTGCGGTGCGAGTCCGTTCGAAGTGAAGTGGCGCGTCACGCTGCCCGCCATTCGTCTCGGCCTGTTCGCGGCCGCGATCTTCTCGTTCCTCGCGTCCTGGGATGAGGTGGTGGTGTCGATCTTCATGGCAAGTCCGACCTTGCAGACGCTGCCCGTGCGGATCTGGAGCACGTTGCGGCAGGACCTGACGCCGGTGATTGCCGCGGCGTCGTCGCTGCTGGTCGGCCTGACTGTCATCCTGATGTTGCTGGGGCTTGTCCTTAAGAGAGGTAAATCGTGAGCGCACCGTTTTTGCAAATCCAACGGCTTCGTAAAACCTACGACCAGGTGGTCGCTATCGACCAAGTCTCGCTCGATATCAAGAAGGGCGAGTTCATGACGTTTCTCGGACCCTCGGGCTCGGGCAAGAGCACGACGTTGTACATCGTCGCGGGTTTTCAGTCGCCTACCGAAGGCCGTGTGCTGCTCGACGGCAAGTCGCTGCTGTCGGTTGCGCCGAACAAGCGCAACATCGGCATGGTGTTTCAGCGCTACACGCTGTTCCCGCATCTCACGGTCGGGGAGAATGTTGCTTTTCCATTGCGCGTGCGGCGTCTGCCCGACGCCCAGGTGAAGTCGAAGGTGGAGCAGATGCTCAAGCTCGTGCACCTCGGCGATTGTCGCGACCGCATGCCGGACCAGCTGTCGGGGGGGATGCAGCAGCGCGTGGCGATTGCTCGCGCGCTCGCCTACGATCCGCCAGTGCTTCTGATGGACGAACCGCTTTCCGCGCTCGACAAGAAGCTGCGCGAGGAACTGCAGACAGAACTCCGGCGCATCCACCAGCAGACCGGTGTGACGATCCTGTATGTGACCCACGACCAGGAAGAGGCGCTGCGCCTGTCCGATCGAATTGCGGTGTTCAACAAGGGGCGCATCGAGCAGGTCGGTAGCGGCGAGGCGCTTTATGCGAAGCCGGCATCGCGCTTTGTCGCGAGTTTCATTGGCAACTCGAATTTCCTGCCGGTTACGCTGGCCGGCGGCAACGGCTCGTCGCAGGCGGTGTTTCCGAACGGCAAGCCGGTATCGGTCGGCGGTTTCGACCATGCCTTGAACGATGGCGATAACGGCGCGCTGATGCTTCGGCCTGAGCAGATCCGCATTCGCGCGCAGCCGTCGGAAGTTACGGACAGCGGTTTGCAGGTGATCGTTCGCGATGTCACTTATCTTGGCGACACCATGCACTACGCGGTCGCCACGCCCTGGGACCAGGAGATCGCGGTGCGGACATCGATCAGTTCGCGCGAGCCGAGCCTGGCCGTCGGTGCGCGGGCCTGGCTCGATTGGGAGAACGAAAGCGCCCGGGTATTCGCAGCGTGACGAACGCGCGCCGGATGAGGCCCGTCGAAGGGAATGCAATACGGGTGTGCAATACGGGTGTGCAATACTATGGGATTCCAAAAACCAGGGATTCCGGATAACAGACCGGAGACAAGGAAACCATGATCGATCAAATGCGTGTCGACCGAAGTGCACCGACGTTGCGCGAGCTGACGCTTGCGAAATTGCGCGATGCAATTTCTCAGGGCTTCTATCATCCCGGCGACCGGCTGATCGAGCGCACGCTGTGCGATCAGCTGGGCGTCAGCCGGACCGTGGTGCGCGAAGTGCTGCGCCACCTCGAGACCGAGGGCCTGGTCGAGACCGTTGCGCATTCCGGGCCGATTGTCGCGCGTCTCGACCCTGAGCAGGTTCAGGAGATCTACGAAATCCGCGCGTTGCTCGAGTCCGAGGCCGCCCGGGCATGTGCAGAGCATGCGACCCCGGCGCTGGTGAAGCAGCTGCGTGAAATCCGCAAGGAGATCGAAGACGCGTTCGACCAGTCGGACTTCAAGCGCGTGCTGACTTACACAGAACGCTTCTACGAAGCCATGTTCACCGGCGGCCACAAGCTGATGATGCATCAGGTGGTCAAGTCGCTGAACGCCCGAATCAACCAGTTGCGAGCCGTGACTATTGCGTCGCCGGGACGAGGCGCCGACTCGAATCGAGAGATGAACAAGTTGCTGTCCGCTATCGCCAAGAAAGACGGCGATGCCGCAGCGGCGGCGTCGCTTGAACATGTGCGTCGCACGGCCGGCATCGTGATGGCCACGCTTGCCGAGAGGGCGGCTGAAGCCAGCGTGTGATTGCTGCAAGGCAGCAGCTCCCAGGCTACGAAAGCCGTCGACATCGACGGTTTTTTTTCGCCTGGAGGTTTTTCGCGTGCTCTCGTAAACCCCTGAATCGTTGAAAAATTCTTGCATCCAGTAATATGGAATACCATAATACTTAGACGACGCCACAGCATGAAGCCACGGCGTTTTTGCCTACGGAGAAAACCCCATGAAACTCGAGATTCGCAAGCTGGTTACCTATGTGGAAGACACCTTCATTGAAGGCGGTAAAGCGGCCGAGCGGCCGTTGAAGTTGTTCGCCGCGGCAGCCGTGCTGCGCAATCCGTGGGCGGGGCGTGGTTTCGTCGATGACCTGCGTCCAGAGATTCACGGCCTCGCGCCGCAGCTTGGCGAGATCCTGACTGCGGAGATCCTGCGGATTGCCGGATCGGGCGAGGCGGTGGAGGGGTATGGGAAAGCCGCGATTGTCGGGACGTCGGGCGAGGTCGAGCATGCTTCGGCATTGATTCACACGCTGCGCTTTGGCAACAAGTTCCGCGAAGCGGTGGGTGCGAAGAGCTATTTGAGTTTCACGAATTTGCGTGGTGGTCCTAACTGTCCGGTCACCATTCCGCTGATGCACAAGGGCGATGAAGGCATGCGCTCGCATTACCTCACCATCCAGTTCTCGATCATCGATGCCCCCGGGCCCGATGAGCTCGTGATCGCGCTGGGTGCATCGATTGGCGGGCGGCCGCATCATCGGATTGGCGACCGCTATCAGGATCTGAAGGAGCTTGGGTCCAATGAAGCATGAAACGGTGACAAGCCATGCGTCGATGAACGGCGTGTTCGACGGCACGGCATACAGCGTGGCGGGCGAGGGCCCGGCGCTCGTCCTGATCCACGGCGTGGGCATGAACCGCAGCGTGTGGGCGCCTCAGGTGGATGCGCTGCAGTCGTGTTTTCGGGTGGTGTCGTATGACATGCTCGGACACGGCGACAGCCGCTTGCCGGCCGCGTCACCCGCGCTCGATGAATACGCGGGACAGCTTGCTGCACTGCTGGATCATTTGCAGATCGATGAAGCGCATGTGGTTGGTCACTCGATGGGCTCGCTGATCGCACTCGAGTTTGCATTGCAATATCCGCAGCGGGTGGCGAGCGTGATTGCACTGAACGCGGTGTACGACCGCACGCCGACGCAGCGGGCCGCCGTGATGCAGCGCGCGGCGTCGCTGGAAGAAGGGGGGCTTGAGCAACCGAGTATTGATGCGACCGTTGCGCGCTGGTTCGACGATCCGGTGCCGGGTCATCTTGCGCAGGTAGCGGAGCTTGTGCGTTCGTTGCTGGAGCAAGTGAACCCGGAGGGTTATGCACGGACCTACCGGTTGTTTGCGAGTTCGGACCAGGCGCATGTCGGTCGCTTGCCGCAACTCGCCGCGCCCGCCTTGTTCATGACCGGCGAGTGCGATCCGAATTCGAGTCCGGCCATGTCCCATTCGATGGCGGCAGCTGCGCCGCGAGGACGTGCCGAGATCATTGCGAATGAGCGACATATGATGAATGTCACTGCGCCGGCGATCGTGAACCAGCGGTTGGTGCAGTTTATTCGTGAAGCGACCGGCGCTTGAGCGAGGGCATGAGTCACTTCAGGTCTATGTATCAGCCGCTAATTTAAGGAGCAAAAGCATGAACGAGCCTTCCTTCGATACTGCCGAGTTTCGCCGTGCATTGGGCGCATTCGTGACGGGCGTGACTGTGGTGACGACCATTCAACCCGATGGTTCACCGCGTGGTTTTACTGCGAACTCGTTTACGTCCGTGTCGCTTGATCCGGCGTTGATCCTGGTCTGTATCGCGAAGACGGCCTCTAGCCATCCGGTGTTTTCGGTAACGCAGCGTTTTGCGGTCAGCGTACTGGCTGAAGATCAGCGGCCCGTATCGGGCGTGTTTGCTTCGAAGAGTGCGGACAAGTTTGCGCAGGTCGACTGGCATGCGCGACGTACCGGCAGTCCGGTGATGGATGGCGCCGCGGCGAGTTTCGACTGCGAGACGCATCAGGTGGTGGACGCGGGGGACCACATCATCCTGATTGGGCGCGTCGTGGATTTCACGCATACAAGCGCGACACCGCTAGGGTATTGCCGTGGTGCTTATGTGGATTTCAGTTTGTCGCAGGAGGCGTTGGCCGCGACCGGTCAGCGAGCTCAGGTTGGCGCGATCCTCGAGCATGCCGCGGGTCTTGTGTTGATCGAGACGGCATCGGGGGCATTGCAATTACCCATTGGGACGCGCTTGGAACCGCTGGCGGATGCGGCTAGTCTGCGCGGCGTGCTGGAGCGGTATCGGCTGAATGCGAATCTGGATTTTCTGTTCGCGGTGTTCGAGGAGAAGGGCGTCACCCATATCTACTACCGGGGGCGCATTGTTGATGATGCGCCTGCCGGCGCGGATGTACGGTATGTGCCGCTCGGCGCGATACCCTGGGACAGGATTCGTGACCCCACGGTTGCGTCCATGCTGCGACGCTATGTGAAGGAGAGAACGGAGGATGCGTTCGGTATTTATGTAGGCGATGTGGAGAAGGGAATGGTGCAAGCGTTAGGGTGATGCGCTCCCACTCGCCTGGATACCGATAACGCGCGGACGCGCGGATCCACGGTTTTCCCGAGCGTGCAGTGCGCATGGGACTTGTCATCGACTCTATCCATACCGGTGCCCCGGCTGCACCTGTCCGGCTGGACGGAGCGACCCTCGCCGGATTGCAAGCGGCGCGCCGAACTGATTGCGATGATGCTCGATAGGTTCGGCGCAACAGCAACCAACGGACAAACAAAAGGCGAACAATCAAACGGAACTGCCGCCTCCAGAATGACCGGGCACACTGTTACGTAATCTTCACATACTGCTGCTCAAGTGCCGCGCGGGCACGCCCGCCCGATGCCACAAGGCATGCGGGGCGCTGCTATTTGCATCAATGGTTCACCGGGCCCTGGTGAGTGGCTTTAAACCCGGTAAAACTCGATATCCTGCCCGGCATGCACGGCGCGTTTCAACCACTCTGGCATGTCGCCTATCCCGTCCCATGTGTCGCCGTTAGCGCTTCTGAATACCGGCGTGGTGCCGTTGGCGCTATCCGGCAACGATGGCATTGACGGCAGTGCGCGCTTGGACGCCGCGCTCGAACCGTTGGTCATTGGAGGGGGAGTGACGGAAACTGGCACGTCGGCCAATGCTTCGGCCAGCGCTGTTTCGGAAATGCCAAACTCAGCCATTCGGCTGCGCAAATAGGCAATGATGCTGTCTCGCTTTCTTTCGTCCACGGCTGTCCTGATTCAGCTTTTACTTTCTTGAAGGCGAGCCATCTGCCCGCGCGGACCGGGGCGGCTCGAGGAATGTGTGGGTTGACTAAAATCGTGGCGCGCCGAGTGACGCGCGTCAATTAGTGTAATACCGCAAATTGCCGCTTTAACTCGCAGTGCCCAATAATCGGGCGCTGCGAGCGCGCGGCTCGACAAACTGGTTACTGTGTTTGAGATCGGTGCGAGATGCGTAAGCCGCCGGATCAGCGGCTGTAGCTCACGACCAGATCGGTGCACGGCTGGCGGCTGCGCATGTTGCAAAAACACCATGCATGCAGCCGCTATTTTCAACAATTCGTCCAGACAACCGCGGGCGCCACGAAGAAATGATAGCGCCGAATGCCGCTATTGTATGCCTAAATCATTTTAGCGATTATGTTGCTCGCCCGGTAATTCCGCGCCGTGCGCACGAATTGCCGCAATGAGTTCCGCCGGCGTGATTTCATAGCGCACTTCACGATGGATGCCGGCCTTCCTTTCATCAATCTCTATCAGCAAAACGGCCTTGCCGTCGGGCGCAGGTTCGAGGCGCAACGTCCGCACTTCCTGACCGGTAGCTTCATCGCGCTCCGTCAGCAAGGTCATGGATCCTGTGGCGGGACTTCTGGTCATTCAATTTCTCCCTTGCGATATCCAACATCTTATCTGTTGAGACCCTTCGAACGGCTTACCCACCGCTGCCGTTCACAGGAAGGCACTAAAAGCGGGCGCAGGACGGCGGATCTCAAAGCCGCCGTCCTCATTATTGCTTGTCAAAACGATACCCGTCCAGCGTCCGAATGCGTGTTCGCCGCGCCGCTTAGCAGTTGACATCCGCCAGATAGCCGTAAAGCTGCAGCCGGTGCTATGCCGCCACTGCCGCGCGGGCCAGCGCGGTGATCTCGAACGAGCGCAGGCGGGCCGCGTGATCGTAAATTTGCGCCGTCACCATCAACTCGTCCGGCTGGGTTTGTTCGATCAGCGAGGCAAGGCCGGCCTCCACCTGACGCTGGTCGCCGATCACCGAGCAGGCGAGCGAATGCTCCACGCCGGCGCGTTCGGCCTCGTTCCACGGAATCTGCTTGACGGGCGGCGGCAACTGGCCGGGCGTGCCGCGTCTCAGGTTGATGAATTGCTGTTGCAACGATGTGAAGAGAAATTCCGCTTCTTCCGTGGTGTCGGCGGCAAAAACATTTACGCCGACCATCGCGTAAGGGCGGTCGAGTTGCTTCGACGGGCGGAATTGCGTCCGGTAAACCTGCAGCGCGCTCAGCAGGTAGTCGGGCGCGAAATGCGAAGCGAAGGCGAACGGCAAGCCGAGCGCGGCCGCGAGCTGGGCGCTGAAGGTGGACGAGCCGAGCAGCCAGATCGGCACGTTCAGCCCGGCGCCCGGCACGGCGCGAACGCGCTGGCCTTCCACCGGATCGGCGAAATAACGCTGCAATTCCACGACGTCATCGGGAAAATTGTCCGCGCTGCCCTGTAGATCGCGGCGCAGGGCGCGGGCCGTCGTCTGGTCGGTGCCGGGGGCGCGGCCGAGGCCCAGATCGATACGCCCGGGAAACAGCGATTCCAGCGTGCCGAACTGCTCGGCGATCACAAGCGGCGCGTGGTTCGGCAGCATGACGCCGCCTGAGCCAACGCGGATCGTGCTCGTGCCGGCGGCAACGTGCCCGATCACCACGGAGGTCGCGGCGCTGGCAATCCCGGTCATGTTGTGATGCTCGGCCAGCCAGAATCGCAGGTAACCGAGTTTTTCGGCATGCTGGGCCAGTTCGCGCGAGTGGCGGAACGCGTCGGCGGCGGTAGATCCGAGGGGGACAGGGGATAAATCGAGAACTGAAAACGGGATCATTGCGGCTTCCATGGCTTCGTGTACTGGCGGCGCGCGGGACCGGCGATCCGGTTCCCGTCAAGCGCCAATCCCGGATAAAAATCCAGGACGCACCTTACACGCGGGTAGAAGCCGATTGTGCCGAAAGTCAGGAAAGTCTGCCGCGACCACGCTCAACGCCCTCAGGCGAGGCGGGGATAACCGCGTTTGACCGCGTCCATCTCGATTTCAAGAATGCTGGAGTAGTCGTCGAGCGGGCGCCTCGCAAAACCGTGGAGCTTGAGCCGTTTTGCCAAAGGACGATCGTGCTCGACGGCGTCGGCGAGTGCGCTCACCAGTGCGTCGATACCTTCCGGCGGCACGCGTTTCGATGCAATCAGCGGCAAGCCCGGCGCACTTCGAGTCGTGCCGATTTCGACCAAACCATGGGCAAGGTCCGGAAGGTGATCGAGCACGAACGCGAAGCTCACGCAGTCGATGGCGGCAACATCGGCGCGGTCGTCCTGCAGGGCCTGCAGCGACGCCAGATGTCCGCCCGTTTCGATCACCGACGCGAAGAACGGTTGCCCGCTGGCGAGCGGCGCGACCGCGCTGCGCAGCAGGTTCATGCCGCTGTTCGAATCGGGGGTGTTGTACGCCGCGCGCAGACCGCGGCATTGCGCGAGCGACGTTACATTGGCCGCAGCCCGGGCGACCAGGACACTGTGATAATCGCCGGCCTCGCAGCCATCAACGGTGAAAACGGGCGTAGTGACTGGCTGCACGCGTCCGGCGAGCGCCCGCACCAGCGGATAGCCGCACGTCTGCGACAGCAGCAGGTCGTCACGCAGCCAGCATTCCTGCAGGGACGGCTCGGGATCGGCTAGGGCGAGTGTGTCTCCGCGGGCGTCGAGCCATGGCCGCAGGCTCTGGTGCACATGGTCGAGCAAAGCGCGCCAGTCGAGAGCAAGTGCCGGCGTGACGTTGTACATCGGTAATGCGGCCACCCAGTTCATGCAAATTCTTTCCCGTTGCGCCAGCCGATATCAATACCGCCACCCATACCGGCATCCGGCCGGAAAGACACGTCAGACGGGCTGCGCCGCGTCACCGCCAAGCGTTGCTGAGCCGGCGGACCCCGCCTTAGCCTGTGCCATCTGATCGGCGGCGCGTGCATGAAGCGGATGCAACGCGGGCGCAATCGGTTGGACGCCATGCCGCACAAGCCATTCTTGATAACCGCGCACGATAAAACCGCCATTGCGCGCCAGATACGCACCGCGATGCCCATGATAGACGCTTGCCACCGCAAACCACGGCACGCTCGGCAGGTCGTGATGAACGGCGTGAAAATTGTTGTTGAGGAACAGAAGGCGCCAGGCCCACGACGCTTCGTTGATCACTGAGCGTTCGGCGACGTGATCGGCTGCGCGATGTTCCTGGAACGAACGGATCGCACTTAACGCGAGCGCCGGATACCCAACGCCGACTATGAAAAGCGCGGGACTGATGCCGCAGCGGCGCTCGAGCCATGTCGCTAGCAGTCCGAGCAGGACGAGATGCAAGGCCCACGCTCCTGCGATACGGCCATTGCCCCGTGCAATCTGGGTGAACGCCGACAGAATCGTTTCCACGATGGAAAACCAGGGGCCGAGCAGGATGCGCCCCAAGAGCGTGTTGCGGACAACCAGCAGGAAACGCACAACCACCCCGGCGCCGCGCCAGCGTTCAGCGGACACGAAATAGCTTTCCGGGTCGAGATCGGGATCGGTGAGATGGACGTCGTCATGGTGGCGCAGATGCGACTCGCGATACACCGCGTAAGGGAACCAGACCGCGAGCGGGGCGACGCCGAGCAGCGCGTTGAATAAGGGAAAGCGTGTCGGATGGCCGTGCAGGAGTTCATGCTGCAATGACAAATACAGGCACGACAGCACGGCGAGGATGCTTACCGCCAGCGGTATTCCGATCGACCGTGCGTTAAGCGCCGTCGCGAACCAGCCGCCATATACGGCCACGATCAGAAGCCAGGTGGGCCATTCGCTGCGCCAGCGCCAGGACGCGCGTAGTTGCTGGATTCGATGGCGTTGAGCATCATCTATATAAAGGCTCATGGCAATTCACTGACGGAACGAGCCACGATCTTAGCGACGCTTCGCGGCCTGCCAAACCAAGCATTCCCGCTAAGCTTGTTCCCGTGTGAAGAATCGAGGCTTGAGCGGTTGCGCACGACGAGAGTCAGCGGACCGGGGCCTCTTTATGTGACTTACGGGGCGCTAGGGCGCACAGCGGCGCGGGCGAGACCCGGGAGCGCGTTCGGCCTCGCGATAGTTCGAAAGCTTATGGTAAGAATATTTATCGTGAGGTCGAAGCACGCCTGAAACACGACATCTGGCGACCCGAAGGCCGCCGTCGATTTCGCGCACGAAGCGCGATGGCGAAAGCGCCGTAGTTACGCCGCTTTCGCCCAAAGCCTGTTGGTTGTTCTTTTACGCCCGGTACTGGGGTCGTCCTGTGGTTGCGAGAACAAGTCCAGCACTTTGCGCAATGCATCTACCCGGCGCCTTTGCGCCGGCACCAGTACGTAACCGGTGCAGACCGCGGTCAAGCGTTCCTGCCAGTACTCAACGTTGAGCGTACCGGCCGGTTGATGACTCATCGCCCGTAACTGGCCTATTGCCCGTTCGATATGCTGAAGTTCCGCGTCGGCTTGTGTCGACGTTCTTGGGCCTTCTGACGTCGGCGATCTTTTGGCTTTCATCCTGCACCCCATTCTTGCCGGCCAGCTTCTGAGCGCGCTGTCGATTCTCTCGATGACTGGTGCGTTCATTGCTGCGTCCAGCTATACCCCTTCGCCTGCGCGTTTATGGTCGCGTTGGGCGGCCCCCGGTTTGATTCGACCGTTGATGCATAGTCGCAAGGGCAGGATGCATGCACTGTCTGAAATCGCACATTGAAGGCACCGAGCGCACGATGAACCGGCCGATGCAAACGTTTTCCGTGTGCTGGGCCACGAAGCGAGTGCGCCGAACGAGGCTAATACCCGGCGGAACAATGCTTGGAACCGGCAGTGGGATCTCGTGCGGGCAAGAGGGCGATCGAGAGATTGATACGAAGCGGTTTCAACAGCGCAGGTGCGTTGACCAGGTCCAAAGACATCGTGTGACGCCCGCGAAAAGACGCCCGCGAAAATGCGTCACTCGTCTTCTGGACTCCGAGACTTGCCGCTGCGTTTTATCTGCTCGTCCATGGCCAGGTCGAGCTTGCTGACGCGTCGCGGTTTCTCTGGCCTGAGCCCGTTCACAAAAGCCACGAAATCATCCATGGTCTGTGGTGCGGACAGTTTTTGCTCACCGCTTGCCGCGCGATCGACGAGATAGAACAGCGCGCCGCTCAGGCTGACGGCGGCATAGTGCGGGTTGCCGGAGCGTGTCTTGAGACGCTCCACGGCGTTGATGGCTTTAGTCGAGCGCACGATCGAACCGGTAAAAAAGCAAGGCCGAAGATGTTGTCAGACCGGCGTCATGAACCACCTCGCCAACCTGCTTCAAGGTCGAAGTCAGACTCAAGGCGCGCATTTCTTGCTCGCACCTTCGAGCCACAGGTTCGACACATGCCGCTCGCCCGGATAAAACCGGTACGACGTTTCGCCGTTATCGAAGCGAACCTTGATCACGTTCGAATCACCGAATTCGAGCATCGTGCCTTGGGGGATAGGTGTTTGCTTGAACGTGGCGTTGTGTTTCTTCGCTTCATCCGTCAGGCACTGGACGATGCTCGCCACCGACGCGTTAGGCGCCGTTTCGACCTCCGGCTGACCGGCATCGGCGTTATGGAACTGGGTGGTACAGGCTTGCAACAAGAACAGCGGAAGCGCAAGAGCGCAGGCAATCTTTTTCATGGTGTCCTTTCAAGGTTTGCGACCGCCTTCACAACGAAGTGTTCGATTACGGCAATCCGACATTACAGCATAGCGGCCTTACGTTTTCCGTCCGCGCAAATCCTCGCGGGCCCTCGCGCGGGTCCTGACCGGCAAGGACGAAAACCCGCCGTTGCCTACCCGCTTGCCAGACGTCGCGGACCATCGCGGACGTTCAGGCATCCGGCGGCACGCCGAGAAGCTGCATGGTGCCACCGACCACGCCTGAAAACACCGGCCCTGCCACGGTCCCGCCGTAGTAGGAGCCGGCTGACGGCTCATCGATCATCACGGCGACTATAACTTGCGGGTCGCTCATCGGCGCCATGCCGACGAACGACGCGCGATACTTGTTCGCCGCATACGTGCGCCCAACCTGTTTGCGCGCCGTGCCTGTCTTCCCGCCCACACGATACCCATCCACCGCTGCCGCACGTCCCGTGCCACGGGGTCCCATCGCGAGTTCCAGCATGTCGCGCACAGCCGCCGCAGTCGCGGGTTTCGTGACTTGCACGGGTTCCCGCGCAGCCTGGCCGCGAATCAAGGTGGACTGCCGGAACTCGCCATTGCCCGCGTAGGCCGTATAAACCTGTGCAATCTGCAATAGCGACAACGACAGGCCATAACCATAGGCCATCGTCGCCTGCTCGATCGGACGCCAGCGTTCGTATGCCCGCAGGCGTCCGGTGGCCGCGCCCGGAAAAGTCAGGTCCGGCGCCTGGCCAATGCCGTATTCGCGATACTTGTCCCACACCGTCTGCGGGCGAAGCTTGAGCGAGAGTTTCGTCAACGCGATATTGCTCGACATCTGCACGGCTTCGGAGACCGTGATGACCCCGTGGTTCGACGTATCGTGGATCACGTTCGGCCCAAGCTTGAACGTTCCCGGCGATGTATCGATACGCGTGTCCGGCCGCACGTAGCCCAGGTCGATAGCCAAGGCCGCCACTAGCGGCTTGATGGTGGAGCCCGGCTCGAAGGTGTCGGTCAGCGCGCGGTTGCGCAATTGCTCGCCGGTCAGGCGCGCACGGTCGTTGGGATCGAAGGTCGGATAGTTTGCGAGCGCGAGGATTTCTCCATTCTTCGCATCGAGCACGACCACGCTGCCCGCACGCGCGCGATGCTTCGCGATGGCGGCGGCCAGCTGCGTGTGCGCGAGTTGCTGGATACGGCGGTCGATAGTCAGATGAATGGTCTCGCCATTCTCCGGCAACGCCACTTCGCCGATCTCCGACACCACGCGCCCAAGCCGGTCGCGAATCACTTCGCGCTGGCCGTGCTCGCCAGTCAGCCGCTCGTTTGCTGCGAGTTCGATGCCTTCCTGACCCTTGTCTTCGTTATCGGTAAAGCCGACGACGTGAGCCGCCGATTCTCCTTCGGGATAGAAGCGTTTCGTGTCGGCCACTAGCGTTACGCCTGCCAGCCCGGTTTCAGCGATACGCGTGGCCGTGTCGGCATCGACTTGCCGCTTAAGCAGTACGAATGAGCGTGTACCGTCGAGGCGGCGCGCCAGTTCTTTTTCGGGCATATCGATCAGGCGAGCGATTCCTGGCAGGGTCGCGCGATCCAAGCGCGAGGGCGTCGCCCAGATCGCATAGGTCACGAGACTCACGGCCAGCATCGCGCCGTGGCGGTCGACAATGCGCCCGCGTGTCGCGCTGAGTTCCAGGGTGCGTTGATAGCGCTTTTGCCCCTCGCCGATATAAAAGTCCTGGTTCACGACCTGCACCCACAACGCACGCGCGGCAAGTGACGCGAACGCGCTGAAAATCAGCACCACGACCAGTGTGGAGCGCCACCGGGGCAGCCGGTTTTCGAGCACTGCGTTTTTCACGGGTGTCCGATAAGATTCATGGGCTCGCTTGTCGGTTTTACGCATCGTGACGATCAGGACGCAGTGGACGTGATGGACGTTGACAACCGCACGATGCGCTCGAGCACGTCGTCAAGTCCGCTGGCTGGGGTTTCACGGCGGGTATCGGAATCCTTGGCGGGCAATGCGAGTCCGAACACGTCCTGCAGCACGCCGCGCAATTCTTCAGCGCTTGTGAGCTCGCGTTTGGATTCTGTCTTGCCACGCTGGCTCAGGGTCGTGTCGAACAAGGTCTGCCGCTCTCCGGGCATGACCCGCGCCGCGATCAGGTGGTCAACGAAGATCGACTCGGGATACGTCGACACATAATGGTTCGCCATGGCGTAGTCGGCGGGAAATTGCGGTTCGAGGTCGAACCGGTAGATTGGCCGCCAGGCATCACCGAGCTTCACTTGCAGGAGGAAATCGCCGCGCTCGATCAGGTCGAGGCGAAACGGCTCGTGCGGCGTCGCCTGTTCGCGGCCCGTGTCGAACAGCAGCGGGGCGCTGAGCGTCATGCTGCCGAAGCCGACATCCGCGAGCCAGGTGTCGTCGGGCGTTTCGACCAGCAGCATCATGTGGGTGCGCGGGGTCATGGCAGCCGGGTCGTTCCACAGTACACGCGCGGCGAGCCCCGTGGTGTCGAAGCCGAGCGTGTCGAGCACGGCGCGAAACAGGAGGTTGTGTTCATAACAATACCCGCCGCGCCGCGCGCTCACGAGCTTGGCGAACACGGACTCCAGATCGAGACGCGGCGTGCGCCCGAGCAGGGCGTCCAGGTTTTCGAACGGGATGACTTGCGGATGCAGCCTGTGCAGCGCGTATAGCGTCTCTGATGTAGCCTGCTGAGGCCCGGTGTAGCCGATGCGGTCGAAATAAGCGGCGAGTTGCGCCGGGGAGAGTGTCTGATTCATGTGGAACTCCTGCACGGGGAATGGAAACGAGGCCGGGCGAGCCGCCGCGAGGTGCCGACATTCTACGGCACAGCCCGCGCGCCGATTACATATTGCATACGCCACGCAGAAGTCGAAAATGCAGAAGCAGATCGTTTGGGCAGGATTTGGAACTGTGACGTGCCCAACATGGTCTTTAATAAGCAGTGCGCTCAACTCTTCTTTAAAAGAACCCTATGTCGACCCCACTCGCTACCGCAACTTCCTCCCCGCAGCCTGCCGGCAAGCATCCCGCTCCGCCTTGCACGCTCGTCATCTTCGGCGCAGCCGGCGACCTGACCAAGCGGCTGCTGATGCCGGCGCTGTATAACCTGTCGTCCGATGGCCTGCTTGACGACAAGATGAAGATCATTGGCGTGAACCATGGCGAGCTCGAGACGAGCGCCTGGCGCGACCAGCTGACCGAGTCGCTGAAAAGTTTCGCCGCGGATAAAGCCGGCGCCTTCCACACGTCCAAACTCGACGACCGAGCGTGGAACTGGGTCGCGGATCGCCTGCAATACGTGGCTGGCGAGTTCGAGACTGACGACGTATTCAACAAGCTCAAGCAGACGCTGGGCGACAGTGGAAATGTCATTTTTTATCTCGCTGTCAGTTCGCGCTTCTTCAAGCCGATCGTCGAGCGACTTGGCCGAGCGGGATTGCTGAAGGAAAGTGACCAGGGCTTCCGGCGCGTGGTGATCGAAAAGCCTTTTGGGCACGACTACGCATCGGCGAAGGATCTCAACGAGAGCATTCTCAAGTTCGCCGGCGAGAACCAGATTTATCGTATCGATCACTTTCTCGGCAAGGACACCGTGCAGAGCATCCTCGCGGTGCGCTTCGCGAACGCGTTGTTCGAGCCCATTTTCCGGCGCGAATATATTGATCACGTGCAGATCACGGCGGCGGAAACCATTGGCGTCGAAGCGCGCGGCGGGTTTTACGAGCAGACGGGCGCCTTCCGGGACATGGTGCCAAACCATCTGTTCCAGTTGCTCGGCATGGTCGCCATGGAACCGCCGAATTCATTCGATGCGGAAGCCGTGCGCGACAAGAAAGCCGAAATCTTCGATGCCATCCAGCCGCTGAAACCCAATGACGTGGTGCTCGGGCAGTACGAAAAATCGGGGACCATGGCGGGGTATCGGGAAGAAGCCGATGTCGCGCCGGATAGCCAGACCGAGACGTACGCGGCGGCGCGGGTGTTCGTCGAGAACTGGCGCTGGGCCGGCGTGCCGTTTTATCTGCGCACCGGCAAGCGGATGACGGCGCGGCGCACTGAGATATCGGTGCAGCTGAAAGCGGTGCCGTTCCTGCTGTTTCGCGACACGCCTGTGGACACCCTCGTGCCGAATGTGCTGACCTTGCGTATTGACCCGGAACACGGCACGACCTTTGATTTCAACGTGAAAGTGCCCGGGCCGGTGATGCAGGTCGGAGCCGTCAAGTCATCGTTCAAATACGGCGATTTCTTCGACGAGAAGCCGAACGTCGGTTACGAAACGTTGCTGTACGACTGTATGCTCGGCGACGAGACGTTGTTCCAGCGCGCCGATAGCATTGAAACAAGCTGGGCGGCTGTGGACGGCGTGCTGCATCCCGAAGGCGGGCCGTTGCCGGTGCATGGCTACGCTTCGGGCAGCGCGGGACCGAAGGAAGCCGATGAGCTGTTGAAGGCCGATGGCCGCGCCTGGCGCCCGCTGGCGGACGAGCACACGCAGAAACCCGATCACGACGACAAGAACTGAGGAGAACAGTATGGGGACAGCAGCACGCAAGACAGCAGTGAAGAAGACCGCAGCAAGCAAGACAGCCGCAGGTAAGACAGCCAGGCGCTCGATTGCGAAAGAACGGATTCTTGCGATCGATGTGGGCGGCACGGGCCTGAAGGCCGCGATTATCGATGCCCACGGGAAGATGGAAACCGAGCGGGTAAAGGTGGCCACGCCGCATCCGTGCCCGCCGGATGTGTTGGTACAGAAGCTGGTGGAACTGGTCGGGCCGCTGTTGACGCCGCTGCCGGCCACGCAGATCTCGATTGGTTTTCCGGGCGTAGTGCGGGACAACCACGTGCTGACCGCGCCAAACCTCGGCAACGAATTCTGGCGCAACGTGCCGCTCGCGCAGATGCTGGCCGTGCACCTGGGGAACCTGCCGGTGCGCATTATCAACGACGCCGAAATGCAGGGGCTTGCCGCCATCGAAGGGAACGGCATCGAGTTCGTACTGACGCTTGGCACGGGCGCAGGCACTGCGCTTTTCCGCGATGGCGAACTCATGCCGCATCTCGAGCTGGCGCATCATCCGGTCAGCAAGAACAAGACGTACGACGAATATATCGGCAATGCGGCGCGCGACAAGGCCGGCAACAAGCGCTGGAATCGCCGGGTGGAGAAGATCATCGGTATCCTGAGTTCACTCGTGAACTACGACCGTCTGTGGATTGGCGGCGGCAACGCAGCCAATCTCAATTTCGACTTGCCGGATAACGTGAAAGTGGTCTCGAACGAGGCGGGCATCGAAGGCGGCGCGCGGCTCTGGCACCCGCGTTCAGTGCGCGAGACGCGGCAATTACCCGCTGGAGCGTTTGAATGACATCCATTGGCGCTACCGGTCTGAAGCTCGGTCCGGGTCATGGCGATCCGGAGCAGGCGCTGGCGGCGCTGGCAAAGGTCGAACTCGTGATCTCGGATTGTGACGGCACCTTGCTCTACACGGACAAATCGCTTGGTGAGCCCGCGAAGGAAGCCGTGCGCAATCTCACTGCCGCGGGTGTCCGCTTCACGGTGGCGAGCAGCCGGCCGGGCAAGGGCATGCATTCGATCGTGGAAACGCTTGGGGTCCAGTCGCCGTTTGCCGCTTTCAACGGCGGCAAACTCGTCGATCCCGCCGGCTGGAAAACCCTGAATGCCCACTGGCTGCCGCGCGACGCCGCGCAAACGGCCTTGGAAAGCCTGGAGCGCGACGCAGTGGACGCGTGGGTGTTCATTGACGACCAGTGGTACATCACGAATCCCGGCGGCGAATATGTGCCGCTGGAGCGCCGGACGGTGGGATACGACGCGGTGGTGGTCAAGCGTTTTGAGGATATCGACCTGGACTCGATCGAAAAGATCGTGGCGTCGACGAAAGACGCGGCGCTGCTGCAACGAAAGGAGGCGGAGTTTCAGGACACGCTCAAAGGCCGCGCCATGGCGATGCGCTCACAAACCTATTACCTCGACATCACGCATCCGCTCGCGAACAAAGGCGAGGGCGTGCGCGAATTGGCGCGGCTGGCGGGCGTTGCACTGGAAAACGTGGCGGTGTTGGGGGACATGGGCAACGACGTCGCCATGTTCGACGTGGCCGGCGTTTCCATTGTCATGGGGCAGGCGTGCGCAGACGTGCAATCGCACGCGACGTTTGTGTCGGCCACGAACGATAAGGACGGCTTTGCCGCAGGCCTCAACGGATTGCTGGCGGCCCGGAAGGGAAAATGAGGTGGGTGGCTGGACACGCGTGAACTAAATATGCGTGATTTACAACGCGTGATTCACGACGCGTGAGAGAGCGACATCGGCGCCATGCGATGCTGAATGGCAGCATCCAGCGGTGGCGCCGACGAAGCGTTGCTCTCGACCCCGGCGCGAACAGTAGCGTGCGGGACTCGCTTTAACAGCGCGTCACGACAGCATTCTGCTTAGCGGCGACGCATTTGCGGACGTTGACCGCCGCCCGTTGCGCGTTCGTCCTTGTGCCGGAAGTTGATCCGGCCTTTCGTCAGGTCATACACCGACAATTCCAGCGTCACGCGGTCGCCCGCGAGAATCCGGATGTGGTTTTTGCGCATGCGGCCCGATGCGTACGCGCCCACGACCACGCCGTTGTCCAGCGTCACGCGGTAGCGGCTGTCGGGAAGCACTTCGTCAACAATGCCGTCCAGCTCGAGTAACTCTTCTTTCGCCATATAAGCTCCTTAAATCATGTATTCGATGCGATTGTATGCGAGACCGGCCCGACCCCGCGATGCCTTTTAACGCCTGACAGTCGACTCTAGTTACAGATCCGCAACAGTCTGGCCATCGATTTGACCGTCGATCAGCTTTTCCGCATGCAACAAGCACGCCCGGCGAGCCTGGCCGCCGTTTTCAAACGATCCGGTCTGCTCAATGCGGAACACGCGGCTTTCGCCCGTGGCTTCCTCGCCTGCCGGCGGCGCGCGGCGGATGCGTACCGACGCTTCGTAGCCGGTATCCGCTGCACGGACTGCAGCACCACCGTCGCGGGCGCCACGGGGGTAAATCAGCGGATGAATTTCATAACCTTTGTACGTCTTAAGCGGCTTGACCAGTTCTTTCATGTTTCCTGAATTCCTATATTGCGCCCGCCCGGGCATCGAAATGATGCGGCCGATGCCTTGAAAACCACCACGGCGATCGATCAGCGCCCCTTGGCACGTTCGGTCGAAAGGCGTTAACAAGCAAAAAGCGAGCAAAAGATCGAGCAAAAAATGACGCGCGGCGCACACATGGCGCAGCCGCTCGCTGGGCTGTAGGTGTTGAAGAACGTCGCGGTAACACGTGTGCCGCCCAATTTGCGCTGCCCACGCATTACCCATGCAACCATGCGCGGTACAACGCGTGGAAACAAGCAACCGTCGACGTCGCTGCTGTTTAAACTTTGAAGACGAATGCAGGGCCGCGTCCAGTTGCGGAGCCCACACTGCCGGGGCGATGACATTCAGCCAAGGCGTTGCGCTGAAATGTTGGGTGGATCGCTGTTGCCGTGGCAAACACGCTGCGCCAGAAGCGCACTATGCAATATTAGACAGCAAATCAGAAAAAAGTTCCGCTGTCGCCGGAGGCCCCGCCTCTCGATGCTGCAATACTTACAAGTCGACCGGCGGGAGCTGCTGTTTCCGCGCAGTTTCCGTCGAGTCGTCTTTTGCCACCCAACCGCCTTCCAGCGGCATCGAAGCATCCATTATAACCATCATAGCCATCCTGCCCTGCGGAACCGCCAGTAAAGGCCAATGTCCACCACGAGCATCACGCAAATGACCGCCGGATAGCCATAAGCCCAGTCGAGCTCCGGGATGCGATGGAAGTTCATTCCGTAGATCCCCGCGATCATGGTGGGCACGGCGAACAGCGCCGCAAACGAGCCCAGGCGCTTGGTCACTTCGCTTTCAGCCAGCGAAATCAGGCCCAGGTTGACCTGGATCGCAGTCACGATCATTTCGCGACGCCCTTCGATTGTTTTCACGATGCGCAACAGGTGATCGTAAACATCGCGGAAATAGTCCTGCATGCCGGTACAAATTCCCGGTGCGCGGCCGCCGTAGAGTTTGCTGACCGCTTCCAGCAACGGCGCGGTGTGATGCTGAAGCAGCACGAGGCGGCGCTTCAGGGAGTACAGGTCTTCAATGATGACTCTCGACGCCGCCGACCCGTTGCGCGTGAAAATGCGTTCCTCGAGTTCGTCGAGCTCCGCGCCGAGCGTCTCCAGAATGGGGAAATAGCGGTCCACCACGTTGTCGATCAGTGCGTACATCACGAACGCCGGGCCATGCTCCAGCAAATGCGGCTCGCGCTCGCAGCGCTGGCGCACATCCTGGAACCCCTGGCTCGTCCGGTTGCGAACGGAGAGCACATAGTTGCTGCCCACGAACACGTTGATCTCGCCGACCACCAACTCGTTGTCGGAATCGAGTTCCACCGTGTGGAGCACGCAAAACAGCGAGTCCGCGTATTCGTCGATCTTCGGACGCTGGTGCCCCTTCTGGGCGTCTTCCACCGCGAGTTCGTGCAGCCCGAACTGATGCGCCATATGCGGGAGTTCGCCCGGTCCCGGGTCTTTCAGCGCGACCCACACGAAGCAGTCGGGGACGTCCCGATACGCGGAAATGTCGTCGATAGCGACGTCGGCTAGCTTGCGGCCTTTCTGATAAGCCGCACAATTGACCAGCATGGATTCCTGCCCCTCTCGCACGGTGATGAAACCGGCGCATGCCGCCTTTCGCGAGCGTCTTTCGCAAGGACAGGCAGCGCGTGACGGGGGCATGGCCGGACTTGCCGTGAATCTTAGCGGATTTGTCAGGCGCTTACTGCGCGAGCGCCGTATCCCGTCGTCTTGCAACGCAGCCGCCGCGCGGGTCATGTCTCGCTATGCGAATAGTCCGAGGTCACTTCTGAACCAAGCCGGCGCGGTTCCACCTGTGGCGCCAGGGTGTTGTCGCGTTTCGTGAGCTTGCCTTCCACGGAAGCGCCCACGTCCATGCGCAGTTGCTGATAGTAGATGTTGCCGTTCACATGCGCATTCGATTGCAGTTCGACAAAATGTTCCACTGTGACGTCGCCCGTGATCGTTCCGTTGATCACGATGTCGTAGGCAGTGACGTTGCCCGTGATCGAACCCTGGTCGCTGACCACCAGCAGCGTTTGCTCGCCTGCGCGACCGGTCACGTTGCCCTTCACATGTCCATCCATGCGCAGGCCGTCGCTGAATTCGAGGTTGCCGGCTATCTGGACATCGTGTGCGATCAGCGTAGCCAGCTTGGCTTGACTGACGCCGGGAGATTTTTTCTTGAACATGGGAAAACCCCTTGTGGTCTGGATTGCAAAATGGTTGCCGGTATTGGACGTACCGATGTGCCGGCGTGGAGGGCGGTTTCGGGATTGGTCAGTTGGATTTGTCCCGCTGACGCTTGAGGAAGGTCAGGTCAGTTCGCATCTGGTGGATCTGCGCCAGGCTTTCGGACGCTTGTTGCTCCATGACGAGCCGTGTCGCCACCTCGTGGTCTAGCGCAATGCGCGCCTTCGACAGTTGCTCGCGGATCTCGCGTTCGGACATGGGCGGCGCGCATAGCGCGTCGGTCTTCCTGCTGTTGTCGCGCGACGTGACGAGCGCGAAGCCGGCCGCGGCCAGCGCCGCCGCGGCGCAGGCCGCGGCAATCGTGCCGAGCATCAACATGGGCCAGGTCGGGCCGCGTCGCGACGTCAGGGAATAGGTGCGGCGCGTGAGCTTGTGCGTCGGCCTGTTTCGATCAGCTTGCGGCATTGGATTTCAGCTTGAAGAGCGCGAGATAAGGTGTGGGATTGACCTGCGTCCCGTCGATGATTACCTCGAAGTGCAAATGCGGTCCGGTCGAGCGGCCCGTCGAGCCGATTTCGGCAATCTTCTGGCCGGGCATGACAAGATCGCCCACCTTCACGAATATCTTCGATGTATGCCCGTAGCGGGTGATCACGCCACTGCTGTGCTGGATATCGACGGCATTGCCGTATCCGCCGTGCGGTCCCGCTTGCACCACGCGGCCCCCGGCGCTCGCGAAGATGGCCGTGCCGGTGGGGGCGACCAGGTCGACGCCCGGATGAAAGTTCAGGTGTCCCGTGAACGGGTCGATGCGGTTGCCGAACGGCGAGCCGGAACGCGCGCCGGGCGCGGGCTGGCGGCCCGGAAACGCCATGTATGACGCGTAGTGCGCGAGCACGGCGTCATCGAGGGCGCCAATGGTTGCATCGAGGCAATCCAGCGCGCTTTGCGTGTGCTTCAGGCGCTGCGGCGCGGTACCGGCAAGCGCGGCGCGCGGGGCATCGCAGAGCCGGGGCGGCAGGGAGGGACCGCCCGACGCGCTGCTGTCGAGCGGCGTTTCATCATCGTTATCAGGAAGCGGTGGGACCACGTGGATATCCGGGTGGTCGGCTGCGCGTCGCGCCGCTTTCAATTGTGCTTCGAAGTCCTGAAGTTCGTTCACTTGTGACACGAGTTCGATGACGCGCGGTTCGATATGCGTGAGTGTCGCGCTGATCTTGCCGAGTTCATCGATTTCATAGGAGCGCCGCTCCGTTTGCGTTTTCTCTTCGGCTGCGTGGGTGTTGCCCATTGCTGCACCAATGGCAATTCCGAGCGCGAGTGCGGCCAGGATCATCGCAATGACGGCGACGATCACCATGGCGCGGACAGTGCGTGCTTCGACGAAACGCACGCGTTGGTGCGACACGTTCCGGCGGGACCAGATGACGAACGCCATCAGGGCACCGGGCGCGCCAATCGCGCAGGCAAAAGCTCGGCCACAAAACGACGCGCGGGCGGAGGATTGCCGGTCTGTCTGCGAGTGTTAATAATGAGATGGATAAAGGTCACGTCCATGTGAAAACGCCGCAGCAGGGCTACGGCGGAAAGCCTTATGGGCGGACGATTATGCACCCGTTACGCGAATCCGTATCTCATATATAAGGGGAGCTGAACAAACGCGAAATTCATGGCCTCGCCGTTTCGCTCCATAGCATCTCGCGCGCCTCACCCATCAGCAGCGGACGATTGATTTCAGCCACTGTTCGCAGGAAGTCCCACACCGCCGTGATGCGTTTCAATTTGCGTAAATCTTCACGGCAGGACAGATAAAACGCACGCGTGACGACAATGTCATCGGCGAGAACGGGCACGAGGCGTGAGTCCTGCGCGGCCATGAAACACGGCAGGATCGCGAGCGAGCGGCCCTGTAGCGCGGCGTGATATTGAGCGATCACGCTGGTGCTGCGCCAGCGCGACACGGCACCCGGAACCGCGCGTTCGAGATAGAGCAGTTCGTAGCTGAAGGCGAGGTCGTCGATATAACTCGCGAAGCGATGCGTCGCGAGGTCTTCCACTCGGCTTAACCGTTCGTGTTGATCGAGGTAGTCGCGCGTGGCATAGAGGCGCAAGCGGTAATCGCAGAGTTTGGTGTAGACGGTCTGGCCGTGTTCCGGGCGCTCGAGCGTGACGGCGATATCGGCCTCGCGCTTGGACAAGCTGACGAAGTGCGGCACCGGCAACAAGTCGATGGAAATCTGCCTGTGCGCGTCCTGAAAGCGGGCGAGCTGCGGCGCAAGGAAGAAGCAGCCGAAACCTTCGGTCGAGCCGACCCGAACATGCCCAGAAAGTGCGTGTCCGGTGTTGGCAATGTGCTCGGTCGCCGACTGGACCGTGGTTTCCATCGCGTCGACGTACGCCAGCAGGCGCTGCCCTTCGGCGGTCAGGATGAAGCCGCCGCTGCGGGATTTGTCGAAGAGGAGGGTGCCGAGCGCGTCCTCCAGCGCCCGCACGCGGCGTGCGACGGTCGTGTAATCGACCCCCAGACGCTTCGCCGCGCCGCTTGCACGCTGGGTTCGCGCGACTTCCAGGAAGTACCGGAGATCGTCCCAATTCAGGTGGCTGTCGCCCGGGGTCGTGCTTTTTTGCATATTGGATGGGTATTTGTATCCATACTTCGAAGAGATTTGCATAACTATACTGAACCTTGTGGACTCGCCCTGCACGCGTTCTGTACCTTCGCGTAATGGCTGAGGCGACAACATTCAAATAATCCGGAGACGATTTCCCCTTGGCGACCCGCGCGGCGTTCCTGCGTGCGTCCGCCTGTCTGTGTCTCCGCATCCCGTTCCCGCCAGGAACGTTCCCGTTTCAAGGAGCCTCTCTCATGAATACCGCTGCTGACCGTCCGGCCCAGGCCGAACAATCCAACGCCGGCGTGCGCACCGCCAAATTGCTGATCGACGGCAAGTTCGTTGAATCGACGACGCAAGAGTGGCGCGACATCGTCAATCCTGCGACCCAGGACGTGGTCGGGCGAGTACCTTTTGCGACCAAGGCAGAAGTCGATGCCGCCGTTGCGTCGGCGGCAAAAGCGTTCCAGACGTGGCGCCTCACCCCGCTTGGCGCACGCATGCGCGTGATGCTGCGGTTCCAGGACCTGGTGCGCCAGAACATGAAGCGGATCGCGCAGACGCTGACAGCCGAGCAGGGCAAGACGCTGCCCGATGCCGAAGGCGATATCTTCCGCGGCCTTGAAGTGATCGAACATGCGTGTTCGATCGGCACGCTGCAGCAGGGCGAATTCTCGGAGAACGTCGCGGGCGGCGTGGACACGTACACGCTGCGCCAGCCGATAGGCGTGTGCGCCGGCATCACGCCGTTCAACTTCCCCGCGATGATCCCGCTGTGGATGTTCCCGATGGCGATCGTTTGCGGCAACACGTTTGTGCTCAAGCCATCGGAACAGGATCCGTTGTCCACCATGGAGCTGGTCGAGCTGGCGCTCGAGGCGGGCGTTCCGGCGGGCGTTCTGAACGTCGTGCACGGCGGCAAGGACGTGGTCGACGCAATCTGCACGCATCCCGACATCAAGGCGATTTCGTTCGTCGGATCGACGCATGTGGGTACGCACGTGTACAACCTCGGCAGCCAGCACGGCAAGCGCGTGCAGGCCATGATGGGCGCGAAGAATCACGCCGTCGTGCTGCCCGATGCGAACCGCGAGCAGACGCTTAACGCGCTTGCCGGTGCGGGTTTTGGCGCGGCGGGGCAGCGTTGCATGGCAACTTCGGTCGTGGTGTTCGTGGGGGCATCGAAGGACTGGTTACCGGAGCTGGTCGAGCGGGCGCGCGGCTTGTCCGTGAACGGCGGCACGGAGGCGAACACCGACGTTGGCCCGGTCGTCTCGCGCTCAGCCAAGGAACGGATCCTCGGGCTGATCGAAGCAGGCGTGAAAGAAGGCGCAACGCTTTCGCTGGATGGTCGCGACGTGACGGTCAAGGGTTATGAGAAGGGCAATTTCATTGGCCCGACGGTGTTCTCAGGCGTCAACACCGACATCACCATCTACAAGCAGGAAATCTTCGGTCCGGTGATCTGCGTGCTGGAAGCGGCAACGCTTGACGATGCCATCGCGTTGGTCAACCGCAATCCGATGGGCAATGGCGTCGGGCTCTTTACGCAGAGCGGGGCGGCCGCGCGCAAGTTCCAGAGCGAGATCGATGTCGGCCAAGTGGGGATCAACATTCCCATTCCCGTGCCGGTGCCGTACTTCAGCTTTACCGGCTCGCGCGGGTCGAAGCTCGGCGACCTCGGGCCGTATGGCAAGCAAGTCGTGCAGTTCTATACGCAAACCAAAACGGTCACGTCGCGCTGGTTCGACGACGCGACCGTCAACGACGGCGTCAACACGACTATCTCGCTGCGCTAAGCCGGCTGTCACGCAGCCAGCTCGCCGAACGAAATACAAAGGGGATATGCAATGGAAATCGGCTTTATCGGACTAGGCAACATGGGCGGACCCATGGCCGCCAACTTGCTCAAAGCAGGGCATTCGCTGACGGTGTTCGACTTGTCGACGACGGCGTTGCAGGCGGCTGTCGACGCAGGCGCGCGGACTGCCGCGTCGCCTCGTGAGGCGGCGCAGACAAGCGAGGTGGTGATCACCATGCTGCCGGCCGCCGCGCACGTGAAGGCGGTGTATCTGAATTCAGATGGCGTACTCGCCGGCGTTCGTCCGGGCGTACCGCTGATCGACAGCAGTACGATCGATCCGGCGACCGCACGCCTGATCGGCGAAGCCGCGTTGAAGCAGGGCAATCCGTTCGCCGATGCCCCCGTGTCAGGTGGCACCGGCGGCGCGCAGGCGGGCACGCTGACGTTCATGGTCGGAGCCGATGCAGCCCTGTTCGACACGCTCAAACCGGTGCTCGCCGGCATGGGCAAGAACATGGTTCAGTGCGGCGAAACGGGGACGGGTCAGGTCGCGAAAATCTGCAACAACCTGCTGCTAGGCATTTCGATGATCGGCGTGGCGGAAGCGATGAAACTTGGCGCGTCGCTCGGGATCGAACCCAATAAGCTTGCCGCAATCATCAACACATCGACAGGACGTTGCTGGAGTGCCGATACGTGTAATCCCTACCCTGGCGTTTTACCGAACGCTCCTTCGTCACGCGGGTATACCGGGGGGTTTGGCGCAGATCTCATGTTGAAGGATCTCGGGCTGGCCGTTGATGCAGCGCGTCAAGTCAAACAACCCCTCTTGCTTGGCGCGCTCGCACAACAGCTTTACCAGACCATGAGCATGCAGGGCTTGGGCGGGTTGGACTTCTCCGCCATTATCAAGCTGTACGGTGGGGAGGATGCCTGATTAAAACCTGCCGGTCGCGAATTGCTGCAGCGCATTTTATGTGACCTTTTAAGCTGCGTTGCAGCATGGCTATTCGCTCTGCCATGCTAATCAAGGACATGGGGAATACGATGATTCGCTTCTTCTGATTTTGGCCTATTCTCAAAGCACGACGTTCATGTCTTCATTTTAATTAGTAAGTAAATTACGAACTGAGTGAATGAAGTCAGCGAAGCCGCTTTGAGTTGCTTGTTAAGTAAGTTAAGGCCAGCGAAATGCTGGCGGCAAATAGCCAGGATCAAGGAGAGCCAGATGTCAACAACTCGTCATCACTTTCAGATGGAATTGCGGCATGCAACGCTGCCGACCTACGTATTCAGCTACCTGTTCCCGCTGGTGCTGTTGGCGTATGAATTATGGCGCGTAGGTTCGTGGGTGGCTGTGCGCGGCTTCAACTTTGCGGACTTCAGTTCGATGGGCTATGAGTTCGCGCTGATGCTGGCTGTGTTTGCGATGCAGATCATCGTGGAAATCGCCTTCATGGCTGCGGCCATGTTGACGAAACACCATGACGTTGCGCACCGTGCGGGTAACTTGCTACTTGGCGTGTTCTGCTCGGTGGTCGTGCTGGGATTTGACCTCGCGCTCCAATATGCAATGTAACGGGATATCAACCATATAAACCCGCGCTACAACTCGTAGCGCCGTTCAGGTTCTCGCAGCAATAAAAAGCCCGTTCCAGCATTTTTGCGAGAGCGGGCTTTTTCCGTTGGATATCTTCGGTTTTTTCAGGCTCGGGTCAGCAACCTGCCGCATTGGGCAATTCGGGTGCTGTCTGTGCGCGTGCTTCAAAACATTTCTTGTTCGCTTCTTTGAGCGCCGTACGCAAACCTTCCTCGATCACCGGGTGATAAAACGGCAGCTTCAGCATGTCCTCGACCGACAGGTCCAGTTGCAACGCCCATGCAATCAGATGACCGAGATGTTCCGCGGCCGGTCCGCACCCCTGGGCGCCCAGCAACTTACCGGTCTTGGCGTGAGCATAGACATGCAGCAAACCCCGGTTTTGGCGCAGCACGCGACTGCGCCCTTGCGTTTCGAATGACACGGTTCCGGTCACTGTCATCTGTTTGTCGAGGTCGTCGTAGGACGCACCTACGCTCGCGACTTGCGGCTCGCAGAACACGATGGAAAACGGCACCTTGCGTTTGACGGAGTGCACATCGGGGAAACACGCGGCATTGTCGCCGGCGAGCTTGCCTTCGTCGGCGGCATCGGAGAGAAAGGGACGCGTGCCGTCGCAATCGCCCGCCATGAAGATGCTGCTGTCGCCACACTGCATCGACTGCTCGTTGAACAGGGGAACACCTTTATCGTTGAGTTCGATGCCGGTCTTTTCAAGCTGCAGTGAAGTCAGTTGCGGTTTCCTGCCGGTCGCCACGAGCACCCAGTCGAATCGCTCGGTGCGCTCGGTTCCATCCAGCGCTTTAAAGCGGATCGTGGGCTCGCCATCCTGCATCGATTTTTCGAGGATGGTCGCATCGGGGTCGAGGTAAAACTCCTGCTGCAGCGCTTCAATCAAGGCGTCGCGCACAGGGATATCTGTTAGCGCGCCCACCTGGTTCTTCTGGCTGAACATGAATACGTCCACGCCGAGTCGTGCGAACGCCTGGCCGAGTTCGAGGGCGATAGGGCCGGCGCCGAATACGGCGCAGCGCTTGGGCAAGGTCTTCAGGCCAAAGACGTCGTCGCTCGTGATGAGACGGTCGCCAAATTGCTTGAAATCATCTGGAACGATGGATGCCGACCCCGTCGCGATCACCACGCTCGTGGCTTCCACGCGGGCGAAGTCATCGACAAGAATGACGTTACGTGATTCGAAGCGGGCAAACCCGCGGATGATCGTATCCTGAGCAAACGAATCCGTTTCCTTCAGCACGCCCTTGACGAAATGATCACGCTCGCTGCGTACATAGGCGAGTACATGCTCGCCGTTTGCTTCGAGCGCATGCGTGCCTTCAATGCCCCGCGGCGCCTGCGCCTTCGCGTCGTGCAAGCCATTGGCGGCAGCGATCAACAGCTTGGACGGCATGCAGCCCACGCGCGCGCAGGTCGTGCCGAACTCGGCGCCCTCTATCAGCACGACTTGCTTGCCCGCTTGCCGTGCCGCACGATACGCGGCCATGCCGGCCGTCCCAGCGCCAATGACGGCGACGTCCACCTTGATCTGCTTCATCGATACCCTTGATTGGATGCGCTCGAGCCTGCGCCCGAACATGTCTTCATGACCACTGCGGATGGGCTCCGTCCAGGCTCCGGTCGAGCTGGAACGCGGTGCTGATCAACGCAAGATGGGTCAGTGCCTGCGGGAAATTGCCCAGCGCTTCGCCACTGATCGCAACCTCTTCGGAGTAGAGGCCAACGTGGTTGGCATAAGCCAGCATTTTCTCGAATACAAGCTGTCCTTCGTCCACTCGTCCCGCGCGTACCAGTGCTTCCGCGTACCAGAACGAACACGCGCTGAATCCCCCTTCTTCGCCGGGAAGGCCGTCTAGCGAATCACCTCTCGTATAGCGGAATATCAGCGGATCGACGCCCAGTTCTCGGCCGATTGCATCGAGCGTGGAAAGCCAGCGCGGGTCCTTCGGGCCGATGAAACGCACGAGCGGCATCATCAGCGTCGATGCGTCGAGGATCTTCGAATCGGGCGTCTGCACGAAGCTCTGTATCTCGTCGTTCCAGAAGTGTGCGTAGATATCTCCGTGA
Organism: Caballeronia sordidicola; assembly: GCF_002220365.1. Classification (GTDB taxonomy): domain Bacteria; phylum Pseudomonadota; class Gammaproteobacteria; order Burkholderiales; family Burkholderiaceae; genus Caballeronia; species Caballeronia sordidicola_C. Next base: position 61,087 of record NZ_MTHB01000234.1, on the reverse strand, counting down.
ATGGCGTCGCGGACCGCGTTCCACTCCGCGAACGGCGCGGGCAGCGAACGTTTTTGAGCGAGCCGTATAGCGCGGTCCATCGCGACCCAGCACATCAATCGCGAATGCAGCAGCGGCCGCCCGCCGTTGCGAAATTCCCAGATGCCCTGATCCGCTTGTTGCCAGTTCTGCGCAACGAAGTTCACGGTGCGCGTAACGTGGCGCCAGCCGTCGTAGGAAATGGCTTCGCCATATTTGTTGTAGAGATAGATTGCGTCCAGCAGCGCGCCGTAGATGTCCAACTGCGTCTGATCGCGTGCACCATTGCCGATCAGCGGGGGCCCGGTGCCGCTGCCATACAGTTCCGGTATGACTTCTTCTTCCGGAGACTCTTCGCCATCCACCGCATACATGACGCTGAATGATCCGTCCGAGTCGCACTGCCTGTTGCGCTCGGCGATCCAGTTCTTGAAGTTGCGCGCCTCGCCTGTATAGCCGAGCCGAAGCAGCGCGTAGACGGAGAATGCAGCGTCGCGAATCCAGGTGTATCGATAATCCCATCGGCGGCCGCCATCCGGTGTTTCCGGCAGACCGAACGTAGGCGCCGCGACGATCGCGCCGGTTGCGCGTGAGCTCAGCAACTTGAGCAGCAGCGCCGAGCGCATCACGACTTCGCGATAGCGGCCACGGTAGGTGGACTGACGCGACCATTCGCGCCAGAATTCGATGGTCTCGGACAGCGCTTGCTCGCAAGGAAGGGTCTTGCGCATCACGTCGGATTGCGCGCCGAAGATGAAGCAGGCCATCTCGCCTTGCTTGAGATCGAAGCGGGCGACGGCGTCGTCATGATCGATCGAGAGCGGCACGGTTGCATCGAGCGTGAGTGCTTCCGCCTGAGCGCCGCTCGCCTCGCTTGCAGGCGTGAAGCGCAACGTGTTGGTGTCGACCTGCGCGGTTTCATGACTGCCGCGGGCATAGTCGAAACGCGGTGCGCAGCGCATTTTCACCGACATATCGCCGAAAATCGCACGCACTATCCGCACCACGCAATTGGACACGGCCTTCGCGTCGTCATCCGGGTCCGCGACCGGCATGAAGTCGACGACCTCGCACACGGCCTGCGCCGACATGAAGCGCGTGAGCAGCACGTTCGTTTCCGGCAGGTACAGCTGCTTCGCGCGCGCTACCTCGAAGTCCGGCGTGATGCTGAACGCACCCCCTCGTTCAGGGTGCAGCAGCGACCCGAACACCGTCGGCGAATCGATGCGGGGGAAACACATGAAGTCGATCACGCCTTCGGTCGACACCAGCGCGGTCGTGCGCATGTTGCCGATCAGTCCATGCGCGTCGATAGCAATGCCGTGGTGCGCGCCGGGGCGGTCTTCGCGGAGGCTAACCATTGCCCGCAAAGCCCGGATACAGGGTCATGCCGCCGTCCACGAACAAGGTCGTGCCAACCACATAATCGCTCTCGTCGGAGGCCAGCCAGACAGTTGCCCGGCCAATATCCTCGCTCTCGCCAATCCGGCCGTAGGGCACGAGTTGGAGCAGCGTCTTCAGCGCCTCTGGGCTGTCCCACGCCGCCTTGTTGATCGGCGTGCGAATTGCGCCCGGGGCGATCGAATTCACGCGGATCCCGTGCGGCGCGACTTCCTGCGCGAGCGATTTCATCATCATCTGGATGCCGCCCTTCGACGACGCATAGTTGACATGTCCCGCCCACGGAATGACTTCATGCACCGAGCTCATGCAGATGATCTTGCCGAGCGCCTTCGACACGGGACGCGGGCCGCGCCGGAGAAATTCGCGCACCGCGCGTTGAGCGGTGAGGAACTGGCCCGTGAGATTCACGTTCATCACGGCGTTCCAGTCGGCGAGCGTCATGTCGACGAACTTCGCGTCCTTCTGCAAGCCGGAATTCGCGACCACGATGTCCACCGTGCCGAAACGCTTGATGAGCGTGTCGAACATCGCGTCGATATCGGCTTCGTCCGAGACGTCAGCTTGGAGCGCGATGGCCTGGCCGCCGGCTTTTTCTATCGATGCCGCGAGCGCTTCAGCCGCTTCGCCGTGCGAGTGGTAGTTGATGGCGACGCTCGCGCCGGCATCGGCGAGCGCTTGGACCACGCCGTAACCTATGCCCGAACTGCCGCCGGTGACGAGTGCGACCTGACCTTGGAGTACTGGGTTCATAACGTTCCCGGATGGGATGCGAAGCGCACCATGTGCAACGCTTGGGTCATGCGTAGCGCCTGCTCGCGATGCATCTGCTGGGGGCCGGCCTGGGCCGGAGTCGTCAGGAGCGAAGCAAGAGCCGGTCCCGCCCGCGAACGGGGTGTCAACTCGGGCAAGCAAATCGGGCAAGCAAATCGGGCAAGCAACTCGGGGTTGCGCCCATCCAGCAGACCTACTCGGAATCCACCCCAATCGCGGGGAAACGTTCCGTGGGATAGGCAATTTCGTCCTGCGAGGCGACGATCTCAAGCTCGTAGCGTCCGGCCTGGAACGTGGTCCTGACCACCGCGTTCACCGCGGCAAGCGTGTGTTCCAGCGCGGCACGCACCGAGTCGCCCAGTAGCGTGCGCGCGAGAAATACGGCACTGGTCAAGTCGCCTACGCCTACCGGTTGCCGCGCGAACGGGTAGAGCGGCCGCTGCGAGAACCACGCTTCGGTCGCGGTCACGGCGAGCATGTTGAAGGTATCGGCGCGGCTGTTTTTGTCGATCAGGTGTTTGACGAGCACGACTTTCGGACCACGGGCGATCACCTCGCGGCACGCGGCGATCGCTTCGTCCACCGTCTCGATGGTGCGTCCCGTCAGCTTCTGCAATTCGATGTGATTCGGTGTCATGGCATCGGCGACTTCCGGCATGATGTTCACCAGAAATTCCTGGATGCCGGGTTCGACGATGCAGCCGCTGGTGGTACCCATCACGGGGTCGCAGAAATAGCGTGCTTTCGGGTTGACGGCTTTCACCATCCTGACAATTTCGACGACCGCGGCACCTTGCTCGGGCGAGCCGAGATAACCGGACAGGATCGCATTGCAGCGCGACAGGACGCCGATTGCGCCAATCCCCTCGATCACGCGGGCCAGTTCATCAGCGTCGACAACCCCGCCGGTCCAGCGGCCATATTGCGTGTGATTCGAAAACTGCACCGTGTTGAGCGGCCAGACGTTGACGCCCATGCGGCGCATGGGGAAGACCGCTGCGCTGTTGCCTGCGTGGCCGAAGACCACATGTGACTGGATGCTGAGGACGTTTTGCATGTTGGTTTTTAGCGAGGTGCAGGACAGCGGCCAGGGGCCGCGCACGAAAACCGCATGCAGGTTTGGCATGCCGGACATCATTGTGCCGTGGTTTTTGCCGCTGCCGGAAGAACCCGCCTGAAAACGTTGCCGCAGAGGGAATCCGCCTGGCATGAGGCTTGCTACGTTGTACCGCTTTCTTGCACAGGCTGCGAACGCAAATCAGTCCGCAGGAAGAATTCCATCGGATTGCAAAGCGATTTTCACGGCCTTGCGCATCAATTTCCGAAAAGCAGGTGCGAACTATTCACCTTTGCAGCAAAATCATTCCAACCGCACAATCAACTGCCATTCAAATCCTCTGGAGATAACCGCCCCAAACCAATCGATTCATTCGCCAAGCAAGCCGGTAAACAGCTGAAACCAAGCTACAAACAGGCCAGAGACAGGCCGCAAAACAGGAGGTCGGTATGGAGACGCTGACAGGAAATCGTACGGATCTGCAGAAGAACACGCTGGCTATCGTCCTAGCGGGCGGCCGGGGTACCCGACTCGGACCGCTCACGAATAAACGCGTTAAGCCAGCAGTGCATTTTGGCGGCAAATACCGGATCGTGGACTTCGCACTGTCGAATTGCCTGAATTCGGGCATCCGGCGCATCGCGGTCGTCACGCAATACAAGGCGCATTCGCTCTTGCGTCACCTGCAGCGCGGCTGGGGTTTCCTGCGCGGCGAGTTCAACGAGTTCATCGATATCTGGCCGGCCCAGCAACGCGTTGATTCAAGCTGGTACAGGGGGACGGCGGACGCAGTCTTCCAGAATCTCGACATCATCCGATCGATCGGGCCCGAGTACATCATCGTGCTGGCAGGAGACCACATCTATAAGCAGGACTACACGCGCATGATTCTCGATCACGTCGAGAGCGGCGCGGATTGCACGGTCGGCTGTATTGAAGTGCCGCGCATGGAAGCGACCGCGTTCGGCGTGATGCACGTCGACGCGCAGCGCCGCATAACGGATTTCCTGGAGAAGCCGGAAGATCCTCCCGCGATGCCGGGCAAGCCCGACGTGGCGCTCGCGAGCATGGGCATCTATGTGTTCAGCGCGAAGTACCTGTACAAGTTGCTTGAAGAGAACATCCTGACGTCGGATACGGATCACGACTTCGGCAAGGACATCTTGCCGCGCGTGGTCACGAGCGGCAAGGCGATCGCGCACCCCTTCAGCATGTCGTGCGTGACCTCCGAAACCGATCCGAACGTGCCGCCGTACTGGCGCGACGTGGGTACCGTGGATGCGTACTGGTCGGCGAATCTGGATCTGGCGTCGACCATTCCCGCGCTCGACCTCTACGACCGTAAATGGCCCATCTGGACCAACCAGGAGCAGTTGCCGCCGGGCAAGTTCGTGCGTGACCTGCACGGGCAGCAGGGCGCAATCAACAATCTGCTGGTGTGCGGCGGCTGTGTGATATCGGGCTCGCAGGTGGCGCGCTCGGTGTTTTCATCGGCGGTGCGGGTGCATTCGTTCTGTCACATCAACGAAGCCGTGCTGTTGCCGCAGGTCACGGTGGGCCCGAGTTGCCGCCTGAAGCGCGTGGTGATCGACCGGGGTTGCACGCTGCCCGAGGGGCTGGTCATAGGCGAAGATCCCGATTACGATGCCGAGCGGTTTTTCCGCACTGAAAATGGCGTGGTGCTTGTGACACAGGACGCATTGACACGTCTCGGACAAGCCAAGCAGTCATAATTCGGGCGACCGGAAACAAGCCAATGGGGAACCGATGACCGTATGCGTGCTGCATGTTGCAGCGGAGATGTATCCGCTCTTGAAAACCGGCGGCCTCGCCGATGTCGTAGGGGCGTTGCCGCCGGCCCAGACGCAACTGGGCACGAATGCCCGCGTGATCCTGCCGGCGTTTCCTTCGGTGGTGGCGGGCCTGACGCAGATCGAGCCAGTGGCCGAGCTTGGTTGGGCGTTTGGCATTGATAACGTGCGGCTCGAGCGCGGTCTGCTCGAGCCGCACGGTATCGTGGTCTACGTGGTGCGCGCGGATGCGTTTTACGACCGGCCTGGCAATCCGTATCTGGACAGCTCGCACACGCAGTATGCCGACAGCGACCGGCGTTTCGCGCTGCTAGGTTGGGCGGCGGCACGGCTTGCGACGGGTGCCGACCCCGCCTGGAAACCCGATGTCCTGCACGCGCACGACTGGCACGCCGGCCTCGCGCCGGCGTATTTGAGGGCACGCGAGCGTGAGACGGGCGTGGCGCGCGTGCCGTCGGTCACGACGGTCCATAACCTCGCGTATCAGGGCGTGTTTCCCGCCGCGGAATTCGGTGTGTTGCAGCTACCGGCGGATTTTTTCTCCGTCGATGGCGTCGAGTTCTACGGTCATCTGTCGTTTCTCAAAGCCGGGCTGTTCTACGCGGACCGCATCACGACCGTGAGCCCGACCTACGCGCGCGAGATTCAAACCCATGCGCAGGGGGCCGGGCTCGACGGTTTGCTGCGCACCCGCACGCACGACATCAGCGGCATTCTCAACGGCGTCGACAAGTCAGTGTGGAATCCGGCAACGGACACCGCCATCCACACCCAATACTCGATCGCAAAATTCACCGGCAAAGCGAAATGCAAAGCCGCACTGCAGGAACGTGTCGGCCTCGCACGCGAGCCGAACGCGTTGCTGTTCGGCGTGGTGAGCCGGCTGACCGAGCAGAAGGGGATTGATCTCTTGCTGTCGGCCCTTCCTGATATCGTCCAGCGCGGCGGGCAACTCGTCGTGCTGGGTACCGGGGATCCGGCGCTTGAAAACGGCCTCAAGAAAGCCGCGCTGGCGCATCCGCACGCGGTTGCCGTGGAGCTTGGATTCGACGAAACGCTCTCCCATTCGATTATCGCGGGCAGCGACATCGTCATGGTCCCGTCACGCTTCGAGCCGTGCGGCCTGACACAGTTGTATGCATTGGCATACGGTTCGCTGCCGCTCGTTCATTGCGTGGGCGGCTTGGCGGACACCGTGGTGGATGCGTCGCTGGAGAATCTCGCCGACGAGCTCGCTACCGGTTTTGTGTTCGAGAAATTCGACCGGCCATCGATTGTTGCCGCGATCCGCCGCGCGTTTGCATTGAAGCAGCGGCGGCTGGAATGGAAAGCCGTCGTGCGTCGCGCGATGGAACAGGACTTCGGCTGGGAAGCGTCCGCGTTGCGATACGTCGATGTGTATCGCGAGTTGATCGCAACGCGTGCGCAGTAGCCGGTCATTAGTCCGCCAGGTCGCGTGCGAGGGCGTGGATCGCGATCTGAACACGGCTGGACAGATTGAGCTTGCGAAGCACATTGCGCACGTGGATCTTCACGGTGCTTTCGGCGAGGTCTAGTTCACGCGCGATATCCTTGTTGCTCGCGCCGCGCGCCAGGATCCGCACGATGTCGCGCTCTCTTGGCGTTAATGCCGGCGACGCAGGCGAGCCACGTGGTTCGAGTGACGGGGGTGGCGCAGTGTCTTCTGCGCGCACTGGTGTTCTTATTTGCGCGATCAGCCGCTGAGTCATGCTCTCCGCGACCACGGATTCGCCCTCGGCCGCGCGGCGGATCATGGTGGCGAGTGCGTCGGCTTCCATGTTTTTCAACAGATAGCCACACGCACCTTCACGCAGCGCGCGGGTCAGTTCATCCACATCTTCCGACACGGTCAGCATGATGACCGCGGTGTCCGGCGAATCCTGCTGGAGCAACTGCAACGTTTCGATACCCGATAACCCCGGCATGTTCAGGTCGAGCAGGACCACGTCCGGACGATGCTGCTTCGCCCGCTTGAACCCTTCGATACCATCGGAGGCGTCATCCACGACTTCGAAGTCGGACTGCCGCTGCAATAACGCGCGGACGCCAGAGCGAAACAGCGTGTGGTCGTCGATTAAAAGAATGCGGATCGTCATGCTGCCTGCCGTTCGCTGGCGGGCAGCAGAAGGTGGACGCGTGCGCCCTTGCCAGGCTCGCTGTCCAGTTCTAATTGCGCACCAAGCCGCGCCGCACGCTCACGCATGATGTGAAAGCCGACATGGGCCTCGCCATGACTGCCGATATTGGCGGGATCGTAACCGTCGCCGTTGTCCTGTATCGTCAGTTCGAAATCACGGGTGTTCTTGAGCGCAATATGGACCTGCGTAGCCAACGCATGTTTGCGAATGTTCGACAACGCCTCCTGAAGAATGAACAGCACCTGTAGCTGCTGGTCGGGCGGCAAGGGCAGTCCGCTCGCTTCGTCGTAGTCGAGTCTGACTAATGTGTCCGTTTGCCGTTCGAAGCGCGTTACCGTCTCGTCCACGGCGTCGCGAAGGTTACCCGTAGCGAACTTCGTGCGGAAATTGACGAGCAGTTCACGCACGTCCTCATAACTTTCCTCAAGACCTCCGCGTAACAACGGCGCGATCTCGCGCACTTCGTTCATGTCGTCGCGGCTTGCGGCGTCATCGAGTAAATGCAGTTGCAGCTTCAGGAAATTCAGGCTCTGCGCGATGCTGTCATGGAGTCCCTGCGCGACCAGGTGACGTTCCTGCGCGACGGCAAGCTGACGCGCGGCTGTGGCAAGACGATGGTTCTGCAAAGCCGTCCCCAGATGTTTGCCGAGCGTTTCAAGCAGGCGTGTTTGCGATGGCAGCACCGGCCGGTCGCCGCGAAAGTGCAGCGAGAACGAACCCAGCGCAAGGTCATTCGAGACAATACCGAAGGCTGCGACGGCATCGAAACCTGCCTTGCCGCACTGGGTCGCAGGACCGCTCTCAACCACTTGCTGCATGCGTAGATCGCGCACGACCGCGACGCCGCCGACGGCTGCCGCGCCGCACACGCACGTGCTTGCCGGCATGCAGCGCTCGGCGCTCAGAAGTCGCCCGGGCAAACCTTCGAACACAACTACGTGCAGGTTGTCGCCCTCTTGTGCGAGGACGCGGACGGTGCCTGCTTCGGCATTGAACTGGCGCATGACACGTTCGAGAAAACCGCGACACAGGACCTCAACGTCATGCGCGCCATGCAGGAATGAGGTCATCTCGTAGAGCGCGACCAGTTCGCCGTTGCGAGTGGCGAGTTGCGCGGTTTTGTTCGTCACGCGCCGCGCGAGGTCCCGATACAAACTCTGAAGTTCGCTCGCCATCCGGTTGAAGCCGTGGGCAAGATGACCGAACTCGTCGCGTGACTCGACCGGCAAACGTGCGCTGAATTCGCGTTGTTCGATACGGGACAGACCGCGCTCCAGACGTCGAACGGGCGTCACGAACCACGCGTAGAGCAGATACACGATTGCGATTGTGCCCACGCACGCGAATGCCGCCAAGGCTATTTGCCAGCGCCGCAGCCAGGCTGTCTTGCGCGCGTTTTCGCGTTCGATCATGCGGACCAGTGCGTCGGCTTCGACAACGAACGCTGGCAGGCGGGCGAGATAGAGCGAGGGGGTATCGATGGAGCTTGATAAGTCGTGCGTGATTGCCTGCTTCAACGAGTCGTGCCAGGCCTGTGATACGGCATCGAGTTGGGCGTGGATCGCGGCTGTGGCAGGAAGGAATAGTGGCCGTACAGGGTCTCCGCTTTTCAGATGGGCCAGCGTGAGATCGAGCAAGGCGCTTTGCGAACTCACGTCGGCTTGGCGGCCGGTCCGCGCTTCGTTGAGTTGAATGGCGACGTTCCCGGCCCGCATGCGCAGGCTGCCGGCGTCGTTGATCGCCGCGCCTGCACCTTCGAGTTGCCACGAGAGCCAGAGCGTGCCCACGATCATGGAGAGGACCAACGCCAGCGCAACGCCGGACAACGCCACAATGCGCGTGGATAACCGGTAACGGAACGGCGTGGCGAGCAGGGTCACCGGAGCGGTCGGGAGAGGGACCGCGGGCTTGGCCGGATGAAGCGGATGATCAGACATGGAACTGCGTGCTTGCGCGACCGTAATGCAAAGGGCGCTAATTATCCGGCGTGCTGGCGTCCGATAGTGAGAGTCCGACTGTTTTACATATGAACTCACCAATACGGCCAACGTCCGCCAGAGGCAGAAGCGGGATCGCGGGTGCGTCATGAAGACGCGGGGCGTCGTTGGTGGCGATCGCGAGGATTGCCGTATCGGTCAGATACAGCGGGTCCCGGCCCGCCTCGGGACGAACGACTTCTAGGCGCGGCAAGACTTCGCGCGTGAAGCCTTCCACCAGCGTCAGGTCGGAGGGTGTGAGCCGTGCGACCAGATCCGCCAGCGGCGGTTCGGGCGCGTCATGCAGTTCGCGCACAATGGCGTACCTGTAGGGCGAGGCGATCAGCACCTCGCCTGCGCCGGCCGCGCGGTAACGTGCGCTGTCCTTGCCCGGCGGCTCGAGATCGATTGAATGATGACTGTGCTTCACCACGTTCACTACCAGGCCGTGCGCGTGAAACCAGGGCAGGAGCGCCTCGATCAGCGTTGTCTTGCCCTGTCCCGAACGCCCGCAAATACCGAAGATGCGCAGCTTCGCCGCTGCTTCTGTCATGTCGCTACCCCGTCTTTCCAGCCTTGGATATTAGCGCGTCCCACGGCTTCCATCACATAACGCCGCTCGGCAAGATCGCGCAGAGCCTGCGACATGGCGACACGAATACGCAACTCGACCTGTTCGAACGGCAGCACCGAGCCCTGTGACTTCTCGTGAACCCGGATGATATGGAAGCCAAACTCCGTTTCCACAAGCACAGGACAGAGAGTACCAGCAGGCGCGGCGAACACTGCGCGTTCGAACGCCGCTATCGTGTCCCCGCGGCCTATCTCGCCGAGCGCGCCGCCATCGACCCCCGACGGGCAATTCGACAAGCTACGCGCAAAGTGAACGAAGCGCAGTTCGAGGTCGTCGACGTGCAGTAGTTCATCGAGTGTCTGTTGAGCGCGTTGACGCAGCGCCGTCAGATCCACTCTTTCCGTCACCTGGAACAGGATATGGCTTACCCGTGCGCGCTCGTTGACCCGCCAGCGCTCCAGGTCCGCCAGGTAGTGGCGCTCGCACTCTTCATGCGTGGGCGCGGCCGTTTCAGCGAGCTGATGATCGAGCAACGCTTCGATCATGGCCTCGTCGCCCTGAGCGGTGGCGACGATGTGCAACTGAGCTGCTTCATCGAGCAAGACGCGGCGCAGTACGGCTGCGGTCAGCGCCGCCTGGGCGGAATCGGGCGTGTCTGCATGAACCGGCATTTCGCGCTCGAGGTCTGTATCGGCGAGCTCCACGCCGTTGACAATTATTGCCATGATGTTCTCCTCCGAACGGATCAGCGCGGCCGCACGAGTTGCCATGCACGGCTTAGGTACGTGACGGAAGCGAAGCCGCTCCAAACGTGCACGAGCCGGGTGAAAGGGAAGATGACGAACAGCGACATGCCCATGAACAGATGCATCCGGAACACAAACGGTGCGGCCGCCACGCACTGCGCTGCGTCGCCGCGGAAGGTGACAACGTGCTGCGCCCAGGTCATGAGCTGGACCATCATGTGGCCGTCCATGTGATCCGCTGATTCCCGGATCGTCGACAAGCCGAGCAGCAGGGTAACGAGAATCCACAACAGCAGCACCTTGTCACCGGGACGGGTCACGGCGGCAATCCGCGCGTTGCTGATGCGCCGGTGAATCAGGATGACGAGACCGACGAGGCACATGGAGCCCATTACGCCGCCCGCGATCATCGCCACGGCTTGTTTCGCGCTGTGCTCTATCCCGAGCCAGTCCCAGACAGCAACCGGCGTGAGCAGGCCGGCAAGATGCCCGAAGAAAAGCCCGAGAATACCGACGTGAAACAGGATGCTGCCAAGCCGCAGATTGCCGCGATGAAGCAACTGCGAACTGTCGGCTTTCCATGTGTACTGCTCGCGCTCGAAACGCGCGAGGCTGCCGAACAGGAAGACGGCCGCCGCAATGTACGGATAAATACCGAACAGAAGTTGATTGAGCATGAACGTAGTCCCTGGAACTCAGTTGGCCGTTACCGGCAGTCGCGGATGGAAGTGCATCGGCTGCGCGAGCGGCGTGGGCATGGAGGGCGCGAGCAGCGGTTCGACGCCGTCAGCGCCGGGGCCGAAACGCTCGAGGGCCTCGTCCATGTCGCGGATCGGCGGCGTCTCGGCGGCTAGCGGCACGACATCCGTCAATGACCGCAGCACGGTGAATACGCCCTCGTACGGACTCTCGTCGCGCGCAAGCCGATCCCCCAGCGCCGCCAGGACGTGGATGGCTTCGTCAAGCAGCGCGCGCGCTTGCGCTGGATCGATGTTACCGAGCACTTCAAGAAACAACGGCACGTGGTCGGGTAATTCATTGGTCGCCATCTCCAGACCCAGCCGGCGATATTCATCGAGCAGATCGACCATCGCCTGCCCACGATCGCGGCTCTCGCCGTGAACGTGTTCGAACAGATGCAGCGAGTGCGCAGGATTGCGGTCGAACGTGGCGACGTAGTTCTCTTGCAACTCGATCAACGGATGCTCCCCGAGCAGGGCGAGCAACGGTTGCAACGCAACTTGTACTGCCTCAGGGAAGGCCGCGAGTCCCTGGCCGATCTCCAGCATTGCGTCAAGCAGCTCCGGCTCCGGATAGTCGAGCAAGGTCGCGAGCAGCGTGTAAATGGACAGCGGTTTCAAAGTCTCGCTCACGATGCGATCTCCGTTTTCTTGCGTGACTTCGGCATGTCCGCGAACACCACGCTGCCTTGCGGTTTCTTGCCGAACAACGATCCCTCCGATACCCCTCCCGAGCAACCATTGCCGAAGGTGAATCCGCAACTGCCTTTGTCGTTGAAGCTGTCTTCGGCTTGTTCCTTATGTGATGAGGGCACCACGAACCGGTCCTCGTAGTTGGCGATGGCCATCGTCTGGTACATGTCTTCCACTTGCGCGGGGGTGAGGTTCAGGCCGTGGAGCAACTCAGGTTCCGCGCGGCCATGCACGACCTCGGCCCGTTTGAACGCGCGCATGGCGAGCATGCGTTCCAGCGCGGACGTGACTGGCGCTTCGTCACCGGCGGTGAGCAAGTTCGCCAGGTATTTCACTGGGATGCGCAGGCTCTTCACGTCGGGAATGATGCCGTCCATGCCTATATGTCCCGCGTCCGCTGCTGACTGGATGGGAGAAAGCGGAGGGATGTACCACACCATCGGCAACGTCCGATACTCCGGATGCAGCGGGAACGCCACCCTCCATTCCACCGCCATCTTGTAGACGGGGGACTTGATCGCAGCGTCGAGCCAGTTTTGTGAAATACCCTGGGCGAGTGCTTCTACCTGCACAGCAGGATCGTGGGGATCGAGGAACACGTCCAGCTGCGACTGGTACAGGTCCTTTTCCTGTTCGACCGACGCAGCGTCACTAATCTTGTCAGCGTCGTACAACAGCACGCCAAGATAGCGGATACGCCCGACGCACGTCTGCGCACAGACGGTCGGCTGACCCGCTTCGAGACGCGGAAAACAGAAGATGCACTTCTCCGCCTTGCCGCTCTTCCAGTTGAAGTAGATCTTCTTGTAAGGGCAACCGGAGATGCACATGCGCCAGCCTCGGCACTTGTCCTGGTCGACGAGCACGATGCCGTCGTCCTCGCGCTTGTACACCGAGCCCGACGGGCACGACGCCACGCATGCCGGGTTCAGGCAGTGCTCGCACAGGCGCGGCAAGTACATCATGAAGGTGTTCTCGAAGGTCGCGTACATCTCTTTCTGCACGTTCTCAAACAGCGCATCGCGGCCGCGCGACGAGAACTCTCCGCCGAGGTCGTCTTCCCAGTTCGGGCCCCATTCGATCTTTTCCATCTTCTTGCCCGTGATGACGGACACCGGCCTTGCGGTCGGCGGTGTCTCGGACAGGCGCGCCTTTTGCAAGTGCTCGTAGTCGAACGTGAAAGGCTCATAGTAGTCGTCGATGGCCGGCAGGTTGGGGTTGGCGAACAGGTTCGCGAGGACCTTCAGTTTGCCGCCCTGACGTGGATGAAGCTTGCCGCTCGCGTCGCGGGTCCAGCCGCCTCGCCACTTCTGCTGGTTCTGCCATTCCTTCGGATAGCCGATACCCGGCTTGGTCTCCACGTTGTTGAACCACGCGTACTCCACACCATCGCGCGAGGTCCATACGTTCTTGCATGTCACGGAGCAGGTATGGCAACCGATGCATTTGTCCAGGTTCAACACCATTGCAACTTGTGCACGGATCTTCATGATGCTGCTCCTTCGCCTTCATTAAGCGGGCCTTCGAGCCACGCTATCTTTTTCATCTTGCGCACGATCACGTATTCGTCACGATTCGAGCCCACGGTGCCGTAGTAGTTGAAGCCGTAAGCCTGCTGCGCATAACCCCCAATCATGTGGGTGGGTTTGAGCACCGTGCGTGTGACCGAGTTGTGAATGCCACCGCGCATGCCGCTTGTTTCAGCGCCCGGCACGTTGACGATTTTTTCCTGCGCGTGGTACATCAGGCACATGCCGCGCGGCACGCGCTGGCTGAGCACCACGCGGGCGGTCAGGGTGCCGTTGATATTGAACACTTCCACCCAGTCGTTATCGACTAGACCGGCTTCCTTCGCTTCCGCTTCCGAGACCCACACGTGCGGTCCGCCACGCGAAAGCGTCAGCATGCGCAGGTTGTCCGAGTACGTGGAGTGGATGCCCCATTTCTGGTGCGGCGTGATCCAGTTGAGCACGAGTTCGTGCTCGCCGTTCGACTTCGCGCCGAGCATCGCGGTGACGGTTTTCGTGTCAATAGCCGGGCGATACACGCACGAACCTTCGCCGAAATCCAGCATCCAGCGATGGTCCTGATAGAACTGCTGGCGGCCGGTCAGCGTGCGCCATGGGATCAATTCGTGCACGTTCGTGTAACCGGCGTTGTAGCTGACTTCCTCGGACTCAAGTCCTGACCAGGTTGGCGCGGAGATGATCTTGCGCGGCTGTGCCTGGACATCGCGGAAACGAATCTTGTCGTGCTCGCGGCCCACGGCGAGGTGTGCATGTTCGCGGCCCGTGATCTTCGACAACGCTTGCCACGCCTTTACTGCAACATGACCGTTGGTTTCAGGTGCGAACGTGAGGATCATTTCTGCCGCGTCAATGGCGGTGTCCAGTCGTGGCCGTCCCTGACTCACACCCGCTTGCGTTACTGTGCGCGTGATGTTCGCGAGTTCGCCCACTTCGTGCGCGCTGTTCCAGTTGATGCCCTTGCCGCCGTTACCCTGCGTATCTAGCAGGGGACCGACTGACGTGAACTTGCGATAGACATCCTTGTAATTGCGCTCGACGACCGTCATGGACGGTGCCGTTTTACCGGGGATCAGGTCGCACTCACCGGCGCGCCAGTCCTTTGGTTCAAATGGCTGGCCAAGCTCGCCGGGCGTGTCATGCATGAGCGGCGTGCAGACCAGATCGGTGCGCGTGCCCAGATGTTCGCCGCCGATCTCCGCGAATTTTTCGGCGATTCCCTTATAGATTTCCCAGTCGCTCCTGCTTTCCCACAAAGGTTGCACGGCTTCGGACAACGGGTGAATGAACGGATGCATGTCGGATGTATTCAAGTCGTCTTTCTCATACCACGTCGCGGTAGGCAGAACGATGTCGCCGTAAAGACACGTCGTGCTCATGCGGAAATCGAGCACGGTCAGCAAGTCGAGTTTGCCTTCAGCCGCTTCGCGCACATGAACCTGGCCCGGCATGAGGGCGTCGTTTTCATCGGAGAAGAGGGCATTCTGCGTGCCGAGCAAGTACTTCAGGAAGTACTCGTGGCCCTTGCCCGAACTACCCAGGATGTTCGAACGCCAGACGAACATGTTGCGCGGGAAGTTGACGGGGTTATCGGGGTCGTCGCAAGAGAATTGCAATGCGCCCGACTTCAACCGGTCCACGACATAGTCCACAGGTTTCATGCCGGCGCGCGCCGCTTCGTCGGTGAGATCTAGCGGGTTCGCGCCGAGTTGCGGCGCGCTCGGCAACCAGCCCATTCGCTCGGACTTTGCGTTCAGGTCGAGCATCGCGAGGTTCGAGTAATTTGCCTTGTTCGCGGTCGGCGCAAGCACTTCGTTCAGCGCGAGCTTTTCGTGACGCCACTGGCTCGTGTGGTTATAGAAGAACGACGTGCCGTTCATCTGGCGTGGTGGCTTTGCCCAGTCGAGCGCGAACGCGAGCGGCGCCCAGCCAAATTGCGGCCGCAGCTTTTCCTGCCCGACGTAATGGGCCCAGCCGCCGCCGCTTTTACCCACGCAACCGCACATCATCAGCAAGTTGATGATGCCGCGATAGATCATGTCGTTGTGGTACCAGTGATTGAGCGCGGCGCCCACGATCACCATGCTCTTGCCCCGCGTCTGATGGGCGTTGGCAGCGAACTCGCGTGCCACCTGAATCACCAGATTACGCGGGACGGTGGTGTGCTTTTCCTGCCACGCGGGCGTGTAGGGAACGTCGTCGTCATAGCTGCTGGCAACGTTCGGGCCTCCGAGGCCCTGATCCACGCCGTAGTTCGCCATCTGCAGATCGAACACGGTTGCGACCAGCGCGCGCGTGCCGTCCGCGAGCGTGACGCGTCGGGCGGGGACGTGACGTTCCAGCAGCGCGTTGTGCTCGCTGCCGAAATAGGGGAAGCCGACGGCGACGACTTCATCGTATGCACCTGCATCGATCAAGGAGACGCGTGGGTCGATCGCTCGTCCGCTGCCGCCGTCCTTCATTTCGAGATTCCAGCGGCCGACCTTCTGGCCGTCGTTGTGCGCGGCTTCGTTCCAGCGAAACCCGATGGTGCCGTTCGGCGCGACAATCTCGCCGCTGTCGGCGTCGATCACCAGCGTCTTCCACTGCGCGTTGTTTGCTTCGTCGAGGTTATCGGCGAGATGTGAGGCGCGCAGGAAATGATCGGGAACGAGCATCCCGTCGTTGTCGCGCAGGAGCACGAGCATGGGCATGTCGGTGTATTGCTTGATGTAGTCGCGGAAATACGCGGACTTGCCCGGCGCGGTTGCGGCGTGGAATTCCTTGAGCACGACGTGGCCCATTGCCATCGCCAACGCTGCGTCGGTGCCTTGCTTGGGCGCCAGCCAGATGTCGCCGAACTTGACCATCTCGCCGAAGTCCGACGAGACCGCGACCGTCTTTGTGCCCTTGTAGCGCACCTCAGTATAGAAGTGCGCATCGGGCGTGCGGGTCTGAGGAATGTTTGATCCCCACACCATCAGGTAGGTGGAGTTGTACCAGTCCGCGGACTCTGGCACGTCCGTCTGCTCGCCCCAGACTTGCGGCGAAGCGGGCGGGAGGTCGCAGTACCAGTCGTAGAACGACAGGCACACGCCGCCGATCAGGCTCAGGTAACGGGAGCCTGCGGCATATGAAACCATCGACATGGCGGGAATCGGCGAGAAGCCAATCACGCGATCCGGTCCAAACTTGCCGATGGTGAATGCATTAGCCGCAGCGATCATCTCGTTGGCGGTGTCCCAGTCGGCGCGGACAAAACCTCCGAGTCCACGCACGCTCTTGTAGCGTTTGGCCTTCACCGGGTCCTGACTGATCGATGCCCACGCGGCAACCGGATCGAGCGACTTGCGTGCTTCACGCCACATCTCCATCAGGCGGCCACGAATCATCGGATATTTCACCCGCTGCGCCGAATACACGTACCAGCTGTACGAGGCTCCACGTGGACAGCCGCGCGGCTCGTGATTCGGCAGGTCAGCGCGAGTGCGCGGATAGTCGGTCTGCTGCGTCTCCCAGACAATTAGTCCACTCTTCACATAGACCTTCCACGAACACGAACCCGTGCAGTTCACGCCATGCGTAGAACGCACGATCTTGTCGTGTTGCCAGCGGTTTCTATAGCCCTCTTCCCACTTGCGGTCTTCATTGACAACCGCACCATGCCCATTCGAAAACGTCGACTGCGTGCGCTTGACGAACTTGAGGCGATCCAGAAAATGACTCATTGTTGTGTCCTGTGTCGAAGGGGGAGCGTCAGCAAGGCATGCTCGCGTTGCTGCGTGCGTAGCAGAACCATGTGATGGCGACGCACGTCACGTAGAAGGCGATGAAGACGTACAGCGCGGGAATGGCGGAGCCAGTCATGTCGAGCGCGGTGCCGAAGGTCTTCGGAATGAAGAAGCCGCCATACGCGCCGATAGCAGCGGAGAACCCGAGCACGGCCGCTGATTCCTTGCTTGCGTTGTGCAGAGCCTGGCGTTGGGCTGCCGCATCGAGACCCTTGGCACGGCGCTGATGCTCGGTCATGAAAATCACAGGGATCATGCGGAAGGTCGAACCGTTTCCAATGCCGGTCAGCATGAACAGCACGATGAACATGGCGAGGAATCCCGCGAAGTTGCCCGATACGCCGGCGGCGGGCATGAACGAGATCACGCCGAAGACGGCCGCGATCATGCCGATAAAGGTCCAGAGCGTCACCCGCGCGCCGCCGAGATGGTCGGAGATCCAGCCGCCGATCGGACGTGTCAGCGCGCCTGCGAGCGGGCCTAGGAATGCGTAAGCGGTGGGATTGATCGATGGGAATTGCGCTTTGGTCAGCAGAGCGAAGCCAGCGGAGAAGCCGATGAACGAGCCGAACGTGCCGATATAAAGCCAGCACATCAGCCAGTTATGTTTACGCTTGAAGATTATGGCTTGTTCAGTGAACGAGGCCTTCGCATCGGCGATGTCATTCATGCCGAACCACGCCGCTACCGACGCCGCCACGATGAACGGCACCCAGATAAAGCCCGCGTTCTGCAGCCAGATACCGCGTTCGGTGCCGTCTGCGACGAATGTCTGACCATCCCCTGCGAGCGAAGCGAAGGCGGCCGTGGCGATCACGAGGGGCGTCACAAACTGCACCAGCGACACACCTAGATTGCCAATGCCGGCGTTCAATCCCGTGGCAAGTCCTTTCTGCGCCTTGGGGAAGAAGAAGCTGATATTCGCCATCGATGAACTGAAGTTCGCGCCACCGAAACCACACAGCAGAGCCAGCACGAGCAGGGTGGAATAACCTGTCGATGGATCGCGCAAGGCGAAGCCCATGCCGATTGCCGGGATGAGCAGCGTGGCCGTGGAGACGGCGGTAAAGCGCCGGCCGCCGAAGATGGGGACGAGAAAGGAATAGAAAATGCGCAGTGTCGCGCCGGACAGGGCGGGCAATGCCGTTAGCCAGAACAGCTCGTTCTTCGTGAAGTGGAAACCGCCTTTGTCCAGGTTGACAACAACGACGCTCCACAGCGACCACACTGCGAAGGCGAGCATCAGCGCCGGGATCGAGATCCACAGGTTGCGATTGGCAATGGCTGAGCCGCGTGTTTTCCAGAAAGCCGGATCTTCCGGTTCCCATTTTTTTGGTTCGTCAGTAAAAAGTGTGGGTGGATGGAGGCTCGGGAAGCTTGCCAAGTGCATGATAGAGCGCGATTTCTGTGGCTCGGAAGGTTCGGAAGCCGTACGCTTTTCTCATAGTGACTTTGGCCTTGTTGTTCAGCCCCTCGATAACGCCGCTGGAGAACTGCTTTCTGGCACGGAAGTAGTTGAGGATCAGCTCCCGGTGCGAGCGCACGGTCCGGGCAAACTTCTTCATCGGCTCGATGCGTGAGCGCATCACCTGCTTGCACCACTGGTCGAGGAACTTGCCCGCCCAGACAGGAGAGATGTAGTCCCAGAGTTGCTGGAATTCTTCTTTGAGCAGATAGGCACGTACGCTGCGTAAGTTGTACTGGAGTAGGTCACGCAGGCGAACACGTTGTTTGCCAGTAAGGTTCTCGCGTCGCGCAAGCAGGCACCAGCGGGATTTTTTGAGAACAGGCTCATAGCCATCACGCGACATGCGCCTGGCCTCATCGGCTCGCACCTCATCGATCGCTTTGTTCATCTTGGCAACGATGTGGAAACGGTCGAGGATGTTCAGGGCGTTCGGGCAATGACGCGCTATCATCTCGAGATAGGGCTTCCACATGTCGGAACACACGAATTCGACCTTCTCGCACAGCGGCTTGCCGATCATCGCAAAGAACTTCGCGAAGCTCTCCTTAGTACGTTCCTGTCCGACCCAGAGCAGTCGCGTGCGGCCGGCCTCGATCTGGTAGACGAGCGTGAGGTACTGGTGCCCTCGGCCATACTGGATCTCGTCAACGCCGAAAGCGCGAATCGTCCCGATCTCACGATGATTCAGCCCCCAGTCGACTACCCATTCCACGGCATTGAAGACCTTCTCCCAGCTGGTGCGGAAACTCAGCGCGGTTTCTTTCCACGACAGCTTACGAGCCCACTGGGCCAGAAAAAGCATATATGCCTTGGTCAACGTATGCTTGCCGATGGCCCACGGTACCGTCTCAACCTTTACGCCACACCGACGGCAATCGACACGACGCATCGAATACAGCAGAATGACGGCAAAACCCCAGATCGGGATGAACTCGAAGCGACGTTCTCCGAGCGTATCGTAGCCGCTTGCGCGCTCGTTGCAGCACGAACAAACTGGTTTGGATCCCTTACGTGGGCGCACGTCAATCTCAATGGTCTGCGTCCTGTCGCACAGCCGCGCCCCTTCATAAACGAAACCGGGGAAATGATGACAGGAATTGAGCAAGCGGGTCAAAAGCATGGCTAGCAAGCGAAAAATCGTCGGTAATACCGCCATTGTCGCACCCGAATCAAGCGATCTTGAACGACTCGTTCCCGACCTGCAAAACTGGCCCAAGTCCTGGAGCTTTGAGGAACAGGACATTCCGTTCGGACAGGATCTCGTCAAGATATTCACACCGTATCTCCTGCATCTTCTGGACAGCGGTTACAGCCGAAAAACCCTGCACCAGCATCGGGACTTTATCTGGATGCTCGGTGGTCGTCTCGTTGAAGAGCGCCAGCTTTACCGCGAACTCAGGAGGCTGGACGCCCACTCAATACTGTTACGGTATATCGACGAGCAAGACGGTGGCCCGCTCCTGGATGACCGCTCTGAGCGCGAGCAAGGCCTCTTCGATGCCACCTGCCGAAAGCTATGTCGTTTCCTCAACGCCGCCTGAATCCATCGATTTCACCCACAGATTCCCCCGACGATCCATTTTTTTAGGAGGTAGTCGGACATGTTTTTGCAGGTTGGGTTAAACGGAGCCGCGCGGCAGGGCAGCATTGCCATGCGAGCGGAAAGAGAAGGTCATCCAGATGAGGCTGACGGCGGTGGCGCCGAAAAGCAGCATGAAACAGGTGCTGCTCACGCCGGTCAGGTCGGCGAGCAACCCGAAAAGAATGGGCAATGCGAACCCGGCCAGGCCGCCCGCGAGACCTACCACGCCAGATACCGCGCCGATGTTTCCGGTATATTCATCGGAGACGAACTTGAATACGGACGCCTTGCCGATTGCCATTGCAATCCCTACGGTGAACATCAGGATGGTGAACACAGTGGGCGAGAGGGCAATGTTGAAGCCAATCGGACCACGGCTCGACTGAACGATGAAACCGGCGTCGGGATAGCTTAAAAAGAAGAAGCACGTAAGCACGGTCCACATCACGACCCACGTTGTTTTCTTCGCGCCGAAGCGATCGGACAGCCATCCGCCAACCGCACGCAGCACACCGCCCGGCAGCGAGAAGCATGCAGCCAGCAAAGCGGCTTGTTCAATATGGAATCCATAGTGATTAACGTAGTAATGGGGCAGCCACAGCGCGAGCCCAACATAACCACCGAACACGACCGAGTAATACTGCGAATAGCGCCATGCGTGACGGTCTTTCATCACGCTCAACTGGCTGGCGAAGCTCGGCGGATGGGCAATGCGATGGGCGGGATTTGTCGCCGACGTCATCCAGAAGAGAATGGCGGTAACGAGCATGGCGATGGCATAGACTTTCGGCACGATCATCCACGTACCGGCGCTTACGATCAGGATAGGCGCCACGAACTTGGTCAGCGCCGAACCGGCATTGCCGGCACCGAAGATGCCCATTGCGAGCCCTTGACGGTCCTTCGGAAACCAGCGCGCCACATACGGTGTGCCGACCGAGAAGCTTGCGCCTGCGAGACCGACCAGCAGCCCGAGCGCGATGAATTGCCAGAACTGCGTGGCGTAGGTGAGCATCCAGATTGGTATGACGGTGGCGAGCATCGTCAGGAAAAAGACGATGCGTCCGCCGAAGCGGTCAGTGCAAATGCCGAGCGGCACACGCGCCAGCGACCCGGACAGCACCGGCGTGGCGGCAATCAGGCCAAATTCGGCATCGGAGAGACCCAGTTGGGTTTTTAGCGGAATGCCCAGAATCGCGAACATCATCCAGATCGCGAAGCAGATGGTGAAAGCGAAGGTGCCCGACCACAGCACGCGCCAGGCGCGCGGGTCGGCGGTCGAGGCGTCGTGGACGGCTCCGCCGATTTGGGATTTACGTACGGCAGTCATGATGCTTGCCTGTCGATTGAGTTTGCGTTTAGTGGGGAATCGACTGCAAGATTAGGGACTACGCGCTGTGCCGCCCATTCACCGTTGGGAGGGCGCGACTCCATGTCGCTTATCCGGCGGGACTACTCCGAAAGGTGTAAAACTTGGGGGCGGCGCGCCCGGCGGGAAGCCTTTCCGCCACTGCGATGCAACGCAGCAATCCGCTTGGTTACGAGGACCGACATGGCTGAAGACGACTTGAAGATCACCGTTTCACCGCAGCAGTTTTCCATCGACGTCATGCTGGAAAAGTATGCGAAGGGTGACGAAACGCACATCGACGATATTTACCGACGGGTTGCACGAGGCGTGGCAATGGCCGAACCCGAGGCGCGGCGCAAGCAAGTCGAGACCGAATTCTTCGAGAATTTCCAGCGTGGCGCCCTGGGCGCGGGCCGGATCATGAGCGCGGCCGGCACGGGTATTCAAGCAACGCTCATCAACTGCTTCGTTCAGCCCGTGGGCGACGCCATCCAGGGCGTGGACGAGAACGGTTTACCGGGCATCTACGTCGCCTTGCTGCAGGCAGCCGAAACCATGCGGCGCGGCGGCGGCGTGGGTTACAACTTTTCCGCGATCCGTCCGAAGGGTGCGCGCGTGCATTCCACGGGGTCGTCGGCGTCGGGGCCGTGCAGTTACATGGATGTCTTCGACGCGTCATGCAGGACCGTTGAAAGCGCCGGGTCGCGGCGCGGCGCGCAGATGGGCATCCTGGATTGCTCACATCCTGACCTGCTTGAATTTATCGCGGCAAAGCATGTGAAAGGTCGCTGGAATAACTTCAACGTATCGGTTGCGGTGACCGACGAGTTCATGCAGGCGGTTGCTGACGATACCCCGTGGCAACTCGTACATCCCGCCGAACCGTCACCTTCGTTCAGGGCTTCGGCCGATGCGCGGCAGCGTGACGATGGTGTGTGGGTTTATCGCGAAGTGCGGGCACGGGAAGTGTGGGACACGATCATGCGCTCGACCTATGACGTCGCGGAGCCGGGGGTGGTGTTCGTATCGCGCATGAACGACGACAACAACCTGCGAGCGGTGGAAACCATTCGCGCAACCAATCCCTGCGGCGAGCAACCGTTGCCGGCCTACGGGTGCTGCAACCTCGGCCCGTTGAACCTGACACGTTTCGTGCGTGAACCGTTCGCGCAGCGTCACGGAGGAACGCCGGTATTCGACTGGGACGGGTTGGCGAAAAGCACCCGCACGCAGGTTCGTTTTCTCGACGATGTGCTCGACGTAACGCTCTGGCCGCTACCCGAGCAAGACCAGGAGGCGCAAGCGAAGCGGCGCATAGGCGTGGGTTTTACCGGGCTCGGCGACACGCTTGTCATGCTCGGCGTGCGCTACGACGCGCAGGAAGGCCGCGATTTTGCGACACGCGTGGCGCGGACCATGCGCGATGAAGCGTATCGCGCGTCGGTGGAGCTGGCTCGCGAGCGGGGTGCGTTTCCGCTGTTCGATGCTAAAAAGTACCTTGAAACAGGCACGTTTGCGTCGCGCCTGCCGGACGACATCAAGGCGGAGATTCATCGCGACGGTATTCGTAACAGCCACCTGCTTTCCATTGCGCCAACCGGCACGGTGAGCCTGGCATTCGCCGATAACGCGTCGAACGGCATTGAGCCGGCGTTCTCTTGGACCTATCAGCGGACCAAGCGCATGGCGGACGGCAGCCGGCAATCGTTCCCGGTGGAAGATCATGCGTACCGCTTGTATCGCGAGCTGGGCGGCGACGTGAAGACGTTGCCGGATTACTTTGTAAGCGCACTCGATATGTCCGCGAACGATCATCTGGAAATGATGGCGGCGGTGCAGCCTTTCGTCGATACCTCCATCTCGAAGACGGTCAACGTACCGGCCGATTATCCGTTCGATGCATTCAAGGACCTTTATTTCGACGCCTGGCGCCGGGGTCTCAAGGGGCTGGCCACCTACCGTCCTAACGACACGCTGGGTGCCGTACTATCGGTGACGCCGGAGACGCCCGCGATCGCTGCATCCGATCCCTCGGACGCGGCTGAAGCCGAGGTTCAACTGGATCCGTTGCGTATTGCCATCGATCATCGTCCGCGCGGCGAGCTGCCTGCGATCATCGAAAAGGTGGAGTACCTCACGCAGGCTGGCAAGAAGTCGCTTTATGTAGCGGTGTCGTTCATGGAGATTACCGGGCGGTTGAGTGGCGAAGATGTCACTATCGAGCGGCCTATCGAGTTCTTCATACCAACGGGGCAGCGCGACGAATCGCAGCAATGGATTACGGCGACCATGCGCTCGTTGTCACTGGCAGCGCGGGGCGGATTTGTCGCGCGCAATCTGCAGGATATGCGCAAGGTATCGTGGGATCGTGGACAGGTGCGCCTGGGCGACGTCGAGCGCCTCGATGGCCACAAATCACCGCGCTGGCACGATTCGGAAGTCGCGGCGCTTGCGTACGCGATTCAGCAGATCCTGTTCCGGCGAGGTTTCCTCGATATCGAGGGCGGTCAACTTCCGTCGCGGCTGCTCGCGCAGCGTCGGCACGAGAGTGCGCAGGTGGGCCTTGTATCGGCCTCATCCGATTCCGGCGATGACGACATCACTGCGGTCGTGGAAGACAACGCGGATGCAGCCAACCCGCATGCGCTATTGCCCATTCCCGGGCGCAAGTGCCCGACTTGCGGTGCCAACGCAATGATCCGCAAGGACGGTTGCGACTTCTGTACAGCGTGCGGCGAAGTAGGCGCGTGCGGTTGAAGCATGAGTGCCTGATCACTTGAACCGCGATCAGGCACTCAGCCGAATTCTCGCGCCCTCACATTCAACCTCGTGATTCGCTCTGGCGCGCACTTGATAAGTCCGCGCCGGCAAAGCGCTGAATCCTTCAACCTGCCGCTGAATCCGCCCATTCCGTTGCCTGACGCACGCGCGTTGCTTGCGGCCTGTATGGTTGCCATTGCGGCGCTTCCGGAAGCCAGTCGTCGAGTGCGGAGAAGTCTTCAAGGGGTACTGATTCTTTCATGATGGACTCCTTTATTTACTGAACGTGCGTGTTGCCGCTTTGTGTCACTGATCCATTCGCGAACTCCACGATTCCACGATTACGTTGTTCCGCAGCCGCCGCGTCGCGTGCACGTTGTTCGTGCTGCTCGGCAATGGCAATCCCCGCCATGCTGCGCTCAGGGTAGGTGTTGCGGTTCAGCGCGGGCAGCGTGCCGTTTGCATACGATGCGGCCAGCTCGGCGCGCACTTGCGCGCGTGTCATGGTGCTTTGGCTGGTTACCGCGGTTTGATAAGTGCCTGCATGCCCAATACCGCCGTCAGCGAATGCGGTGGTGGAAACAACGGCTGAGATAGCGGAAAGCGAGAGTGTTGCAATAGCGGTTTTCATGCGTGCTGCTCCTGTCGGTTCATTCGATTGGCATCGAACGGGGTCGATGCTATCGGACTGATAGCGGGGCAGCGGGCGTTGAACTCAAGCAATGAGCCTAAGCAATAGAAAACAATGGCATCGACGAATCAACGAGCCGCGCTGCGACAGGACGAAATGTAGTCAAGCGAGCGCGCCGGATAAATGACTGTTAAGCGAAAAGATTAATCGCGCCAGGCGAATAATCGCAAAAGCCCTTATGGAAAGGGCTTTTGCGGCGAAACCAGTATGAGCGCAAGGGACTTAAGCCCTTACCCGAAGCAGGGTCGAAAAGGACTTGAGGCTGAGAAAAGAGACCCGATCCAACGAGCCTCAAGCAAAACTAAACGACCACCTCAGCGGTGCCGGCAACATCTGGCGTCCCATGCTTGACGATCGATTTCGCTGGCGTAGCCGTCGGCAGACAGCGCTGCTCGGCGTCTTCCTGGCCCGAAAGCAGAGGACACCGTTCAAATAATTCGGCGGCCCAGTCGACGAAAACCCGCACCTTGGGCGACAAATGCCGGTTATGCGGATAAACCACCGAAATGGGCATGGGCAACGGTTTCCATTGCGGCAGCACCTCGACCAGTTCGCCGGAGCGCAAATGCGGAAGTGCCATGAAACGCGCTATCTGGACGATACCCACTCCTTTGACACCGCACGCGATATAAGCCTCGGCGTCATTCACGGCAATCTTTCCGCGCATCTTCACGTCGACGGACTTCCCGTCGACGACAAAATCCATATCCATCACGCGGCCGGTGCGGCTGGAAAAATAATTCACGGCCGTGTGCTGCTGCAAATCGTCAATGCTATGCGGCACGCCATGAAGCTCGAGATATTCCGGACTCGCCGCGGTCAGACCCTGAAACACGCCGATCCGCCGGGCGACGAGGCTGGAATCCTGCAGCGTTCCCACGCGAATGACACAATCCACCCCTTCCTGGATCAGGTCGACGGGTTTGTCGCCGAAACCGATCATCAACTCGATATCCGGATAGCGCGTGTGGAATTCGCAAAGCTGGGGCATGACGA
The DNA here is from genome assembly GCF_002220365.1 of Caballeronia sordidicola. GTDB lineage: Bacteria > Pseudomonadota > Gammaproteobacteria > Burkholderiales > Burkholderiaceae > Caballeronia > Caballeronia sordidicola_C. The sequence continues at coordinate 34,994 of NZ_MTHB01000234.1, read as the reverse complement.
TCATGCGCCCGATCGACCCCGGCATATCGATCCGCAGTTTACCGCGCGGACCTTTGCCGGTATTGGCGAATGAACTCTCGGTTTCCTCGATATCCGCCAGGATCCGCACGCAGCGCTCGTAATACGCGGCGCCGTCCGGCGTGAGATTCAGGCGTCGTGTCGTGCGTTGCAGGAGACGCACGTTCAAGAACGCTTCGAGGTTCTGAATGATCGTTGTCACCGAAGCGCGCGGCATGTCCATGGTGTCTGCTGCGCGCGAAAAACTGTTGGTGTCAACGACTCTTGTAAACACCTGCATAGCTTGTAGCCGGTCCATTTTTCTCTCACCGTCAGTGCTTTGCAGCGTCCGGAATAAGGATGCCGCTCAGACAGGAATGGGCAGTTTCAATCGCGATTGTTCGGTGCGACCGAATTGTGTTGCCGGATTATAGGCATTTATTTCAAATGTCGTTGCCCCCAGAATTCGTTCCATCGCAACTCGGGTGGGATGGCGCCAACGCGCTGAAAATAACCATGGCATCAACGCTGGATCTGGGCCTCTGCATAGAGGATGTTCGAATCGCGGGACATGCGCAACCCATCACCTTGCGCAGTTATCGCCCCGCCTCGGACGGCACCGTCCTGCCGGTCGTGCTTTATTTTCATGGCGGCGGCTTTGTGCGCGGCACGCTGGACGATGCCGACGTTACCGCCAGCACCATTGCCCGGGATACCGCAGCGTGGGTGATCTCGGTGGGCTACTCCCTGGCTCCGGCTTTCCCGTTTCCTGCGGCTCCCGAAGATGCTTATCGGGCGGCGCAATGGGCCATAGCGAACGCTCGTGCACAACGGGCGGATGCAAACCGTATCGGGGTCGCGGGGCACGATGCGGGCGGCAACCTGGCCACCTGTCTCGCGGCTATCGCGCGGGATCGGGGCGACATCGTGATCCTGGCGCAAGCGCTGCTCGCGCCGTTGCTGGACCCAAGCATGACGCGCATGGCTGATGAGAACAAGGTGCGCTCGCCGGACATCTGCATGACGGAGTGCGCGCAGTGTTATCGGGCGTATCTGCCGAACGCTTCACAACGGCTTCATCCGTATGCAGCGCCGCTGGAATCGCGGCGTCTTGCTGGTCTGCCGCCGGCGCTGATCGCCAGCGCCCAGCATGACCTGCTGCACATCGAGGCAGAGAAATATGCGGGCGAACTGATCGCCGCAGGCGTCCCGACGGAAGTCACGCGACATGTCAATGCATCGCATAACGCGCTGGCGGCGGACCCTGCCGCACTCGCCGACGTGGTGGCGTTCTTCAGGAAACGGCTGCGTGCGCGGGCCCTTGCGCCGCTTGGCGACACTTAAAAATTCAAACAATCTCAACGACTTAATCGGAGCAACGCATGTCCATCACTCGCAAACGTCTTACCGTCGCGCTAGGCGCCGCGCTGGTCGTCGCAGGCATCGGAACATTCACTGCCATGCATGGTTTCGGCCGCGGCGATCTGCCGGTGAACGGTGCGGAAGCGGCCGTCAAGCCGGCGGCGCCCGTCATGGAAGTGGATGTCGCCACGGTGGTCTCGAAGACCATCACCGACTACCAGAACTATTCGGGCCGCCTGGAAGCGGTCGACAAGGTCGAGATCCGACCGCTCGTGCCGGGGACCATCGTCGCGGTGCATTTTGCCGACGGCGCGCTGGTGAAGAAGGGCGATCCGCTCTTCACGATCGACCCGCGGCCGTACGTGGCGCAAGTCGATCAAGCCGCGGCGCAACTCGCGGCGGCTCAGGCTCGCAACGGGTATACATCGACCGATGCCGCGCGCGCGGAGCGTTTGCTGGCGGATAACGCTATTGCCAAGCGCGACTACGACGAGAAGCAGAACGCGTCGCACGAAGCCGCGGCAAACCTGAAGGCTGCGCAAGCGGCGCTCGAGACGGCGAAGATCAACCTGACGTACACGCAGATCGTGGCGCCGGTGTCGGGCCGGGTGTCGCGTGCTGAGATGACGGTGGGCAACATCGTGTCGACGGGTTCCAGCGCGCCGCTGCTGACCACGCTGGTGTCGGTGTCGCCAATCTACGCCTCGTTCGACGTCGATGAACAGACCTACCTGCGCTACCTCAGCCGCGACTCGCGTGCGAGCGTGCCGGTCTCGCTCGGTCTCGCAAATGAGGACGGTTTCTCGCGCGAAGGCAAGGTTGCGTCTGTCGACAACCAGCTCGATACGGGCTCGGGAACGATTCGCGTGCGAGCACGTTTCGATAACGCCGACGGTTCGCTGGTGCCGGGCCTCTATGCACGCATCAAGGTAGGCGGAGGCACGCCGCATCCGGCTGTGCTGATCGACGACGCCGCGATCGGAACCGACCAGGACAAGAAGTTCGTGATGGTGGTGGACGCGGACAACCGCGCGCAATACCGCGAAGTCACGCTCGGCACGATGAGCGACGGCATGCGCGTCATCGCGAAGGGCTTGCAGCCGGGCGAGCGGATCGTGGTGAACGGCCTGCAGCGCGTGCGTCCGAACGATGTCGTGAAGGCCAATTCCGTAGCAATGGCGAGTGCGTTGCCGGCCAAAAACGCTTCATAAGACGCGCTTTACAAGACGGGTTTATAAGCGCTTTACAGCGGCTCCTCGTGTGCGTGGTACGTGACGGGTTCGTTCCTGACGGGACGGACCGGTCGGCGGCTACACGCGCGCAGCCTCTCATGCAGATAAAGAAAACGTCATGAACATTTCCAAGTTTTTCATCGACCGCCCGATCTTCGCGGGTGTGCTGTCGGTGCTCCTCCTGCTGGCGGGCATCATCGCCATGTTCAAGCTGCCGATCTCCGAATATCCGGAAGTCGTGCCTCCGTCCGTGGTCGTGCATGCGCAGTATCCGGGCGCGAATCCGAAGGTGATCGCCGAAACGGTGGCGTCGCCATTGGAAGAGCAGATCAACGGTGTGGAAGACATGCTGTACATGCAGTCGCAGGCCAACAGCGACGGCAACCTGACCATCACGGTGACGTTCAAGCTCGGCACGGACCCGGACAAGGCGCAGGAGCTGGTGCAGAACCGCGTGGCGCAAGCGCTGCCGCGTTTGCCGGAAGACGTGACGCGGCTTGGCGTGACGACCATCAAGTCGTCGCCGACGCTCACGATGGTGGTTCACCTGAACTCGCTCAATAACCGCTATGACATGACGTATCTGCGCAACTATGCGCTGATCAACGTGAAGGACCGGCTTGAGCGAATCCAGGGCGTGGGGGAAGTCCAGTTGTGGGGTTCGGGCGATTACTCCATGCGCATCTGGCTCGACCCGCAAAAGGTCGCGCAGCGCGGCATGACGGCAACGGACATCGTCAACGCGATCCGCGAGCAGAACGTGCAGGTGGCAGCCGGTGTGATCGGTGCATCGCCGACTTCGTCGAACGTGCCGCTGCAACTCAACGTGAATGCGCAAGGCCGCTTGCAGACCGAAGCGGAGTTCCGGGACATCGTGCTCAAGACCTCGCCTGACGGCGCGGTCACGCATCTGGGTGACGTGGCGCGGGTCGAGTTGGCTGCATCGGAATATGGCTTGCGTTCGCTGCTCGACAACAAGTCGGCGGTCGCCATGGCGATCAACCAGCAACCCGGCGCGAACTCGCTGCAGATCTCCGAGTCGGTCCGCCAGACCATGAAGGAACTGAAGGCGGACATGCCGGCGGGCGTCGATTATCAAATCGTCTATGACCCGACGCAGTTCGTGCGTTCAAGTATTGAAGCAGTGATCCATACGTTGATCGAAGCGATTGCGCTGGTCGTGCTGGTGGTGATCGTGTTCCTGCAAACCTGGCGCGCGTCGATTATTCCGTTGTTGGCAGTGCCGGTGTCGATCATCGGTACCTTCTCGCTGCTGCTGGCGTTCGGCTTCTCGATCAACGCGTTGTCATTGTTCGGCATGGTGCTGGCAATCGGGATCGTGGTGGACGATGCGATCGTGGTGGTGGAGAACGTCGAACGGAATATTGAGGCGGGGTTATCGGCGCGAGAGGCGACCTATCAGGCCATGCGCGAAGTGAGCGGGCCGATTATCGCCATTGCATTGACGCTGACCGCCGTGTTCGTGCCGCTCGCGTTCATGTCCGGCCTGACGGGTCAGTTCTACAAGCAGTTCGCGATGACCATCGCCATCTCCACGGTGATTTCGGCGTTCAACTCGCTGACGTTGTCGCCGGCGCTGGCAGCATTGCTGCTGAAGGGCCATGACGAACCGAAGGACTGGCTGACGCGTGGCATGGACCGCGTGTTCGGTGGCTTCTTCCGCCAGTTCAACAAGGTCTTCAAGCGTGGTTCGGAAAACTACGGCAAGGGCGTGACGGGCGTCATCAACCGCAAGGCGCTGATGATGGGCGTGTATGTCGTGCTGTTGTGCGGCGCTGTGCTGATGAGCAAGGTCGTGCCCGGCGGTTTCGTGCCGGCGCAGGACAAGGAGTATCTGATCAGCTTTGCGCAGTTGCCCAACGGCGCGTCGCTCGATCGTACCGAGGCAGTGATTCGCCAGATGACGGACATCGCGATAAAAACGCCGGGCGTTCAAAGCGCGGTGGAGTTTCCGGGCTTGTCCGTGAACGGTTTCACTAATTCGTCGAGCGCGGGCATTGTGTTCGTGACGCTCAAGCCGTTTAACGAACGCCACGGCGCTGCGCTCTCTGCGGGTGCAATTGCCGGTTCGCTGAACCAGAAATACGCAGCGATCAAGGGTTCGTTCATTGCCGTGTTCCCGCCGCCGCCAGTGCTTGGGCTGGGGACGCTGGGTGGTTTCAAGCTGCAACTGGAAGACCGTGGCGCGCTGGGCTACGCCGCACTGAACGACGCTACGCAGGCGTTCATCAAGCGTGCGTCGCAGGCGCCTGAACTGGGCCCGACGTTCTCCAGCTATCAGATCAACGTGCCTCAACTGAACGTGGATCTGGACCGGGTGAAAGCGAAGCAACTGGGTGTATCCGTCACCGATGTATTCAGCACGATGCAGGTGTACCTCGGCTCGCTGTATGTGAACGACTTCAACCGCTTCGGCCGTGTGTACCAGGTTCGGGTACAGGCGGATGCGCCGTTCCGGTCGAGTTCGGAGGACATCGGTCTGCTCAAGACGCGTAACGCGAACGGCGAGATGGTGCCGCTGTCGTCGCTCGTCAAGGTGACGCCGACGTTTGGACCCGAGATGGTGGTGCGCTACAACGGCTACACCGCTGCCGATATCAACGGTGGTCCGGCCCCAGGTTATTCGTCGGGCCAGGCACAGGCTGCGGTGGAACGCATTGCCGCTGAAACGCTGCCGCGCGGTATCAAGTTCGAATGGACCGACCTGACGTATCAGCAGATCCTCGCGGGCAACGCGGCCATGTGGGTGTTCCCGATCAGCGTGCTGCTCGTATTCCTCGTGCTGGCCGCGTTGTATGAAAGCCTGACGCTGCCGCTCGCCGTAATCCTGATCGTGCCCATGAGCATTCTCTCGGCGCTGGTCGGTGTATGGCTCACGAAGGGCGACAACAACATCTTCACGCAGATCGGCTTGATGGTGCTGGTGGGCTTGTCGGCGAAGAACGCCATCCTGATCGTGGAATTTGCGCGAGAGCTGGAAATGCAGGGACGTTCGATTGTGCAGGCGGCTATTGAAGCCAGCCGTCTGCGTCTGCGACCAATCTTGATGACATCGATCGCTTTCATCATGGGCGTGGTGCCGCTCGTGCTCTCGTCGGGCGCGGGTTCGGAAATGCGCCATGCAATGGGCGTGGCGGTGTTCTTCGGCATGCTCGGTGTGACGTTGTTCGGCCTGATGCTCACGCCGGTGTTTTATGTGCTGTTGAGAAAGCTGGCTGGTGGCGAACATCTCGTCGACAAGCATGGCCACAATCCGCACATCAGCGGTGTCAATGCTTCGGTTGAAGCATGAGAGAGATTGAAATGAAAACGTTGAATACAAAGCGATGGCTGGGTTTGTCGGCGTTACTGGGATCGTTGCTGGTCGTCGCGGGCTGCTCGCTCGCACCGACCTACACGAAGCCCGACGTGAACGCGCCGGCAGCCTTCAAGGAAACACCGCAGGAAACGGCGTTGGCGCCTTCAGAACAGGGCACGTGGAAGACGGCCCAACCGTCGGAGCAGGCATTGCGCGGCGAATGGTGGACAGTCTTCAACGACCCCACGCTCAACGATCTGGAACATCAGGCGCTCGAGGCGAACCAGAACCTGAAGGCTGCCGCGGCGCGCGTAAAGGAATCGCGCGCGATCAACCAGACGGCGCGGGCAGGTTTGTTCCCGACGCTGGATGCGGGCTTCGGCCCGACGCGTGAGAAGCTCTCGCCGGCGTCGCAGTTCCTTCCCGCCAACGCGAACGTACCCTCACAGACCCTGTGGCGCGCAGAGGGAAGCGCGTCGTATGAAGTGGATCTGTTCGGCCGCGTGTCGGACTCGGTGAAGGCCGCGAACGCCGACACCGAGCAAAGCGAAGCGCTGTTCCGGTCGGTGCAACTTGCGCTGCAGGCGGACGTAGCGCAGAACTATTTCAACCTGCGCGAGCTCGATTCGGAAAGCGATGTCTTTACGCGCACCGTCACGTTGCGCGAGCAGGCCCTGAAGCTCGTGCAGAACCGCTTTAACGAAGGCGAGATCAGCGAGCTGGACGTTGCGCAGGCCAGGTCCGAACTTGCCACGGCCAAGTCCGACGCCATGACGGTGCAGCGCTTGCGTGCCGCCTCCGAGCACGGCCTCGCGGTGCTGCTGGGTAAGGCGGCATCGCAGTTCTCGATGGCGGCGAACCCGCTCACGCCTGTCGAGATCAAGATTCCGCCGGGCCTGCCTTCATCGTTGCTTGAACGCCGTCCGGATATTGCGGCGGCAGAGCGTACGATGGCGGCGGCGAATTCGCGCATCGGTGTGGCGAAGGCGGCGTTTTTCCCCTCGCTCAACATAACGGGTTCGGGTGGATTCGAATCGGCCACGCTGGGTGACCTCTTCAACTGGTCAAGCCGCACGTTCCTGCTTGGACCGTTTGCGGGTACGGCGCTCAATTTGCCGATCTTCGACGGCGGACGTCGCAAGGGCAATCTGGCGAATGCACGCGCGATCTATGAAGAGGATGTCGCGAATTATCGGCAGCAGGTGCTCGTGGCGTTCCAGGAAGTAGAGGACAACCTCTCGGACCTGCGCATCCTCGAGGACCAGACACGCACGCAGGCTGAAGCGGTAAGCGCGTCGAACCGGGCAGCGCAGCTCTCCCGTTCGCAGTACACCGAGGGCGCGGTCAACTATCTTGACGTGATCGATGCCGAGCGTACCGTGCTGCAGTCGCAGCGCGCAGCGGTACAACTGGCGGGCGTGCAGGCTACGTCGACGGTAAACCTGATCCGTGCATTGGGCGGTGGCTGGGGAGATATGCCGGCTGCGCCTGCAACACCTCTCCCAGCCGCGTCGGATGCGAGCGTAGCGTCGCGCTAGGCCTTAAACCCAGCACTGGACGCGCGATTGTTCAAAACGCGCGACAAGTGTCTTCGATTACAGCGGGTTTATCCGGAGGCTCCCGATCCGTAGAATAAAAATATGGATACGGGAGCCGTCATGAAAGCCTTAATCGAACGACAACTCTACCGACCCGCCGTCGTACTACCGCTTTTGGTCTTGATGCGTCTGATGGTGACGCTCGATTTCAACCTGATGCAAGTGACGTTCGTCGTGGTCATGAAGGGTTCGCAATACATGTTTCAAGCGGTGTTCAGGCATCGTCACGATCAAGCCGGTCGTGGCGATGTCCTGCCGCCGCAGGTCCATGCCATGCATGACAAGACCTGCCACTGCTAGCCCCTTCATCAATCAATATATTTCCGGCACGATAATGCTTTCGGGCACGGGCTGCCGCAGATAATCATCGTTATACACGCGGTCAGGCAATTCGATCGCGGGGTGGTCGATCTCGTGATACGGCACCTGGCTCAGCAGATGGTGAATGCAGTTCAGCCGCGCGCGTTTCTTGTCCACGGCCTGCACGACCCACCACGGCGCTTCGGGAATGTTCGAGCGGCTCAGCATCACTTCCTTCGCGTGCGTATAGGCTTCCCAGCGACGGCGGCTTTCCAGGTCCATCGGACTCAGCTTCCACTGCTTCAATGGATCTTGAATACGCGCCTGGAAGCGGACTTCCTGTTCGTCGTCGGTGATCGAGAACCAGTACTTCAAAATCTGCACGCCGCTGCGCACCAGCATCTTTTCGAATTCCGGCACTGAGCGAAAGAACTCTTCGTACTCGGCATCGGTACAGAAATTCATCACGCGTTCCACGCCCGCCCGGTTGTACCAGCTGCGGTCGAACAGCACGATCTCGCCGCCTGCCGGCAGATGCGACACGTAACGCTGGAAATACCACTGGGTGCGTTCGCGATTGTTTGGTGCGGGCAAGGCGGCGACCCGGCACACGCGCGGATTCAGCCGCTGCGTGATGCGCTTGATCGCGCCGCCCTTGCCGGCGGCGTCGCGTCCTTCAAAGATCACCACCAGCCGGTGGCCGCTGGCGACAACCCAGTCCTGCAGCTTCACGAGTTCGCCTTGCAGGCGGAACAGTTCGCGAAAGTAGATCTTGCGCTGCTCGCGCGCTTCGGCGGAAAACGCACCGTCGCCGTCGAGGATGCGGTCGTCGACTTCCATCTCGAGTTCTTCGTCGTAGCTGTCGATCAGGTCTTCTTCGAAGCGGCGCTGTTTATCCTGCGAAATCATGGGGAGCTCCGTTTGGTTGGGCATGTTGACCGCGTTGACCGCGTTGACTCTTCCCGGCAGGCAATGCAAAACCCCGCAGTCCTGCAAATTATCGATTATCCGGCCTGATAATTTCAGGAATGTTACGGCAGCCTGGTCAAGAGCGCGGCAACGGTTAGACGAATGATCCGCCTTCCAGCGAGCGAGATGCGTGAACGGCCGGACGCAATATGCGGTAGCGTTATCACACTTGCGCACTTTGCTCGAAAACCGGAAACCGCATGCACGACTCATCCATTGGCACACGGCGCTCATCAACGGTCGAACGCTGGGCGCCGTCCGTCTATTTCGTGATCGGGCAGCTCGGCTGGTTTGCCTGTGTGCTGAGCGCCGCACGCGACGTGCCATGGATGGGCGTGGCAACGACCATTGTGCTTATCGCCATGCATTTGGCACGCGTTGATCGGCCGTGGCAGGAGTTCAAGCTACTGGTCAGCGTGTTGGTGCTGGGCGCAATCTGGGAGAGCGTGCCGGTTGCCACCGGGTTACTCGTGTACCCAAACGGCACCGTGCTGCCGGGCGTCGCCCCTTACTGGATCCTTGCATTGTGGGCGCTGTTCGCCGCCCAGTTCAACACGACCTTCGGCTGGCTTAAGCAACGCATGCTGCTTGCGTCGGTGCTCGGCGCCATTGCCGGACCGATGTCGTTTCGCGCCGGCGCCGCGCTCGGCGCGGTGCGCTTGGCGTTTCCATTGCCTGCGACGATCGTGCTGGCTATTGGCTGGGCGATCCTGATGCCGGTGTTGATCCTGCTGTCGCGCCGGTGGGACGGGGTGCACAGCGGGGCGCACTGGTAACGGCTGCGGGCTGTCAAAGCCGGTCATGTTCAAGAGCGTTGGATGCGCGGCGAGGGATCTGGCGGCGTGCAGGGTCGTCCGAGCGATGCTCCGGACAGGTTAGGAAAAGCGCTTGTGTCTTCAAGCTGGAATAGTCCTTGCTAGTAATAATCTTAGGGTGATCCGAGGATTATTTCAGGGCTTGATTGATGACTAGTCGAAACGAATTTGAACTGAGAGAAACGGGTTGGCTCGGCCAATCCGATGTAGCGGCCATTGCAAAACAGGCATGGTCGGATGCCATTCCCGCAGTCACGCCAACGGCGCCTTCCCGCACCACGCCACCGGCGACGTATTTCATATCGGTGCTCGAACTAGCGACCGGCGAGAAGCTTGGCAACAACGAACGGCTTCGCGCTATTGCGATTCTTGAAGCGCATTTCGCCGCGGGACGACCCCGCACGCTGAAAGAAGCGATCAGGATCTGCGCGGGCGCGATCGATTCTTCGACCCTTCAGCGGATGGCACGCGGCGCGAAAGGCTGACCGCATGCGCAGGGCTGTTCTGGTTTTGCAGCCCCTTGCAAGAACGACGTGTTTCCGTCATACGCAAGACTTGGATCGAAGGCGCCATGCTTCGCCTGACAGGGTCAGTGTGATTGTCGAAAGCGGTTCCAGGTCCATGCAATAAATGGACATGAGCGGCGCGTCCAGCACGGTCGCCAGCACGGTCTTGACCACGATCGCATGCGTCACCACCAGCGTGACTCCAGCCTCCCGATTCCTCTCCAGCGCGCCGCAAACCCTTGTTTGAAGGGCTTCCAGGCTCTCGCCGCCATGCACGGCGCTTGCCGGTTCGGACAGCCATGCGCCCAATCCGCCTGCGTCTTCATCATGAATCTCGCGGATTGGACGACCTTGCCAAAGACCGTAATCCAGGTCGCTCCATAACGGGTCAACACTCGTTGCAACGCCGAACGATCGTCCGGTTTGCATGGCAGCGTGTGCCGGGCTTGTGACGACCCGATCCGGTTGAAGCAGGGAAGCAAGCCGCGGGAGCCGGGATAACTCAAGCTCATCGATAGCGTCGCCGGTACTCGGAAACGAGCCGGTTTTCATCGCGTGCGTCGTTGCGTGGCACAGCAGGATAAGTTCGGTTTTCATGTCGCTCGATTAAGGAATTGCTAACGGATTGCTTTACATTCCACCAACTCATTTTAGAATGGCAAGCTTGCAGCGCGAGGAAGCCGGTGAAAACCCGGCACGGTCGCGCCACTGTGAGCGGATGTCGAATGGGACTGATAGGGCTTCAGCCTTCTTCCAGCGTCTGCAAGTCAGACCCCCGCTGCAGCCTTTCTTGTCTTACGGGACGCGCATTCCCTTGGAGTCGTTCATGAACCAGCCAGCCGCATCCGCCAGTTTCTCTGGCAACAATCCCGCATTTGATGCACCCATGCCCATTCCGGTGCGTGAAGTGTTGCCCTGGGCAATCTTTATTGGCCTGCTTGCGCTGCTCGCGATTTATTTTGTCGGTGCCGAACAGGGCGCGACCTCGATCTTCCAGGGCATGTATATCCACGAGTTCGTCCACGACGGTCGCCATCTGGTCGGCTTTCCCTGCCACTGAGTCCGACCATGATCCGAAACCTTTTGATACGCGGCATGATCGCGGGACTCGTCGCGGGCCTGCTCGGCTTTTGCGTGGCCAAAACGTTTGGCGAGCCTGCGGTTGATCGCGCGATTGCATTCGAGTCTCAGCAGGACAAGCTGCGCGAGCAAGCGGACGCAGCGGCTGGGCATCCGCACGATCCTGCCGACGACGTAGAGCTGGTGAGTCGCGGCACGCAAGCGGGGCTGGGTTTGCTGACCGGTGTCTGCGTGTTCGGGACAGCGTTGGGCGGCCTGTTCTCGCTCGTGTTCGCTTTTTCGTATGGGAGGATTGGCACTTTGCGCGCACGCGGCACATCGGCGTTGCTCGGCTTGTTCGGCTTCGTGACTGTTGCCATCGTGCCGTTCCTTAAATACCCGCCTAATCCGCCTTCCGTGGGCAATCCTGACACAATCGGGGCGCGGACCGCGCTGCTTTTCGGCATGGTCGCTATCTCGCTGATCGTGGCGGTGTTTGCCGTGCGTCTGCAGCGTCGTCTGCAAGCGCGCCACGGCAACTGGAACGCGGTGCTGATCTCGGTTGCCGTGTACATTGTGCTGATGGCGCTGGCATACCTTGCGCTGCCGCCGATCGACGAAGTGCCCAGGCTGTTCTCAGCGGCGCTGCTGTGGAAGTTCCGCGTGGCGGCAATTGGTATCCAGGCAGTGATCTGGACCACGCTCGGCTTGCTCTTCGGCGCGCTCGCGCAACGCGAGTTGGAAAAGGTGCCGGCACGGCGGATCGCTTCGGCCTGAGCGCTTTGTTAATTTCGATTCAATGAGGGGCGGCCTGCGGGCCGCCCCTTTTTCATCGTGCGGCCTTGCGTGCAAGCAGGGTATCGAACAGTGCGAGCTTGTCGCCGTCGGCCATCGTTTTCCATGCCTTGATTTCTTCGCGGCTTCTGAAGCAGCCTTCGCAATGACCCGTGATCTTGTCGAGCCGGCATACGTCCGTGCAAGGCGAACCCACGGGTTGAAGCTGTTTTGCGCGCGCGATGGTGAACGTGAGTTCGAGCGGTATTTCCGTTTCTATCGGCAGTTCCATAGGCGTTGTCATAAAGTTTCGCCGCGAAAGAGGGCGGCTGCCGCCACCGGATTCGTCGGCCAGTAAGTGTGCATGTAAGTGGCGGTGATCGGGCCATGACGATAGATCGCTTCGCCTTCCACGCCCGTGGTGGCGTGCGTCGCGGTAAGCACCGGCGACATGCTCGTTGTCATGGACGAGTAGTGGAAGGTGTGGCCGGTGTGGATGCCGTGGCGGCTTTCAACACGCTGCATGGCTAGCCGTGCCAGGCGTTTCTGCATTTTCGCTTGTCCCGGCAGAAGGGCAAGCATCGCATGCTGCGAGCCTTCGATATCCGTTAGTGAATCGAGCAGATACAGCATGCCGCCGCATTCCGCGACCACCGCTTTGCCCGCCTCAACATGCGCTCGAATCGAGGCCGCACTCACTGCGTTCGCTGCGAGCCGGGCGGCGTGCAATTCCGGATATCCGCCGGGCAGATAAAGCGCATCGGCATGCGCGGGAACGGGTTCATCGGCAAGCGGCGAGAAGGGGGCGAGCGTTGCGCCCATCGCCACCAGCAGATCGAGATTCGCAGGGTAGATGAACGAAAACGCGGCATCGCGGGCAATGGCGATGTGCATGCCCTCCAGCAAACGCGGCGGCTGGTCGACGGTTTCGTGATGGAACATGACCGCGGGCGGCAACTCGCGCAGCGTCGTCTCGCCGATGGCGTCCGCTGCGCGGTCCAGCCGCGCATCGATGTCCGCCACCTCCGATGCTTGCGTGAGGCCCAGGTGCCGTCCGGGTAGCGCAATGTTGTCGGTGCTCGACAGATGACCGCAATATCGAATGCCTTCGGGGATGGCTTCGCTTAGCATTTGCGCGTGCCGTGCCGACGCCACGCGATTGGCGAGCACACCATAAAAGGGCAGATCCGCGCGGTAGCGCGCGAGCCCGAATGCCATGGCACCGAAGGTCTGCGCCATGCCGTGCGCGCCGATCACGGCAAGCACCGGCACGCCGAACGTGGCCGCAAGATCAGCGCTGCTGGGCGTGCCGTCGAAGAGGCCCATCACGCCTTCGATCAGGATCAAATCGGCTTCCTGCGACGCCTGCGCGAGCAGCGCACGGCAGCCGCTTTCGCCGACCATCCACAAATGCAGCGAATACACCGGCGCGCCGGACGCGCGTTCCAGGATCATCGGATCGAGAAAGTCAGGGCCGGTCTTGAAGACCCGCACCCGCAGGCCTTGCCGCGCGTGATAGCGCGCGAGCCCGGCGGTGACGGTGGTCTTGCCCTGGTTCGACGCGGGCGCGCTGATGAATAAAGCGGGGCAGGCGCGCACGTCAGAACTCGACGCCGCGTTGCGCCTTCACGCCTTGCTCGCGATACGGATGCTTGATGGGACGCATCTCCGTCACGAGATCGGCCACTTCGATCAGCGCCTCGGGCGCGTGGCGGCCCGTCACGACCACATGCAGCATCGCGGGCCGTGCGGTGAGCACCGCGAGCACTTCGTCGAGCGGCAGGTATTCGTACTTGAGCACCGTGCACAGTTCGTCGAGCACGACCATCTGATACTCGCCGCTTTCAATCATCTTGCACGCGGCGTCCCAGCCCTTGCGAGCGGTCGCGATATCGGCATCGCGATTCTGCGTGTCCCACGTGTAGCCGTCGCCCATGGTGACGAAATCGCAGTTCGCGATTGCGCCGAGGAAATCGCGTTCGGACGTATGCAGCGCACCCTTGATGAACTGCACCACGCCGAGCCGCATGCCATGTCCGAGCACACGCACCGCCATGCCGAACGCCGCAGTGGTCTTACCCTTGCCCGTACCCGTGTTGACGATCAGGAGGCCTTTCTCAAGCGCGGCGGCGGCCTGCTTTTTTTCGTGGCCTTCCTTGCGTCGCTGGGTCATGCGCAGATGCGATTCTTCGTCCGTTTTCATCATGTTCTCTGGTTGTCAGTCTGTTGCTTGTTTTGTTACCTGAGGTCGTCTGCGGCGATAGCGACGGTCACGCCATCGGTCACTTTTTTCGGCACTATGATTCGCCCGTTGCGCGACGCCAGCAGCGCGCAAGGTTCGCAGACGCCGTCAATGCCGAGCAGCGCCTGAACCTGTTCCGACCTGCGGGTTTCAACCTGCGCGATGCTCTGCTTCGAAAAAAAAAGCAGCGGCAAACCGTGGCGAGCAGCGAATTCGAGCAGGGCTGTTTCATCTTTCTTGCTATCGATCGATGCCAGCGCCCGAGTGCTCGCCAGCGGCCGCGTCCCCAACGCCGCGAACACGGCAACATGAATCTGTTCGACACTTACACCGCGCCGGCAGCCTATGCCGATGACCCATGTGCTCATGATTGCTGTGCGACGTAATCCAGCGCGCTCGCCATCCCCAGCCCGGCAACCGAGCCGATCACGACGATCGCTGGTGCACCGATTCCCGCGTCTTCCACCGCACGGGCGAGGTACCTGAGCGGCGCTCGCAGATGCCGTTGATCGGGACGTGTAGCGCGTTCTATGGCGGCCGCCGGCGTCTGCGGATCGAGTCCGGCATCGACCAACGCGCGTGTGATATCGGTGAGCCGCCGTACGCCCATATACACGACCAGTGTCATTTTCGTCGCGACCAGCGCGCGCCAGTCGGGCTCGGCTGCATTTGCGCCCGCTTCGCGACTGGCGCCGTGGCCGGTGACGAACACGACGCCCATGGTGTGATCGCGATGCGTGACCGCAATGCCGACGGCAGCCGGCGCGGCAATGCCTGCCGTGATGCCGCAGACCACCTCCACTTGCACGCCTGCCGCATGCAGCGCCTGGACTTCTTCGCCGCCGCGACCGAAGACGAACGGATCGCCGCCTTTCAGCCGCGCGACGACGTGGCCGGCGCGCACATGGGCCAGCATGTCTTCGATGATCGCTGCTTGCGGGGTAGACGGATGTCCGCCGCGCTTGCCGACGTAACGAATGACGGCGTTGGCACGGGCGAACTTCAGCACGTCGGGATTCACCAGGTCGTCGACGAGGACGACATCGGCTTCCGACAGCGCGCGCACGGCTTTGAGCGTCATCAACTCGACGTCGCCGGGGCCGGCGCCGATCAGCCAGACGCGGGCGGGCGTGCTCATGATTGCGCCTCGTTGGCGCGACCCGGAAACGCGCTAGATAGCCAGCAGAACGGTCGGTGCGAGAACGGGCGCAAGCGTTGCAAAATTGGATTCATGTAAGACGATATGAGCATTACGTCCTTCATCCGTCCCTCGCGGATTTGGCGTCCGGCGCGCTTTTAGAGCGCGCCACTTGGCGACTGGCCGGTATCCGGGCTTCGCGACCGCATTCCGCTCGCCTTCCCGCTCGCTTGCGCAGTGGCTGTGGAGGAAATGGGCGCCCGGTTCGAATGAGAGTCAGGAACGAGAGTCAGTCGAAGCGGGCGCGGGTCGCATACCGTTGCGGGGACAGCACAGGTTTTTGTCGACACGGCGCGTGAGGCCTGAAGCGTAAGCCTTGAAAATACGCGCGTGCACATCCTGTTTCCCGTTTAACTACGCGCGCGGGAAAAGCGCGCGTGAGCACCAGACGCGGGCCAAAGATAGCACAGCGGGTGTTGTTTGCGCTGGGCTTTTACAGGCTGGGACCGTCCGGCAGAGCAGGTTTAGTGCGCTGGCAGCGGCAAGGGCTTTCGTCCGCAGGCCGGCCCTGAACCCCCATCCGCGCCCCGTCCAAACCTTGACGCTTATCCCCCATCAGCCTAGACTTCGCGGTAGTTTTCTGGTGCTCGCGCGCGGCCTCTGCTGCGCGCAGTTAAACGGGAAGCAGGGAGCGTTGCCGGAACCCCGGCCGTGCCAACCTGCGCTGCCCCCGCAACGGTAAAGCGAAAATCGCGCGACGTGGCTTCACCCTGATTCACGCCACTTCGCACGGTAAAGCCGGCTTCGAAATACCACTGCATGGATACATCATGTGGGAAGGTGAAGCGGCATTTTCGCCAGCCCGGATACCGGCCGGAACGAGTCAGCACTTGGAGCGGACGTTTGTCGCGGGGATGCGGCATGCGCTCGACACTTTTCACCATGCTTTTCCGGATTGCCATCCTGCATCGCGACGTCCGCGCGCGCATTCATTGCTCGCTCGAGTCAGCGCTTGAGTCAGCAAAGGGCGACGCATTCCGGCAGCAAGCAGCCAATCGATACAACGGAGCAACGGATGCAAATGCGCAAAATCCCGGTCACGGTCGTAACGGGTTTCCTCGGCAGCGGCAAGACCACATTGATGCGGCACATCCTGCAAAACGCGAAAGGGCTGCGGATCGCGGTGATCGTGAACGAATTCGGCGAACTGGGCATCGACGGCGAAATCCTGAAGGGCTGCAACATCGGTTGCGAGGACGAAAGCGCCACGGATCAACCGAATCTGTATGAACTGTCGAACGGTTGTCTCTGCTGCACGGTGCAGGAAGAGTTTTACCCGGTGATGGAGCAACTCGTCGAGCGGCGTGATCAGATCGATCACGTGCTGATCGAGACCTCCGGCCTGGCGTTGCCCAAGCCGCTCGTGCAGGCTTTCAACTGGCCGTCCATCAAGAATGCGTTCACCGTGGATGCCGTCGTGACCGTGGTCGATGGTCCCGCTGCGGCAAGCGGCCAGTTCGCGGCGAACCCGCAGGCTGTCGACGCACAACGCCGCGCCGATCCAAACCTCGATCACGAATCTCCGCTGCACGAATTGTTTGAGGATCAGCTTGCTTCAGCGGATCTGGTGATTCTCAACAAGACCGATCTGATCGACGAAACGCAGCAGCGCGCGGTGGAAACGCTGATTCGCGGCGAGATTCCAGCAGGCGTCAAGATCGTGCCGGCGCAGATGGGTCAGCTCGATCTGCACGCGTTGCTCGGGCTCGAGGCGGCATCGGAAACGACTATTCATCTGCGTGTCGATCATCATGGTTCCGTCGACGACGAAGGACACGCCGATCATCATCACGACGACTTCGATTCAGTCGTGGTGGAAGCGCGGGTCGAGTCGCGCGAGGCCGTGGTTGCCGCACTGCGCTCACTGGTCGATACCAACACGATCTATCGCGTGAAGGGTTTCGCGGCGTTGCCGGGCACGCCCATGCGGCTTGTCGTGCAAGGGGTGGGCCAGCGTTTCGATACCTACTTCGACCGCCGCTGGACTGCTGCCGAAGCGGCCAGCGAGACCAGCCGGTTCGTGCTGATTGGTGAAGATCTCGATCAGCCGCGTCTGCAACAAGCGCTGGCTGCCGCGCTCGCCAACGCACCCGTGCAGGCCTGATCCATGCATCTGCTACGCACGACGCCCGGCGGTTTTGTCGACGACGCAGCCGGCGTCATGCGTATCGACCAGACGCCTGCGCCGATCGTGGTGCTCAGCTCGGCCGATACCACGCTCTCGCTTCTCGCGAGTGTCGTGCCGCATCTGGAGGCGGATTTTCCAGCGCTGCGGCTCGCCAATCAGGCGTTCTTGCGGCAACCGGCATCGGTGGATTTTTACGTCGATGACGTGCTGAAACATGCCCGCGTGATCGTTATCGATCACCTCGGCGGCGAAGCGTACTGGCCTTATGGAATCGAGCGCATCACCGCGCTCGCGCGCCGCAATGGCCAGATGCTCGTGATGTTTTCCGGCGATCTGCAGGAAGATCCGAACCTCGTTGCGAAGAGTACGGCTGAGCCCGCATTGTGCGACCAGCTCTGGCGTTATCTGCGCGAGGGCGGCGCGAAAAATGCCGAAGAGTTTTTACGTTGCATCGCGTTTCAGGCGTTGGGGTATGGACGTGAAGCGCGTGCACCGAGTCCGTTGCCGGCAGTGGCAATCTATCATCCGGCGCGGCAGATCGCGACCGTTGACGACTGGAAAAAACGTTGGACTCACGGTGCGCCCGTCGTTGCCGTGCTGCTCTACCGGGCCCATTTGCAGTCCGGCAATACGGACGTGTTCGACGCATTGATCGAGGCCCTGCAAGCGCAGGGCCTCAACCCGCTGCCGATTGCGATGGCGTCGCTGAAAGACCCTTTGAGTCGCGAAGTCGTGCAGCAGCTTTGCGCGGATCATGGCGTGTCGCTGGTGCTGAACACAACGTCGTTCGCCGCGGGCGTCATAGACGACCCTGTGCCTTTCGAACTCGCGGGCGACGCGCCGGTATTGCAAGTCATCCTCAGCGGGGGAAATCGCGAAGACTGGCTGAAAGACAATCACGGCCTGAATTCGCGCGATGTCGCCATGCATGTCGCTCTGCCGGAAGTGGATGGCCGCATCATCACGCGTGCGATCAGCTTCAAGGGACTTGCGTATCGATGCAAGATCACGCAAGTCGATGTCGTGCGATATCAGCCCGATCTTGAACGGGTGCGTTTCGTGGCCGAGTTGAGCCAACGCTGGTGTCGACTGCGGCAACTCGCTAACGCCGAGAAACGCATCGCGCTCGTGCTCGCGAACTATCCGTTGAGTGAAGGCCGCATAGGCAATGGCGTGGGTCTTGATACACCGGCGTCCGTCGTCAATATTCTTTCGATGCTCGATAAAGAGGGGTATCGAGTAGATGAAATTCCCGCCGATGGTAACGCGCTGATGCACGCGCTGACCTTGGGCGTGACCAATGATCCCGTGGTTCGCGACTTGCGTCCCGCGTTGCAAAGCCTCGCACTTGACGATTATCTCGACGCTTTCGCCAAGCTGCCGGACAACGTCCAGCAGGAGTTGAATACGCGCTGGGGTCCGCCCGAAAGCGATCCAACGATCCGTCGCGGCCGCTTCATGATCGCGGGCTGGCGCTGCGGGCATGTGTTCATCGGCATTCAGCCGGCGCGCTCGCGTGAGCGTGGCGACTACGCGAGTTACCACGACGCGGAGCTTGTACCTCCGCATGCGTATCTCGCGTTCTACTTTTGGCTGCGGCTGCGCTTCAATGTAGATGCGATCGTTCACGTCGGCAAGCATGGCAATCTTGAATGGCTGCCGGGCAAGAGCGTTGCGTTGAGCGCATCGTGCTGGCCTGACCTGACGCTGGGCGCCATGCCGCATCTGTATCCGTTCATTGTCAACGACCCGGGCGAGGGCAGCCAGGCGAAGCGGCGGGCGCAGGCGGTCATCATCGACCACTTGATGCCGCCGCTCACGCGCGCTGAAAACTACGGTCCTCTGCAGGATCTGGAGCGTCAGGTCGACGAATATTATGAAGCGCTGATGGTCGACCCGCGTCGCGCGAAACTCCTGCGCAAGACGATTCTGGCGAGCATTGTCGAACATCGGCTGCATGAGGAACTCGGACTCGATAAACCTCGCGATTCCAATACTGAAGATGCGTTACTGACACGCGCCGACGCGTATTTGTGCGAGCTCAAAGAAGCGCAGATCCGCGATGGCCTGCATGTGTTCGGCGCGTCGCCGCAAGGCGTGCAACGCCGCGATACCCTGCTCGCGCTCGGCCGTTATCCAACCGGCGATGCGCAAGGCGCAAACGCGAGTGTGCTGACCGCGCTGGCTCGCGACTTGAACCTGGGCGACACGTTCGATCCTCTCGATGCCGACTGGAGCGCGCCGTGGACAGGCCCCCGTCCTGCTGAACTCAACACCATGATCGATGCACCGTGGCGTCATCATGGCGACACGCGTGAGCGTCTCGAGTTGCTCGCAACGTCGTTGATCGACCGGCCATTCGACGCGGCGGGGCCGAATACATCGCAGGTACTCGCACGCCTGAACGGCGACTTGCTCGCGCGGCTCGACGCGTGCGGCCCGCAAGAGTTAAAGCAGCTTCAACGTGGTCTCGACGGGCGTTTTGTGCCGCCGGGCCCAAGCGGATCGCCATCGCGTGGAAGGCCGGACGTGTTGCCTACCGGCCGCAATTTCTACTCCGTCGATACCCGCGCCGTGCCAACGCGCGCAGCGTGGACGCTCGGCCTGAAGTCAGCCAATCTACTGATCGAGCGTCACCTCCAGGAGCACGGCGACTATCCGCGCGCGATCGGCTTGTCGGTATGGGGCACGGCCACCATGCGTACCGGCGGCGACGATATCGCCCAAGCCATGGCGCTGATCGGCGTGCGGCCCAAGTGGGCGGCAGGCAGCAATCGCGTGACTGATTTCGAAGTCTTGCCCATCACCATTTTCAATCGACCCCGCATTGACGTAACGCTGCGTGTCTCGGGATTTTTCCGCGACGCGTTCGCCAACCTCATGCATCTCTTCGATGCCGCCGTGCAAGCCGTCGCGGAACTCGACGACGAAGCCGAAGACGTGAACCCGATCCGTGCGCGGATCATGCGTGAACGCGACGAACACATGGCGCGCGGACTTGACGAGAAGGAAGCCCGCTTGCGTGCGGGATGGCGTGTGTTCAGCACGAAGCCGGGCGCATACGGCGCGGGCTTGCAGGAAATGATCGACGCGAAGCAATGGCAAAACGACGCTGATCTCGCGCGCGGTTTCCAAAGCTCGGGCGGCTATGCGTATTCGCAGAAGGGCGATGGCGTGGAGGCTCGCGACACTTTCGGTGCGCGCTTGTCGACCATCGACGTGGTGGTGCAGAACCAGGACAATCGCGAACACGACCTGCTGGATTCGAACGACTATCACCAGTTCCAGGGCGGCATGGTAGCGGCCGTGCGGCATCTTTCCGGCACCCAGCCGCATGCATATAACCCTGATCACAGCAATCCTGCTGCGCCGCGCATCCGAACGTTGCAGGAAGAAATCTCACGCGTGATCCGCTCGCGCGTAGTCAATCCGAAATGGATCGACGGCGTGAAACGGCATGGCTACAAAGGCGCGTCGGAACTCGCAGCAACAGTAGATTATCTGTTCGGTTACGACGCCACCGCGCGGGTCGTATCGGATCATCAGTACGCGCTGGTTGCCGATGCCTACGTCAACGACGCTGACACGCGCGAGTTCATGCAGCAGCATAATCCGCACGCGCTGCACTCGATCTGCGAGCGTTTGACCGAAGCGATGCAGCGCGGCTTATGGCAAAGTCCGGGCGCGTATCAGGACCAGATTGAACGCCATCTGCTGGATGCCGAACAGCAACTCGAAGGGCAACGAACGTGAACGAATTCATCTTCCCATTTGCCGCATTGGTCGCGCAAGTTCCCTTGCAGCAAGCACTTTTACTCGCCGCGATCGATCCGGCGCTGGGTGGCGTGCTGGTCAGCGGTCCGCGTGGCACCGCGAAATCGACGACTGCGCGCGCGCTTGCCGAATTGCTGCCTGAAGGCCAGTTCGTGACCTTGCCGCTGGGGGCGAGCGAAGAACAGTTGATCGGCTCGCTGGACATCGAAGCTGCGTTACGCGATGGCGGCGTGCGTTTTTCCCCGGGTTTGCTCGCGAAGGCGCATCAAGGAGTGTTGTATGTCGATGAAGTCAATCTGCTGCCCAATCAACTCGTGGATCAGTTGCTCGATGTAGCCGCGAGCGGGGTGAACGTGATCGAACGCGACGGCATTTCGCATCGGCATGAAGCGCGGTTTGTGCTGATCGGAACCATGAATCCGGAGGAGGGCGAACTCAGGCCGCAATTGCTGGATCGCTTCGGTCTGGCAGTGGAATTGCAGAACTGTTTCGATGCTGGAATACGTCGCGAGATTGTCAGGGCGCGTCTCGCATTCGATTTGAATCCTGAAGTTTTTCGCTCGCAATTTGCGGGACAACAAGAAGCCTTGTCCCTGAAGCTTCGACATGCCAGAGCGACGCTTCCCAGCCTCGAACTCGAGGACGCGGTTCACGCACGCGTCAGCGAGTTATGTATAGAGGCTCATGTGGACGGCTTGCGTGCCGATCTCGTCATGCTGCGCGCAGCGCGAGCGCTGGCGGCATTGGAAGAAGCGTCAGCGGTGAGCGTGGCGCATGTCGAGCGCGTGGCGGAATCGGTGTTGCTGCATCGGCGCAAGGAAGCCAACGCGCCCAGTGATCAACGCGCTTCTGAGCCCCGCTCGCAGCAACGTCCGAAAGACACTGACGAAGCAAGCTTCGGCTACATGCCGCCCGAGCCTGTCGACATAACAGCAGTCAAGAACGTCAGGCCGCTTGCCGCAAAAAAATCCTGAGCCATCGAAGGTCTGATCCAGGGGCCGAGCCCGGCCGCCTTCGATGGCTACCACCTTCCTCATCGGGTAGAACACGAGCACGTGCGGGCGAAGCTAGCGCGCGCATCGACTGGCTGCAAACGCTGCTGGCGAAACGCAATCAGCCTCTGGATAAGACACACCTGAGATTTCACCGCGAGCAAGGCGACAGCAGCGCGTTGCACTGCTTCGTGCTTGATTGCTCCGGGTCGATGCTAAGCGGCAAGCGGCTTGCGCTGGCGAAAGGACTGGTGGTGGCGTTGTTCGACCGGGCGTACCGCGAGCGTGCAGAGGTTGCACTGGTCTGTTTTGGCGGTGCGACCGCGCAAGTGCGTCGCGAACCCGGTGCGGCGCATTGGTGGAACGATCGCTGGCTTGCGCCCATAGGTGGGGGTGGAGGAACACCGCTCGCGCTGGGCGTGCGCACAGGCGCCAATGTGCTGCTCAGGGCTGCGCGCCACCGTCCTTCGCAGCGGCGCTTGCTGTGGTTGCTGACCGACGGCCGCAGTCCGGAAACGCCGTCGCGTCCCGATGCAGCGGATCAGATTGTCATCGTCGATTTCGAGAATGAGGCGGTGCGTCTAGGGCGTTGCGTGACGCTCGCCGAGTCTTGGCAAGCGGATTATCGTACGGCCGCTTCCATGACTACGGCTTAGTTCATTCGTACCAGCGCGGCGTGTATACCCAGTCGCCATCGCCGTTGGACCGCGGAAAACTACGCGTGGTGGATGAGCCTACGATCACCATCGTGCGCATGTCGACCTGACTCGAATGCAGTTTATCCAGGGTCGTAGTGGTCAATGTTTCGCCCGGCCTGCCGATGTTTCGACCCAGCACGATCAAGGTGCCGCCACTTCGATGCTCACGCACGATATCAAGCGCACGGTCGAGTTGCCATGGCCGCGCGCGGGAGACGGGGTTATAAAACGCCATCACGAGATCGGCTTGAGCCGCGTGGCGCAAGCGTGTTTCTATCACGACCCACGGCTTGAGGTTGTCCGACAGAGACAGCATGCAGAAGTCGTGGCCGAGCGGCGCACCGGCGCGAGCGGCTGTGGCCAGAGCGGCGGATACACCGGGTACAACCTGCAATTGCACAGCGTTCCATAGCGCGTTATCCCGGCCCTCGTCGAGCGCTTCGAGCACGGCGGCGGCCATAGCAAAGACGCCGGGATCTCCCGACGATACGACCACTACGTTATGTCCGGTACTCGCCAGTTCGAACGCATGACGCGCACGCTGCATCTCTTCGCGGTTGTCGGTGCAATGAAGCACCTGATGCGGCGCGAACGGACCGGCCATGCGCACATAGGTCTCGTAGCCGAGGACATCGTCTGCTTGGGTTAAGGCGCGTCTCGCCGCTGGCACCATCAGATCCGCGCTTCCGGGGCCGAGACCAATCACGGTCAGTGTGCCGCGTGCCTGCCCGAGCGTTGTGGGATCGACCGGTTGTGGCGCGAGGGCAATCACGATGCCGTCGTCATGGGACTCAAGCGTTTCGAAGCCCGCAGGAAGTGTTCCAAAGCGCAGCGGCACATCCAGCGCTTGTGCGACATCGGCAAGCGGTGCAGAAGCGATCATGCTTAAAGGCGCTAGCACTGCCGCCAGCGACATGGGTGAAAGGCGATGTTCTCGCCAGGTTTGACTGACACGTTCGAGGATCGAGTCCACCGAAGACAACGCCGTCACACACACGACCACGCAGCGCGGATGAATCATCAACTCGCCCGGAACTTCGCTCGTATGCGGTGTGATGCGGATCGCGAGGCTGGCATCCTTGGCTCGTGGCAGGTCTGCTGCGTTGAGCCAAGGCGCATGACCTTCAACGCGCGTTGTGGCACCCGCGAGCAGGTCCGACACAAAACGTTTCCCGAGCTCGATATCGGCAAGTACATAACCCGCTGGCGGGTTCAACAGGCAGGTGCCGAAGCGTAGTTCTCCGCTCGTCGTTATCGCCGGAGCGACGTCCAGCGCTGCCGCGATTTCACGGGCCATCACGTTCACACCGCCCAGACCGCCAAGCAAAGGCACGACCGCACTGCCGTCCTCGGCGACGGCCAGCACGGGCGCCTCGAAGCTCTTATCCGCAAGTGCAGACGCAAGGCATCGGATCACGATACCCGCGGCGCATAACGCGATGATCGGCGTGTTGTGTGCGTAGAGCTCGCGCAGGTGAGGGCCGAGTTCAGTGAACGCGACATCGGCCGGCACGCGGCTTTCGAGACCATGAACAAGCGATCCTGGATACCGCGCCTGAATGCGGCGCGCGGTGTCGATTGCCCCCGCCCCCAGCACCACGATTGCCACGGGGACCTGATCGTTCAACGCCGTCATGCCTGCCATTTTTCCCCCGGCACGACGAGCAGCGAGAAATAGGGCGATGCCATGGGCTCGACTTCTTCCAGCGGCACGATGCGCTGGTTCGCCATGGTCGCGCGCTCGACGTAAAGGGCACGTTTATCGAGTCCGAGTTCGGTGAGCACGCGCCGCACCTTGTCGAAGTTGCGGCCAAGTTTCATGATCACGGCGGCGTCGGCGGTGGCGAGACGTTGCTTGAGATCTGCTTCCGGCAGCACGCCCGATAACACCGACAAACTCTGGTTCCGGTACACGAGCGGCACCCCAAGCACGGCCACGCCGCCCAGCATGGAGCACACGCCCGGGACCACGTGCGCTTCGAAGCGTTCGGCCAGCCGGTCGTGCAGGTACATGTAGGAACCGTAGAAGAACGGATCGCCTTCGCAGATCACGGCCACATCGCGTCCCGCTTCCAGATGATCTGCGATACGGATGGCGGATTCATCGTAGAAGTCGCCGATGATCGTTTCATAGCAGAGCGGTGGCTCGAGCGCTTCGGTCGTCACCGGATAAACCAGCGGCATGCGCGTCTGGGTCTCCTTGAGATGCCCTTCAATGATCCCGAACGCATTGCCTTTCTTGCCCTTCGCCACGAAGTAAGCGACTACCGGCGCGCAGGTCAGCAAACGCAGTGCTTTTACTGTTATCAGCTCGGGGTCGCCAGGACCGACGCCGAGGCCATAGAGGCGTCCGCTCATCTATTCGGTCTCCGTTGCCAGCGCGTTCACGGCGGCGGCCGCCATTGCGCTGCCGCCACGCCGGCCGCGCAACGCGACGAACGGCACGCCGCGGCTGTTAGCGGCAAGCAGCGCCTTCGATTCCGCCGCGCCGATAAAACCCACCGGAAAGCCCAGGATCAGCGCGGGTCTGGGCGCGCCCGCGTCGAGCATGTCGAGCAGGTGGAACAGTGCGGTGGGCGCATTGCCGATCACCACTACGCTGCCTTCAAGGTCCGGTTGCCACAACTCGAGCGCAGCCGCGGAGCGCGTGTTGCCGAGCGCGCGAGCGCGTTCAGGCACGGACGGATCGTTGAGCGTGCAGATCACGCGGTTGTCCGCCGGCAGCCTTGCACGTGTGATGCCTTCGGCGACCATGCGTGCATCGCAGAGAATGGGGGCGCCTCGGCTAAGCGCCAAGCGGCCTGCCGTGCCCGCGCCGGGTGAGAACACGAGGTCATCGGTTACGTCGGTCATGCCGCATGCATGGATCACGCGCACGGCCAGTTTCTCGAGATCGGCGGGAATGGCCGAGAGGTTGGCCTCGGCGCGAATGGTCGCAAACGACGCGCGATAAATCGCCTGGCCGTCGCGAATGTAGTCAAGCATCAAGGTGGCTCCGGGCTAGCCAGCGGGCTGCCTGTTCTATGGTGAGATGGCGGGCGAGGGGTTCAGGCGCAGCGCCGTAAAGATCGTAGCGGCCGGGAGCGAGCGCAATCAAGGTGGTTTCGACCGCGTGCGCCGCCGCGCATGAACGCGCGCAGCCGCTCAGGTGGACGTCGCCGCTCGGCGGCATGGACCGGGCGAGAAGTTGCGCGTCGGCTTTGGTATCGGCGAAACTTTTCGCGCAGCCTTGCGAACCCGTGCATGCAATCAGGCGCGCGAACGGTTCGTCGGGATTAGCTGCGAGGCCGAGTGCTGCGAGTTGTTCAACTGTAGGTTGCGCATCGGCAGAGGGCACGTCGAGCAGCGTGACGCTTTGCCACGGCGTCATGCGTAACCGTGGCGCAAGGTCGGCGAGCGCGGACAGTGTCGCGGCCTCCAGGCGTCCAAGCGGGACTTGCGCACCGACGCACACCCTGTCGCCCATCCCCTGACGATGCACGCCGAAACGCAGCCTTGCATCGGATACGGGACGACGCCAGTCTTCAACATCTCGATCCAAAGCGAAGCCGAGCTTGGCCTGAACACGGCCAAGAATTTCTTCGATGGAACACGTCGTCAGCAGATCGCGCATCCTGGTCTGCCAGGGCTGCGCGAGATCGAGGAAGGTGTGCATCAGCGCATCCACGAGCGCGGGGACGTGCCCCGTTCTCACCGCAGCCAACGCAGGCATATGGTCTGCAAAACGCGGCGGACAGCCCGCGAGCCCGAATACAAACCGTTGCGCCGATACCGCTGAAAGCCACACATCGTGAGGATGATCGAGCATGGCAAGGCGCTCGCCACCATCCACCATCAACGCAAATTTCGGCGAGAGTTGGTGCAAACGGGCGTCGCGCTGCATCTGCCCGATTAACGTGAAAACGAGCGGTGCGACGTCGAGCAAGGCATGCGGATCGAGGCCCGCCAGTGGACTGGACATGACGTTACGCAAGTCGTCGGAACCCGGTGTGACAGGGCCAAGTCCCGCGCCGACGAGCAGCGAGACGAGCGCTTCCTGGGAGTCCTCCGTTACGCCGCGGATTTGTAGATTCGCGCGATTGGTCACGTCGATCAAACCCGAGCCGAACGACCGCGACGCGTGCGCCACCGCACGCGCCTGCGCGGCACTCAGTTCGCCCCATGCGAGGCGAATGCGGCACAGGCCGCCGTCCCGTGCAGGCACAATTCGCATCAGGCCCGGACAAGCCGACGGCCGCGATGCGTGCGTTGATGCCTGCGGTGATGCTTGCGCTAACCCGCGTACAGTAGTGAGTGATTCGTTCAAAGCGTGACCCGTTCGGTCTCGCGCGGCGCCTCGAGCATGCCGCCCCCTGAAGGGCATGGCACGTTCGCGGCATCGGTACACCCCGCCCGATGTTGGCTTGCACGAAGAATTCCGGTCGGCAGGTCTCTTGGCTGGCAGGTCGCCGTCCGCACCGGCCTTCCCAGTCGAAACCAGTGGCAGTGGAGCGCGGACTCGCTGCGTACAATTGCGGGGGCAGCCACAGTTCTGCTGTGTTCCCTGTTAGGCCCGTAAGGGCACCGACTAACACGGTATTATGCCCGTTTTTGCAGCGGATAAAGCGCATCGGCGTCAGGCCGGGCGTGCTTTATCCGCATTGTCTTGGCCACGTAGTAGACGCGGCGCAATCAATGAATGAGCCTGCGAATGAATCAAGCGAGGATCGGCGGATGTCACCGTGGTTGACCGTGGTAGGGATCGGAGAGGATGGCTGGCGCGGCCTGAGCCGGCACGCGCGTCAGGCGCTGCTTGCTGCCGATACGATTTTCGGCGGCGCGCGTCATCTGGCGTTCTTGCCGCCCCGGATTGGCGGCGAACGTCGGGCATGGCCTACGCCGTTCACGATTGCGCCGGTACTCGACCATCGTCACGAAGGTGGACGGGTGTGTGTGCTTGCGAGCGGCGATCCGATGATGTTCGGCGTCGGCACGACGTTCGCCCGCGAACTGGCTCCGGAAGAATTCTGCGTGGTGCCCGCGCCGTCGTCGTTGTCGCTGGCCGCGGCGCGTTTGCACTGGTCGCTCCAGGACGTCGCGGTGGCGTCACTGGTCGGGCGGCCGGTCGCGGCGCTCGAAACGCAGCTTCATCCCGGCGCGCGCCTGCTCGTTCTAAGCAGCGACGCAGCGAGTCCAGGCATGGTCGCCGCATTGCTGACGAAACGTGGTTTTGGGGCGAGCCGACTGAGCGTGTTCGAGCATCTTGGCGGGGAGCTGGAGCAGCGTATCGATAGCGTGGCCAGCGCGTGGACGGCAAGCGAAGTGGCCGCGCTGAATCTGGTGGCGATCGAGTGCATCGCGGAAAACCATGCGCGGCGATTGCCGTTGACGCCCGGTCTTCCCGACGACGCGTACCAGCACGACGGGCAACTCACCAAACGCGATGTCCGCGCGATCACGCTGTCGCGGCTTGCGCCCGAGCCGGGAGAATTACTGTGGGACGTGGGCGCGGGATGCGGCTCGATTGGTATCGAGTGGATGCGCACGCATCCGAGTTGCCGTGCCATCGCGATCGAAGCGAATGGCCAGCGTCAGCGCCTGATCGAGCACAATCGCGACGCGCTCGGCGTGCCCGCGCTACAACTGGTCGAGGGCGACGCGCCGGGCGCATTGGCCGGGCTTCCCGCGCCCGATGCGATTTTTATCGGCGGTGGCGTGAGCACGCCGGACATGCTTGAGACGTGCTGGACTCATCTGAAGAAAGGCGGGCGGATGATCGTCAACGCAGTCACGATCCAGAGCGAGGCAACGCTGGTCGCGTGGCGCGCGCTTCATGGCGGCGAGATGACGCGCATTGGTGTCGCACACGCACAGCCTCTAGGCGCCTTCGATACCTGGCGACAGGCATTGCCCGTTACGCTGCTGCATGCTGTCAAACCATGATGCTTATCGGTTATCGCCATGCGTGACGAAACGCCCGAACAGCCCGCGCCGCTGCGCACCGGACTGACCACGGGCAGTTGCGCGACCGCGACCTCGCTTGCAGCGGCGCGTTTGCTGCTCGCGGATCAGGTCAGTGAGCACGCGGACATTACGTTGCCGAAGGGGCAACAGGTCGCGATGCCGCTCGTATTCTGCCGTCTCGCCGGAGACAATTGCGCGGAAGCGGGTACCGTGAAAGATGCCGGCGATGACCCTGACGTCACGCACGGCGCCATCATTTTTGCACGAGTACGTTTGCTGGGTGAACCGGGCGTGCGTTTTCTCGCGGGACCGGGCGTGGGCACCATCACGCGAGCCGGACTGGCGCTTCCCATAGGCGAGCCCGCCATCAATCCCGTGCCGCGCAAGATGATGACTGATCACCTTTGGGCACTCGCAAAAGAACACGATTACGGCGGAGGATTCGAAGTCAGCATCGGCGTTGAAAATGGCGCTGAACTCGCACTCAAGACGATGAATCCGCGCCTGGGGATTGTCGGTGGGTTATCGATTCTCGGTACGACCGGCGTTGTCCGGCCGTTTTCCTGCTCGGCTTATATTGCTTCGATTCATCAAGGTATCGATGTTGCCCGCGCGAATGGGTATGTTCATATTGCGGCATGCACGGGCAATCAGAGCGAGGACGCCATGCGTCTTCGATACAGCTTGCCTGACATCGCGCTGATTGAAATGGGCGATTTCGCCGGTGCTGTGCTCAAGCATTTGCGACGCGCGCCGGTCGACAAGCTGAGCCTGTGCGGCGGCTTCGGCAAGATCAGCAAGCTGGCTTCGGGACATATGGATCTGCATAGCCGTCACTCGAGCATCGACCTGCCGCAGCTTGCCGGCTGGGGGGCGAGTGCGGGCGCAAGCGCCAGTTTGCAACAGGCCATGTGCGCGGCCAACACGAGCCAGGAAGCGTTGCTGCTGGCTCACGAGCAGGGCGTGCCGCTCGGCAACATTGTCTGCGAACACGCGCGGCAATTTGCGTTGGGCGTGGTGCCTGAAGGGATCGCCGTGGAATGCTTTGCGATCGACCGGCAGGGGCGCATCGTGGGGGCGGCGCAATGAAACGGATCTTGCTGTTGGGCGGCACCGGCGATGCTTTGACTATTGCGCGACGTCTCGGCCCAGCTCATGTCTATAGCCTCGCCGGCTTGGGCCGCACGCCGGGCGATCTGGTCTGCAGTGTGCGCGTGGGCGGTTTTGGAGGCATAGAAGGGTTGAAGTCCTTCATTGAAGCAGAATCCATCGGCTTGATCGTCGATGCCACGCACCCTTACGCCGCGCAAATGAGCCGTCACGCGAGCGCGGCCAGTGCGAAGAAGTCCGTTGGATGCTGGGCGCTTCGCCGCGCACCGTGGCAACCGCAAACCGGAGACAATTGGCGGGAGGCAGCAGACTTTTCGGACATAGTCCACGCCCTCATGCCTTTTAGATATCCGCTCTGGACGCTGGGCCGCGAGCCGCTTGCGCATCTTGATGAGATTCCCCCTTCACAACACTGGACCATTCGCTGTCTCGACCCCCACCCCGGCAATACACGCGCGACAATCATCGGTGCGCGTGGACCGTTCTCGCTCGATGGCGAACGTGCACTCTTCGACGCGCAGCAAACCGATGTGCTCATCAGCAAGAATAGCGGGGGTGCGGCCACCGAGGCGAAACTGGCCGTAGCGCGGGAACGCGGCTTGCCCGTGATCATGCTGCAGCGGCCGAGCCTGCCGCCGGTCGAGCGCGAATTTTCCGATACAAGCTCGCTTCTGGACGCACTCGAAGCATGGCTCCATCCGCATCCACTTTTCGATAAAACCCCTTAAATGACGGTCTATTTCATTGGCGCCGGACCCGGAGATCCCGAACTCATCACGGTGAAGGGGCAACGCCTCATTCGCACGTGCCCGGTCATCTTGTATGCCGGATCGCTCGTGCCGCAAGCCGTGTTGAGCGGGCATAGCGCGCAAAGCGTGGTGAATACGGCGGATCTTCACCTCGATGAAATTGTCACGCTGCTCGAAGCCGCGCACGCTAAAGGGCAAGACGTCGCGCGAGTGCATTCCGGCGATCCATCCTTGTATGGCGCAATCGGCGAACAAATCAGGCGTTTGAATACGCTTGCGATACCGTATGAAATCGTGCCCGGTGTCACGGCAGCGGCGGCATGCGCTGCGTCGCTTGGTTGCGAATTCACGTTGCCCGGCATCTCGCAGACGGTGATCCTCACGCGCTTCGCCACGAAGACATCGATGCCCGAAGGCGAGCAACTCGCCGATCTCGCGCGCCATCGCGCGACCATGGCTATTCACCTTGGCGTGCGTCATATTGAACGGATCGTCGCCGACCTGATTCCGCATTACGGCGCGCAGTGTCCTGTGGCTGTGATCTTCCGTGCAAGCTGGCCTGATGAAGAGAAGGTGCTCGGTACGCTCGCCGATATCGCGGGGAAAGTGCTGGAAAAAGGCATCGAAAGGACGGCGCTGATTGTGGTTGGATATGTACTGAATGCGGAGGGTTTTACGGATTCGTCGCTATATCGCAAGCCGGTCTGACTTGCCTTATGCGCGATCTCGACACCGTTTTCCACGCCTTGCAGCATTCGAATTTTCGAATGCGTTTCCGGCTTGGCGTACGCGAGGAAGCGTATCTGCGCGAGCACGGCATGACGGAAGTGATCGGCCACGCGCGTGAGCTGATCACGCGCCGGCTTGCACCCGGGCAACCGCCGAACGACGGCAAGCAGACGCCGTTTCGAGGCCACCCGGTATTTATCGCGCAGCACGCCACGGCGACGTGCTGCCGGAGTTGCCTCGCCAAGTGGCATGGCATAGAAGCGGGGAAGCGACTGGACGATGGCGAACGGGATCATGTCGTACAGGCGATCGAACGCTGGCTGAAGTCGCAGAAAGTGAGGGGCGCCGACAAACCGCCGCGTCAGCCCGACTTACCGTTCTGATAAAAAAACGCCGCAGTTCACACCGGCTCAGCACCGCGCGGCGTTTTCGTTTTATCGCGCCATCATTCTCAAGCGCGCTTCTTTTTCGCCCGTCGCGACAACATATTCAGCCCCTCGACCAGCGCCGAGAACGCCATCGCCGCGTAAATGTAGCCCTTGGGCACGTGAGAGCCGAACCCTTCGGCGACAAGCGTCATCCCGATCACGAGCAGGAAGCCGAGCGCGAGCATCACGACCGTCGGGTTCCTTTCGATGAAACGCGATAGCGGCCCGGCCGCGAACAACATCACCGAAACGGCCCCCACCACCGCCACGAACATGATGGGAATGTGCTCCGTCATGCCGACAGCGGTCACGATGCTGTCGATGGAAAACACGAGATCCAGCACCAGGATCTGGCCGATCGCCGACCACGGCGTGAGCGTGGGGGTTTTCACGGCGCCGCCGTCATTGCCACCTTGGCCTGAGACGTGATGATGGATCTC
This sequence comes from Caballeronia sordidicola, assembly GCF_002220365.1. Taxonomy (GTDB): domain Bacteria; phylum Pseudomonadota; class Gammaproteobacteria; order Burkholderiales; family Burkholderiaceae; genus Caballeronia; species Caballeronia sordidicola_C. Next base: position 2,632 of record NZ_MTHB01000234.1, on the reverse strand, counting down.
GGTGGTCGCCTTCCACACGAGGAACGCACCGCCGGCAATGAGGATCAGGTCGCGCCACGAGAAGTCATGTCCGAACGCTGTGAAGATCGGGGCCGTCAGGCGCACGATCAGCGCGACCGTGCCGAGCAGGCCAAGCCGCATTACCAGCGCCAGGCCAATGCCGAGCCGCTGGGTGCGCGCGCGATGCGCCTCGGGCAGTTTGTTCGTCAGAATGGAGATGAAGATCAGGTTGTCGATGCCGAGCACGACTTCCATGACAAGCAGCGTCGCCAGTGCGGCCCACGCGCCGGGGTCGCTTGCCAATGCAACTAAATAGTCCATGAGATCCGAGGGTCTTGGAGAAGTAGGAAGAAACGGTTAAGGCGCCTACGCGGCGGCCGATCGCGATGATACGTGACGCGTCATGCGAAAATGTAAGCTTAATGAAATAATTGAGAGCGCTGCAGAGCCAAAAAGTTCACGGACGGGGTGGTTGGCGTCGACATGTCCCGAAAAATGGTGCAGCGCGCAAATACGGGTAAACTCTAGCGCTGGTTTCCACATCGTTCTGTGCGCTTACTTTAGCCGGAACCGAACCGGAACCCGCGCCCTCAATCTTCGCTGCCCGTGTTCAGCAGTATTTTTCAGGTTCCACATGCAGGGAAAATCGCAACGCCTGGTCGAATTGGATTTTTTTCGCGGTCTCGTGCTGCTGGTGATCGTGGTCGATCACATTGGCGGCAGCATGTTGTCCCGCGTGACGCTTCACGCGTTCGCGCTCAACGACGCCGCAGAAGTGTTTGTCTTTCTCGGCGGCTTCGCCACTGCCACCGCCTATGTGTCGATGGCCGCCCGGCGTTCCGAATCCGCCGCCCGGGCACGGTTTTTCCGCCGTGCGTTTGAAATCTACCGCGCGTTCGTGGTGACCGCAGTCCTGATGCTGTTGACGAGTTTCGTGCTGCGGCCATTTTTCGGCAGTGCGCCGAATCTGGCTACCGCCGACCTGGACAGTTTCCTCGCCGCTCCTTTTACCGCGCTCGCCGACGTGCTGCTCCTGCGCCGTCAGCCGTATTTATCGTCCGTGCTGCCCATGTATGCGTTCTTCGCGCTGGCCGTGCCGTTTGTGTTGCCGCTCGCTCGTAGCAAGCCGTGGCTTCTGCTTGGCGCAAGTCTCGCGCTGTGGGCCGTGGCGGCGCCCGTTGCCGAGTATCTGCCGTCGGCGGAAGACTTGCTGTGGGATTTCAATCCCGCCGCGTGGCAGTTGATGTTTGTTCTCGGCGTACTCGCGTGCTGCCAGCCTCTGTATCAGCGCGTGAGTTCGCACCGGCTCGGCTGGGTAGTCAGCATCATGGCGCTCGCGGTTGTCGCGGGCATGGCGTATTACAAGTTGCTCGTGCTCCCCGATTCCTTCGATGGCGATTTAAAGCGCAACCTGGCTGGCGTGCGTATCGTCAACTTTTTGGGCATCGCCTGGCTTGCAAGCGACCTGGCACGGCGTGGCGCGGTGAAGCAGATTGCCCGCCGCTTGCCGTGGGTCGGCGCGGTCGGCCGCGATGGCCTCGTGTGTTTCGTGGCAGGTGCGGTGATTTCTCTGACGGTCGATTCAGTGTTGTTCACGGCCACCAATGGGCTGATCGACGTGCCGCTGGGTCTCGCTGCCGATGCGCTCGCACTGGGCCTGTTGCTCGCGATTCCGCATCGCCAGCGTGTCTTCGATGCAATGCGTTCAAGGTCAGCAGCGGCTGTGGCGAAGAGAGAAGGGTAGCGCCGCATGCGGCAGGCATCCGGCTCATATGGCGGATTGACACTTGCACGGCTTTGGTGATTGCATCGGGTGTGAGTTTGGTGTTGCCTGGATGGTCGCCAAGTACGACATCGACGACACAGAATTCGACGCGCCATGAAGACGGCAACGCAGCATGGCGCCAAGCAGTGTCTGGACTCGCTCTTCGAATGCCGCCGCAGCACATTCGATGGCTCTGGCAGGAACTGCAGGATAGTCGCGCGCAGCGTCGTACCGAGCATCGACTCAACGCCTGTGCGGCGGCAACAAAGAGCATGCCGCCTCCCCACGACGCGAACCTGCCTCCCGGCAGGTAGATCAGCAACTGCCGCGTGGTGGACACGAATCGGAATACATGAGGCTTGCGCGTCTCGTAGACGATGGTCTCGCCCGCACTGAGCGTGATGCATTGTGCGCTCTTCACAAGATAGCCTTGTCCTTTACAAGACGAAAGCCCAAAGGCGTCCGCATCGCGGACGCCTTTGGGCTTTTAGGCGTCCATGACCGTGCCCATCCCACTCACACGCACCATTTCGCTCTTAGGAACTCTCAATTTTGTCCTAATTCTTTAAGAGAGTTCCGAGGGTCATCCGAGGTACCCGGTCTTAATATTCATTCACTCGCAGACGAACCGGTTCATCGCCTCCCACACGAATCCAGACGATGAAAAAAACAGGTGGCTCGCACTGCGCGCTCAGCATGACAGGACGAAGTAGTCCTAAGCGCTGTAAGTGTCTACAAACCCGCATTCATTTCTCTACTGGAAACGTTCATGAAATCATTTCTCTCCACCCTCGCTGCTGCTGCAACCCTGGCCACGATGGCACTCGCTTCGAGCGGCGCAAGCGCTGCTGACGGCACGATCACCTT
>NZ_MTHB01000033.1 GCF_002220365.1 Caballeronia sordidicola | reverse complement strand
GCCGGGCATGACCTCCAGCAGATCGCTGTCGCCAACAACGCCGACGGGCGTCTCGAGCTTTTCGCCCTGGGCGGCGACCGCGCTGTCTACCATATCTGGCAGACCGTTGCCAATGGGGGCTGGGGTGACTGGGCAAGTCTAGCCGGGCGTGACCTCCAGCAGATCGCTGTCGCCAACAACGCCGACGGGCGTCTCGAGCTTTTCGCCCTGGGCGGCGACCGCGCTATCTACCATATCTGGCAGACCGTTGCCAACGGGGGCTGGGGTGAGTGGGCAAGTCTAGCCGGGCATGACCTCCAGCAGGTCGCTGTCGCCAACAACGCCGACGGGCGTCTTGAGCTGTTTGCTTTAGGTAGTGATAATTGGATCTACCATCGGTGGCAGGACTCGCCGAATGGCGGCTGGGGCGATTGGTTCTTTCTCCGCTGACAACACCTGTCGAAGACTCCTCATTCGATGTTGCATTCGCGCTTGATGTCGTCGTTCACCTCCGTAACCGGAAGGCGCTGTTCGATGAGGTGGTGAGAATACTTGAACCACGGAGTTTTAAGGTCTGCCGCATTGGATTGCCAAATTTGACGCTGCCTCACAAACGGCTACAACGAACGACGGTAAAAGCCCACAAGCAACTTATCCAAATGAGCAATTGGACGGCCGGTTCCTGAGTGGAAGCGACATCCGAACGTCTGTGCACTGGTGAGTTCGATTGACGCCTCATGGCCGCACTCAGCCAGATGATGGCCGTTGCGCGTCGATCCGCAGCCGCTATTGGAGCCAACGCTACATCTATGGCCGCTTCAAAGGTCCGTTGATGATTCGCAAGTCGGCTGCGCGGCGCACACGTTCTCGGCCGAAGCGGACAAGATGGCTTCGAATTCCGCTACGATTTAACGCGGCCCCGTATTAAACAACATCAGCATACAAGGATCTTCGTCGGGCCCATCGCTGAGAACAACGGGCGTACCAATCGGCACGACCGAACGCCAAAATTTTAGACCCTCAGGGTTATCGAGCATCGTTGTTACTCGCCAATCACCTGCATGCATTTCGAAGAGTGCGCGCACGGCCTCCCGCCCTATTGATTGTCCGCGATACGACTTCGAGACACAAAATTCAGCCATCTCGAACAACGGGGCATTGGCCAATGTTCTAGCCAGAGCAAACCCAGCTACCTTTCCGTCCACAAGAATAAAATAAGGGTGTCTTTCTGCCTCTTCCCAGTAGAGCGGGAGGTACGGATACTCTGTATCGGCTCCAAGTTCCTGCAGATAATCGACAACCATCTCGATCAAAACTTCTTGGGATTTCCTCGGCGCGATTTCGACTTCAACTTTCAATATCCTGCTCCCGAATGCTAATCAATGCCCTAGCTCGCCGACGCGTTAGTTGTCGGCGAGCTGCCCAATAACGTCGAGCGTCGGTTTATGGCCGATCACTGCCCGCGTCCTTACCCTGTCGGCAACCCCAACTCGCGAAGAATTCGACTTTCATATGCCGGCCAGTCTCTCTCTGAATTTTCAATGGCGAGCTTGGCTAACGGCAGTTCCTGAAACAGGCCGTCGGTAAGATGACGGTAATCACAGTACAGGGAAATCAGCCCGTCCAGTCCCACGAAACCATGGCGCACGCAGTAGGGAGCCGCGAGCTTCCAGTTGACCTGATAATCGATCCATTCGGGGCCCGTTCTGCGCAGACCGTTATGATGGCTTCTTCGACATCTTCCTGCCAAAGGTAAACGACGAACGGATTCAGCGGGGCGATGACTGTTGCCAGCTTCCGTATGTAGCCCCAAATCAACGCGGTATCGGCCTCCATTAGCAGCAAGTGAGTCAGGTCTCCGTGAAAAAGTTGACCATCCAATACCGGAATATCAGTACTTGATTGCGTGTACTCGACGAAGGCGGTCCATCTCGCCAATGCACGGTCCGCGAGATCCTCAGGTGTGGTGTCCCTCCACGGTTCAAACCAGTGTTCGAGTTCGTCAGTCGCGCGCACCGGATGCGGGTTGGTCCTTTCATGGATATGTACCGCCGGTCGCCCCGCTTCTTGCAGGTGTTTCGCGATGAACCGCATGGTCGTTGACTTGCCCGATCCCATGATGCCCTCGACGATCACCAGCCGGTGAACATTAGAAGGTTCTTCCGTGCAGGATTCCGACAGACTAGCCATGGTTCGCTCACAGCCCCCGTACGTTGAAAGTTAGCCAGCATCCGCATACGGTCCGGATTGTCGACGATTCGCGTGCGGCCGTCGAAGGTCGGCTTCTGGTCGGCCACTGCGTCACGGGAAAACGGTCAAGAACCGAAAGTTAAACCGGTTCCCCGAATCGCATTAGATGCCCGTCTGGATCACGAATTGTGAATTCCCGGCGTCCCCAAGGCTTAATTGCAAGCGGCTCCACGATCGTCACGTTCTTTAGCTGGTACTCGCTATAGAGCATGTCCAATCGCGGTGCAACGGAGATGTACAGGGCACCAGACGGAATACCCGAGGGCAAGATCCGCCGCGTCAGTTGCAGCCTCAGCCCCTGGGTGGACCAATCACCCCGGAACAATCCTGCGTGCGAAGCCGGATCGCCAGACGCGTACTCCACCGTGAAACCTAATTGGTCGCGGTAAAATTGCACGCCTGCGGCGACGTCAGCTACCTCCAATATCGGCTCAACCCCATAAAACACCGGCTCGCTGTCCGTGGATATGATCGGCACTCCATCCGTCGGCGCATCGCTTCCTGACCACTGCGTGCGTGTGATGCCATACACCGCCGTTTCTCGCGATAGACGCTCGCGCGGATAAAGCTGGCGGAAGCAACCGCGTCGCGCAAAACCAAGCGATTCCGCCAATCTCCGGGACGCCGTGTTGGCCTCGTGAATCCATAGCTCGACACGGTCGAGATTCAATTGCTGAAAGCCGAAATTCAGCGCTACCCGAGCCGCCTCCGCCGCGTATCCGTGAGACCTATGCGCAGGATGGAGCGCATAACCAAAGCCTGGAATCGTACCAAAGCCGAGAAAACCCAAAAAGCCGATCGTCTCTTGCGTCGCGGCGGTCCGCACGGCCCACCAGCGGGCATGGCGTGGACGCAACATCCCTTCAATAGCAGTTCGGGTATCTTCCAACGTCTGATGCGGACGTGTGTGCCAATAAGGCATTGCATCGGGGTCATGGAATAGGTCGAACAACGCCGGCGCGTCATCCGGACTCAACGCATGCAGATGCAGTCTGTCGGTTCGTAGCGGTTCAGACGGTGTCATCATTCAGTGACGCTCTGCAATGGTCCAGATGATCAGCTCGGTCGCATGCGGCCGACGTCCCGTAATATCGGCGTGGATTGCCGTGGCAGTGCCGAGATCGGCAGCATTGAATACAAGCGGTATTTTTACACGCTGCACCCACGGTGTAGCGCTGGCGACAGTACGTTTCCAGCTAAGGTAGACAAAGCGCGCCGCTGGTGTCCCGTGGACGAAAGGTCCAGCGAAATCGATGCTGCCGTCCCCCTTGTCGCGCACCTGAACCACGCACTCGAATTCGAAGGAACCGTCGCGTTTGCGCGTGCCCGCATGGACATGCTGTTCTTTGTCCTGCAAACCGACATTCGCTGCCTCTCCGATCGGCGGTAGCGAATTGCATGTCAGGATCACGTGAATGTCGCGGGGAAATTCACTCATTCGATATCCGTCGTCTCGAAGGAAATGACATTGTCGACGATCAGGGCGGCATTGTCGAAGGTCCGCTTGTGTTTAGGGTTGTAGGACGCCTGCCCGAATCCGCGTGCAAGCGAACTCGCGCAGAAGCAGGCGGGCAGGCGTCCTACAAGCCCCAAGGGAGGAAACCGCGGAGTGCTCCGATGTGATCGAAACGTTCACTGCTATGGCGATTTATCAGGGCGGATCGTGCGTGGGATAGATTGAAACGCGGATGACGGTGAACCTAAATCGGCAAGATCGTGGCAGCGACAGTGCAGCGTATTGCTATGCGGAGGGTTTGACGAGCGCCAAACTGCTCGTTTGGTGCGATGCGCGCAAGCGTCTCCTATAGGCTCTCGTTGCCGAAGAGCCGACAGTCGATCGG
>NZ_MTHB01000221.1 GCF_002220365.1 Caballeronia sordidicola | reverse complement strand
GGTTCGTTGATGATGCGCTTCACGTCCAGACCGGCGATACGGCCCGCGTCTTTCGTAGCCTGACGCTGGCTGTCGTTAAAGTAAGCCGGAACCGTAATGACGGCTTCAGTCACTTCTTCGCCGAGATAGTCTTCAGCGGTCTTCTTCATCTTGCGCAGCACTTCAGCCGAGATTTGCGGCGGTGCCAGTTTTTGATCGCGGGCTTCGACCCAGGCGTCGCCGTTGTCGGCGCGCACGATCTTGTAAGGCATCAACGCGATGTCCTTTTGCACTTCTTTTTCGTCGAACCGGCGACCGATCAGCCGTTTGACTGCGTACAACGTGTTCTTCGGGTTCGTGACCGACTGACGCTTCGCCGGCGCGCCGACGAGAATTTCGTTGTCATCCACATAAGCAATGATCGACGGCGTGGTGCGCGTGCCTTCCGCGTTCTCAATCACCTTGACCGTGTTGCCTTCCATGATCGCGACGCACGAGTTCGTCGTGCCCAGATCGATACCAATGATTCTGCCCATTTTTATCACTCTCCTGACTTTGATTGCAGTGCTTCCCGCATTGTAGGTTTATCGGATTTCTCGTTGAACCTACATGCGGCCGCTTAAAATTTAACCCTGTACGCCAAGTTGGAGCGTTCGCATCTTGCTCAATAGCAAAGACCGACGCGCTCCCGCATTTATCCAGCTAATTTGAAGCTTTCCTCCCGGAATCCGTCTGCAACAAAAAGTCATGTTGGCAAACAGCAATCGACTTTCACACCGCGTGATATAGAAATGACATCAATTCGTCCAAACAAGAGCTTTACGTCGGGGCGGCAACCGTCACAAGGGCCGGACGCAGCATGCGCCCGGCGATCACATAGCCTTTTTGCAGCACCTTCACAACCGTGTTAGGTTCTTGATCAGCCGGCACTATCGATATCGCCTGATGCACATGCGGATCGAACTTTTCGCCGACAGGATTCACTTCAACAATGCGGCCCTTTTCAAATGCGCCGGTCAACTGCCGCAGTGTGATTTCAATGCCCTCGCGCACCTTCTCGAGGTCATTAGATGAATGTGCGAGCGCCGCCTCCAAGCTATCGAGCACGGGTAGCAGATTCTCAGCAAAGTTTTCAATAGCGAATTTGTGGGCCTTCTGCACGTCTTCCCGCGCCCGGCGCCGCACGTTTTCTGTCTCGGCTTTCGCGCGCAAAAATTCTTCCTGTAACGATGTAGCTGCAGCTTGTGCTTCCGCAAGCAGCGCTCTAGTTTCAGAGAGGGCACGAGCTTGCGGTTCGCAGAGGCCGTCTGGCGCGTCGGGCTGCTGGATAGATTCAGCGTCCGTAGCGGAGGAGCTCATGGGAGGCTGGTTAGCAGAATTTTCTGGCATTGTTTCCACTTCACTCGAGACTTCTCTAAGGATGAAATCGAACTAGAAATCGACTCGGATGGTCGACACCGTTATCTTAGTTGTGATAGTCCCTTGCATGGAAGGATCGGAAACTACTCAGTCGGGAGAGCATTCAATCCCAACTCGTAAGTCATTGGTGGTGAGAAAACCGAAGAGCGCGGGCAGGTTGTAGACGAACTGGCATCTTCATTGCACGATCGTCATTCTGTGCGTTTGATGGCACCTGCGCGACGAACTCAGCCTTCGCGGTCTGGCCGAGATGCTTGACGGGAGCTGGTTTGTCGTCTTTCACCCAACGATCCAAAGCTGTGTGAGGTGTTACGTGTTACGCGCGAGAGTGTTACGCGCGAGAGTTCGTCAAAAGTTGAAACCGCTTTAGCACGCCCGTACCGATCGCGGCTAGCGAATGATATTGGCAGCTTTCCGACTCCTGAAAACAAGCACAGCGAGACGTCGCGGCCTACATGAATATGATTTTGATGGCATTAAGTAGGAGGCGGGAGTGATCAGCCTGAAAAAGAGCGTCGCAAGAATCCGGGGCTAGTTTCACTCACCGTCCGGAGTTCGATGTCACATGTTTAGGCCTGAGTAGTTTCCGATCCTCTCGCTGCGGGGCTCCGGGGACTATGCTTATTATCGTGGGGAGATGGCTTAGAGGTGGCTCCGGGAATCTGGACAGTCGGTTAGGTGGAATCGCTGGGTTCTGAGATTGGCATAATGGCTACAAAGGAAACCAGACGATGACGAAGAGAACCCGGCGCACGCACTCAGCGGCGTTCAAGGCGAAGGTGGCACTGGCAGCAGTACGTGGGGAGCGCACTCTGGCAGAATTGGCGCAGCAGTTTGAGGTTCATCCGAACCAGATCACGGAATGGAAGCGGCAGTTGCAAGAGCGAGCGGCCGATGTGTTCGGCGCGGCGGGCGCGCCCGTCAGTGAGCCGCCGGTGGATCTGAAGACGCTGCACGCAAAGATCGGCCAATTGGCGCTGGAGAACGATTTTTTATCCGGCGCGCTCGGCAAGGCAGGCCTGCTGAGCGGAAAGAAATGATTGATCGTGCCCACCCCTTGCCGGTTTCCCGGCAAGTCAAGCTAGTCGGCATCAGCCGATCCAGTGCGTACTACGCGCCGAGCCCAGTCAGTGGCGCGGATCTGGCGCTCATGCGCCGCATCGACGAGTTGCACCTGGAGCATCCGTTTGCCGGCGCGCGCATGCTGATGCGCCTGCTCAAGCGAGAGGGCATAGTGGTCGGACGCAAGCACGTCGGCACGTTGATGCGCAAAATGGGCATTGAGGCGCTGTATCGCAAGCCGAACCTGAGCCGCAAACATCTGGCGCACAAGATCTGGCCGTACCTGCTGCGCGATCGGAAGATCGAGCGCAGCAATCAGGTGTTCGCACTGGACACGACCTACGTGCCTATGGCACAGGGCTTCGTATATCTGACTGCTGTGATCGATTGGGCTAGCCGTCGTGTTTTAGCGCACCG
>NZ_MTHB01000017.1 GCF_002220365.1 Caballeronia sordidicola | reverse complement strand
ATCGAACTAAATGATGCCCGTGACGATCAGGTGCTGTCACTACTACAAGCGCTGAGTACATTGCCATGTTCCGATTCGACGAAGAGCTGAAGGTATTGCTTCATCGTGATGCGGTGGATGGTCGCAAGGGGATCAACGGACTGGTCGCGCTAGTTGAGCAGGCCCTGGGGCTCGATCCCTTTGCCCCGACGGTCTATGCCTTTACCAATAAGCGCCGCGATCGCGTTCGGTTGTTGCTCTGGGATCGCTCGGGTTTCTGGCTATTGATGAAACGGTTAGAGGCAGATCGCTTCGCATGGCCCCGCGAGGCGGCGGTTCTTGAACTGACGGTTGAGCAGTTGCATTGGCTGCTCGACGGTATCAACCTGGCGGCCATGAAGAAGCATTCGGCACGGCACTACGCGCGCGCGAGTTAGTCAGCACCCGCGTATGCGCAGAAAAGCGTTTCGTGGATTGCCTGTCGCATTCACGAGACGCTGATTAGATAGTTACAAATTCCCGTATACCTACGGGGACTCGCGATTGGTTACTGTTACGCCATGGCCCGCGACCTTTACCAACCCCACTCGATCACCGCCGACGAACTCGCTGCGCTCATCGCCGAGCGTGATGCGGCTCTCGCTGCGTGCGATGCAGTGCTTGCCGATCGAGATGCGGTACTGGCCGAGCATGAATTGGTGCGCGGCGAGCTACGAGTGACCAAGGTCGAACGCGACCTGCTCAAGGAACAACTCAAAGCGTTCCAGCGCCAACTGTTCGGCGCCAAGAGCGAAGCACGTAGTGCCCAGCAGCGGGACCTGTTTCTGAACGAAGCCGAAGCGCTGGCGCCCACCGCCGCGACTTTGCCCGCGCAAGATGATCAAGCTGACATCAAGGTCGCGGGTCACAAACGCAAGAAGCCCGGGCGTAAGCCGCTCGATCCGGCGCTGCCGCGGGAAGTCATTCGCTACGAACTGCCGGAATCGGAACGTAGCTGCCCGCACGACGGCTCGGTGCTGGTCGAGATCGGCGTCGAAGTCAGCGAGCAGCTCGACATCATCCCCCAGCAAGTACGGGTGATTCGTCACGAGCGCGTGAAGTACGCGTGCTCGCAGTGCGACCAAGGCATCAAGGTTACGCCGGCGCGTTTGCGCATCATCTCGAAGGGCTTGTTCACCGAAGCGGCCCTGGCCTGGTTTGTAGTCTCCAAATTCATTGATGGCTTGCCGCTGTATCGGATCGCAGCGCTGCTCAGGCGCTTCGGCGGCGACATCTCACGTAATACGCTGGCCGCCAGCGTGGTACGCCTGGGCCAAGCGGTCCAGCCCATCATTAATTTATTGCGAGATCACTTGCTCGACAGTGAGATCGTGTTTGGCGACGAGACCACCGTGCAGGTGCTCAAGGAACCCGGGCGAGCGCCACAAACCAAAAGCTTTATGTGGGCCCAAATGAATGGCAGCGGGCCGCCCGTACGGCTGTTCGGTTACGCACCCGGACGAGGCATGCAACATGGATCTGACCTATGGGCAGGCATGCGTCGTGGCGCGGTGCTAATGACAGACGGCTACGAGTCATACAACGCGATCGCTAAAACCAACGGCCTCGTGCATTTAGGTTGCTGGACGCACGCGAGACGCTATTTTGTGAAAGCCCAGGACGTGTTGCCTAAAGAAGCGCACGGTGTACATCAGCCTTCCACGCAGTTCATCCATCTCATCGGCAAGCTCTACGCGGCGGAGTCGCATGCTCAGAAGAAGCCAAACCAGCGAGCACGCCTTCGGCGGCGTTACAGCACTGCGGTGCTTAAGGAAATCAAGAAACTATTAGACCATCATCTTGAGACGACCGCGCCGAGCGGAAAATTGGGCGAGGCCCTCAGGTATCTCGCCGGGCAGTGGCCAAAACTGAATCGCTATGTTGAAAACGAGGCGTGGCCCATTGATAATAACGAATGTGAGAATTCAATTCGCCCATTTTGCGTAGGACGTCGCTCCTGGCTTTTTGCCGACTCCGTTGGCGGCGCGAAGGCGAGTGCGAACCTCTATTCGCTCGTTCAGACATGCAAAGCAAATCGCATCGATACGTACCAATACCTCGTTGATTTATTCAAAGCCCTGCCGTATGCAAAGACGGTCGAGGACTACCAGGCGTTGCTGCCTTGGAATCTCGGGAAGCCTGAACGGTAAGCCGAGGCATTAGTCAATGCTAATGCGACCATGTCCCTCAAAGACCGCTTACAATGCATCGCAGCTTTTCATCGACCATGTGGCACTTGCATTTCAAGCTCATGTCGCTCATCGATACGGTGGCGTCAGCGAGCGACGGCAAAAGCTGCATAGCATGCTCGCGCCGTGGCAGGAACGTCGTGCGAAGGAACTTCTTATGAAGCACCTTGATGGAAATATCTCGCTTGCCGATGTGGCGCGAGAATGCGGCCTGTCTCGCGGTTTTTTCCTCAAGGCATTTCACCAGACGACGGGACTGCCACCCCATCGCTGGCTCATCACTCAACGCATCGAACGGGCCAAAGAGTATATGCACAACCCGCACATGCCTCTGAGCATCATCTCGCAGGTGTGCGGCTTTGCCGATCAGAGTCATTTCACGCGAACATTCACGCGAATGACAGGCGTCAGTCCAGGTCAATGGCGCGCGAAAAACCTCTGATAGTTACGCGGCCGCTGCACCGGTAGTGCGTCGAAACTGCTCTGCGATTTTGTTCGCGACATCTGCTCGGTTCGGATATGCCAGTTCGACAGTGTGCCGCGCTCGAGAACGTCGCGCTTAAAGTAACAGCTCCGTACAAACGGATATCGCGGTTAGGACTGCCCAGTGTCGCTCGTTGGTCATCAGGCTGTCCCACCTCAAGCGCCAAACCGCAATCAGCGGAAAAGTTCGTGTCGTTTTTTCCGACTTCAGCGCGCGTTCTTAGCGCGTTTGCCAATCGCGGAGATGAACTCGAATGCGCCGCTAAGTTGCCAAGCGTGCGCGGCATCTAGCCTTACATTCCGCACGCCGAGGACACAATTTGGCGCGAATTTCGTCGCTAGTTCGGCGTGCAAAAGGCGTCTTCCGGGACACCGCGTAATCTGAGCAGCTGACGCTGCAATTCCGTGAGGGGAACGTCGAAGACCTGCACAGTGTGTGCACCATCGATCAGCCGGTGACGTTCGGCGTGGCTGAACAGGCGCAGAGTCAGTTCGGTCGTGGGACGTGCGCACCGACGCTGCTCGGGATAAAGAGGCAGCTCGTCGAGATCCTCGCGTTTCATGGCAAGGCGCAGCTCGCGTTCAATGAGCGCCCGCACGAGCAGAGCAAGGAAGTACAGCGTGAAGAAAGCCTCGATGCGACCCTCATCCTTAAGGAACACCCGTGCGATCTCTTGTACGGACTTGATCTGTTCGAAGCGCTTCTCGATCATCGGCTGACCCTTGTGGGCTTCCAGCACCTGGGCCGGTGACAGACTGCGATCGTTTGTAACCAGAGGATACATACCATCGCTGCTGTGATCGTAATTGATGGCCTGTTCGTCGGTCGTCCACTCGATGTCAAAGCGCCACTTGGTAATCTTGCGGTAAGCAGTCTCGGGTCCCGGGCGACCCCGCCGCGTCTGCCGGTATTCGTGTTCTTCACGCACGGTACGACGGACCTTCAGATAGCGGGCGACGTGGTGCTTCTCGATAATCACCTTGATCTGCAGGTCAATCTCGGCAGTGCCACGCAGCCGCGTCTTCGAGCCGGCGAGCAGCACGCGCAACTGCTGGAACTCTTCAATGGCCGCAGCGATGTCCCTGCGTCGCCGGGCCTCCTGGCGCAGGGACAGCAACGGACTCCACACCCATACTATGGGCTAGGCTTCGGCCGACAGTTGCGGCGCGCGAAAGACATACCAGCAGTCGCGCGGGCCGTCGCAGTGGCGCGAATTGGGCCGGTCCCACGCACAGGTGGTCCACTGCGGGGTGTTGGTCTGGATCCACTGGCGGAACTCCGCGTCTTTCAGGCGATTGCGGGGCAACACGGTGACGAACCGTCCGCCCGCGCGATCGATATGGTCCATGTTTTCGCGCGAAGCCGCTCGACCACTTCGATCTGAATGTGCGCCGATGGCGGAAAAGCCGCGCTTCGAGATGTCGACCGGGTGAGGTCCGCCCCGCCCATCCCCCGTTTCGATAGCTGCGAAGAAGCACATGAATCACGTGAGCTCATACGGATAAGCAACCGCCATGCATCATCCCGCATGGATTCTCGCACAACTCACAGCACTCGGCCCGATGCAAGCCGTTCACACAGATCCTATGATGCGCGCGCAATTGTTTCTGTATTCATTTGGCATTCCCTCGAAATGGTAACAAGCTAAGCCAGCGTCGACATCATGGAGCAGGTGTGGCTTCGTAGTTGACCGGCACCCAGTCATACATATTGCCGTCTTGACGGATGTGCCCCAAACCTGGAAAAGCGATGTGCGCGGCGCCGACGAGATAGTGCTTGTCCGCCGCGAGCTTGAGCGCGAAGCGGCGTGAGCGGCGCGCAGCGGGCGCGTCGGTGTCGTATTCGACAGACGCCGTGGGGTTTCGCAACTGGATCGACGCGACGTGAACGACATCGCCCCACACCAGCAGATCTTTCGAATCGCTCTCGATAAGATATGCCGTGTGACCCGGCGTATGGCCGGGAAGCGCCATGGCGCGAATGCCCGAATCGAGTTCGAAATCGCCGCTGAAAGGCTTGAAGCGATTTGCCGCGACATAGGGCGCGACGGACGCGATCGCCGCGTCGAAGAACGTACTAAGGAAAGCCGGCGCTTTCGGTTTATTCGCCGGGTTTAGCCAGTAGTCCGCTTCGACCTGGCTTGTCCGCAAGACAGCGTTCGGAAACACCATGGCCCCGTTGGCGATGATGCCGCCAACATGATCTTTATGCAGATGCGTAAGCAGCACTTCGTCGACTTGCTCGGGCTGATAGCCCGCGGCGCGCAAGTTGCCAAGTAGGAGTCCGCAACAGTTTCCGTAGAGCACGCCAGCGCCTGTGTCAATCAGAATCAGCTTCGAACCGGTATTGATCAGAAAGGCGTTGATCGATCCCTGAACTGGCGCGTGCAGAAAATCCCGCGCGAGGTCGTTTGCGATTTCGGACTTCGGTACGCCTTCGACCACCGTTTCGATAGGAAACGGATGGGTGCCGTCGAGCAACGCGGTCACTTCGAATTGGCCTAACATAATCCGATAAAAACCGGGCCCCTGCGTTTTGACCTGTGGCGCAGCGGCAAGCGCGTCGTAAGACCAAGCCGCGATAACGATGCCCAATATAACGACGTACCATGCACCGCTATGCATGGACCACTTTCGGCGATTCAGCTTTATCATTGCATTCCTCGGATTGAACTCTATCTTCAAGAAATCATACGACGGCATGCTCGAAACCGTTGCTAATTTTTATTAATTGTCCTGAGCCGACGTGATCTTCAGCAGGCCGGACAAGCACCAATCACCGCTATCACATCAAAGTTCAATGCTGAGGGAATCAGGAGATTTGACTTGCCCCTTCAATGACAACACACCTAGTACTACTGTGTCATAACATTCATGGCATTATAGGAGCTTCTTCATTCTTTGCATGAGGAAGCGATGGACTGGGAGACTTCGTTCGACGAGTACCTGGAACACCTATGCGACACAATTGGACACAGTGATCGTCATGCCGCTCTGGTGGGCTATTGTCAGGGGTTGATGCTGCCGATTGCGCGTAAAAGTGTTGAGCCGATCGCGGCCCACCTCGAGCCGCATCGCGTGAGCGCGCGGCACCAGTCCCTCCATCACTTCGTTTCAAAGTCAGAGTGGTCTGACGCCGCATTAATCGAACAGGTTCGGCGCTGGGTATTGCCGCATATGGATCCGTCAAATGGGCTGTACTGGATCATTGACGACACGGGTTTTCCGAAGAAGGGAAAGCATTCGGTGGGCGTGGCGCGGCAATACTGTGGACAGTTGGGGAAGCAGGATAATTGCCAGGTGGCCGTGAGCCTGTCGGTAGCCACAACGGAGGCGAGCCTGCCCGTCGCTTATAAGCTTTACCTTCCGAAGGAATGGGCGGACGATCCGGGGAGACGGCAGTTGGCAGGGGTTCCCGAGGAAATTCAGTTTGCGACCAAGACGCAGATCGCTATCGCGCAACTGGGTGAGGCAAGACAAAGCGGTGCCCCGAACGGCGTGGTGCTGGCTGATGCCGGTTATGGAAACGACACGGCGTTTCGTGACAGCGTTGGTGAACTCGGACTGCAATATGCGGTGGGCATCCAGTCGAGCACCCGCGTATGGCCACCGGGCCTTGCACCACTATCTGCCGAATCCTCTACAGGCAAGGCCGGCCGACCACGAAGCCTCCAGCGCCGGGTACCGGGACACAATCCCGTCGCAGTCAAAGACCTTGCGCTCGCGCTCGAACCATCTTGCTATCACACGGTTTCGTGGCGCGAAGGCACGCGTAGCGGCTTGAGTTCCCGCTTTGCGGCGTTGCGCGTGCGGGCCTCTCACCGAGACTATTGGCGAGCTACGCCGCGCGATGAGGAATGGCTGCTTATCGAGTGGCCCATTGGTGAACCCGAGCCAAGCAAATACTGGCTTTCCACATTGCCCGATGCGACGGCAGTCGAACATCTGGTTCACGTTTCCAAAATGCGCTGGCGCATTGAGCGTGACTACCAGGATCTAAAGCAGGAGTTCGGCCTTCGACACTTCGAGGGGCGTGGGTGGCGTGGATTTCATCATCACGCATCCCTATGCATTGCCGCCTATGGGTTTCTCGTCGCACAGCGCCTCAATGAAGGCAGTAAAAAAAACTCCGAAATCCGCAGCGCACCTGCCTTACCCACGGACTACATCCCACGCGGCTCCCCAGCGAATGCAGCGACACGTACCTGACTCGATCGCAACGCTGCGCTGGCGAATTGCTGCCCATATCTCCAGGCGATTAAAGAGATGTCCGTATTGCTGCGTTACCTCAAATATTTTGTGACACAGTAGTACTAGCAGGCTGCGGAAATACGGCCTCGAAAAAACGATGATCTTATCGAGTCAGCGACAAACAGCAGTGTTTTTTACATTGCGAAATTTCGGGCGCTAATACCAACGTCTTGGGCGCGACATGAATCGTTTTCGCGCGATTTCGTTGCCTAATTTGCCTGGCGGACTTGTCCTAATGAGCGCAGGCGCACGAGGTTGTAGGCGGCCATGTTCAGAACGAACATTTGGTCAACCCTCTTCAGCCCCCGTACCGCAACCTGACGCATACGTCCCACGGTCTTCACCCACCCGAAACCTTGTTCGATCAACTTGCGCTTTTGTTGCGAAATGGCGTAGCCCACACTCGCCGCGATTGTGTCGGCGACAGCCGAGCGCCGTCCCGAGGTATTTTGCGCCACGTGCGGGGTCGCCTTCATCTCCTGGCAAGCTTCGATGAATTCCTGCGCGTCATAACCCTTATCCGCGCCCACCGTGATTTCGACACGATCATCGTCAATTGCTTCCCGTGCATCGTTAAGCATGACCTTGGCCGCTTCGCTTCAGCGTGCCCGTCAGCGCATGTGACGCGCGCGTTGACGATTAAACCGTGGCGGTTGTCACTGAGCGTGTGGCCCATGTAGCGCAATTCACTAGCGGTCTTCCCCTTGCGATAGAGTCGCGCTTCAGGATCAGTCTTGGACTGATGCGTCTCGTTGCTGCGTTTGCTTCCCTTGAAGTCGGCGTCGTCACCGCCCTTGTTGTTCTGGTCGTCACTATCCTTGCGTACAAAACTCTTACGACCCGCCCATGCTTGAATCAGCGTACCGTCCACGCTGAAGTGCTCGCCCGAGAGCAGCTCCTTCTTGCCGGCGATCTTCACAACTTCGTTGAAGAATTCGACTACCGCATCGTGCATGATCAAGCGCTCGCGGTTCTTGGTGAAGACCGTGGGCACCCACACCACAGGGCTGTTAACTTCTGCTGCGCTGTGTTAACGTCGCCCTTCGAAACAAGGGGCAAAAGGCAGATGATGTTCGGTGGCGTATTTTCGGAATTGCGGGACGTTCGGCGAGCGCAGGGCAAACGCTACGCGCTGGAGCCGTTGCTTTGTGCGATCGTGATGTCGATCCTGGCCGGATCCAAGTCGTTCAGGACAATGGAAGTGTTTATCGATGAGCAACTGACGAACCTGAACCGGCTGTTCGGGACAAGCTGGCGCAAGGCGCCGTGCTGGGTGGCGATTCGGGAATTTCTGCTGGGTCTGGACGAGCAGGAGTTGGAACGCGCGTTTCGTGAGCATGCGCACCGGCAGACATCACCGCCACCCGGCCGGCAATTCATTGCCATTGATGGCAAAGCATTGCGGGGAAGTGCAGATCGCGTGAAGGACGTCTCCGCCCGGCAACTGGTTTCGGCGTTCGATCATGATGGCCTGATCGTGCTGGGTCACATCGAAGTGGATGACAAGTCCAACGAAATACCGGCTGCACAGGCGTTGATCGAGTCATTCGGATTGTCGGGACAGGTTTTTACGCTGGACGCGCTGCATTGCCAAAAAAAACGCTAGCGTTGGCGCTGGAGAAGGAAGCCGACGCCGTGGTGCAAGTAAAGGGTAACCAGCCGACATTGCTCGATGCCTGTGCAAGCCTGGCACTTCATCGTGTCGCTGCACAATGCGACGTGCAGCATGACAAGGGACACGGACGTATCGAAACGCGTACCGTGCATACCTTTGACGTACCGCCGCACTGGATGCCAGAGGAATGGCAAGCATTGGTATGCCAGGTCGCGAAGATAGAACGTACGTCTGAACGCAAAACCCGTGATGGCTGGGTGCGCACCGCCGAGACGGCTTGGTGGATCAGCACAACACCCCTGAGCGCGGCCGATTTCCAGCTTGCCATTAGAGGGCATTGGTCCGTCGAGAATCAGAATCACTACGTGCGTGACGTAACGTTACACGAAGATGCCTGCAGGACCCGAAACAAGCCCTGCGTGTTGGCGCGTCTGCGTTCGATGGCATTGAACTGCCTACGCGCCGCGCGCGTTCAGAATATTGCCGTCGAACTGCAACGACACGCGATGAACTTTGAACGATTGCGCAGATGCGCTTACGGAAACGCGAGAACCTAACAGCCGTGACCCACACCACGTCATCCATTGACAAGCCAATGAACCAGCGGAAAAGCAAGTTGTATTGCACCTGTTCCATAAGTTGGCGTTCCGAGCGGACGCTGAAGAGCACCTGAAGCAGCATAGCTCGCAGCAACTTCTCCAGCGCAATGCTTGGGCGTCCGCCTTTAATATCGGCCTCGTACATCCCGGCGAACAACCGGTCCATCTTTGCAAGTGCATCGTTCGCCATTACTCGAATCGAGCGCAGTGGATGCGCCCTTGGAACGAAGTCCTCCAGCTTGCGCACGGAAAACAAACTCTCGGTGAACGTGTCGTTGCCGCGCATGATCTCTTCAGGCAGTAGGGGTCTTTATTAAACGCTCTCAGTTGCGTTCGCGATGACATTCGTAGTCGCTATTTCAGCGGCCTGCTAGGAGATGCACTAACCCTCAAACACGCAGCAGCCCATTGAAAACAAATTTCAGCGCCGCAAGAGGCCTGAATGTTGAAACGTGAACGAAAATTAATATCTAGGACTTATCGTTTCCGTGATAATAGAGCGTCACGCCGACTATTATCACTCTCTCCTGATTTTTGGAACGTGAACTGGCATGACTATAAGCATGACGAATAAAGGTGACGATTCATGTTTGTCCATTCAGAAACTTTTATCGCTGCACCCAATGCAGTCCGACAGAAGGACTCTCTGGGATGTCTTTCGAATCATCTGGACATAGACCTTGAACTCCACACAGGAGAGTTTACGTTTTACCGCAAATGCCGGCGTCACGAACAGACCAGTGAAGTTGTCACGCCCGCTTCCGATCGCGGATTCCTGATCGGCGTTTCGCTGACAGCGGGCCACCGCCGGCAAATCTTTTCTGGCAACCGGTCGGCGTCGCACGACTTCGAAAAAGACTCGGTCTACATCCGCAACTTCGAAAATGATTACCGGGCCGACCTGCTTGGTGCGTTCGACTTCGTGCTAGTAGAGTTCTCGCGCGCCTTCATAGCGAACTTGCGCTACGAGCAAGGCGGCTCGGCAATCGCGGGCTTTTCCTCGCTCCCGGGCCGCAAAGACGCGATTTTCGGCCACCTCGCGCAAGTGTTGGCGCTCACACTGGATCGCGGCAGTAAGACCAGTCCAGTTTTTGTCGAACAATTGGGTGTCGCGATCGGCACACATCTAATTGATAAGTATGGGAATGCATTAACTCAGTCGAACAAGAAGAACCGGCGGCTCTCGAGCCTGCACGAAACGCGCGCCAAAGACATGCTGCTCGGGAAAGCACAGGGCAGCGTCTCGCTCGAAGAGATTGCGAGCGCTTGCAACCTGTCGCGCAGCTACTTTATCCGGGCATTTCGCGAAACAATGGACCGCACGCCGCATCAATGGCTATTGGAGCGGCGCATAGATCAAGCACGAGAGCTGCTCAAGCATTCCAACTCGTCCCTGTCAGACATCGCTATGGCATGCGGCTTCGTCGACCAAAGCCACTTCACACGAACCTTTTCGCAACTAGTCGGGACGCCACCGGGCACCTGGCGCCGCCAGAACACTCGTTGAACAAACCATCCGCTGCGCGGTTTGGTTGGACGATAACCCGGCGGACGCATAGCACCTCGGCCGCGGTAATGCACTTTCGTACAAAGCATCGCACTAACGTACAAGACGCGCGAGCACCGTCGCGGTAACTTCAACCATGCCAATTGCCTTTGCCCGCGATTGGCTTTCCCATCACCACAGGCACCCACTCTTATCCCTGGCTAGCGCTCTCTGTCCCTGAGCCTAAAAACGTCATGATTGAAATAGGTAACTTTCAGATCGATCTTGAAATGCGCACTTTGCTGCAAAACGGCGAGG
Organism: Caballeronia sordidicola; assembly: GCF_002220365.1. Classification (GTDB taxonomy): domain Bacteria; phylum Pseudomonadota; class Gammaproteobacteria; order Burkholderiales; family Burkholderiaceae; genus Caballeronia; species Caballeronia sordidicola_C. The sequence goes on along the minus strand of NZ_MTHB01000017.1, from coordinate 6,958 downwards.
AAGTGCATGTCGGGTCTCGCGCCTTTGACATCCTTGCCGTCGTTGCTGCGGCCGCAGGGCGTCTCGTCACGAAAGACGAAATGATGAATGCCGTCTGGCCCGACACCATCGTTGAAGAAAACAACGTACAGGTCCATCTCTCGGCGCTGCGCAAAATACTGGGTCCGGATCGCGACTTGATCCTCACCGTGCCGGGCCGCGGCTATCAGCTTCTCCAGCGGCAGAAAAGGGTCACGTCTCGCGAAACCGCGTCGCAGGCGGCCGGAGGACGTCGTCTTCCGCCGTCCAAGTCCAGGCTGCTCGGACGCGACTGCGCAGTCAAGCTGATTAGCTCGATGCTGACGCATACGCATGTGCTGACGTTGGTGGGCGCAGGCGGCATCGGCAAGACAACGCTTGCCATCGAAGCGGCTCGCCATTGCTCGGCCGATTTCGCCGAAGCAGTCTGCCTAGTCGAATTGGCCACGTTAACTACGCCAGAGGACGTGCTCGGCGCAATCGTTGAAGGCTGCGGGTTGACGCTGCCCGGCCCACAAGCAGACGTCGCGCAAGTGGTCGCGGCGCTGGGCCGGCACCGCATGTTGCTGGTGCTCGATAACGCTGAGCATGTGATCGCAGCAGTCGCGCACATTCTCGATGCGCTGGTTGTAGGCAACGATATGCTGCGCGTGCTCGTGACGAGCAGAGAGCCGCTTCGGATCATGCCTGAGACGATATTCAGGGTCGATCCGCTGGGTGTGCCGCCGGCCGGTTGTACCAACGAAGAAATCCTGAAGTGTTCCGCAGTCAATCTGTTCCTCCTGCGCGCCAACTCTTTGCAAGGCGAAATCGGCGTCGACAGTGCGGAAATCCGACTCGTTGGCGAGATTTGCCGGCGTCTAGGTGGTATACCGCTGGCCATCGAACTAGCGGCTGCTCGTGTCGTCGCCCTAGGCGTAGAGGGGGTCCATCGCCGGTTGGATGACCGCATGGCGATTCTGGCCGGCGGATATCGGACGGCGCTACCGCGTCATCAAACCCTGCGCGCGACGTTCGACTGGAGTTTCGCGATACTCGACGCGAAAACGCAGTCACTATTCCGGCGTCTCGCGATATTCGGCAGCAGCTTCACTTTCGAGGTAATGTGCGCGGTCATGTGCGACGACGAATTTTCAGTGGCGAGCGCGATCAGCGGCATCACCGAACTGGTGGCGAAGTCACTGGTCAACGTAGAATTCGAGGGGCCAGTAGCGAAATATCGGCTATCCGAATCGACCCGTGCCTATGCGTTCGAAAAGCTGCAGGCCGAAGGCGAATTGCAGACCATGACCTCGCGCAATGCTCGCTATCTATCCAGCCTCTTTCAGCCGCAAGCGGGTGGCGATCTGAACGAAGAGCTCGGCAATCGGCTGGATGTTAAACAGACACTCGACGACGCGCGCATCGCCATTAGTTGAGCCTTCCCTCCCGAAGACGATCTGTGCATCGGCGTCTAGTTCGCGTCGAAGCTGGTCGGCGCACTACTCGAAGCGGGCTTGATCGAAGCGTGCCGTGCGCGCGCCTCGGTGACCCTCGACGCACTCGAAACGCCGACTGCCCGATCGCTGAATACCGCAAACGAAATGCGTGTACGCGCCCTTCCGACGTTCAGGCATAGCGCGTACTAATTGAAAGCCGTCTTACAAGCCGTGGCGCACGCGGCTCACCGACGCGCGGACACTGCAACGGCGCCGCCGGCGTACTCCCTTACGACTGAACAGACGCCCGCAGATCCGCATTCACGCGGTCCGCAAGCGTCGTCCGCAAGCCGGGCGACGCACCTTCGTAAACCTTCACCCAGAGGTGGCATGATCTTCGCGGACGGAACGCTGGAGTTACCGAGCGCCACAATCTGGTCGTCGTCATCCTGCAGCACGAGCGCCGGAACAGTGATCTGCTTCAGGTCCTCGCTGTAGTCAGTTTCCGAGAATGCATTGATGCAGTCGTGCAAGCCCTTGATCGAGCTTGCGACACCGGCGCGTTCGGCCGATAAAAGTCGTAGAGCGGCAACGCCACGTCTTTGAAGAACTGTGGGCGGTGTTCCGTACGCCATCCCGCATCCCGTCGAATACCAACATCGGCAGGCCGCCCAGATTCGGGCACGTCTTCAACATGAGCGGCGGCACGGAGACTATCATCAAGGCCTTGGCCGCGCGCTTCGTACCGTGGCGCGCAATGGAGCGCGCCACTTCGCCGCCACCGGTCGAGTGACCGACCATCACAATGTTGATTGGTTCGAGCTTTCGATCAGCTCGGCGAGATCGTCTGCACAAGTGTTCATATCGTTGCAGCTCCGCGGCTGCAACGAACGTCCATGACCACGACGATCATGCGCAACCACGCGATAGCCGCGCTCCGCAAGACACACCACCTGCGCGTCCCAACCGTCCGCGTTGCGGCTAGCCATAAAAGAAGAAAATCGGTCGGCCTGAACTTCAATCCTTGAAATGGATTTCCGTGCCGCCCTGGGTGGTGAAATAAGCCATCATTTCCGCACCGATCGATTTGGTTGGCAGTCTTGTACCGTTGCGTCATGCGGGCAAAACGCGTTGATGCTGGCGGCTGCCTGGCGGAGTGCGGCCCTCAGCGGTTGCCACCGTCTGGCTCCGGTACGCGTGGATCTGGCCGACAACCGCAGCGGCATCGCCCACCGCCGCCGGCACGCGATTCGAGGTGACCGCCGAGGCGGTGTGCAGTGATTCACTGCATTGTGCATGCCTGCGTACTCGCCTTCCCCTTCAACGGCCACATAACGTATGCTTCAACGACCATCATGCACTTCGGCAATGTATCCGCCCGGGAATTCGAGCATGTCGGTCTCACTCGATGCAGCGCCATATGCGAATGGCACTTACTTTAGCTATTCGCTGCTCAATGTCGAGCGTAAGTATTTGAAGATAAAGGAGGTTGGCTAACCTTGGATCGATAGGATGGTTAGTTACGAAACACCCAAGCCATCTCACCAAAGGCCAGCCAGCATGGATCGTAAAGCCCAAAGCGATTTGTATCAACGCCGCAACCGCGTCCGGCGGCGGGCGCAGTCGAGCGAGGCGGTGGAGTTCTTCAACATTCTGACGAGTGCGCAATTGCTTGAAACGACCGAAGCGCAGTTGCCCGAGCACCGCGAGCGGCTGTATCCGCCGACAGTGACGCTGTCGATGTTCATGCGCCAGACGCTGGAGGCCGATGGCTCGTGCCAGAAGGTGGTCAATGGCTGGGCGGCGCAGCGCGCCGCCGACGGCCTGAGTGCTTGCAGCGTTCGCACAGGCGCGTATTGCAGGGCACGCCAGCGCCTGCCGGTAGAGATGGTCACGGCTCTCACGCGGCAAACAGGCCGGCTTCTGAGCCAGCAGGCGCTGCGGCCATGGCAATGGCGCGGTCGCACGCTCAAACTGGTGGACGGTACGGGGCTGTCGATGCCCGATACCCCCGATAATCAGACTGCATATCCGCAACCCAGTAGCCAGGCGAGCGGGGTGGGTTTTCCACTGGCACGATTGGTGGCGGTGATTTGCCTGGCCACCGGCGCAGCGCTGGATGCGGCGATCGGGCCTCACAGCGGCAAAGGCACCGGCGAGCTTGGTCTGGTGCGCGCTCTGCTCGATGGTTTTCGTGCGGGAGACGTGATGGTTGCAGATGCGCTGTACTGCAACTATTTCCTGATCTCCTCGCTGCTGGAGCGGGGCGTGGATTGCGTGTTCGAGCAAAATGGATCGCGTATCACCGACTTTCGACGCGGCCAATCGCTGGGTACGCGCGACCATATCGTGTGCTGGCCCAAACCGCCTCGCCCGGAGTGGATGACGCCCGAGCAGTACGCGCAAGCACCCCAGAACATTACGCTGCGCGAAGCCAAGGTGGACCATGAGGTGCTGGTCACCACGTTGTTGAATCAGCGCGAGCTCAGCAAAGCCGATCTCTCTGCGCTGTACGCGCGCCGATGGAATGTCGAGCTCGATCTGCGCAACCTCAAGACCACCATGGGCATGGACGTACTGCGTTGCCAGACACCGGAAATGAACGAAAAACAGCTGTGGGTCCATCTGCTGGCCTACAACGTGATCCGGCTGCTGATGGCGCAGGCCGCCGCCAATGCCGGCGTCGATCCGCGCGGTTTGAGTTTCAAGCACACGGTGCAACTGTGGATTGAATGGGTCACGCGCGGTCTATCGGCAACGCAGGACAACCAACGACTGTTCACGTTGATCGCTCAAAGCAAGGTCGGTCATCGACCGGGACGCATCGAGCCTCGAATGCGAAAGCGACGACCCAAACCTTACCCATGGTTGAAGGTGCCGCGCGACCAGGCGCGTCGCCATGTACAGCGGTACGGTCATGCGCCCAGGGCAAAGTAAGTGCCATTCGCGCCATATGCCGAATAAAGCACCATCGCTTCGGCCGCTTGCGCTCGATCGTCCGCGCCACATCGGCGACGCCGTAGCCGGTCGTCTCACTCCCGAACGGAAACCGCCGCTAGAGCAGCACACCCTGCCCCACGCCGGCGACGTCAGCACCAATAATCACGAAGTCGCCCGTCACGTGCGCAGTGAACAGTCCAAACAGCGCGATGGAACCCACCCTCTCGACGTAGCCTGCTATCAGCGCAAGGGTCGTATCTTCCTACCGAATCACAACCGACGCTCCGTGATTCGAAAACCGCCGGGCGCGACATCAAGCGCCCTCCTTCATCGCGCGGGGTGCCACCGACTTTTGGGCCGTCGTACCTTTCATCTGCTCCGTAACCTGGGCCATCGGTGCCTGCGCGAAAAACTGCGCCTTCGCAACCGGTATGGCGTGCTCGCCGAGTACCATGCCGAGCAACCCGGCTAGCGCAATCAGTGGCGGTGCCGGCGACTGCACTTTGAGCAGCCAATAAAGGAGCCCGATGCCGAAGCCGACTCCCAGTGAAATGATGTATCCCATGTTGATCCTCTTTTCTCTAACTACTGTCAGTTCGGCCAATCCGAACCCAATATCAGTCCGCAGAAATTCTGGCGGCGGTAGTTCGGATCCCACCGGTCCAGCACGTCGGCATTCACCGTCCCGAACGTCGTATCCGGACGATGCGCCATGCCACGCGCATAGGCGTCGATAAGCCTCTTTTTGAAACCCGATTCGCGGGGATAGGCTTGCACGATTTCGTCCCGCTGCTGCGCCGTGAAGTCTTCGTAGCAGGCGCCGCGGACATCCATCTGCACACCGGCACTCATCATGGCGATCAGGGGCGACATGTGCTCCGGAATGCCGGGGGTCGTGTGCAGCGCTATCGCCGCCCAAACTTCATCTATCGCGTCGTCGGCGACTGCGTAGTTCATCAGAAATTCGCGCGCGGCGTTCGCGCCATCCACCTCGTAGCGGTAAGGTGAGTCGTGATACTTCGCGTTTAACCCGACGTTGTGAAACATCGCCCCGACATAAAGCAGTTCCGCGTCGAATGTCAGCTTTTTCTGGTATCCACTTAGTGCAGCAAAAAAAAATGCTCTTAACGCATGATGAAACATTAATTCTGACTTCGTGCCCCGCATCAGATCCGTTACCGCCTGCGCCATTGCACTGTCGGGAATTTCAACGCCGGCAATATTTTTCTTCATCTGAACTCCTCCTTGTCACAAATCCCTGCTCCAGTGCGACACCGTCCGCATACCGGGCGAAGCGAGGAGGTACGACATCCCGGCAAGTCCTGTCCGTTGCAGCGTAGCGTGTTTATCCAATTGATACTTTGGCGAATTCTTAAACAACACTTAGAGGCGGTTTCAAAAATCCATAATAGTTCGCTGGAGAGTATTTCAACAGATTAGCCAAGCAGCCAACTCCAAGAAAGTTTCATGGAACTTGGCAAATCGCTCATAGCGGATTCGAAGACCATCAAAATCATCGATCCAAGCATAAGTACGTTTGACTGCCCATCGATACTTTCGAGTTCGCTGCCACGCTCAGTACGGCGCTTTTCGAGAACAGGTTAATACCCGATCGCGCAATTTCTGTCGGTGTGCTTCGGAGTCTTATCCGCGATCAGCATAGACGACTTGGGGCTTTTGCAAAGGGCGACCGCGGATGATGTGCAGATGCGAGTCCTTAAGACCGGGAATGACCGTCCGGCCCTTGAGGTCGATTTGCCGCGGTCCCTCTTTCACGTGACGCATCACGGCATCGCGTGACCCCGAAGCGATGATGCGGCCATCGGCGACCGCAATCGCATCGGCGAACGAGCGTTTGTCGTCCTGCGTGGCGATTTTGCCGTTGAAAAACACGATATCGGCGGGCGTCGGCGCGGAAGTATTGGAAGTCATGGTGATCCTCACAGGGAGCGCTCCGCTGTTCACGCGCGGAACTGTTCATGGGAAGCGGCCGCTCGACGCGATTGCCTCCATAAAGCATTAGTAACAGGTCGTGGCCGGCATGTAGAATTCAGAATACCGATGCACCGCCCGCGAATCCCGCTGCATTCACCGGCACGTTCGTGCAGATGCAAGCTCAATAGATCCGAGGCAGACGCGACCCGCATAGTCTTCGAGTCGCCCCGGCTCGCCGGACGACGCAATGCGGCTACTTACTTCTTGGCAGGCACCGCTGCCAGAACTTCGTGCGGCTGCGTCGTACGCTGGGGAGCCTTGTGCACCATCGTGTAGGCATAGTCCACCCCCATCCCATACGCACCCGAATGCTCTTTGGCGATCTTCATGACTGCGTCGTAGGTCTCCTTGTGCGCCCAATCGCGTTGCCATTCGAGCAGCACCTGTTGCCAGGTCACAGGTACCACGCCGGCCTGGATCATGCGTAGCATCGCGAAGTCATGCGCTTCTTTCGTCGTGCCGCCCGACGCGTCGGCGACCATGTAAATTTCGTAGTCGCCTTCGTCCATGGCACACAACGAAAAGGTGTTGTTGCACACCTCGGTCCACAGGCCTGCCACCACCACCTTTTTCCGACCATTGGCGGC
>NZ_MTHB01000250.1 GCF_002220365.1 Caballeronia sordidicola | reverse complement strand
TTCGAGTGCTTCGCGCTCGGTGCGTACGCCGCTGGCGATGCGCGCCCAGATGTTGACGAGCGTTTCGAACTGCTGATGGATGTGGAACACGTCGCCATGACACGGAGTACCGGGCCAGGCGAGTTTCTGGCCGGCGCGAAGACCAGTGCCAGCATCGGCAATCGTGTAATGGGGACTCAGTCCGCGCGCCTTCAAGTCGAGCAGATGGACCGCCCAGGTGTCGCCGTCGCGATGGTCAACGGTTGCCAGCAGATAGCAATAGGTCGAGGCGGCGTCGATGCCGGCGAGCACGGGCTGCGAGCCCTGAAAAAGCTCATCGTGCAGTCCCACCCGGATCGGCGACAGCTCAACGCTGTTGTTGACGGCGATGGCGCGCTGCGCCGCCCGTTGGTGGATATTGTGCACGGTGCCCAAACTAATGGACACGCCCAGCATATCGTGCATGAATTCCACGACCCGCGCATCGAGGCATGAGCGATCATTGTCAGCCCGAGCGTGGCCTGTTCCAGCCATCGTTTGGTGACCGGCAACGAGAACAGCACCTTGTTCTGGTCGTCAGCCTGCTCATTCGGAAAGAGATCATCCAGCGCGGCGTTGGCCTTGTGCATCTGCCGGCAGACGAGCGGGCGGCTCACGCCATGCCGGGCGGCCAGGGCGCTGACCGGTTCTGCGCCCGCCAAAGCTCGAAAGGCCATCATCTTGCGTTCGTTGGTAGCCAGTTTTGTGGGGGCAGCGCAAACGGATTGATTCATGGGGGCGTGACGTCGAAAATGGGGCCACATTATCCCGCATTATCTTCGCCCCTCGCATGTGTAACGCAGCTTTGAACCTCGCCGAGATACACGATGTTGTAATCCACCGCAATGATGAACTGCGCGGTTGCAAGCAACGCGAGCGTCAGGGCAGGGTAACGCGGCTGCGTGGTCATGGGGGAAATCTCGTGGGTCAGGCTGCGTCGGTTTCGGTGACAGCGATCGGATAGTCGATATAGCCGCGCGCATCGCCGCCGTAAAAGGTCGTGCGATCGTACGGCGTGAGCGGAAGGCCATCGCGCAGCCTCGCTGGCAGGTCGGGGTTCGAGATGAAGTGGCGGCCGAAAGCGACGAAGTCCGCGTCGCCGCTGCGCACGATCGCCTCGGCACTGGCCCGGTCGAAGCCGCCCGCCGCTATGATCGTGCCGTGAAAGCGCTTGCGTAGATGTTGGGCGGCGAGCGGCGGTGCATCGACCTTGACGGTTTCGGTTCCCTTGATGCGCGGCTCAACAATATGAAGGTACGCAAGCCCGAAGCGGTTCAACTCGTCTGCGACATAACCAAAGGTCGCTTGCGGGTTACTGTCGTGCATGGAGCCATAGGTTCCGCTTGGGCCGATGCGCACGCCGACGCGTCCCGGTCCCCACTCGGTCACGGCGGCTTCGGTGATCTCCAGCAGAAAGCGCGCGCGGTTCTCGATCGGGCCGCCGTAGATGTCGGTGCGCAAGTTGGTGCCGTCCTGCAGAAACTGATCGGGCAAGTAACCGTTTGCTCCGTGGATCTCGACGCCATCGAAGCCGGCTTCCCGCGCGCGCTGCGCACCTTGACGGAATTCATCGATAACGCCGGCGATTTCGTGCGTCTCCAGTGCTCGCGGCATGGAAAACGGCACGGGACCGCTTTCCGCATACGCGTCGCCCTCGGCTTGCAGCGCCGACGATGACACCGGCGCCGCTCCATCCGGTTGCAGCAGCGGATGCGACTGGCGACCCACGTGCCAGAGTTGCAGGAAGATCCGGCCGCCCTTTGCATGAACGGCGGCAGTGACCTTGCGCCAGCCTTCCACTTGCGTCTGGGTATATATGCCCGGCGCCTTTGCGTAGCCATATCCGCGCGGTGAGACGGGTGTCGCTTCGGAGATGATCAAGCCGCCGTCGGTCGAACGCTGCGCGTAATACGCTGCCATTAGGTCATTGGGGACGTTGCCATCGCTTGAACGCATGCGCGTGAGCGGCGCCATCACGACACGATGTTTGAGCGAATACGGGCCAATTGCAGCGACTGAAAAGAGTGACTTCATGACGGGTTTCCTGGTATGTGCTGACGAGTTGTCCTTCGGTGAAAGGACTATGGGCGTCAACTCCTTCGAGCGGCAGACCGGTAGTGGCGATATCATTAATTCCCGGATGGAATAGGCTCACGAGCTGGTGTCGCAAGCGCACGCTTATCATCGAAAGAGGAACCTCATGGACAGACTGACAGCGATGGAAACGTTTGTAAGCGTGATCGAGGCGGGATCGTTCTCAGGCGGCGCACGGCGGCTCAACGTCGGACAACCGGCGGTGTCGAAGTCGATCGCCCAGCTCGAGGACCGGCTCGGCGTGCGTTTGCTGCTGCGTTCGACGCGCGGCTTATCGCCGACGGATGCTGGTCAGCAGTTCTACGAGCGCGCTAAACGGGCAATAGAAGAAGCGGACGAAGCCGAGAATGCGGCACGAGGTTCAGGCGCAAGCCTGTCGGGGCGTCTGCGCATTTGTGCGGCTGTGACGTTTGCGCGGCTGCATATTGTCCCTTCCATGAAGAGTTTCCTGTCAGCGCACCCCGATCTGACTATCGAAGTGATCCTTGATGACCGAAACGTCGACCTGATGGAAGAAGGTATCGACGTGGCGCTGCGCATGGGCGCGCTCGCGGACTCGAGCATGACCGCGAAAAAGGTGGGGCAAAGCCGGCGCCATGTTGTTGGCACGCAGGCTTATTTCGATGCAGCCGGAACGCCCATGGTGCCCGCGGACCTGATCGCACATCAGGCCATCGTGTATGAACAACGCGGTGGCGGGACGGCGTGGTCGTTCAAGCGCGATGCATCGGAAGTGGCGGTGGCCGTGTCGGGCCGCATGCACGTGAATGCGGCCGAAGGCGTACGCGCGGCGGTGCTAGCTGATATGGGCGTCGCGATTGCGTCCGAATGGATGTTCGCGCCCGAGCTGGCAAGCGGCGCGGTGACTGCTGTGCTTGAAGACTGGGAATTACCGCCCATGGACTTATGGGCAGTTTTCCCGACGGGACGGGTAGTTAGCGCCAAGGCGCGAGCATTCGTCGCTTTTGTCGAGGCTACACTCGCCGCATAGGCTATCGCCTAGGTCACTGCAGGATACCTTCGCCCCGGCCGTGCGTCGGTGATCAAGCCTACCGTGATGACCGAAATGGTTAGCGCTTGCTTGCACCAAAAATCGGCGTTGATTTCAGCGATTCAGCGAGCCTCAGACGAGCGCCTTGCCGATCGATGCGCCGCCATCCACATACAATGTTTGGCCGGTCATGAAGGCCGCATCGTCGGACAAAAGAAATTCGATGGTGGCGGCGATCTCATCGGGCTTGCCGAATCGATTCATTGGAACTGACGCGAGGTAACGGCGTTCACCGGCGCTTCCCGGACGATTGTTGACGCGAAACAGCTCTGTCTCGGTCGGACCGGGCGATACAGCGTTGACCGTGATGCCCGTTGTCGCCAGTTCCAGCGCCCATGATCGGGAGAAGCTGACGAGCGCCGATTTTGCTGCCGCATACGCTGTACGTTCGACCATGCCGAGCACGGTCAGGCTTGAGATATTGACGATGCGGCCCCAACCCTGCGACTGCATGTGCGGGAGAAGCGCCTGCGCTGCCTGCACCGCGGGATGCAGATTCAATGCAAGGACTGCGTCAAGATCATCAAGCTCGATGCTTCCCAAAGCTTGCGGGCGAACGAGACCGACGTTGTTGACCAAGCCATCGAACTCGTACTGCCTGCTCAGTTGCTTCAAGGCTTTGTCGGTGGCAGTGTGATCCGACAGGTCGACGGGGATCAGCACACCGGGAAAGCTCGGTTCATCCCCGTGACGCGCAAGGCCGACAACTGTGTGGCCGTTGCGGGAAAGGCGCTCTGCCAACGCCCGGCCAATGCCCTTGCTTGCGCCAGTAATCAGGAAAGTACGGGATGTCATGTTCGCCTCTTTTGAAAGTTGGTCCGACGCTCATGGGCACGAGCGTCGAATACGCTTGTCTCTTCGTTCAGAGGGCCGCGCCAGCACGGGTACGCAACGCCGGCAACATGTCCTGCGGCTCCGGCCGATGCGTGTAGTCCGGATTGACTTCGGAATACAGAATCGTACCCTGCTGGCCAACTACGTAGCGCGCAGGCATGGGTAGCGTCCAGCTGTCGTCGCCGTTGAAAGCCGGCAGGTCGTTCTTGAGCATCTTGTACAGGTCGACCAGATAGTCTTGCAACGCGAAACGGATACCGAAGGCTGAGGCGACGTCGTTACGTGTGTCGCTCAGGATTGGAAAGCTCAAGCTGTTGGTGCGAACGGATTTACGGCTGTTAACCGCGTTCTGCGGCGAGATCGCGATGAGGCTTGCGCCGACCGCCTTGAATGCCGGCAGCGCTTCTTCGAGGGCCTGCAGTTCGAGATTGCAGTACGGGCACCATACGCCACGATAAAAACTTATGACGAGCGGCCCTTGCTCCAGCAGTTGAACTGATGAGACCGGGTTGCCTTCGGAGTCCGAGAGTGTGAATTCGGGCGCGGCGTCGCCTGCCTTTAACGCACGGCCGGCCTGGCCAGAAGCGATCAGCTCGGCCGTGGCGCGAGCCATGATCGGATGAATCTCCGCAGGGGCGAAAAAGGGGGCCTTACCGGCTTTGAAGTCCGCCTTGAAGGCGTCGAGTTTCGCTTGGAGGGACATAACGTTTCCTTGAATTGAGTGACGGCGGGAGCCTAGGCTCCTGCGCTTGAAGATCAGGCTGCGACCGCAACCGGTTTGGTCCACTCGTTGCCCTCCATGAACGCGTCGAGCTTCGTGTGGACAATGTGGTTCGTGTAGTTGCTCATCACCTTCGTCGCCACGCCGAGTACCACTTCAAGCACGTTCTGACGGGTGTATCCGGCCGAAATGAACGCGGCGACGTCGGCATCGGCGACAAAACCGCGTTCGCGAACAACAAGGGTCGTGAAGCGATGCAGCGCTTCGAGCTTTGCATCAGGGATTTCAGTGCCGGCGCGAAGCGCAGCGATGACGCCTTCGTCCACCTTGATCATCTTGGCAAGCGTGGTGTGCCCTGCCATGCAGTAGTGGCAGTTGTTCTCGAAGTTAGACGTCAGATACACGACTTGCTGTTCATGCGGCGTCAGCGTGCTTTTAGAAAACAGGTCCCACAGCGCGGAGTAACCGGCGAGAAGTTCCGGCGACTCAGCCATGTTCGCCTGTAGGTTGGGTACGAAGCCGAAGGCGGATTTGACGGCCTCGAGCGTTGCCTTTGATGCTTCCGGCGCGGTTTCGATGGCGTGTGCGATGAAGTTGGTCATGGGGTCGCCTTTGTCCGTGAATGTCAGGTGGCACATCGTGGAAGCCATGTTCGCGCAGGTCGCTTGCGCACAGAAGTCAGCGCCGGCGCATAACACTCATTCCCCCAAGGAATATGGGTACGTGAATCGCGCCGACATAACGACACGGCTAAGACAACGTTGCCCTTGCCCCTAGATCGCGCCAAAGAGCCGAAGCGGGATCTCTGGTTGTTTAAGGACAGATCGCACCGCTCCGGCCGAAAAAGCCGACGCTCGCCTCTTGGGATCTTCACTGAACTCCACGGCTGCTTTGGCCGCAGGCTCGTTCGAATCAAACCCTCCGCCGAATGGCCTCTATCAGAGACGACCTGCCATGCGATCCGCAAGTTCGAGCGGCGCTTGTACCTCGCAAACGGCCATTGCCGACATGTCGAGACGACCGGCATCTGTGGGTCGCGTGCTGTCGATCGCAGTCTTCCAATAGTTCAGACTTCGTGCGAATTGCATGAGGCAGTGACCGGCCAGGACCCGTCGGTCGTCGGGCCCGCCAATTTTTCCGGAACCGGTCATTGCAGCACCATTGCGCACAACATGTGCTCCCGCAGAGAAAGGGCAACACATGGGGGCACGCCGCTGACGCTGACCAGTATATTGGGCTCCGGCCTTGGCACTATTACTTCACCTCTCGTCGGGGCTCTTGTATGCCTGACATTTTCCAAACACTTGCGCGACTAATGGCACCGTGGTGATGACCCCTACGGCGAGCAGCGTCCAGCCGATGGCGCGGCGTTGTTCCGGATTAATTCGGTTGCTGAGCAACAGTGCGAGGCATGCAGCGCCTGCCGCCCGTGTTCCGGCAATCAATCCAATTTCTGGAATAGTTAGTGATACCTGTTTCATCTGTGCCTCCCAGCGGGTTGGACAGATTTGAGCCCGGGTAGTTTGCGGCGTGTGCGGCTGGCGGTCTGTGCGCAAGCAGACCTGCTGCCGACTACGTCTTTGGCGGAATCAACGAAGACACGCTGGCGGCTGCGCACCTTGGCGTTCACTTTCATTCGGAAGCCGAGGGACCGCGTTCCTGATCTTCTGGGACAGCTTTCGGGAGCCGCAGACTACCGAAATGGGTCGCGTGCGGCCGACCCGCGTCAGGCAGAGGGTCGGCCATGAAGCGTCACTCACCAGCCGCCCCGTTGACGGCCGCTTCCTGGCATGCACCAGCCATTTATGGCCGATGGCCAGGGCTCACGCTAGCACCTGTCGTCAACAACCCGGGGTAGCTCAGGATCAGCGCGTGTTGATTACCGAGGTCTGCAATCAGTCGACTACGCTTGTCGGCATCCACCGGCGGCGGGCAACGTGTCGCGGGCGGCTGCCTCCATCAAGTTAGGCGGGAAGCTTCGGCGCCGCGGGCCAGTCAACCGGAATGCGTGTCGTCGCGTGCAAATAGGTGGTCACCGTCCTGTCACCGACGACGACGATCGCATCGACGAGGTTTTCCTTTGTCCAGCCGGCTGCGAAAAACGCGTCGACGAGGGCTGCATCAGCGTGGCCTCGATTGACCGCAATGTTGCGCACCAGACGCGCAAGCGCGTCAAGCTTCGGGTCGAAGCTCGCTTTGCCGCTACGAATCTCGAGAATCTGTTCGTCTGTGAAGCCGATGTTCCTGGCGATCATCGTGTGCGCAGCGAGGCAGTATTCGCAGCTGTTCACCTGGCTAACGACGAGATCCACCACTTCGCGCGCCTTTCCGGTGATGCTGCTCTTGCTATTTTGGAAAGCGAGGTAGTTGGCAAGCGCATGTTCCGAATGCGCGAGCGTCGCGTAAAGATTCGGTACGAAACCGAGTTTGCTTTTCAGGTTGTCGAAGATAGCCTGGTTGGCGGGGGCGACTTCCTCGCGTTTTGGGACGTTAATCGTGGTCATGCCATTTCTCCTGGAAAGTTCGTGCCGATCACGCGACCGCGTTCGCATCGACCGGCTTCGTCCACTCGTTGCCCTTCATGAACGGATCGTATTCGGTATGGACAATATGGTTCGTGAAGTTGCTCATAACCTTCGTGGCAACCCCAAGAATCACTTCGAGCACATTTTGGCGCGTATAGCCGGCTGCAAAAAACGCTTCGACGTCGGCGTCCGAAGCAAACCCGCGTTCGCGGACGACGAAGGTCGTGAAGCGGCGCATGGCTTCGAGCTTCGGGTCGGGCAACGGTTTTCCTTCGCGTAGCGCGGCGATCACGGCGGGGTCCATCTTGATCATTCCCGCGAGCGTGGTATGCCCGGCCATGCAGTAATGACAGTTGTTCTCGAAGTTCGATGTCAGATAGACAACCTGCTGCTCGTGCGGGGTGAGCGTGCTCTTTGAAAAGAGATCCCACAGCGTAGAGTAGCCGGCAAGGAGTTCGGGTGACTCGGCCATATGCGACTGCAGGTTCGGCACGAAGCCAAAGGTCTTTTGGGCGTCTTCCAGACCCGCTTTCGAGGCGGCCGGCGCTGTTTCGATCGTGTATGAAGTAAAGGTGCTCATCGTTTGTTCCGCTCGGCGAAATCTTCGTTAATCAAATGATAAATTATCGGTTGGGATATGATGTGCGAGGCGGCAAGGGCACACAAGACAGCCTCGCGGCATAACTCTCATTCCGGGCCGGCATGGGGTCGAGTGCCTGATGACATCCCGATTCGACCAGGCGCTCAATCTCCGGAGCGCGGCATCGCCTGGAGGAATGAATCTTATGCCCGCGCCGGTTCTACCACGCTGACCTTTCCCCCGCTAACAACCGCCGCGTCAACCTTGGGCCGCAATTCCAACGTCAGAGGTCTGGCATCCGAGGTCGGCGAACGGTCAATCGGTAAGCGCGCGTTCGTGCCGTTTGTCACGATGCGTTTTCGATGCGTTTGTATTTATTGATGTTCAGATTTGACCTGAACGGAACAGCGGCGGGCATGGGTGTCGTGCGCGGGCTTGCCGTGTTTGGCGAGGCATGTCTGCGCCGAGCTTCAGAAGTTTTAAGGTATCCGACGAGGATTTAGTCTGCTTTTTATTCTAGGCTTCATCGTGATCCAGCGAGATATCGGCATGCCGAGCGGGTAGAACAATCACGTCAGAACCGGAGACCACCAATGTCGAACTCCACTGTTGCAGACGGTACACAGCTCCACTGTAAGGACTGGGGTGCAGGAAAGCCGGTCGTGTTCGCTCACGGATGGCCGCTGAATGCCGACATGTGGGAACTTCAGACGAAGTCTCTCTCGGACGACGGTTTTCGCTGCATTGATCATGACCGGGGTGGCTTCGGGCATTCCAGGCAGCCGTGGACCGGCGCTATGACTACGACACCTTTGCGGACGACCTACGCACATTGCTAGCATCTTTTGAAATTGCCCCGCTGCAGACCGGCGAGGCCAACTCAGTACGTTCGAACATAGGGGAACATCATGCAAACGATTCTGGACAATTATTTCACTGCCTACCGCAGCTTGAACCTGACACGGGATGAGGACGGCGTGCTGGTCGTGCAATTCCATAGCAATGGAGGCCCGCTCACTTTCACGGCGGAGGCCCACACGGAGGTCGTCGATGCGTTCTACCGGATTTCTCAGGATCGGGCGAACAAGATCGTCATCCTGACGGGTTCAAGCGGGGACTTCATGACCGGGGTTGACTGGGCGACTTTCAAGGACGTCTCCGATCCCGACGTTTGGAGCCGGATCCATGACGAAGGCGTTCAGGCCTTGGAAAACATAGCCAATATACGCGTGCCGGTCATCGCGGCTATCGAGGGGCGTGCCCATATCCACTCAGAGTATGTGCTGCTGGCCAACGTCATTGTGGCAGCAGAAGGCGCTACCTTCCAGGACATGGGCCACTATGCTGCGGGTGTCGTGCCTGGCGACGGCATCTTTACCACCTGGAGCTATCGCGCGGGCGCGGGACGGGCAGAAGCTTTCCTGCTGAATGCGCACCCGATTACGGCGGCTGTCGCACGCGAGTGGGGAGTGGTTGCTGAGGTCGTGCCAAACGGCCAGACGCTTAGCCGCGCACAGGAATTGGCGAGGCAGTATTTGAAAGCGCCCGAAGTGACACGCCGCAACACGCGCGTACACTTTATACGGCCCTTGAAACAACGCATCGTGCAGGAAGTTGGCTATGGGTTGTCGCTCGAAGGCGCCTCCGCAGCCGCCCTTGTGAAAGCAATGCAGGCGAGGAGCTGACCGCTACGAGCCACTCCTCTCGATTTGCGGAAATCCGGGAAGCGATTACGCCCGACAATGCCGGTCTCAGTGTGCCGGCACTGCAGCGCGCCGATGATCATCATCGACATCCTCCTGGGGTATCTACGTAATCGCTCAATTACGCACACGTTGACATGACGAACAGGGCCGCACCGCGACGACCGAGGTCGGCGATGTCCAAAGCGAAGGATGGGAGTGAGCGTCGGCGTGGAGCCGACGCATTAGAAGCGTTAGTCGGAGGTTGGTTTGCGTCGAGCGAGCCGCTCGCCGATGTTGAATGGCAACAAGTCGCTCACGTCGGCACCGGCCGCGCGCTGCGGCAACTCGGTGAGCACTTCGCACAAGTACTCGAACGGCTCAACGTTGCACGCCCGACAGGTGAGCATCAAGCTGTAGATCGTTGCACTGGCTTTCGCGCCGGCCACCGTATCATTGAACAACCACGATTTTCTGCTGGTAGCAAACGGGCGCACTTCCCGTTCT
>NZ_MTHB01000164.1 GCF_002220365.1 Caballeronia sordidicola | reverse complement strand
GGCGCGGACCGCCCCCGACGCTGGCCTTGCACAAGATCTTCAATTACATCCTGCAAGTGCTGTACATGGGCTGTCAATGGAAGATGTTGCCGATCGAAAGGAATGCCAAAGGTCACCCCGAAATTCACTATACGCGTATCTAACGCGCGATGCGCCGCTGGCTTGCAGATGGTTGCATGGATGCCATCTTTGCGGGCTCGGTGAGCAGGCTCCATCATGACAAGTTGCTTGATCTGACGATTATTCACGGCGATGGGACGACGACGGCCGCGAAGAAAGGCGGCGACAACCTCGGTTACAGCGGCCACAAACATCTGAAAGGCGACAAGGTGGTGGCCTTGTGCGATCGCCACTTCAACGTCATCGCCCCGTTCATCACCGCTGCCGGCAACCGCAACGAATCGCCCCTGCTGCGCGACGCGCTCCCCCGGCTCAGCCAGATCGCGCGCGCTATCGGCATGGACCTGCAAGGCACGATTGTCAGTCTGGACGGCGCCTACGACTGCCGGGCCAACCGCAAGGCGATTTTCAATCGCGGCATGGTTCCCAACATTCCGGAAAACTCTCGCGGGCGCAAAAATACAAAACGCGGTCGCAAGCAGCGTTTCGAGCAAGCCATCTTCGAGGAGCGCTTCAGGACCATTGAGCGCGTCTTCGCCTGGGAGGACAAGTTTCGCCGTCTGCTGCTGCGCTTCGAGCGCATCAGTGATGTGCACTACGCGCTCAAAACCCACGCGTATACGATGATCAACCTGCGCCACTACTGCTAAGCTTCAACGCAGGGTTCGGAGTTCATGGCGCAGTGCGCCATGAACAGTCACGCCATTTACGTTTGCATTCCTGAAGATATTGTCCTGTTGAACAACCTGATAGACGTCATTTTTCGCAACTATCCATCCTGCTTCGCAGGTTCGTGAATGTCGCCGGTGTCCTGCAAGCCACACAGTCACGAAACTAGCAACCAGTTGTCAGTCAGATGAGGAAAATTCCACGCCTTCGGGTCTTCTACTCGGACAATTCGGTCCGAACCCTGCGCTTTCTCAAGGTTTAAAACGTGAGGGATAACGGGCTGGTTAGATTTGGTGGAAAAAAACTTCTTCACGACGGGAGCTGAGATGGCGCCACGGTTCTGATCCAACACGACAGCGAGATGCCTGGACTCGAGGCGCACCAACGTGCCCACAGGATAGATGCCAATGCATTTGACGAAAGCGGCAAAAATCGTTTTATCGAAATGTGCTTCCCAGGATGCCATACTTCGCAGTGCTTTTACTGGCTGCCATGCGGCCTTATAGGGCCGGTCAGACGTAACAGCGTCGTACACATCGCACACGGCAGCCATGCGGGCGAGCAATGGAATGGCATCGCCGCTGAGCTTATGCGGATAACCACTGCCATCGACCTTTTCGTGGTGGTGCAATGCCACTTGCAGCACGCCGGCGCTCACATTCGCGCCTTGTAGTAATCTCCAGCCGTCTTCAGGGTGAATTTTTGCAATTTCAAACTCTTCAGCGGTCAATTTTCCAGGCTTGTTGAGCACGTCGAGTCGCATCAGTGACTTGCCAATGTCATGCATCAGGCCGGCTGCCCCCGCCTCGCGGATAGTCTGCTCATCAAGTTCAAGCTCGCATGCCAAAGCCGTCATCAACGCGCAAACTGCGACCGAATGCATGTAAGTAAAGCCGTCATGCTGCTTGAGCCGCGCGACGCTTGTGAGCGCATGGGGATTGCGAATGACCGAAGCGCTGATCGCTTCGACCAAGGGCATCATCACCGTAGTCGACACCGCCTTGCCCATGCGAGTCTGCTGAAAGACCAACTTCATCTGGGCGCTAGCCGAGGCGAACAGACGCTTCGCATGTTAGATCTCATCAGCGACCGACTTTCGGGGCGCAAGCGCTTGTGTAAGACCAGGTGCAGCAGGAACCGACTCACCCAGTTGTTCCATCGCTAAATCTCGTCCGGCGGACAAACGGCCATTGACGCTTGTCTGCGTATCGTCCTCCAACCCTTTGTCCGTATCGATCACGACCGACTTGATGCCGCTCGCGACGATTTTTCTGATGTCGTCATCGCTCAGCAGGAAGGATCGTTTCCAGAACGGGTGATCAAGCCAGCTACCATCCAGCGCTTGCAGAAACATACCCGCGCGCAGTGACGACACTGGAATCTTTTTTAGCATTGGGGCGTGCCTACTGCCGGTGACGCAACGTTGGAAAGCCACGTCCAAATGGATCATATGTTCAATGCAGCTGTCATGAAGATGGTTGGGTGCACTTCGTTCCCAACTGAATCCAGAGCTGTACGTTCAACCCAATTCCATCTCGGGCAAACAAACCTCTGGTGAAGAAATCAAGTTGTCGATATCAACGAGAATGAGCATCCGTTCATGGCCGTCGCTTGGTGCCGAACCGATGCCCGTTATGAAGCCGACGTCGGCTGCGGTGCTGAGTTCCGGAACGGGGCTGATCTGGCCGCTATCCAGCGCCAGTACGTCACTGACTGAATCCACCACGACGCCGACGACACGCTTACCAACATTCACCACAAGGACGACGGTAAGCTCATCGTATTTCACTGACTTAAGGTTGAATTTGATCCTCAGATCCAGGATCGGCGTAATGACGCCCCGTAGATTGATCACCCCTTTGATGAAAGCAGGGGCGTTTGCGATGCTGGTCGGGGGGGCATACGAGCGAATCTCCTGAATGTGCAGGATTTTGATGCCGTACTCCTCGGCCCCCAGGTTAAAAATCAGGAACTCGCCACCCGCTTGCGCGGAGGAAGCTGCCAACACGGTTGGGGCTTGAGCACCCTCTTGAATTGCTTCCATGATCGGATCCTCCGTGTGATCCAGTTGAGCCGTGTTTAAAACGTTTCCCACGCGGCAGTGGCCGGCGTGACTTGCCCTACAACAGAGAGTGTACCGGCTCCGGTTGTCTGGACACGCTTTTGCAGTTCAGGCGGCCAGTTTCATCAGCCGGGCCTGACGGGCTTCGAGGGGTGACATGAAGCCCAGCTTTTCGAGACGCCAGTCGCGATTGTACCGATCCTTAAAGGCGACGACGGCGGTACGAACCTCCTCAAGATTGCTGAAGATGCGCCCATGAATAGCCTGTTCCTTCAGTGTCCGGTTGAACCGCTCGGCAACGCCGTTGGTCTGCGGTTCAGCGACGAAGGCATAGCTTGCCGCGATACCCCAGAATTTGATCTGCTCACGGAAGTCGTCCGACGTGTATTGCGAACCGTGATCCATACGCAGCGACAACCCGCGCCCTACGTCGGCGGCCACGCAGCCAAACTCGCCCAGCAGCCCTTGGGCGATCGGTTCGAGGGCAGCGAAGCGGTCACCGATCTTCGCGGCATGAATGCCGGTGCACATGCCGTCGCAATGATCGACAGCCGAGAAGATCCACACCATGCCGTCGTCCACGGTCGCGATGCGCACGCCGTCGGTGCCCCACATCTCATTCGGGCAATCGGTTGTAATCCGGCCGTCGTGGAGGTTGGGTTCGCCTGGCGCCCGCCGGTGCGGCGAGAGCAGACGGTGCTCACGCATGAGCCGCAGCACGCGCGTGCGGGAGACTCGGATGCCGGACAGGATGCGCAGCCGCGCCCAGACCTTGCGATGCCCCTCGCCGATGAACGGCGAGGCCGCCAAATCGTCACGAATAGCCTTCAGCAGATCGGCATCGGGCATCTTCGGTTTCGGCCCGCGGCGCCCCGGGATGATCGGCACGACGTTGTCCGCCGTGCGCGCGCGGACAGCATAGATCGTCGAGCGGGGGAATCCGAGCACCTGGCAAACCCGTTGCAATCCAAAGGGCTTGCTCGCATTAACGGAGATCGCGCGGCTCATGTCGACGATCTCCGAGCGGTCAAAGGGCGACGGGCCTGCAGTTCACGTTCCTTACGCAGGATCTCGTTTTCCATGGACAACTCGCCCACGCGTCGCACGGCGTCATTGAGCCGGGCTTCCAGGGGATCGCTTGTGCGCGCCTTCAGACCAGCCTCCATGCCGGCCAATGCCAGCTCACGCCATTGTTCGAGCTCAGCGATCGTCACGCCGAGTTCCCGGGACACGGCGTCAACGGGCTCGCCACGCAGCAGCCGAAGCACCACGCCACGTTTGCGACCGGTCGACCACCGCTTGACTTCGGCGGCGCCAGAGGCGCTTCCAGTCGCGCTACGCGCTCCTTCCAGCGCCTGTGGCGCAACCCCGTTTGCATCTGTTTTCTTCAACATCAACAACTCCAGTTTGGGACCTACGTTTTACCCCAAATCTGTGTCCAGAAAAACTGGAGCCGCGGCACCTACAACAGAGAGGCCTGCTGCTGCCGTGGGACGCTTGGTCGAGCTCAGGTTGCGCTTCTGGCTAGACGGGGTTTGGCGTCCGGCTGGTGCGGTGCGTGCCGGTGTGCTCACAGCGCGATCTACCTTGCGCCCGAGCGACGCTGCGGCGTCAAGGTGGAAGAAGGCAATCGATTCGTTCAACTGCCGCCCCTGATCCTCCAGGGATTGCGAGGCGGCCGCCGCTTCTTCCACGAGCGCCGCATTTTGTTGCGTCACTTCGTCCATCTGCGTGATGGCCTGATTGACCTGCTCGATCCCGCGACTTTGTTCCCCGGAGGCCGCCGCAATCTCCTGCATGATGTCGGTTACGCGGGCGACGGCCTGCGTGACTTCGGCCATCGTCTTGCCGGCGTCCTCTGCCAGGACTGACCCGTCCCGAACCTTTTGCCCCGACGTCGCAATCAAGTCCTTGATTTCCTTGGCCGCACTCGACGAACGTTGTGCGAGGCTGCGTACTTCGCTCGCCACGACAGCAAAGCCCCGCCCTTGCTCGCCGGCGCGGGCCGCTTCCACTGCCGCATTCAGCGCGAGAATGTTGGTTTGAAAGGCGATCCCTTCGATGAGCCCGGTGATATCCGCAATCTTGGTCGAGCTTTGGCTGATGTCTTCCATCGTAGCGACCACCTGGCTGACGACCGCATTGCCTTTCTGGGCCACGCTTGATGCGGTGGCGGCCAGCCCACTCGCTTGTTGCGCACTTTCTGAGTTCTGCTTCACGGCCGACGTCAGCTCTTCCATGCTGGCTGCCGTTTCTTCGAGCGCCGCCGCTTGTTCTTCGGTGCGCGACGATAGATCCACGTTGCCTGCCGCGATCTGGCTCGATCCGCTCGCAATGCTCTCAGCGGCCGTGCGGACCTGGCCGATCAGCTTCACCAGACTACCTCGCATCTCGCCCATGGAAGCCAGCACGCTGCCTGCAGGTGCTTGATGCGCTCCGGGCACGGCACTCAAGTCGCCGCTAGCGACACGTTTGGTCACTTCGCTCAACACGTCGGGCTCCGCCCCCAAAGCACGCATTAATGCCCGCAGCAACTGGATGCCCAAGCCGGCGCTCAGTACTACCGCAATCGCAATGCACGAAACCATCAGCCAGAAAGCGTTTGAGTTGGCGGCGTTGTTCGCGTCGCGTATATCGTGGCTGAGTTTCTGGTTGTACTCGTTGTGACTATCGAAAGCCGCCTTGAGGGTTTTGGCTGCGTCGTACTGTGTCCCACCATTTGCAAGCATGGACTTGGCACCATCCTGGTCGCCTGCCCTCACTTTGTCGAAGAAGCCTTGCCGGACCGACCGGTAGTTTGCGAATGCCGCCTTTTCTGCCTGCAGCAATTTTCGGTCTGTGTCGTCAGCGATATCGTCCCGTTCATAGGTCGCAAGATGCTCGTCGACACTCTTGTCTATCGCTGCGATTTCTTGTTCCGTCGAGGCCCTGGTGGCGTTATCAGCACTCACCAGGTATCCGTAAGCCAGTCGGCGCAGATTGCTGACATTATCTTTGGCATCGGTGAGCTCTTTAGTGCTAGGAATAATATTGGTCTGGACAAGCTCAAAGCGCTGCTGCGCCTGACTGAGCCGCCAAAGACCGAAGCTCCCCACCACAAGCAAAGCAAGCAACGCGACTCCCAACGTAAATATAAGCCGTTTTCTAATAGTCATAAATACTCCGAAATTTAAAATATTTGAATAATTGGCAATATTAGAACGTGTTTACTAGTTTTTTTTGCTTACGATGCACCTTGCTCAAAGTTACACCGTTAAATTCGCAAGATTGAGTAATCAGTGAACTTGTCCTCGTCAAGTCTCGGGATTTTTATTTCCCTGACAAGGATCAAGATTACGCGACGGATATTGGATTGTTGCTGCAGTGGAGCTTTTCCGCGTTCATCAAGATTGTCTATCACGAGACATCCCCTTGTTAACGACCCTAAGAGAAGTTGCCGTAGGTATACTAAGGGTTTTCATTTCCAATATGGCTTGTGTTTTCAGCGCGCAAGGAATTTCGAGGGTTCGGCCGTAATCTTGCTGCGCGTCTCGCGCATTAAGCGCAAAAACAATTCAGCACGCGTACCCTCATGCCTATCTCCTCTTCTTTTCGCGGAATAGTTATCGGCTTTGACTGCCCGCTGGAACTGACTTGGCCGTCTGTTGTATGGCAGAAGCACTGATTGGTCGCTGCGAAAAGGCGCTCCTTCGTCTGAATACCTTATTTCATCTGCATTAGCGACGCAATGGCCGCCATGCCCGTACCAAAATCACTCTCATTACAACGCTTTCAGCTTATTTAGCTTTATTTTACTTATTTTCAACATTTCCTCTGGTAAATAGCGCATCGTAGAAGAGAAGGTAGATTAACGAGTGTGCTGCCATGCGAACGGTCATTTGCACGCGTGATTTAATGTCACGCCTTCATTCACGTGCTCCGCAATGCGTGATGCGAACGTGTATCACAGTCTCTCAGGAACTGGCGAGCCCTCGGCGCCAGAGCCTTTAGCCATTGGCTTCTGTGGCCGGCCTTTTTATAGTATGTCTTGCTTCATGCCCATATGCTGTGCCAAGAAAAGTACAGCAACCCGGCCGTCGCGATTCTCGTTCGCTAATTAGGTCTATGCATGGGTAACGGTGGGGGCTGTCATGATGCTCATCATTTCAGCGATGATGGAACTTGCCGTACGACTGAGATGGGATAAAGAGTCAAAAACGCGTCGTCTGATTCGTAGTTGCATCAGCGTCAAGAGCGGTGCGGAGACCTAGAATTCGCCGTTTTGGCGGTTATCGCACCCTCAAGGCAGATCAGATCATGATGGATAGCAACGATTTAATCGAATACGCGCGCCGTGCCGCGCAACTTGGGACCTGCTGGACCCGGCTGGAGGATATTCGTCGGCAAAGCGAGTGTTTGGCCGGTCAGGTGCGACAATCGAAATCGAAGCTCAAGGCATCCATCCTCGCCCCGACGTCGACCCAGTCGGGTCAGGCATCGGTCATTCATGGCCAGAACAAACTGAAAGCCTTGTATCAGACCACATATTTGTCGCTCGATATACTGTCGGAACACCTTGCCGAGTTGTGCGTTGTCGCGACATCAACGGCTCAACGTGTTCATGCGCTGGGCTTGCGGCCTGTCGCTGCACCCGGCGAGGCGAGCGGCCTCACTACACGCCTTAGCTCCGCTTTGGGTGAGCTTGAAGAGGCCACCACGCGTGCCGAGGTTCAACTACTGGAACTGAAGCGATTGGTCGTGAACAATAGTTGCGTCGTCGATCAATTGATCCTCGACAAGAGTGTAAGCGGGCACCTAAAAAAAGAGCCGAGTGTTGGGGATCTTTGCGTTTATCCCGCTCTGCCTATTTCGCTTGATCCGGTCGAAAAAACATATCGCTGTGAACGATGCGCCGACACGCACAGCTTCCGGTAATTAGGTGCGCACCAATAATTTCCAGCAACGCTGATTCGGCTTTGCCTGCAGGCGGCGTCAGAGCGCCAGCCCCGTAAGCCGATACGCTCGCACGATGATTGATTAACCAGCACCGCTCAAACGCGATCCACACCTTGCGCCTGCTCAAATTTTGGTTTGCTTCGAAGTCAAGATCGACACTTAAACTCGCACCGACCGCGGCATTGGGCTTTAGTCGCGATGTATTCGCGTCTTCTCTCAGCGTCTCGTTTTGTCGTAGCCGTACCAGTAGAAGAGCAAGATTCAAACGGATGTGGCTCGACGTCAACTGACCGTGCACCTCATGACAAACGGCGCATGACTCGGGGATAACGTGATTTGCCGAAATATCGTAGCCAGGGACTTTCGCCGTCTACTTTTTTGTCGATCGCCGCGCGCAATATTCAGCAACGCCCCGGCTTGGGGTAGCGATATGACTCTCTGACACGTGCGAGTTTCGCTAGCCGCTCGATCGGCTCAAGGCGTTTAAACATTTATTGACGTTGTATAGCCTTCTGATGCGACCCACATTCAGTCAAAACTTTTGACACAGGCCATTTTTATTACCCCTACGACTTTGGCAAACACGGGGCGCGACGCTGCCCGGAACGGTCCGGCTCTGAAGCACGGCGAGCGGGTATGGCAAGCTATGACGTTGCCGAACGCTGTCACCCGGCCTACACCATGCACTGTGAGCCATTCTGGATATGTCGCTAAAGTTCGTATCTCGCGCCGCGCTCGTCGCGGCGCTCACCCTGACTCCGGCGCTACTGCCTGACGTTGCAGACGTCGCATTCGCCAGTCCTGCAAAGAGCACGGCGGTCGACGACGATACACCTGCCGCCTCGACCGTCGCGATACCTACTCCCGTCATACTGTCGGACGACGACGCGCAAGCCGAACTGAAACGGCTGCAACGCGCACAGGACCGTATCAAGCAGCAGGCCTCCACCGCGACGAGCTTTAAGCAGCTGTCGGGCCTTGACGACGCCACTAAGCAGCTCGCCGACGACACCGACAAACTGATTGCCGCGCTGCTGCCGCAACGCGCGCAACTATAGGCGCAACTGGATGTGCTCGGTCCGCCGCCGGCCGCCGGCGCGACGCCGGAAACGGCGTCGGTCGCGCAGCAGCGAACCGATCTCAACACGCGCAAGGCGCAACTCAATGCAGAGATCAAGCAGGCCGCCGACGGCAAGACCAATCTCGCGAACCTGAACGCGCAGATTGCGCGACTTGAGCATGGGCTGTTGAAGAGCCAGCTCGCGTTCCGCTCGGGCAGTATCCTCGCCCCGCAGTTCTGGTCGCCGCTGTTCCGGCCGAATCCGGACGATCGGGAGAGTCTGAGCGCGTTCGGCGACGAAGTCGCACCGGTGCTGAAATCGGTCTGGCAGCCGGGACAGAAGTTCGTGACCGTGCTGTTTCTGCTGATCGCGCTCGCGGTCTGGGCGGCGGGGCGCCAGCAGGTCGAGCGGGGGATGGCGTACGTATGCCTGCACCACTTGCCGGAGGGGCGACTGCGGCGCAGTGCGCTCGCGCTGTCGACATCGCTCGCAACTGTGGCCACGACCGCTGTCGCGGTGCAGCTCGCATATTTCGCGCTGACGCGCCACGCGGACCTGCCGCCACCGCTCGAAGAGCTCGCCGACGCGGTCGCGAAACTCGCGATGACCTGTGCGCTGATCGCCGGCCTCGGCCGCGCGCTATTATGCACGCGGCATCCGTCGTGGCGCCTGCCCGCGATCGCCGATCCGGTCGCGCGCGCGATGAGGCCGTTCGTCGCATGGCTTGCGGGGCTGCTGATGTTGTCCGGCACGCTTGAGCAACTGAATCGCACTGTCGATACGAGCCTGCAGGTCACGCTGTTCGGACGCGGTATCGTGTCGCTCGTCGTGGTGCTGACGATCGGCCTGTCGCTGGTGCGCTCGAACCGCGTCCGCTCGGCGCTCGCCGCCGCGGGCGAAGCGCCCGAGGCGCGCTCGACGCTTGCCGGGCTGATTTACGCGGGCGTCACTTTGATCATCGTTGTGTCCCTGGGCGCGCTGCTGATCGGCTACATCTCGATTGCGCGATTCCTCACGTACGAGCTGGTGTGGTTTGACATCGTGCTGTGCACCGGGTACCTGCTGACGCAATTGACCAAAGACGCTTGCGAAAGCCTCTTTTCCACCCAGCAAGCGAGTGGCCGCGCGATCAAACATCTGTTCGGCCTGACCGACATGCATCTCGACCAGGTGTCGACGATCCTGTCCGGCGTCGGCACGAGCCTGCTGATGCTGATCGCCGTGTTCGCGCTGTTCACAGGCGGCTTCGGCACGACGCCGGGCGACCTGCTGACGAGCCTGCTCGGCGCGTTCGACACGGGGCGACTGAATCGTCTGAACATCGTGCCAGAGCACATCCTGAACGCCGCGATCGCGCTAGTGGTCGGCGCTTATCTGCTGCGGGCCGTGCGCCGCTGGCTCGATGCCGAGCTGCTGCCGAAGAGCGGGATGGACCCCGGTATGCGGATGTCGTTGGTCACGCTGTTCAGCAATCTGGGCTACGTGCTGCTGGTGCTGCTCGTGTTGTCGCTGCTCGGAGTTAAATGGAACAACCTCGCGTGGATCGTCAGTGCGCTGTCGGTGGGGATCGGCTTCGGGTTGCAGGAGATCGTCAAGAACTTCGTGTCGGGGCTGATCCTGTTGACTGAGCGGCCGGTGAAGGTCGGCGACATGATCAGCATCAGCGGCGTGGAAGGCGATATCCGGCGCATCAACGTGCGCGCGACCGAAATCCAGCTGAGCGACCGGTCCACCGTGATCGTGCCGAACTCGCAGCTGATCTCGCAGAACCTGCGCAACGTGACGATGGGCAACACCACGCAGGGCGTCGCGACGCTGATGCTCACGTTCCCGCTGAACACCGACCCCGAACAGATCCGCGACATCCTGTTCAGCGCGTTTGACGAGCATGCAGCGATACTCGATAAGCCCGCGCCTTCGGTCACCTTCAGCCAGTTGACACCGGACGGCATCACGTTGAGCGTAATCGGCTATGTCAGCAGTCCGCGCATTTCGGGGTCGGTAAAGAGTGAGTTGTTATTCGAGATACTGAAGCGGCTGCGCGCCGCCGAAATCCCGCTGTCGAATCCACAGATGCTGATGGTGCAGAACATGCCGCATCCGGGGACGTGATTCGCGGTGCCGGTTCACCCCGTTTCATCGATCGCATGGCGTGCGTCCAGCGATGTTCCGAGAAACATTCATGCGCGCGCAGGTCATAGACCCTTGCTGAACCGGCGCCGCGATTTGCCGCGTCACCTCATCAAGCTAACACCATGCGGCGAAGCGAGTTGTTTGCGATACAGCGAAGCGGGCATTGGTTGCCGCTTGAGCGCTAATTCCCCCTCAGGGGCAGCGCCCCTGCGGGCTAAGATGTTTTTCGTTCGCCCTAACCAATCAGAGCGATTTAGCCAGCAGACGCTGCCTGGGAAGCCACGTAGTGAGCACGTCGTCGACGATCAATTCTGTCCGGGCACCCAGGCGCCGGCTGCCGGCTTTGGGGCCACGCTCACGCGGTCTGACCGCACTGATAACGGGGTCTGCCAGAAATCGCTTCCGCAACCGATAGACCGTCGTCCAGTGCACGTTGAGCAGTCCTGCTGCCTGCAGTGCCTGGGCCTTCGAAAGAGGTTGGGTTCCAAGCGGGCGAAGTATGCGGGCGATGACAGCTTCCCGGGCTTCGTGTTCGTTGGCCTT
>NZ_MTHB01000104.1 GCF_002220365.1 Caballeronia sordidicola | reverse complement strand
AGCCCATGTCGTCCCGTGAGGAGATACCCCTCCAGCCAACCCTCGCACTGGTGCTCGCTCAGCATCGAGTCTAGTATCCGTCCGGCAGGCGCCAGAAATTCGTCTTCTTTGACCGCCTGGGCATCCCACTGGCGGTTTGTGACTTCAAAGACTGCGCCAAGAAGGTTTGAAAGCGTCTCGTCAGGACCAAAGACTCGAAAGTTTCGTTGTTCCTGATTCAGTGCGACGACGTCACGAAGGAATTTGCCGAGTACTAGCGTATCTTGCGCTTCAATAGCACCCGGCGACGGAACGTCCACCGCGTGGAGTTGGAAGTCCGGCATCCGCAGTTCTCGTAACAGCAAGCCACCGTTTGCGTGAGGATTGGCACCCATTCGCCGCTCACCTTTCGGCGCCAGGTCAGCTAGTTCGGGAATCAACCGGCCGGTGTGGTCGAACAGTTCCTCTGCTTTGTAGCTCTTCATCCAGCCCTCGAGTTGCTGGAGATGCTCAGGATGTTCCGAGTCGACAATAAGCGGCACCTGATGTGATCGAAAAGTGCCCTCAATCTGCAAACCATCGACGACTTTCGGACCGGTCCATCCCTTGGGTGACCTCAGTACAATCATCGGCCACCGCGGGCGAATAGCGTGGCCAGTTTTGCGAGCATCCTTTTGGATCCGCCTGATTTCCGTGACAGCCTTCTCCAAGTGGGTGGCCATCAGTTCATGCATTTTGTCCGGGTCGTCGCCTTCCACAAAATAGGGCGACCAGCCGCATCCTTGCAGGAATTGCTCGAGCTCTTCATGTTCGATGCGCGCCAAAACCGTCGGGTTACTAATCTTGTAGCCGTTGAGGTGCAGAATCGGTAGCACGGCTCCATCGGTGACTGGACTCAGAAACTTGTTGGACTGCCATGAGGTCGCGAGCGGTCCCGTTTCCGCTTCGCCGTCCCCTATTACACACGCAACAATGAGATCCGGATTGTCAAATGCAGCACCAAACGCATGACTTAGCGAGTATCCCAACTCACCACCTTCATGAATCGAACCTGGCGTAGTCGGCGCCACGTGACTCGATATCCCGCCAGGAAACGAGAACTGCGTGAAGAGCCTTTTTAGCCCCGCTTCGTCCTCGCTGACATCGGGATACACTTCGCTGTACGTGCCCTCCAGATAGGTATTACCTACGAGCGCCGCTCCTCCGTGCCCCGGTCCAGAGATGTAGAACATGTTGAGGTCATGCTTTTTAATAACCCGGTTCAGATGGACGTAAATAAAGTTCTGCCCCGGTACCGTACCCCAATGCCCGACTACGAGGGGCTTGATATGCTCCATCTTCAGCGGTTCGCGCAGCAGCGGATTGTCGTAAAGGTAGATCTGTCCGACGGAGACATAGTTCGCAGCGCGCCAGTAGGCGTTTATCCTGCTCAGTTCGGTCGGATCGAGTGTCATTTGTCCAGCTGCGGGCGATGCTTCACCGCGTTGGATGGTTGAGTCTTGTGTCGATGTGGGCGTGTTCATTAATCTCGAATCCTATTTATCGTGGTTCGGTAGGATCGGCAAAACTCTAGAAGTTCTTGTCTATCCATCGCGGAACTACACGGTCCATTTCCAGGTGCTTACGATTTAGCCAATCGAGCATCGGCATGAGACGTCGGGCGTTTGGCGCGGCTTTCGGCGTCTTGATCTCACGGTCCTTGCAGTCGGACCTGCCAAATGTAAAATATTCACTCACGCATCGATACTAACGCCGAGTTCGGCGAGAGCGGAAGGTTCGGAAACTACGCAGACCGGCATTTTTACCGGTTCATTGATCGATCGTGGTGGAAGGCTGTTTCGATCACGTCGAGAAGAGTCCGCGACGCTGGACGTGTGCTTGCGAGCAGACTGCGCAGACGCAACGGCGTGTCGTGTATCCCCTGTCAAACTCTAACTAGGCGCGTCAAGCAGGAGCTGGAATGCCTTCAGGAAAAGTGGGTGGCCCATCTGCCATACCGGCGGGCCACGACCATGCTCAAGGAAGTTCTGCCGCGAAATAAGGGCATTTTGTTCAGCAGCGCCCGGAACCGGATTCATACCCTTGGAGAACTACTCGACGCTGATATCGAGCATGATATCGCCAAGCTGCCGCAGGCCGTTACAGGTGTACAGGTTCGCGAATCCAACTATGTTGCCGCCGTGAGCGACGTTCACCGACAGTCCCCCGGAATGGGGTGCCTATGTGCATAGAGAGGTCAAGTCAGCCGGAGCGCGACTCGATCAGTTTCTCAGCCAAAAAGGTGTGGCAAGCGATGCGTTCGTGACCGCAATCAGCGACGACGCAGGTGAATTTGCGAAGACTGCCTATCAGCAACATAGCCGAACCCACGGTGAACTAAGTCGTCAGCCACCGCAAGGCCAACCAGCAACCGATGCGTTGGACCGAGGGAGTTCGAGATAGCAGCTCCGCTTCACGGAAAATACCTCTGGGCAGCGTCGCCAAGCCAGCCCCGACCAGCGAGCAGAGCCAGCTGTGCAAGCTTGGACTATGCCGGCGCGGCCAGACGAAACCGATCTTCCACTCTTGCAAGCCCTTCTTTGGCGTTCGATATTCTCGCGGCCATGTCTGGAAAATCGCGACTGATCCGGAACCATCGCACTGGATACGAAAAGCACGTCGTTAAAGGAGAGCGCCGTTGAGCATCGCAGGCATACGCGGCCGGTATTCTCCTTCATCGGTGGGCTCTTTAGCCCTCTTTATATGTTGTTCTTTGAAGCCGCCTTGGAATCATCCGAAAGCCAGAGCCGTCTATGAATGTCTTTCAAGCGAAGCGCGCGTCTTTATGAGTAGATTCCGAGCCTATCGGTCACCGCACTCGCCGTCTATGCTTGCTCGTAATCCTGCAGAAATATGACGGCTTGTTGGCGTATGAAAGCGGACAAAATTTTGGCTAGCGGAATTTTTAACCTCTGTTGGCCTGCTTCGTTTGGCGGACGAACGACATCTCGTTAACGATAGGGAACTCATATGCTGCGCAGCATAGAAGATTTGAAAGGTTGCAAGGTAGCGTGCCAAGATGGAGATCTTGGCACGGTAGAGCACGTCTATTTCGACGACGAGTCCTGGGGCATCCGCTTTATAGTTATCGGGGCGTCGGGATGGAACGGCGGGCAGCAGGTGTGGGTATCTCCCTTTTCAATCAAAGGCATTGATTTCGCGGCAGGCGTCGTCACCCTGGATCTGACACAGCGGAAAATGATGGGCAGCCCTCCAGTCGATACCGGGAAACCAGTCTCGCGACTTAAAGAAAGCAAGCTGTTCGACTACTATGGATGCAGACCGTACTGGGCAGCAAGAGCCAAGCCTCCGTTTGAGTCCTCCTCCGGGACGGGCGACTCACGACTTGGACTTGAATCCTCACAGCAACTTCGTCCCACGCTGCACGTGAAAGGCTCACGGCTCGATATACACCTGCTAAGTGCACAACATGCGAAGAGCTTCTCTGTAGCGACTGCGGACGGCACCATCGGGCGTATCGCTGATTTTGTGTTCGACGATGAAACATGGATCGTTCGCTACATGACTGTTGATACACGCGATTGGTGGAACAGTGCAAGGGAAATGCGCTTGTCCACCGAGTGGATCGACGGTATCGATTCTGCAAGCTCTACGATATCGACAAGCCTCAGTCGTATTTCCGTCGAGCATAGTTCAGCGTATGTAGGCACCCGCTCTTTAAACCACGTTTACGAAGCTCTTAGTCATTGACTCGACCGCTGAGTTCGCTTGTCCGAGTGTCTTCAACATCAGTACCATCAGATGATTTCTATCTGAATCGAAGGCGATGTCGAGATGCTCGAATTCGCGATAATTCATGTCATTCGAAACCCTGGCGCGCGCGACAGTACTGATGAGTCATCGAATGACTCATCGGTACTGCGACAAAATTGTTCAGCTAGTTCAGCACTTGGGGCTGATGTCGGGACCTTTTCCACGGGATACGTCTTCAATAATCCACTAGCTATAGCATGAAAACAACATATCGGACTCGCTCCAATCTGGCTCTCTTCGAACCATCGCGCGCAGGAGCGCTCGAACTTGCCAATCGCATGGTAATGGCGCCCCTCACGCGAAATCGAGCCTGGCCAGATTTAGTTCCGGGACCATTTGCGCTTGAATACTACTCACAACGCGCCACGGCTGGCTTGATCATCGCAGAAGCCACTCAGATATCGGCCCAGGCGCAGGGCTACGCCGGTACGCCCGGATGTTATACAGACGATCAGGTCCGAGGTTGGAAAAGGATCACTGACGCTGTGCATGCCAAGGGCGGCAGAATTGTTGTCCAGTTGTGGCATACGGGCCGAGTCTCTCACACAAGCTTCCAGAAGCACCGTCAGGCACCGGTGGGGCCATCGGCGATCCGTGCAAAGACCAAAACCTTCTTGCACGGAAAGGGTTTTGTTGACGTGTCGATGCCCCGAGCGCTCCGGATCGACGAGATCCCAGGCATTATCGCGGACTTCCGTCACGCCTCTACGCGAGCCATTGAGGCCGGTTTCGACGGCGTCGAACTGCATGGCGCCCACGGATACCTGCTAGATGCATTTCTACGCGACGGAACCAATCATCGTGCCGACGAGTACGGCGGTTCCATCGAGAACCGCTCGAGATTGATTCTCGAGGTTACCGAGGTTTGTGCGGACGCCATTGGCGCTGACCGCCTTGCAGTGCGGCTATCTCCGGTTTCGACCGCGGGCGATTCGCGCGATAGTAACGCGCAGGCCCTATTCGAGCATGTCGTGGAGAACCTAAATCCCATCGGACTGGCGTATGTGCACATTGTCGAGGGCGAGACTGGAGGAGCGAGGGACAGTATCGCGTTTGATTATGCTGCTCTGCATGACCGCTTCGATGGCGTCTGGATGGTAAATAACGGTTACGACCGGCAAATGGCGATCGATGCGGTGGCGAGCAGCCGCGCAGATCTCGTGTCGTTTGGACGACTCTTCATGTCCAATCCAGATCTCGTGGAACGCCTCAGGATAAACGCTCCGCTCAACGAAATCATGGGTGAGGAAACGTTCTATGGCGGCGGCGCCCATGGCTATACGGACTACCCGACGCTTGAAGAAACCCGGACCGCATTTGCCCTACCATAAAAAGGAAGTTGGAACCATTCCGCGGGACAATCATCAGACGCCACCGGCAGCGGCGCTAACCCCGTCTTCCGAAAGGGCTGGCCAGGTTGAATGATTTCCGGCAGTATCCTCGCATGGGCATAACATTCGATACAAAGCTAGGGTGCTGAAAGTTCTATCAAAGGCAATCGCTAGCTCCGTAGCACCCGCCTAGCTAGCATTGCCAAGGGGCGTTCGGCCAAATTCCGCAAACGGGTATTTAGTTGCAGTGGCTTGAGCGTCATCTGCACCGCGAGTTGGATTGGATAGTTCACGCGCATCAACCCGAAAACCCGGTTGCTCACGTCTTCGAACGAAGGCGAACTCTCGCTCCCGGAACATCGCCATTTATTGGCGTATCGTATCGCTATTTTTGTATCTGTCTGCCGCAGTTCGACAAGGCGGCGCCAAAGCGCAGCGACTACCTGAGACCGGGATATAGGATCCTCGTTTTGGTATTTCAGGAAATAGCGATAGAAGTGTTTGTAATGCTTTAACTCGTCATTGCGGATGCGCCAGGCAAGATCCTGAAGAATCGGTTCATCGCAAACCGCATGGAGCGCCTGGTAATAAGTGGCGGTGCCCATCTCAACAATGCATCGCGAAACCATTTCCTGAGCGCGTGTAGGCTCAAGCTTCTCCATGCTGCACAACTTCGAGTATTCTGACAACAAGTCGGCAAACGCTAGGTTCCAGTCGAACTCCGGCCAGACATGTTGAACGTAAGCCTTCAGTGCTCGTCCGTGCTGAAGTTCTTCCGGTTGCCATTGCTCACTCAGCCAAACTGCGATCTCCGGGTCGTCTGAGAAGTTGGTTACGAGATTATGCGTGTAGATATCCGAGCAGCTCTCGATAAACGACGCACTGCACACAAGGATGAAGAGCTCTTCACGCTCTCGCACACGTGCGATATCGACATCGCCGTAACGTATATCGTCGAAATTCCAATGCGACTTTTCAAGACCATGAGATCCGTACAATTCGTATTCCTCGTTTCATAAAAAGGAAAATCGACCGCAGCCTAGCGCGTGCTAATCGCAGAAAGCAAAGGTATTCATCGGCCAGCCTTGTGAATGCCGTCGCCAGTTGACCAAAATCATTACAGCGCTGTTGCTACCTCTACCACGATAGCGCCGACTGCTCGACAAAGGCAGGCTCGGAAACTACTCAGACTGACCCATCAAAGCCTCTCGGCTCGCCTAAATCTGTGGCAATCACGCGGCAACCGACAATAGCCAGAAAATTCTCTCGCCAGGTCGTCTAGCATTGGTAGGGCATGCGGGCAGCCACTTGCAGTTCAAAAAGGGTGCGACGCTCTCCTTGGATGTCTCGCCGCAACTAGCGCAGAGCTTGTCCTACCATAGGCCGAGCTCGGGGCACGGGTCATACTGAACTCAGCTTGCCTCTGAGTAGTTTCCGATTCTATGTTTCAGGCCGAAAGACAACTACTATCAAATTCATCAACGACTGTTAAGACTCGAGTCAGAAGCGGATCAAAGCATTGGGATGCACGTCATGTGGAAATGCCTGACACAGAGGAATATCAACGGCGCTGCGATCAAACTCGTATTCGCGTTCCCTCTGGTAGGCGCAAATCCCCGGCCGCACCGAGGAGAGTGCTACGTTGACGAAAACGGTTTGCTCCAGCAGACCGAACGAGCCGAAAATTTTTAAACCGACGATAAGTGGCGAAACCTCGTCGAACTTCCATTAGCAAAGCCCTGAAGGAGACGAGCGAGCCTCAAAGGTAATTTCGGGCTCTCGAGGAAAACGATCACAGCTTCAAAGTTCCGCCTATTAGTTCCTTGGGCGCATGGGTCGACCGATGGGCGTTGTTGCAATAAAGAGATCGGTGCAGAGATGACGTTTACGCGCTACGGTCTTGGCACTGCCTCTGTTAACTCGATGAGGAACTGCGTAGATTCTCGGCGGTTTCAAAGGTGAAGCGCAACAGCGGGTTAATGAACGGAAGCTGAAGTTATCGAAGCAGTTGCGAGCATACGTTCGAACACCTCGAATGGCGAATGAAATGCATGCGTAGCACGAGGTCGGCTGTTGAGGCTGTCGGCGATGGCATCAAGTTCGTCCTGGCTGTAAATCGAGAGGTCAGTGCCCTTTGGCAGGTACTGCCGCAGCAGCCCGTTGGTGTTCTCGCAGGTACCGCGTTGCCACGGGCTGTGCGGATCGCAGAAGTACACGCGCACGCCGGTGGCGGCGCTGAGCTCCTGATGGCGGGTCATTTCCTTACCCTGGTCGTAGGTGAAGCTCTGGCGCAGTGGGGCGGCGATTGAATTCAGTTTGGCAGTGAAGCCCGCCAGGGCCGAGGCGGCGGTGGCGTCTTCCATCTTCGCCAGCAGCACCAGGCGACTGGTGCGCTCAACCAGCACGCCGACGGAAGACTGGTTGCCGGCGCCCTTAATGAAGTCGCCTTCCCAATGACCTGGCATCACCCGGTCGTCGTCCCACGAAGTGAAGTTGGGACATCGTTCCCCAATTCAAAGGCCCGTAAATCGGTAATTCGCCTCGTCGCTGTACCAGGCTTTACTTTCCATCGATGGAGTGCAGTTAAAACCGGAGGCAGCGCTAGGCAACACGTTGGCGCCGATTGTCACGTTTCCGCGCTGCGGAGAATTGCAGTGGTTCCGGCATTTCCCGCATTTTTAGATCCCCGTTTAGCACGGCGACCCGAACCTGAACGAGCAGGTGTGCGCCCTTATTGGTCCAGCGCATCTGCCGCTTCTTCGCACAGCGCAAGCTCACGACTTCATTGACCGCCGATTCCGCGATACTGCTGCTGATTGGCATGCCGCGCCGATAGCGCCATCCGTAGTTGACCAGGTATTGGCCATTGGATTCCAGGAACCAATACGTCCCGCGAAGATTCCACCACAACGTCATGTGCGCCGAGTCTTTCGGTAGGAGTCCGAACATGTCATAAATACTCTTGAGTCTTTCGACGGCTTTGGAACCCTTGCCATGCCATGTCAGCCATTTCGCCGACGCGATTTCGTCTTGTACGGGGCGCCCGTTGAGCGCCAACAGGTCAGGAAACTTTTGTGCCGATTGCTCGATCGCACGAAATTTCATGGCAATGTGAAACCAATCCAAAATCCGGTTTAACGGCCTCTTGGATCCATCGACGGCTTTCTCAAATTCGCCTGCGCCATCGGAGACGATCGTGATATTCTGATCATTCGCGACGCCTTGCATCGAGAGAAAATGATCAAGTCGGGTCGCGGCCGACGTGACCTCCCTATTGACGTATCCATAGACCTTACAACTACCATCGTCGCGAACCGCACGGCCGGCGATTATGTTCACGTGTCGCCCGGTAGGCAGCGGGCGCTTCGAAGGGTAATACTGCGAGAACTTGGCTTCATCCTGTTCTTTGCGAGAGGGCCGGTGGCGCAGCCATGCGGAATCCACCGCAAGAGCGACTATCTTGACGTGGCTATCGGCCGGCGGATACTCTCGTTCACCGCGAATCGCGCTTTCGGCGTGATCGTCGAGTTCTTGGCCGACTGCCCATACGCGATTCCTCAATCCGGATGTGGGGATCGTTTGATCGACCGGCAAAACCTCTTTCAGCAAGGTCGTCGCCACCGCATAGGGAAGATGGGCTGCCCACTTGACTTGTAAGTATTCGAGCTCAGGACTGACGCGCAGCGGTATCGCTAATGCGAGCGGGCTGAACGATTTTGCGCTTCGGTCTTGAACGCACTTGCAGACGCGCAGCTGAGGGCTGTCGATCGTTACTTTGCCGAAAACCGTTCGGTATCGGATCGCATGGGTCGCTTTGATCGATAATGCCCTGCCGCACTGCGGGCAATTCAGGGAGGCCGAAACAACAACACGAGTCTGTGCGCAGACCAATGCGCGCTGCGCCTCGTGTACCAAACTTCTGCCTTCAGCCAAGTTTAGGCCAAGTTGCTTTAGATCGCCGTCGAGCCGTTCAAATTCAGCCAGTCGTATTGCCTCGCCGCCGCCAACGCCGTCGTCAATTCGCGCCTCGATGATCATCCGCATGAGAGCCTCCGTAATTGATCGTAAGGCAACAAATATATCGGTACTCTGCCTTACCGGCTGCCTCCGGTTTTAACTGCACTCGGGTGGTCCGTTGCCACTATCGAAATTGGAGCAAGCTCATGACTGACTGCTCATGGCCGCACCCGGTCCGGCGTTGAACTGGCCGAGTGAGCCGCCAATGATCGGTCCGCGTCGGGCAGAAGTCGACCCTGAACGGCCGCGGAGAGTGGCGACTGGAGTGTCCGCTGCCGAGCACGAGGGGTCAGTCGTGGCTCATCACGAAAACCAAAATTTCCCCAAAAAAGTCAACCTGCACCGTCAAATTGGACCGGCGCAGAGAGCGGGAGGAATCGGCGGTCCTCGCCCACTTGATGGTTGACGTAAATCAAAACCTGCATGGACTGATTACAATAACCTGCTACGAAGCCCCGCCTATGGATGACGAGAGCAGATTGAGTCTTCCAAAGCGACAAGTGCGGGGAGGGTCGGGGCACGCCTTATCAAATGGCATGTAAGATGCGCCCCATACCGGTCGGATATCGCTGTACAGGCGACAGTGCTAATAAGTCTGGCTCTTGCCAGAACATTCCCGTGAAACGACCGCACTCACACATTCAAGGATCGGCTCGGTTGTTTGGGCTGGTATATTGCCTTAAGCGGCCATCGATTCGGTTTTTCCAAGACATACTCAATGCCTAAAACTGGATGAACAAGCGCCCTTCCAGCAGGCATGCATTTGAAATCCTGCGCGGCCATTGACAAGCAGTAAGAGCGCCAACGAATGCTTGCTCGCAAGCATCGCCTACATCACTGCAGCCTCCCGTCCGAGGTGCCTTTGGAACCAAATGTGATGTCAGAGATCTCCCGGCATATCCCGGCGGCAGGGCAACCGACAACCAGTGACCCCCTTTCATCGCCGGACCGTGATCTCCGTAATTCGCCGGGGGCGTTTCTGGTTGTCGCCATAGGCGCGTCGGCCGGCGGCCTAGATGCCTGCAGAAAGCTCGTGGATGCCCTGCCCGCACCTACCAGCATGGCCTTTATCCTGGTCCAACATCTCGACCCAACCCACCAAAGCATGCTAGTGGAGTTGATCGCCAGCCACACGTCAATGACGGTGGTGCAGGCAGTGGACGGCATGCCGATTGAGCGCGAACACCTGTACATCATTCCTCCCGGCGTTTATCTCGCTGTGGACAACAACGCGCTACATCTCTCTCAACCTCAAGAGCGCCATGGCGCGCGCCTGCCGTTCGATTTTTTGCTGCATTCGCTGGCTGATGAATATCGCCCGCGTGCCATCGGTGTCGTCCTTTCGGGAACCGGTGCCGATGGCAGCA
Organism: Caballeronia sordidicola; assembly: GCF_002220365.1. Taxonomy (GTDB): domain Bacteria; phylum Pseudomonadota; class Gammaproteobacteria; order Burkholderiales; family Burkholderiaceae; genus Caballeronia; species Caballeronia sordidicola_C. Next base: position 4,592 of record NZ_MTHB01000104.1, on the reverse strand, counting down.
TGGGACTGAAAGCGTTGAAGGAGAAAGGCGGGTACGTCATCGCGCAGGATCCTGACGAAGCCGAGTATGACGGCATGCCGCGGAACGCCATCGCAACCGGCGTAGTGGATCTCGTACTACCGGTGGCTGCGATTGCCGATGCGCTTATCAAATACGATCGGAGCGTGACGCTTACGCCAACGCAGAACGATTCGATAGCGGTTGATACGACGGAGGATCTAGATAGCGGTCCACACGCGTTGGATCGGGTCATTGAACTTCTCCGCACAAAAACTGCGCACGATTTCACGCTTTACAAGCCGGGGACGCTGAAGCGTCGCATCGAGCGGCGCATGGCGATGGCCGGAGTTGTGAATGACGACATGGATCAGTATCTCAAAATGCTAGGAACCGATGCAGCTGAGCTCGAGCTCCTCGCGAAGGACCTTCTGATTAACGTCACCAGCTTCTTTCGTGATCCAAAGGTCTATGATTTTCTGGCGCAAAAGATCATTCCTGAGCTGGTCAACAGTCACACTGACGACCGCCCCCTACGCATCTGGACGGCCGGATGTAGTACGGGAGAAGAAGCCTATTCGATCGCGATGCTTTTTATCGAAGAGATTGCAGCCTCGAAACGCAATATCAAAGTCCAACTACTCGCTTCCGACGTGGATCCGGATGCTGTAGCGACCGCCCGGGAGGGTGTATATCCTGAAACGATCCAGGCAGATGTGTCGCCTGCGCGCCTTAAGCGCTTCTTTTCGCTGGAGGATCACCATTACCGCGTCTTGCCTGAGTTGCGTGCAGCGATCGTATTCACTGTTCAGGACGTGCTTGCAGATCCGCCCTTCTCGCGTCTGGACCTAGTTTCCTGCCGGAACCTTCTCATCTATTTGCGCCCTGAGGCTCAGGAGAAGGTAGTTTCATTGTTTCATTTTGCGCTGCGCGAAGGGGGCGTTCTGCTGCTGGGTAACGCGGAGACGGCCGGTAACGTTGAAGGCCGCTTCGAACTGATCTCCAAGCAGGAAAGGCTGTATCGACATATCGGTCGCAGCAGGCCCGGGGAACTGAATTTTTCGATGCCTGCCGGTAGTGGGATGCGAGTTCCCACAGGTCCGGGACAGGGCCGGGCACCTCCGCGCCAGTCCGCTCTCGCCGAACTTTGTCGACGGCTGGTGATCGAGCGTTATGCGCCGGCGGCCGTCCTGGTCAATCACGAGCACGAGTGTGTCTACTCTCTAGGTGCGACGGATCGTTACCTGAGCGTAGCACCGGGGCAGCCCACTCACGACCTCTTCGCCATGGCACGACCGGGTGTGCGCAACAAACTCCGGTCGGCGATCCAGCAGGCCACTCAGGAAAACGTGCGCACCATCATCACTGGCGGCCGAGTGACCTACGATGGTCGTCCCCTGGCCTTCAGAATCGATGTCCAGCCCGTGATGACGGAGGGCGAGGCGTTGTTCTTGGTCTGCTTCATCGACCAGCAACAAGTCGAACTGAAACAAAGGCCGGAAACCGCTCACCCCATCGAGCCGCAGAACGAGGCACGGGTTACCGAACTGGAGCAGGAACTCGACGCCACCCGTGGGGAACTGCAGGGCGCCATTCGTAATCTTGAGATATCGAGCGAAGAACAGAAGGCAATCAACGAAGAAGCCTTGTCGGCCAACGAAGAATTCCAGTCCACAAACGAGGAATTGCTCACCTCCAAGGAGGAATTGCAGTCGCTTAACGAGGAGCTTACAGCTCTCAACGGGCAACTTCAGGAAACCTTAGAACGGCAGCGGACAACAAGCAATGATCTCCAGAATGTTCTGTACAGCACGGATGTTGCGACGCTTTTCCTCGACACCGAGCTCAAGATCCGCTTCTTCACGCCTGCTACCAGATCGCTATTCAGCGTCATTCCAAGCGATATCGGTCGGCCGCTTGCGGACCTGAATTCGCTCGCGACCGATGGTGCGCTCCCGATCGATGCGCACGCGGTGCTGCACAGCCTTGAGCCTGTCGAGCGGGAGATCGAAACGCAAGGCGACATGTGGTTCACTCGCCGGATACTGCCCTATCGCACCGAGGACGGCGGGGTGGGCGGGGTGGTGATCACCTTTACGGACATCACCGAACGCAAGCGTACGGCGAAGGCGCTGGAACTCGCCAGGAAGCAAGCCGAACTGGCGAATATCGCGAAGTCCCGCTTTCTTGCATCTGCCAGCCATGACCTGCGCCAACCGCTGCAGACGCTTGCCTTGCTGCAAGGGTTGCTGGCGAAGACTGTCGAGGGTGACAAAGCGCAGGATCTGTTGACGCGGCTCGATGAAACGATAAGCGCGATGTCTGAGATGCTGAATACGCTGCTCGACATCAACCAAATCGAAGCGGGCACGGTCCACGCAGAAATGGTCAGTTTCCCGGTCAACGATCTGCTGCACCGGCTGAAGAATGAGTTTAGCTTTCAGGCGCAAGCAAAGGGAATCGTCCTCCACGTCGCGAGCTGCAGTCTCACGCTATACAGCGATCCCCGTCTTCTCGAACAGGTGATCCGGAATCTGCTGTCGAATGCCTTGAAATACACCCCCCACGGCAAGGTACTGCTGGGCTGTCGGCGACGCCATGGGACGCTGAGCATCGAGGTCTGGGACACGGGCGTGGGGATCGTAAAAGGAGAACTTCAGGCGATCTTCCAGGAATATCATCAGATCGATAACCCTGCGCGCGAGCGTAGCCGGGGCCTCGGCCTGGGTCTGTCGATCGTCCAACGGATCGCTGATTTGCTAGGTTGCCGATTGCAGGTTCGCTCCCAACCGGGCAAGGGGTCAGCGTTCGCTATCGAGATCGACCTTCCGACGCTGGGAGCGCTAACGCAGTCTCAGCCCCTTCCGGTACAAGTGCCCGATCAGCAAGCGATCGAACAAGTGCCAGATCAGCAAGCGACCGAAAGCGCGCATCGTTCGGGCATGATTCTCATCATCGAAGACGATCCCGAGGTGCGCGAGGCACTTAAACTTGTTTTCAGTGAAGAGGGACACCACACGATGGGAGTACCTGATGGTGCCGCCGCGCTCGAATGGCTGGCCCAAGGAGGTGCCGTGCCAGACTTGGTGCTGGCCGACTATAACCTGCCGAACGGGACGAATGGAGTCCAGGCAGCGATGAATGTGCGGGAGAAGCTGGATCGTGAACTGCCAGTCATCATTTTAACCGGCGACATCTCCACCGAAACCTCGCGCGATATCGCGCTTCATCATTGTGAGCAGTTCATTAAACCAGTCAAGTTCAAGAACCTGTCGAATGTCATCCAGCGCCTGCTGGCAACACCACACGTTTGATAGCAACCAAGCGATGTCCTCAGCTAGATGTCGGCCTCGTGCGTCTGTTCGAAAAACCTAATGAACACCGACCGGCGCACGTTCAACTTTGAATGAGTCAGACGAGCCGCAACAGCGAACGGCCGCTATCAGGTGAGCTTCAGACCATAGCAACGGTGGCTCGGCCGTCTGCTAATGGCCGACGCCGGTCCGACGCTGAACTGGCGAACTGGGCCGGCCGTTGATCGGTCCGCGTCGGGCAGAACTCGACCCGGAGCAGTCCCAAAGCCTTTCATAAAGCGGTCGTTCAGAGTGCTGCCCAAGTCGGTAACTTCTCGCGCATCTGTCTTGTCCGGATCTTCACAGACGCACCGCTGATGCCGTCTGGCAATCTATTTCGATAGAAAGGCGAATAGTTGGCCGGCATAGCGGGCGTTGTATGCTCACGTCCACACGTTAATGAATGAGCTTGCCCGCAAAAAATGGATCCCTTGCTGAGTGTGTAAAACTCACGCAAGGAGGAAGGAAAGATGGGTAATCCGAGAGCTCGATATACGCAGGAATTCATGCTGGAGGCGGTGCGTATGGTCCGCGGTGGCCAGAGCATGGCGGCGGTGGCGAAGATACTGGGCATCAGCCCGAAGACGCTGCACAACTGGGTGAAGGCCGATGCCGCTGGGAAGCTGAACGGCGCAGGCAAACAGGTTTCTCCAGAACAGATGGAGATTGCCCGGCTGCGCGCGGAGTTGGCACGCGTGAAGATGGAGCGCGACATATTGGGAAAAGCCACGGCGTACTTTGCAAAGGTGTCGGCATGAAGTAATGCAATGGACTCCCCACCCCTCGGGGTGGGCATAATTACGATTTTCCAATGAGGAGGTCCAACATGAGCGCAGAACTGATCGGGCTCGATATTGCGAAGAATGTCATTCAGGTTCACGGAGTGAACGCAGTCGGCGCAGCGGTACTGACGAAGCGTCTCAAACGTTCTCAGGTGCTCGAGTATTTCGCAAACCTGTCGCCTTGCCTGATCGCGATAGAGGCTTGCGCTGGTTCGCACTATTGGGCGCGCCGACTGGCTGGCTTCGGGCACCGAATCAAGCTCATTCCTGCGCAATATGTGAAACCATTCGTCCGGCGTTCCAAGACAGATGCCCGTGACGCCGCAGCCATTTGCGAGGCGGCTCGTCAGCCGGACATGCCAACAGTAGCTGTCAACACCGAGGAACAACAGGCTGTCCAGATGTTGCACCGAATTCGACAACGGCTTATGCAAGAGCGCACCGCCTTGATCAATCAGGC
>NZ_MTHB01000249.1 GCF_002220365.1 Caballeronia sordidicola | reverse complement strand
TGCGCAACTGCCTGACGCTGCGGCGCCATCTGAACGGTAGCCGCGCCTGGCTGGGCCTGCTGCAGTTCTTCTTCAATCACCGTCGCTTCATGCGCAGCCGGTGCAGCGAGCGGCGCGGCAAAAGTCCGCGTGAAGCGATGACCGGCCAGGACCATCCGCACTGGCTGACACTACTCGGACTCGGTCCGCTTCAGCCTCGGCAAACTTGATCGTGTGAGGTCGCGGACCTCAAACAGATTTGCATTCCATATTAATCCTGCTTGAAAACGCAGGACGAATCAGCTCGTCTGTGTAACGCAAAAAACACGGATTTTGAACCACGCCCACGACAACAACCCAACGCGGACTTTATTACAGTATATATTCGATATCGGGCTTTTATCGGTTGACGTCATTCGACAGAGTAGGTACGGGCGTGATGTACTCGAAAGGGAGCAGTGTAGCGAAACCTTGGGCATTGGAAGGGAGCTTACTTTATCAGCATGATCTTTCGAAACGTACCACGCTTTACGCTGTGGCGACTCACATTAGCAACCGCAACGGCGCAGCATTCTTTCTCCATGGCTCAGCACCGATTCCTCAAAATGTTCCGGAACCTGGCGGCGATGTCTTTGGCGGTCAATTTGGAATCGTGCATATGTTCTGATGCCAATTCCGCGACTAAAACAAGGGGATGCCGGCAGCCGGCAAGCCTTGGTACATCGATGGCATGATGCGGGAAACCACGTCATCATCACTGGACTTCGTCAGCGGGTGCTGAACGAAGCAATTGCTGGTCGCGAGTGGATGGCCGCCTACGTCCTTGACGTGACTGTGGCGGCCAAGGTCTAGGCGTTCGTTCAGCAGGTCATCGCGGAGCATCCCCAACTCAATGTACTGGTAAATAGTCCGCCCTGAACAATCGTCAAATCCTTTACTGGCAAGCGTTTAAGGGCGAAACCGGATTGCTGGAATTGCAGGATATGGGCATATTAACGTTCGAAACCCTGCAAATTCTGACGAGGTTCGAATGGGTCCGAAAGCACGTGTGACAGAGCGAGATTTTTTCCGCCAACCGCTGCTTGAGCAGATCAATTTGAGGCATCCTCTGGTGCGCTTGGCTGGCTTAATCGATTGGGAGCACCTGGGCGCCGCGATGAGCGAGAGCTTCGTGTCTGGTGCCGGACGACCAGCGACATCACCGCGCCTGATCGCGGGCCTGCTTTATCTGCAACACACATTTGACCTGTCTGATGAGGAGGTCGTTTGGCAATGGGTCGAGAACCCTTATTGGCAGGTCTTCACTGGCGAGACGTTCCTGCAAACCGAGCCGCCGATTGATCCTTCGAGCCTGACACGCTGGCGCAAACGCCTCGGTGAAGCGGGCGTCGAAGAGTTTTTGGCGGCGACGATTGAGGCCGCTAAACGTGCCGGCGTGATCAAGGCGTCGAGCGTGAAGCGCGTGATCGTCGACACGACGGTCATGCCCAAAGCAATTGCCCATCCAACCGATTCACGCTTGCTGGAGCGGTGTTGTGAACATCTGGTCAAAGCCGCTGCGCGCCATGGACTCAAGCTCAGACAGAACTACAACCGCGAGGCGCCGCGCCTGGCCGTGCAGATTGGCCGCTACGCGCACGCCAAGCAGTACAAGCGCATGAGAAAGAGCTTGCGTACGCTGCGCTCGCGTGTGGGCCGGGTGATGCGCGATGTCCAACGGCAAGTCGACCGAGCGTCGGACTCGGGTCGCGTGGCGCTGCTGGGACTCATTGCCCGTACGAAGCGGATTCTGGCGCAGAAGCCCAAGGATAAGAACAAGCTTTATGCGCTGCATGCACCGGAAGTCGAGTGTCTGGCCAAAGGTAAGATTCGCACACCATATGAATTTGGCGTGAAGGTGTCCATCACGACGACTCACAAGGAAGGGTTGGTCGTTGGCGCTCGCTCAATGTCGGGCAATCCATACGATGGTCATACGCTGGCTGAGGCGTTGGAGCAGGCGGCAATCTTGAGTGATGTGAGCCCGGAAGTGGCGATTGTGGATCGGGGCTACAAGGGCGTCGCGATCGATGGCGTGAAGATCTATCACCCTGGTTTGAGGCGTGGCATCACGCGTGGACTACGGGCGATGATTCGACGGCGCAGCGCGATCGAGCCGGCTATCGGGCACATGAAGACGGATGGCAAACTCGATCGGAACTGGCTCAAAGGTGCACTGGGCGATGCGATGCACGCGGTGCTGTGCGGCGCCGGCCACAACCTGCGGATGATTCTCAGGAAGCTGCGGTTTTTTTACGCCTTTATGCTGGCCCTGCTGCTGAACTCGGCCGTTCACATGTGACCCCAGCGACTACACCACCGGCCGACAAAACCAATTGTCCAGGGTCGACTAAATAATGACGGTAACTGGCACCGACTTCGACGACGTCGGCTGCCAGAGCAGCAGTACCCACCAGCGCCACACCTGTGGCTGAGCATTGCCACTTCTGCCACTGCGTCTGTCCGGGCTTCGTACGCCTCGGGCCACTGCGCCGTCGGGTCTTCCGTGACATTCGTACTACTACTCACTGCACAGGAAATGACCCATGACCATCGGAGTTGAACTCGAAGCGCAGATCCTGCGCTACTATTTACCCCTCCGGATTATGTCGGGCTACACGATGGAGCGCCGCTGATCGACGTAAGCGTCGCGCGAGGGCCGCACTTGATCTCGCTACCATGAGACGCCAAAGTGGTTCCCACTACTTGAATGGTGGGAACCACTTTGACATTAGAAAAATCGCGCTCGGGCAGTCGTAAAGGCTGCCCGAATCATAGTCCGGAGTTTCGGCGCCGAATGGTCGATGCGGCCTGTGAGCCCGGTGTCTCGGTTTCAAGTCTTGCTCGTGAGAACGGCTTGAACGCTAATCTGCTGTTCAGATGGCGACGAGAGCATAGGGTTAAACAGCAGGGCAAGGTTGGCGGGCTCATTCCCGTGAGCGTGGTGACAGACGTAGCGAGCGTGGTTGCGCCAGAGGCGTTGATCGAACCGGATAAGGCGAAGGCGACATCCCAGGGCGGCACGATCGAAGTTCGAATCGGCCGTGCAATGGTCAAAGTGGATGGCGCGGTCGATGTCGAGACGCTTCG
>NZ_MTHB01000218.1 GCF_002220365.1 Caballeronia sordidicola | reverse complement strand
AAGCGCTTATGGTTAGTGCTCTTGTCCCATTCAGTCGGCGCCTCGCAAATCAATCCTCGCAGCTTCTGACGCACGTCTTCGTGGTCGCGCAAATACGCGGCTAGCCGATCTTGATCCGCACCTGCCTTCGGTGCATCAGCGCTATTCGCTTCCTGAAGTAGATCGAGAATGACCTTTGCGTCACATAAGCCATCGTCGGACAAGGCACCCGCGCCTTCGCTGACCTTCGTCCAGCCCATGAACCACGGAAAGTCGGCGTCAGACAGCTTATGAATTCGAGCGTCGCTCAGATTAACGTAACCCGTCTGCTGCGCAGCGAAGGAAACCGATTGCCAGTTCGCGGACTTATCAGCAGGCAGTCGATCCTTGTCAGGCCCAATCACGCGCCCGAAACGAAGCAACTCATATCCGGCACTTGCGCAGTCTGGATAAAGCTTCGTCGCCGTCTTGTAGAGGTCGTACTCATAGTTCGGCGCTGGTACCCCGGCGGCAGACGTAATCAGCACAGGCGCCTTTCCTGCCCCCTCGTCACGCCAAACGGTCGTGTACTTCGTCCCTCGATCAAAGCGAATCCGTGCAAATAACGTCTGCTCGCTTCTCCCCGCTTCGGCGCTCGCCTTATCGGGCTTCGAATAGAACGCACCGGGAGGAATGACAAAGTAGCAATCGCCCCACGGCTCTTCGCTGCTCGTTGCACTGATAGCCCGATTGTCCAGTTGTGTCTTGCCGAAGTACTCCTTGAAATCCGCATCGGTCATGAAGACTTCAAAGTGGATCATCCGATGCCCGAACATCTGGCCGGGGTAACCGAGAATGTCTTTGCGGTAAACCTTCGTCTTGCCATCGCTCTGAGCGGCAGCTGTCGGCGCCTCCATAAGCGACACCAACTGTCTTCGCAGTGCAGGCTTGGTCTTCATGTCCGCCCGATTCATGAGATGCATATACAGCGAATAGAATGTGATCGATCGCCCTTGCCCGGTTTCCGTCTCGTGCTTAAGCAAGACAAAACCCGTGTCATGACCTTCCAACGAATCTGAAGCAACTCGGTATGCCACAACCGTGCCATCGGCGATTGCGCGAACAGGTTCATTGACAAGCTTGGGTGTCAGGTGAACGCCTCCATGCCATCGACGATCGCGACTTATCGGATAAATGCCATGCGGGGACTCGTAATCGTCAAGCCCGGAAATTTCGCTTAGCGCGGCTTGCTCGTAGCTGTCTGCACTGCCATTGGCAGACCCTGGCAGGAAAGGAAAACTGATCAACATGGTTATAGGCCTGTGGTCACACGGAGAACGG
>NZ_MTHB01000113.1 GCF_002220365.1 Caballeronia sordidicola | reverse complement strand
AAAGCCCAAAGGCGTCCGCATCGCGGACGCCTTTGGGCTTTTAGGCGTCCATGACCGCGCCCATCCCACCCACACGCACCATTTCGCTCTTAGGAACTCTCAATTTTGTCCTAATTCTTTAAGAGAGTTCCGAGGGTCATCCGAGGTACCCGGTCTTAATATTCATTCACTCGCAGACGAACCGGTTCATCGCCTCCCACACGAATCCAGACGATGAAAAAAACAGGTGGCTCGCACTGCGCGCTCAGCATGACAGGACGAAGTAGTCCTAAGCGCTGTAAGTGTCTACAAACCCGCATTCATTTCTCTACTGGAAACGTTCATGAAATCATTTCTCTCCACCCTCGCTGCTGCTGCAACCCTGGCCACGATGGCACTCGCTTCGAGCGGCGCAAGCGCTGCTGACGGCACGATCACCTTCACGGGCGCCGTGACCGATACGACCTGCTCGATCGATGCAAAGACGGTGGGCGCCGCTGACAAGAACGTCACGTTGCCGACGGTGACCGACAGCACGCTGAGCTCAGCGGGCGCAACGGCCGGCACGACAGCTGCCACCGACCTGACTTTCGCGCTGAGCGGCTGCTCGACCGAAACGAAGGCCGTCGCGCGTTTCGAAAACGGCCCGACGATCGACCAGAGCACCGGTTACCTGACGAACCAGGCACCTGCCGGTGCGCAGAACGTCCAGGTTCGTTTGTTGAATGCATCGCATCTGCCGATCAACGTCGTCACGGGTGCAAACAACGATATGGCTGGCAACGGCGTGGCGATTGTGTCGGGTGACGCGAACCTGAAGTACTTCGCTGAGTACTACGCCACCGGCAAGGCCACAGCGGGCCCGGTCAACACCTCGGTCCAGTACACGGTCGACTACCAGTAAGCCTGACTGACAGGTGTCTGCGAGTGCAGATGCCTGTTTTTTTACCGAAATATCGAGATACGTTTTTCACGGAGATGCACCAATCATGAAGTCCATTAGTCGTATTGCATGTGGTTTGGGTCTGGTCGCGGCGCTGTTGGCCGGCAGTGCGGGCGCCAGCGTGACCGTGGGCGGCACGCGGGTGGTGTATCCCCTTGAAAATCGTGAGGTGACGCTCAAGCTCACCAACGATCGCGCTGAGCCCTCGCTGGTGCAGGTGTGGATGGACAAGGGCAATGCGGACGCGAAGCCGGGTGAAGCGAGCGCGCCGTTCGTGCTGACGCCGCCGATCTTCCGCATGGATGCCAACAAGTCGCAGACGCTGCGCATGATGTACACGGGTGACGCGTTGCCGCAGGATCGCGAGTCGGTGTTCTGGCTGAATGTGCTCGACGTGCCGCCCAAGATCGCGAAGACCTCGGACACCAACACGCTGCAGTTTGCGTTTCGCACGCGCATCAAGGTGTTTGCGCGTCCGAAGGGCTTGCCCGGCACGGCCGACGAAGCGCCCTCGAAAGTAACCTGGAAGCTGGTGCCCTCGGCCGACAACAAAGGCTACGACGTGAAGGCGACGAACCCGACGGCGTACTACGTGTCGTTCAGCAAGATCGACGTGATGGGTGCTGGCCAGACCTATACGAACGACATCGGTGGCATGGTCGAGCCGCGTGGCACCGCGCAGTTCCCGGTGAAGAACCTCAGGGCGGTTCCTGCCAACGCGCACGTCAAGTACCAAGGTATCAGCGATTTCGGCGGCTCCCTGCCGTTCGATGCGCCTATTGCTCCGTAAAGCTCTGTAAAGCCGGTTGAAAGACTGGCCGTAAGTCTTCGCCCCTCACCGGGGCGGATTGAAGGTGTCGCGGGCCATACCGAGCCGACGCCTTCCCCCAACACGCAACGCGCGTTTTACCGAACGGACTGTCCCGAACAGCCCGGTGGGTCGAGTCGCGTCTGAATTGCCCCACTCATCGCAGGCTGGATCATGAAACTCTCTGCTCAAACCGTATTCAATGCTCAGTCCCCGGTCGCATTCCGGCTGCGCCTGAAGCCGCTTGCTGCAATTGCTTTCTCGATGATGGCGTGTGGTGCGATTCCTCAAGCCGTGGCGGATGCCGCGACAACGCCGCAAACCCAGGGCGGTGCCGTCGATGAAGTCAGTTTCGACAACATGTACCTGCGCGGGGAGGCGGGCAGCGCAGTCGATACCAGCCGTTTCGCGCGCGGCAACGCGGTGACGCCGGGCACTTATTCGGTCGACCTGATCGTCAATGGTGCGCGTCTGGCGCGTGAAGACATTCGCTTTGTTTCAACTGACGGCAAGCTGGGCGCAAAGCCTTGTTTCAGCCGCGCGCTGCTGCAGCGTGCGGGTGTTGATCTGGCAAAGGCTGATACGGCCGCGGGACGTAGCGTTGCGAAGGCCGCTGCGGCGGCTGCAAACACGGCTGCAAACACGGCTGCAAACACGGCCGCCAACGCAGAAACCTGCGATGACATTGCCACGGCCGTACCGGGCGCGACGCTCGACTTCGACTTCACGCAGCAGACGCTCGAACTGAGCGTGCCGCAGGCGTTCATGAAGAATTCGGCGCGCGGTTATGTGCCGCCCGAGCAGTGGGAGCAGGGCGTCAACGGTGGTTTCCTGAGCTACAACGCGAACACGTATCACACGGCGGGATCGGGCGTGGGTTCCAGCCAGAGCTATCTGGGCTTGAGCGCGGGCGTGAACCTTGGCGCGTGGCATATCCGCCATCAATCGTCGGTGTCGGCTGCGACGGGACGAAAGACGCAATTCGACAACATCGCGACCTATGCGCAGCGCGACGTGACGAAACTGGGCTCGCAGTTGACCGTGGGCGATGCGAGCACGACCGGCGAGATCTTCGACAGCGTGTCGTTTCGCGGTGTGCAACTGGCCACCGACGACCGCATGCTGCCTGAATCGATGCGCGGTTACGCGCCGGTCGTGCGCGGCACGGCGGAAACGAACGCACGCGTGACGATCCGCCAGAACGGCCAGGTGTTGCAGGAAACGAATGTCGCGCCAGGCCCGTTTGAAATCAGCGATCTGTACTCGACCGGCTACGGTGGCGACCTGGTGGTGACCGTGACGGAAGCCGATGGCCGCAGCAAGGAGTTCACGGTGCCGTTTGCATCGGTGGCGCAATTGCTGCGCCCCGGCGTCACGCGGTTTAGCGCGACCGCCGGCCAACTGCGCAACGATTCGCTCGATACCAAACCCGTCTTCGCGCAGTTCACGATCCAGCGTGGGCTGACCAACACCGTCACCGCTTATGGCGGCGCGGTGGCGTCGAGCGGTTATGGCGCGATAAACGTGGGTGGTGCGTTGAACACGGGCATTGGTGCGTTCTCGATGGACGTGACAGGCGCGTTCACCAGCATCCCGAACGCGCAGTCGATGCACGGCACGAGCTTGCGCGTGGGCTATAGCAAGTTCATCGCGGCCACCGACACGAACGTGTCGGTGGCCGCGTATCGTTTCTCGACGGCGGGGTACATGAACCTGAACGATGCAGCGACGGTGAGGGATATTGCGGACCACGGTGGTGATATCAACTCGATTTACAGACAGCGTAATCGTATGCAGGTGTCGGTGAACCAGAAGCTGGGGGATCACGGCACGATGTTCGTGACGGGCTCGTCGCAGAACTACTGGAACCGGGGTGGCGCCGACACGCTGTTCCAGGCCGGCTACACCAACGCGTTCAAATACGGGACGTACAGCCTGACGGCTGGGCGCACGCGCTCGATGGACGGCCAGATGTCGAACGACTTCATGCTGAGCACGACCATTCCGCTGGGCCACAAGGCGCATGCGCCGATGCTGACCACGAACGCCTCGCACACGTCCGACGGCGCGACGAACATGCAGGCGAACGTGAGTGGTTCGCTGGGTGAAACGAACCAGTTCTCGTACAACGGATACGGCACGTATAACGCGGGCGGCAGTTCGGCCAACAATGGCAACGCGGGGGCGAGCGCGACGTATCGCGCGCCTTACGCGACGTTCAATGCCTCGGCGAGCGCGGGTGGCGGCACGCGTCAGGTGTCGGCGGGCGTGCAGGGTTCGGTGGTGGCGCACCCGGGCGGGGTGACGTTATCGCAGACGGTGGGCGACACGATCGGGATTATTGAAGCCCCTGCCGCGGCCGGTGCAATGGTGACGAGCTCACCGGGAACGAAGGTGGATTCACGCGGTTATGCGGTGGTTCCGTACTTGTCGCCGTACAGCATGAACGAAGTGGATATTGACCCGAAGGGCACGTCCACCGATGTCGAATTTAAATCGACGTCAGCGCAAGTGGCGCCGCGCGCAGGTTCTATAGTGATGATGAAGTACGAGACGGTGAGTGGACGGGCTGCATTGATTCAGGCGCCGAAACTGGGTGGTGGAGCGTTACCCTTTGGAGCGAGTGTGGAAGACGAACAAGGCAAGAGCGTGGGCGTGGTCGGTCAGGACAGCAGAATATTTGCACGCGGTCTTGAGGATCAGGGCGCGCTGACGGTGAAGTGGGGAAACGGTCCGGTTGAACAATGCCGGATTGCTTATACGCTGCCGAAGAAAGAGGCGAAAGCGTATAACCCCGGGTATTTGTCGCTGCAGTCGCATTGCGTGCCGGGAAGTGAAATGCAGGCGAGCGGGGAG
>NZ_MTHB01000297.1 GCF_002220365.1 Caballeronia sordidicola | reverse complement strand
CCTTTGCTTCGAACACCTCCCTGCGCGCGTGCGCCCAGCACTGCGCATGCGTCAGCCCGACCTGTTTGGCGTAACTGGCATAGGCGGCGTAGCCGTCGCTTAGAAGCACGGCGTCCTCCGGCGGCGACAGCCCGAGCATGTCGCGCACATGCTGGCCAGCGCGGCTTGGCGAGTGCGTGAAGCAAATCTCGTCGCGCTCGCCGTAGATCGGCCAGAAATAGGTGGTCTTCATCTTGCCCGGATTCGCCCGACCGGCCTTGATCGGCACTTCGTCCATCGCCTTGACACGGCTGGCACGTATCGAATCGAGCTGTGCATCGTAGACCGGTTCGAGCAGCGCCACGCTCGATTGCATCAGTTGGGTCAGCCACGGCCGGCTGACCTTGATCCCGGCATCATCGAGTCGGCGGTGCTGGCGGTACAGCGGCAAGTGGTAGTCGAATTTGTCGATCACCATGCCAACGACGAAGCTGACGTCGGCTCGGCTGCCCTCGATCACGCCGACAGGGGCCGGCGGGCACGAGAGCGCCTGCGTGTCTTTCCGCTTGATCAGGGGGCGCACGTACTTGAGCACGACATAGCTGCCGGGACGCTGCGCCAGGCGGTGCGTGACTTTCTCGCCAATCACTTCGTACTGATCGGGCTTGAGCAATTCCATGTCCGGGTTGGGGACGGCAATCACTTCCACCGGCACACGCTTCTCATCGAAGAACAAACTCGATTCGTCGGCGCCAACCGGCTTGGTCTTGCGCTCGCGCTCGTGGCCGGCCACCACCGCTTTCTTAGCCGGCAGCGGCGTCTCGGGAATGGCGTCGAAACCCACGCCAAGAATACCCTGAACACCTTCTGGATCAGGATGGCGCTTCTCGCTTTTCTGGCCGAAGATCTGAGGCTGAAACCAGGCCACCTGGCGTCGCAAATTGATGTTCTCGCGCTCCAGTTTGCCGACCAGATCGGCCAGCTGCGCAGGCGTCAGCGCGGGCGCTTGTGCAGGTATGGGTTGGGCGCAATCGAGATCGGATGGCATGTAGAAATTGTATTTTATGCGCCCGCGTTTGTGCTCACATTTTGCGGCGCCGGCGCGGTTTTTTGATAGCGCCGCCGCACGCGTTTTGGCTCGATTCCTTCGAGCAGAAGTTTCAAGCCGGTCCAGTCCATTTCACGCGTACTCACATGGTCCCAGTTGCTCAGAAGACAACCTTTCTCAAGTCGCTTCGCCCACACGCACCAGCCGCTGCGATCGAAGTACAGGACCTTGATTTGGTTGGCGCGCCGGTTGATGAAGGCGAACAGATTGCCTGACAGTGGGTCCTGCTGCATCGTGTGTTTGGCCAGCGCATACAAGCCATCGTAGGACAGGCGCATGCTGACTGGCCGACCGTACACGAACACGCGGATTTGCCCTTCGGGAAAGAACATCAGCGCCTCACGATGTGCAAGACCACGCCATCGCCCAGGTCGAGGCGAACTTCCAGCGCCGCACTGGCTAACTGATCCTGCGTCATCGACTGCGCTTCGGGCGTCGATGACATCACGCCGACGTCGACGAAGCCAACTGCCGGCGTCGCGTCACCTCTTTCGGCCAACTGCTTGCGCCAGCGGTAAAACGTCGCCTCCGAAACCAACTCCGCCTTGCAGAACGACTTGATCTGCTGACCACACGTGGCAAACCGGGCCAGCCGCTGCCGCCATTCCACTTCCTTACGCGATTGTTTTACGACCATCCCCACCATGACCAATCTCCATCCTGTTGAACATGGAGGAGATTGTCCCGACGCACACGCTTGCCGGATACAACGCCGCTGGCTTACCGCTTACCTGCCCGCTGCGCCTTATAAACTGGTCTTTGGGGGAGGACGACTTTGTGTCATTTGACATCAGGCGACCGCGCCTGCCTGCGACCTTCGATGTCGTCATTCAAGATGGTTTGCGCGCTCATTGCGCAGCGTGCTCGGGAAGACCCCGCCTTGCTTGAGCCCGAGCATCGTAAGACGCTCGGTTTTTACTACCGTATGATTGCCGCACCGGCGTACTGGATCACGCTCGCCGATCAATTGGTCGAGCATGCCAAAGCCGGGGTCACCCGTGATGTCACAGCGCTCGGACCTTTTGCTGGACTGCGGGTGAGCACGCGGGCGCTATTGCTCGCGTCGGGAATCGAAAACGTCACTCAACTGAAGGCTGCGATTGCTGCGGGTACCGTCACCTTAGACGAGGAAATCGCGAGCAACGGCTTAACGCGCCGACGTTGGGCTGAACTGCGTACATGGCTGACGCGGCAACCAACCTGAACACGCGCAACGCGACCAGCACGGCTTCTGCTCAGGTCTGGCGCTTCCATAAGGCTTCCATACGGGATAGCGGAAGGATGTGCCGGAGGAGAGCATCTTGTCATTTATTAGTGATCCCCAATATTTTTAAGGAAAATTAGTTAACTTAAAGATAAGTCACCGTTTCAATGGTACCTACAGAGATGTTGCGTTCAGAGGCGCGGAAACCGCTAATTTGGAGCTCAGCAGCGACAATAAATGGTACGTTTTGGTGTTACTGTCGCGAACGCGCGCGACAGGCAGCTCTCGGCCACAAACGGTCAGTCGACACCAGCACGCAATCGTTAGCAATCGGCGCGCAAGGTAATCATTCGAGAAGTTGAGTGTCAAAACGTGTGACGTATTTCATACTCGGACTGCGATCGATATGCGTCGTCGATTCATCCGCGACTATAAGTCGCGAAGCCGGCATGCAATGCGATAAGAGGAGCGCGTTCGCGTTCACGTGTAGCAAGAATGAACCGGCCCGGGGCGGTTCAGGAACGGTCAACGCCGGCGAAACGATGCGGACGTTAGCAAGTCTGATGTGCAAGCGGCTCCCCTTGATCGTAATTTAGCTTAAAGGCACAGCGTTGAACTCTTTGTCAGCCCAACGTGGATTTAAATGTTGCCATCCACGCCGCGAGGGCCAACATCAAAACAGATCCAACAACTTGTCGGAAGTGTTAACCGAGCGGCACTGCTTCCTCAGAAAACGATTGACGCACGGGACGAATGAACGCGATGGCGGACAACACCTGAAAACTAATTAGTCCAACCCAGACAACCTTGTGGGCTATCGCGGGATACTGGCCTCCATGCGTTGGCCAAAAGTTGAGTATCCACCCGATGGCGATCTGCAGCAGAAATGTGGTACTGAAAATCAGCAGCGTCATCGCCGTGTTTAGCCTCCCGATCAGCGCCGACGGTGCGCGCTCTGCGAATACGGTATAGCAGAGTATGCCGGAACCTCCGAAGAATCCATATACTGCCCAGATAACATAGTTCGCAATATGAACTTCACTGAGAATCAGCAATTGAACAAGCACGAAGATGCACATGCAAGCGTTGCAAAGAGAGCGAATACTAACCGCTCGCTTACTCAACACCCGCGCTAGAGCACCAAGAGTCGCACATCCAGCCATCAATGAAAGACTTAAGATCGACACGATTTTCCCCGAGGCCGCAGCATCGAGCCTGGTTACGTCACGTAAATACGGGCCGACCCAGAGTGATTGTATGGCGTAGAGCACGCCCTGAGTTGCCGCCGGGAATGCAGCAAGCCGCCAGAAAGCCCGGCTCCGGAAAATAGACCACGAATCGTTGATTTTTGGAACAACTGCGTGGTCTGTTCTTACCTTTCCTTTGTCAGGAACCGCAAACCAGATCGTCAAAGCCGTCAGCACAGTCAGCGCAGCAAGCGAGAAGAATAATGAGCGCCAGGAGACCACTTCAAGAAGGCTGGTTAGCGGGGCCCCCACAAACACACCGCCCAATCCACCGATTGCAGAGACCATGCCGTTAAGAAGAGGGAGTTGCGTCAGAGGAAACTGCTCGGAGAGCGCTTTGAACGCGGCAGCCAGGCACACTGAGACCCCGACTCCTATCAGAAGTCTACCGACTAGCATCATGCCAAATCCGTTTGCCATCGCGAACATAAGTGCTCCGACGGCGGCGACCGCCAACAACGCTGATTCCACTCGGCGGGGCCCGAAACGATCCAGCATCATGCCCGCCGGAATCTGAGCACCCGCGAATCCGAGAAAATAAACGCTGGTTATTGTTCCCAGTTCAGCAGTGGAGAACCTGAATGTACTCGATAGGTAAGGCGCGAGCCCCAGATTCAGCCCGCGGTATAGGTAGGAGAGAACGTAACCGACTGAAAAGAGCGTGAACACGCGTAAGCGCGCCGATGTATGCATCAAAGGAGGTCTATAAGAAGCACCCGCTTGATGCGGGCGCAGAATCAGTCAAAGTTGCTTTCTGAGGAGTGCCAACGCCAAGCTCAGATACAGCGTCTCTCCAGTAGTGGGGCAAGGTCGATCCCGGCAGAGTCGTGAATGCCGACCAGACCGAGGATGATCAGCAGTGCCCGCTGTGCTCCCACGTAAGCGTCTGTCGGGTCGTACCATTCGCCCAGGGAATGCTCACCGCCGCCAGTGCCGCCGGGGTCGATCATCATCGCTGGGATTCCCAGCGAAATCGGGACGTTCGCGTCGGTACTCGTGGCTACGAGTGCTCTGATCGGTATTCCGGCCATCAGGGACGCATGTCGAGCCACCTGTATGATCTTCGCCTGGTCCGGGTTGGCCCCTGCGGGCCGGTTGCCAACCCGCACCATCTCAACCGTGATCGGATGGTCTGGGTCGCGAAGCGTTTCTTCTTTAACGGCCTGTTTAATTTCAGCCACGATAGTGTTTTCGATCTTTAGCAGTTCGTTCGAATCGTTCGACCGAATGTCAAGACCCATTCTCGCCTCACCGGCGATGGACGTTACCGATGTTCCGGCGCGCACAGTGCCGACATTAAAGCTGGTCTTGGGCAAGCGAGGTACTTCCAGACACGAGATCCGCGCAATTGCCCGGCCCATTGCGTGGATTGCAGACGGTAGCCCAAAAGCATTAAAACTGTGCCCTTCCTTTCCACGAAAAATAACGTCGTAGCGACGGCTTCCGGTGGCTCGTGTAACAACCGCATCGGACGGTCCGTAGTCGAGGGTGACGAACCCATCGATACCAGTGTGTTCACGAAATAGAGCTTTGACGCCCCGGAGGTCTCCTGCGCCTTCTTCTCCAACTGTGCCCACGAACATAATCGTGCCCACCGTCGTTATATCGCTACGACAGAGAGCGCGGGCGACAGACAGGAGTGCGGCGAGTCCTCGCGCATCGTCCCTGAGTCCAGGCGCGAAATAGCGTCCGTCGCGCTCCTTTACGGTGACATCAGTTCCCACTGGGAAAACCGTATCAAGGTGCGCGGAAACTACCAGCGTAGGGCCGTCTGGGATACCTCTTCGAACGCCGATAACATTACCCTCAGTGTCAAGATAAGCATCGACTAATCCCGCCGCTTTCAACAGGCCAAGATAGAACGTGGCTCGCGGCGCCTCCTTGAACGGCGGCGCCGGAATCTCTGTGATGGTTTTCTGCTCGTCGAAGGTTCGAGCGTCGTCTGCATGAATGTCACGCAGCGCCTGCTGTACGATCGGCAGCGCCATGAGCGTAGCGTAGGTTCTATACACGTCTTCGCCGATGGGTAGCGTCACGTATCCAGTTTCAGTTTTGACTATTTCCGGGTCATCGGAGTGGGTGGACGTCACCGCTTCCGGGTTTCTGTATTCATCTGTTCTCATTGCGCTCGCCTTTCCAAACAACCAGATTGGGTCTCGTCATAACCGACGGACAAAGAATGCGCTCAAGCTCCGTCGAACTTAATAAGCCCTTCGTCAACACGAGCTCATGGACGCTTCGTCCGCTATCCAACGCTTCCCGCGCGATTAAGGTGGCGTTCGCATAACCAATAAACGGACTAAGGGCCGTCACCACACCAACGGAGTTTTCAACCGTCCGCTTCAACCCATCGACGTTTGCGGTAATCCCTTCGATGCATCGAGATGTAAGCGTCAGACAGCCCGCGCGGAGATGTTTGATGCTTTTGAACAGACTATTTGCGATTACCGGTTCAAAAGCATTCAACTGAAGCTGTCCGTTTTCTGCGGCGAAACTCACGGTCAAATCGTTTCCAATGACTTCATACGCAATCTGGTTAACCACCTCGGGAATGACCGGATTGACCTTTCCCGGCATGATGCTCGACCCAGCTTGCACCGGCGGCAAACCGATTTCATTGAGACCTGCACGAGGCCCGGAAGATAGCAGCCGGAGATCATTGCAGATTTTTGACAGCTTCAGGGCAATACGTTTGAGCACCCCAGACAGCTCAACAAATGCACTCACGTCCTGAGTGGCGGCGATGAGGTTCTTCGCCGTGAGCAGCGGCATGCCGGTGATTCGTCTCAAATGCTGACAGACCAGGGCGGAGTAATCCGGATGTGCATTGATACCGGTCCCGATCGCGGTCGCACCGAGATTGATCTCGCATAACCCTTTCATCGCTTCGATCAGCCGGCGCTCATCGTCTTCGACCATCGTCGAGAAAGCCGCAAATTCCTGCCCCAGTGTCATAGGGACCGCATCCTGGAGCTGCGTACGACCGATTTTCAGAATGTCAGCGAACTCCGTCGCCTTCCGGTCGAGGGATTTACGCAGGGCCTGAAGCACTTCCACCAACCCTGTCGATGCGGCATACAAGGCAACCTTGACGGTTGTCGGGTAGACATCATTTGTACTTTGACACAGGTTCACATGTTCGTTCGGGTGGAGCCGCGCATAGGTGCCTCGTGAGTACCCCATTAACTCAAGTGCGCGATTTGCGATGACTTCATTCGCATTCATGTTGGTAGACGTACCCGCGCCTCCCTGTATGACGTCGACGACAAACTGTTCATGCCATCTGCCTGCACGGATTTCGTAACAGGCCTCAACGATTGCGTCCGCCTTATCATCCGGCAGGAGAGACAACTGCTTGTTCGCCAAGGCTGCTGCTGCTTTGACTGACGCAAGGGCGCGGACCAAGTCCGGCATCGATGAAATCGGAATTCCCGTGATCGGGAAATTATCAAGCGCCCGAGAAGTGTGAATTCCGTAATAGGCACACTCAGGAATGGCCAGTTCGCCGAGGAGATCGTGCTCGATGCGAACAGCGGCGTTGGTTGACATACTAGTTTTCTCTCATAGTTTGATGTCGGAAGGTCTTTGAAAAGACCCCTGCGTTTTCCTAGGAAATAAGCGCTTTCGATGACGTCTGTGCAAGTCGCCGCGTGCATAGACTCACTGCTGAGAACGTAAATGCGTTCAACAAAAGCGCGACCAGTCCCACGTTTATGTCGACCAATGCCACGGGCCACGAGGGCAACAAGTCCGCAAGGGTTACATTCGTTAAAGATACGTAACCGAGCACCGCGGTGCCGACCGCAATCCCCGCGAATGCGCCATACTTGTTTCCGAACGGGCGCGGCAACAAGCTGAATAAGAATGCAGGCACCATCTGGCTCAACATGCCGGAAGCAAAGATGCTTAATTCAACAAGGGTGCCTCCCCCGCGTAGTACCTGGAATACCGCGAGGAGCGCGAACAGCGGCAACGCGATCTTTGCGACAAGCGCGACGCGCTGTTCGGTTGCCCGGGGGGAGAATCCTTGCTGATATACATTTTTTGCCAGAATCACAGACGCGTTCAGAAGGATCATCGACGCCGGGACAAGAGCGGTCAGCAATCCTGCTCCCCCGATGATGCCGACAAACCAGGGCGCGAAAGTTTGCTTGACGAGTCTTAGCAATGCCAGGTCCGTGTCTTTTCCGTGTAACCCCGGTACCTGCGTGATCGCGGCGAATCCGACAAAGAACATGAACAGAAGGACTACTTGATACAGAGGCATGAGATACGCGTTCCGTCGTACCGCTTGAACGCTTTTCGCGGAATATACTGCAGTCAGCGTGTGCGGATACATGTAGTACCCCACTGCAATCAAAAAGATCGTCGAGTTATACCAGGAAAGACTTTGGCCTTTCGCCGGAAGACGCAAGAAACCCGGGCTGGTCGTTTGGATGTGCTGGAACATCCGCGTAAATCCACCGTAGTAATGGAAAGGTAGATATATTCCAAGAAAAACGGCTAGGACGAGAATGATCGCATCCTTGAAGATCGAGATGTGGGCCGAACCCGCAATGCCAGAAATCAACACGTACGACACGATCGTGACTGCTCCGATCCAGATCGCAAGGCTCGGCGATATCGCTCCGTACGAAGCTTCTGCCACGATTACCCCTAGTCCACGCAATTGGATGACCAGCAGCGCATTCAATCCAAAGGCAGAAACGATAGATACGAGAACGCCCAAAGTGCGGCTGTCGTATTTGCTCGCGAAGAAATCTGAAAAAGAGACCAGCTTGTTCTGCTTCGCATATCGCCATACGGCAGCCATCATCCAGTAGGACATAACAAACGCGAGGCAACCGTACGCAAGAATGTAGAAAGCTGGGGCGCCTTTGCCGTAGGTGTAGCCACTTGCCCCGAGAAATGTGAAAGTGGTGTAGTTTTCGCCGGCCATCAGAAGGAATACAAGTACGGCGCCGAAGCCTCTTCCACCCACCGCCCATTGCTCGAGTTCCATTTTCTTTCCGCCTTTGGCTCGTATGCCTACAAGCAATGCGAACGCCAGAAAAAATCCAATGATCCAAAGAGCCGAATTCATTCTGCTTTCCCCTCGCGGTTTGTATCGTCAGACAAAAAAATGATGAGCATTACCATCGAAGAAAGCAGTAAGGAAAACGTGTTCCACATCAGGAGAAACGGCAGACCTCCAACCAGTTCATCAACATGTTGGGCGATCAGGCCGCCGCTAAAAAATGCGGCGGGGGGGATGACCCCTAGCAGATATATGAGCTTCACAGTTGATCCTCGTTCTTCCGCACGAATATGTACGTTTTGCGTCGATGTTGCCGGTGCTGAACCGACGCTGGTCATTGAGACGGGGCCGGCGCACGTGGACTCGATTGACGAAGCTTAAATTAAAGCGCTTTATAAAAAAAATGATTTGATTTTATAATTTTATAATTTCTGTCTATAACCAAGGCTCGCCATGTCATCCCGAGAAACGGTTTCCTTGCGGCAACTTCATTTTTTTATAACGCTAGCGAGGCTCGGCAGTTTCAGCCGGACGGCCGACGCAGCGGCAATCACCCAGCCCGCACTAAGCGCGGCGATCCGACAACTTGAGACGCAACTCGACGTGCGACTGTTCGAACGCACGACGCACAAAGTAACGTTGACATCCGCCGGCAAGCAACTTCTTCCCCACGCCGAACGTTTGCTGCACACTGCGGAACATTCTTTCGGCGACATGCGTGCCGCGGTCTCAGGACACCGAGCAAGCGTTCGAGTTGGCGCTACACCTTCGACCATGCACATACTCGCGCGCGCGGTCGCGGATGTTCAGGCCACGGGCGTCGCGGCAAAGTTTCACATCAGCGACGGGACGGCGGGTACATTGATCGGTCAGGTGCGCTCGGGTGAACTCGATTTTGTTATGGCCGTGCTCTACGAGCCTGCTGATGATCTTGAGATTGAGCATCTCATGACAGACGAATTGGTCCTCGTCGTCAACCGGCAACATCGATTTGCACGGGAAAAGACGGTCCCATGGAGCGCTCTCGCAAGCGAAGACGTGGCGCACTTCAGGCAAGGCAGCATTGCGACTCTTAGTGCCTCTGCGCTACGCCAACACGCGCTTGCTGCGTCCCCCCGCTACCACGTCGAACAGATTGCCTCGCTCTACGGGCTTGTTCAGGCCGGTCTCGCGGTGGGGATAATGCCGCGCCTCTACGCGCGAGATTTGGAAAATGCCGATGTGACGCTCACACAACTGAGCGATCCTGTCGTTCGACGCCGTATTGCGCTGGTTCGCCATCGGCATCAGCGGGCCGAGCATCAACTCGCGGCTCAATGCTACGACGAGATTCTCAAAGTCATTGCAGGCGGCGCCGCCGATGAGTTACGTGCCGGTGGGCCCATCAGCCGCAACCCTGATGGAACCTGAGGCAAAGGGATCACGATCGGCCATAACGTCGAACGACCTTCCTCGCTCCCATCACACCGCAATATCCCTCCCAGTTGAATGTAGTCTGAGATCGACGGCCGTTTATCCGTCCCGAACCCCAATGTTTGGCTTCATCTTGCCCCGCGCTCGCTGAGAGCCTAGCGGCTCTGGCCGGGCACATCGTATCGGCACGAACGACTCTGGAGCGATCCGCCGGGGAGCGGTCCCGGACCCGTTTGGAATCCGCACGCATTCGTCGAAAGCTGGTCGCCAGCCAGCGCCGCGCGGGGCCGATACAAAACCTGACGCGATCAACCCGGCACCGTTCGGGCGAGGTAGATAAGGTAAATCTATAAGCTCATAAGAAAACGGAACTATTTTTATTTGCCGTCGTTTCCTACAGTTGCGCCGACGCTTGGAGCGCATCGAATGCGACACCTTCCCGCACTTCGCGTTTGCATCGGCAACAGCCGTTCCGGCCGTTGTGTCGGCACAGCTCATGTGTGATGCCTTTTCAGCATTATAAAAATAGAACCACGATGTGCTTTTCGCGAATTTGAAAGCGCTTCATCGTTTTTAACGACAAGGAATTGGAAATGAAAAAACAGGTTCTCGCTACAATCGTAACCGGCGCAGTCGGCGCATGCTCGCAAGCCTTTGCGCAAAGCTCAGTGACACTTTATGGCGCGATCGACAATTCAATCCAATATACACACAACGACGACGGTTACGCTTCGCAAGTCAAGCTACAGTCTGGTCAATTCTCGGTCAGTAAATGGGGGCTTCGAGGCTCTGAAGATCTAGGCAACGGATTGAAGACGGTATTCGTGCTTGAGAACGGTTTCAATGCAAACACAGGCTCGATGTCTAAAGGTCTTCTTTTCGGCCGGAAGGCTTTCGTCGGCCTGAAATCAGATAACCTCGGAACCCTTACAGTCGGGCGCCAGTATGACGCCCTCGCAGATCTGGTCTTCAGCATTCAGGGTAATGCATACCTGTACTATTTCACGGCGCCCGGCGACGTCGATAATGCCGATGGCTCCATACACGTGAGCAATTCGATAAAATGGACAAGCCCAAACTGGTCTGGGTTTCAGGCTGTCTCTATGTATTCGTTTGGTGGAGTCGCAGGCTCAACTGGCTCTGGCCAGTCTTATAGCGGCGCTCTGGCGTATCAGCGCGGGCCATTAAAACTAGCCGCGGGATATTTTCACTCGGACAACGGCAATCCGACCTTGTCCACCCGCGGTACGACGTCGGCCGGAGGCAACTTCATCTCGGTAGTAAATTCAGCCTACTCGTCAGCGAGCGCTATCAATATTGCTCGCGCTGGAGCCAGCTATGTAATAGGTCCAGTTACGATCGGTGGGTACTATAGCTACTCCGAATACATTGCAGACGGAGCGTCAACATTTAGAAATGCAGAACGATTTTCCAATGGCTCCGTCTATGCATTGTGGCAAGCGACGCCGTATGCCCAAATGCAAGTAGGATACGACTATCTTAAATCTCATGGCGACTCGGCTGCGACGTACAATCAAGTCACGTTGGCTGGCGACTATTCTTTGAGCAAGCGGACTGATCTTTACGCGTCATTCGGATACGGACATGCCAGCGGGAAGAACGGTTTCGGAAGCGCTCAGGCGGTAATTTCTGACACGTATGCAGATGCCGGTGGCAGTACCCAAGAAATAGTGATGCTCGGCATTCGCCATCGGTTCTGACATGCTGGCCGCTATGGTTCTGTGGATTTTTCTCGAGAGAACTGTAGCGGACGTCTGCCGAGAGCCCGTCACGACGGGACGTCAACCAGTTGCCACTGTTGCGAACCGCGCAACAGTGTCTCCGTGGCGGCACACGGAGCGGTTTGTTTGATGTGGAATCTCTTCGCGGGGGAACACGCGGCGCTTGCCCAAACGCATCTTCTGCAGTCCGTCCGGGCTCGAATCTGGTCAATCGCTTCTTATCTTCGCCCCGCCTCTTTCGCGTGGTCCGTTGCGCACTTTTACACAAACTCACGCTCTATCTCAACTTAGTCTCTAAGCAGATAAGTTTTGACAAATCGCGCGAAGACTTCAGTGCGAAGTAGCCATGGCCGGCACGATGTTGAATCGGGTGAGCGAGCACGCTGCGGCAATGGCTGCGCGTCCCAATCGGGTGAGGTAATAGCGATAGGTATGGGTGACACTTTTGATCAACCCCAGCATTCGCAGCCGCTTGAGTTGACGCGACATCGCCGAAGGCGTGAGCTGCACGTGTTTGAGCAGATCGGCACGTCGCCAACCGTGGATGTTGAATTCGCCTCGCTGCATGGTTTTGAGCAGCGACTGGTCGGTGGCGTTGAAGAAGTTCAGGCCTTTGACCGACGGGTCCTGGCCCACACGCGTCTGGCTCAGCCGCTGCAGATCGCGTTCACCGGC
>NZ_MTHB01000220.1 GCF_002220365.1 Caballeronia sordidicola | reverse complement strand
CTTCGAAATCGATCCGGCGCTTGGTTGTATCGAGCTCAACTCTGGATACCATCCACGGAGCTTGCAGACCCAACGCGGAAGTAAACAGGGTTTCAACGGCAACACTCACAGACGATTCCTCGATTCAGATAAGGGCGACTACTGCCTACCATCACTTCTTCGCAACCCGTCGACATGGCCGTCGGCTTACAAAGAATCTGATGGGAAACAGCGGAGGCCATTATGGTACTTGATGTCAAGTTCCACTCAAAACGTCCTTGGGCCATAGTGTGGAACCATCGCGCCGCATCGACGATGGTTTCGCGCTGGTGTCGACCGAAGGCGTTGCAGGTATTCCGGTGCTGCACGAGAACCGCGTGATCGGCACGACCGACAGCGGCGGTCATCTGCTGATTCCCGACCTGAACGCCTATCAGCACAATCAGGTGAACATTGACAGCATGAAACTGCCAGCCGATGCGCGGATCGCGACCACCGCGTTGGATCTCGTGCCGCAGGCACAGTCGGGCGTGCTCGCACAGTTCGGCGTGACGCGTTACAGTGCCGCGTCGGTCATCCTGCACGGCCCTGATGGCAAGGTACTGCCGCCCGGCGCACGCGTGCATTACGAGGAAAGCGGCCAGGACACAATCGTCGGCTACGACGGCCTGACCTTCATCGACACCCTGCAGCGTGACAACCATCTGGTCATTGACAGCGGCGCGCTGCATTGCGGGGTGGATTTCGCTTACGAGCGTCCGAGCGACGGGTCGTTGCCGACGATCGGACCGTTGACATGCCGTCCACAAGCAGGAGAGGCGCGATGAAACGCATCATGTTTGTTGCGCTGGTTGTCGGACTGTTGTTTGGCCTGTCGAACGGCGCGCACGCACAGAGCTGCTCGGCGAGCGCGTCGGCAATCAGTTTCGGCTCGGTGAGCCCAATCAGCCGCAATGCAGTCAGCACCACCGGCACCGTCATCGTGACGTGCACGTGGCCCGCGATCACGATTACACCGAACGTCCAGGTGTGCCTGAATCTGGGCGGCACCAGTCCGCGAAGTCTGGTGAACGGCGCCAACCAGATGCAGTACGACCTGTACCAGGATGCAGCGCATTCTCTGGCGTGGGGTTCAATCTACTTCGGCACCACACCGATTTCGCTCACGCTGACCAAACCTGGGCTTGGCACGACAGCGAGCACGTCGGCGACCATCTACGGCCAGATCACGGCCAATCAGCCCACGGTACCCACCGTCGGCAACAGCAGCACGACGTATACCCAGACCTTCGGTGGTGGCACCACCTCGATCAACTATGGCTTTTTTCTGATCGGGACGCCGAGCTGCGCATCGCTTACCTCTGCGGCAGGCACGTTTGCGTTCAGCGCCACCGCCACGGTCGTCAACAACTGCAACATCAGCGCGACGACCGTTAGCTTTGCCGCGACCGGCGTGCTGAGCAAAGCATTGAATGCAACCGGATCGATCACAGCACAGTGCACCAACGGTGACGCTTACCGGATCGCGTTGAATGGTGGCGCCACCAGCAACGTCGCGGCACGGCAGATGGCGCGCTCGGGCGGCGGTGGCACAGTGAACTACCAGTTGTATGTCGATTCCACCCATACCAGTGCGTGGGGCGACGGCACCAGCGGGACCGCGACGGCAACCGGCACAGGGACGGGAAACCAGCAGGTGCTCAACGTGTATGGCGTGGTGCCGGCGCAGACGTCGCCAGTTCCGGGCAGTTACAGCGACACCATCACCGCGACGATCAGTTTCTGACGCAGTGTCGGGTGGGGGGCACCCGCTCAGAAGCTCACCATCCAGACCGGCTGACGCGTGCCGGGAGCGGTGAATTGCATCGTTGAGAGCGTCTGTGCAGGCTCGAGGGGAACGACCGCGACCCGATACGGTTCGCCGTGCAGGCAGGCGACGCGGGGCGCGGCGAAGGACGAGGGATCGGCTCCCGATTGGATCACGCAGCTTTCCTGGATAACCAGACTAACCGACATTGACGCGTGCTCCACCGACAATACGCCCGCTGAAGACGATGATGCTTCCAGTAACAGGAAGGCAGCAACACTGGAGG
Source organism: Caballeronia sordidicola (assembly GCF_002220365.1). Lineage (GTDB taxonomy): Bacteria > Pseudomonadota > Gammaproteobacteria > Burkholderiales > Burkholderiaceae > Caballeronia > Caballeronia sordidicola_C. Next base: position 3,154 of record NZ_MTHB01000220.1, on the reverse strand, counting down.
ATGTGGGTTTTCGTAACATATGAAGTCCAGTTTGCGCCGCTGCCGCGCAGCGTTCCAAGTCGGAGAGGCTTGAAGTGCATCAAAAGCAATGTCCTAAGCTAGGTATCGGCAAATCAACGAAATACTTGAACAAGCAGCTTCGATGGTGCGCCAGCTGATCGATTTATGTATCCATCGGGACTAAAAAAATGGACTGACACCACCGTTGCAGCGTCGAGCCCCGTTTTCCGAGCGCTATCAATAAACAAAAACCTCGATGTCGCCCTCGATCTTTGCGCGTCACCGCCGATATAACGAATATCCACAACCTAACCCGATTCTCCAACCCGAGATCGCATGACTGAAGATATGGATCCGAGAGGCGACCGCGCGCGGCCAGCGGCACGGTGCTCCTCTTCTGTGAGGAAGCACAACGGTAAAACGAGAACCAGTATGAATGGTTAAGAGACGAGCATGATGGGCTCGACCGCCAGCAAAGTAGGCTGTTCGCATTTCGGTGGCGCCATGGGGCGTCGCCAACATCTGCTCGACATGCTGCTTCGTTATCTGCCGGGGAGAAGCTCGGCCTCAGAATAGCCGGGTTCAATCCACTCCCACTCTCAGTAGAACGCGTGAAACCAAACTACGATGCGACTAAGCGGCACCGAGCGCTCGAAAGAGACTGAATCTTTCCCAGTTCGTCGCCATCCTGAGTCGTTGCGTCAATGCGTAATATGCTCGGGGCATACTTTCGGCGCTATGCTCGCACGTCTGAGTAATTTCCGAGCCTGCCAATCTCGGCAAAGCAAAGGCTATTATTAGGGAATGGTTGTTGCTGATTAATTTTGATCGTTGTATCTGCCCCGATGGAGTTCGTCATGACGATTCTGACCGTCGTACGCTACGAGCGCGAGTTGTTTGTCTATTCTTGGTAGGTTTCGGCCGATCAACAATCAGCATGCCAATTGGGTGAAACAGCTGTTCGGCGTTGTGACAAGCCGCGCTGTGGAAAAATTTGGGGACCTGTGCGACGCTAGGCACCGCTCATAGGGATGCCATTTCTGCGGCGGCAGACGCGATCTACGCAGCTATGCAACTGAGACGGATATCATCGACTGCGAGGTATACGCTCGACATATCGTTAAAACTTAACTGTCCATATCGATTTCTCCGTCAACACATGGCTGGGATGGAATCGCCGATGAAGTACAAAGACTACTACGAGGCGATGGGCCTGCTGCGCACGGCGACTCAAGCCGAGATCAAGGCCGCACATCGCAAGCTCGCCCGTAAATTTCATCCTGATCTCAACAAGAAAGCTGACGCGGAAGCACGCTTTAAGGAGGTCGGCGAAGCCTATCAGGTGCTCAAAGATCCAGAGAAGCGCGCGGCATACGACCGACTGAGCGAGAAACCCGACAATGCTGAGGACTTCAGGCCGCCGCCGAACTGGAACGACGGCTTCGAATACAGTGGACGCGGTGACGAAGGCGGCGCACAGGGTGATTTCAGCGACTTCTTCGAGTCGATGTTCGGCGGCGGCGGCGAGAGCGCGCAGCGGTACCGCCCGTCCATGCACGCAGCCGGACAGGATCATCACGCCAAGTCATGATCGATTTGCGTGACTCGTTCAAGGGTGCGCAATGGGCGATCGCGCTGCAGATGCCTGTGGCGGATGCGCAGGGGCACGTGACGATGCAGTCCCGTACGCTGAATGTATCCATCCCCAAGGGGATTCGCGCGGGCAAGCGTCTTCGGCTCGCCAGTCAGGGTGGCGCGTCGCTCGGACAGGGCCCACCCGGCGATCTGTACCTGGAAATAGAATGGCGTGAGCAGGCGCGTTATCGAGTAGACGGTCGCGATGTATCACTCGATCTGCCAATTGCTCCGTGGGAAGCCGCGCTTGGTGCGGACGTTACCGTGCCGACACCCGATGGCAGCGTGAGCATGACGGTGCCGCGCAACTCGGCCAACGGCAAGCGGGTGCGTCTGAAGGGGCGCGGTATTCCGCAGGCGATGCCAGCAACCCCGAACGGTCCCTGTATGTCGTGCTCGATGTGGTTATGCCACCGGCCGACACCGATGCGGAGAAAGCCGCCTATGGCACGCTGCGCGACGCTTTCAAGTTCGATCCGCGAGCCAACTTTACGGGTGATTCGACATGACATCATCGATAGCGGTTTATTTGCAGGGTGAGATCGTCGAAGAGAGCATTGAATTTACGCTGGGCGAACTGAGTAGGGCGAGCGGAGCGTCCACGGAACAGTTGAGCCTTTGGGTGGCCGAAGGCGCATTCGAACCGCGGGGGGAGGTAACCTTGGCTTGGCGCTTCAGCGGCAGCGCATTGCGCCGTGCGGTGACGGCACAGCGCTTGTCGCGTGACCTCGGGCTGAACGCTGCTGGTGTCGCGCTTGCGCTCGATTTGCTCGAGGAGATTGAGACATTGCGGACAAGGCCCGATCGTTAGTGCGGTAGGGTTCTCATGCGGACGAGGCCTTCCACATCGCGAATGCGGATTTGCTTGGGGTGGATATTGACAAAGGCAGTTGACGCATCCGTTCCCGTCTGCCTTGCGAACACTCAGAGATTACTGGCGCAGGTCAATGTCACCTTCGGTTCGAAGATGCTCGTTTCGTCGAGGGTGCGAGAAACGGAAGCAACAGCCACGGAAGACTGAGCCGGAACCGCGGCGGCTGCGATACTAAAACAAGAAGATGCGGCCGCAGAGCCAACAAATCCAGGCAGTCGCATCGGATACCCTTTGGCGGATTACTGACGAGCGCATTGACCTGAGGCTCGCGCTTATCTGCATTCAGGTAACAGCAAGGCTGCGAAAGAGCAGGAGCTTTGCGCTATCGAGCACGACGGCCAGCACGACAGCGGCGCACAAAATGCCTGCTATGAGCGGCAGCGACAATGCCGTCATGAGCAGTCCATTGGACGCAAGCAGAGTAATGATCGCCACGTCCGCGACCGAGGACGCGATCAGCCATCGTCCGGGAACGGAACTCCACATACGCTGCCGTTCCCGTGCGACGTAAAAGACAGCCTGTCCGCTGAACACCAACGTGATGACGGCAACGGTCCGCAGGGCGTCTGTATCGAGACCAAGTACGAACTTGCCAGTCGCGAGGGTTCCTATGCAGAAGAGCAAATCGATCATGCCCATTGCAAT
>NZ_MTHB01000200.1 GCF_002220365.1 Caballeronia sordidicola | reverse complement strand
TGCTCGAGCAGCCAGTCATTGAGCGCCGGAATGGCGGTCGTGGAGAGTTTGGCCCGCGCTTGCGCGAACGCTTGGCCGGATACCTGGCGGAGCAATTGTGCCTGTTGCTGCAGATGGGCGAAGAACTCGTCCAGTTCGGTCTGGACGCTCTTGCGCATGCCGGTGAGCATCAATGCAATCAGTGCCGGCAAGGGCAATTTGCGACGACGTTGGAACGCCGTGGGATGCTCGGGATCGCAGGCAAGCTGACGAAACTGCTCAGTCTGAATATGGGCGGCGAGGTCGGCAAGCAGAGTGGAAAGAGGCATGGGGCCAACGAAGATCAAAAAGATCCTCATTGGCCGCAGCCCTGCTGGCGTCTAAAAAGACGCCAGCAGGGCTGCGGCCGCGCGAAGTTGGCTTCATGTCAAGTGCTTTTTTAACTTGATTGAGTTCCGGCGCGGCAGACGCGCTTAACTTGGGTGGATTGGCCCCGCATCCCGGCAATTGCATTGCTGAAAACACCGTTTTATTTCAACGCTTTCGCCAGCACGCCGGATATTTCTTTGAGGTCGCGCTGCCACTCGGTGTTGCTGGGATAATGTGCGGCCACGCTTCGGCAGTTTCAATTCCAACCCGTGGAAACGAGGCATCAATGTGCGGTGCGGCGCCGAGCACGCGGTCCGTGGTGCCCCCAACTATCTTCCAACTGGTTGCTAGACTTCTGCCTTCAGCCAAGTTTAGGCCCAGTAGCTTGAGATCGCCGTCGAGCCGTTCAAATTCAGCCAGTCGTATTGCCTCGCCGCCGCCAACGCCGTCGTCAATTCGCGCCTCGATGATCATCCGCATGAGAGCCTCCGCAATTGATCGTAAGGCAACAAATATATCGCTACTCTGCCTTACCGGCTGCCTCCGGTTTTAACTGCACTCGGACGACTTTAAGTCAATTTCCGGGACAACTTTGTGTCGTTTGACAGCAGCTACTGGGCGCGCAACCTGCTCATTAACCCAGTCGTATCAGCCTTCCCCGATAGGGTAGTTTGGTCGGCCTGCGCAACGACCTTTTCGAGGCTTGCTCGGCGTTCACTCGCGTCACGGCCTGCACACTCGCGCTGTCACCAATTTGTGACACGCCTCACCGAAGGCTTCATTCATTTCGTTACCTCCATAGCTGCTCCAGTTGCTTCCGGCTGGAGCGGTTGCCGGGTGGGACTTGCACCCACTGGAAAGCGCCACCTTTTCACGGCGAACACCCTGAACGGACAGTCTTTGGCAAACGTCGAATGTCCTTCAATTCGCCCACAGCGGATCATCAAGTGAAGTCACTTCACAGATTGGACCGCTGACTCGACGGCCCCGACAGGCAGCGTAAAGGAAGGTGGCGGTGATGCAACGTTTCATCCAGGTACATTGATAACCGCAGAACATCAATACTTCGAAAAAATGCACTTATCGCGTAGCCCTGTTTGCGTGAGTATCTGTACTCTAGATCCCAGCGAGATCAGAACGAAAGTAAAACGCATAGGAGACAAGGCTATGTACGACGCAAGGCGCACCCGGAGCGGCTAACGATCGCCCCTCGGGCAGCGTAGTTTCACGCCCCAGCCGGTTCGAGCACCGGCCAACTCGACACACGTCATGCCACGGTATCCGAACGCCATTGGCGTCACGGCCGCTTGTCAACTGGCGCTTTCGCCTTACGACCAATCCGAACACCCGTTCTTGTCAACGCAATGCCCTTCAGGAGGCCTCGGATAGGTTGGCGCACGCGTTTCCGGCGAGGGCGGTGTACTGAGCCACATACTTCTGCGCCATCGTGCGCGCCTCAAAGCGTGCGAGGAAGCGCGCGCGGATGGTGGCGCGGCATAGCATGGAGGAGCGGTTCACCGCCTCAACTGCGCTGGCTACATCATCGACGATGTAGCCGGTGACGCCCTCGTCGACGACCTCACTGACGGAGCCCCGATTGAACGCGATCACGGGTGTACCGCACGCCATTGCCTCGATCATGACGAGGCCAAATGGCTCGGCCCAGTCGATCGGAAACAGCAGTGCTTTGGCGCCCGACAGAAACGCCGGCTTCTGCGCTTCGGAGATCTCGCCCACGAATTCGACGTGCGGCTGTGACAACAACGGCTCGATCACCGTCCTGAAGTAATCGCGATCCGCGGGATCCACCTTGGCTGCAATCTTGAGCGGTAAGCCCGCGCGTGCGGCAATCTCGATCGCCCGATCCGCCCGCTTTTCCGCGCAGATACGACCGAGGAATGCGAGATAGCTGGGCGAACGATCGAGTTGCGGCGTCAGCAACTGTTCGGGCAGTCCGTGGTAGATCGTCCCGAGCCAGTTGGCTTGCGGCAGCGGGCGCCGCTGGGCGTCCGAAATGGCAATTACCGGCACCCGCGAGAACAGATTGAACACCGGCTGGAGCTCGGGAAGATCGAGCCGGCCGTGCAGGGTCGTCACGAACGGGATGCCGAGATCATAGAAGCGTGAGAACGGCAGGTAGCTCAGGTGGAAATGCAGGACATCGAATTCGTGAGCCATGCGCCGGACCTGCTCCAGCAACACCATGTGCGGCGCGAAGCCGTCCTGAATCGCTTCCAGGCGCAGCGCGCGCGAGCATCCGGAGACAAGGTGTGCGCTGGTCCGGGAGTCGCCGCTCGCGAACAGGGTGACCTCGTGTCCTAGTTCCACCAACGCTTCGGTCAGATAGGACACCACGCGCTCGGTGCCGCCATAAAACTTGGGCGGGACCGCCTCGTGCAACGGCGCAACTTGGGCGATACGCATGCGTGTCCTCGTGCTTGGCTTTCGGGCGCACCGCACGCGACCACGGTTAAACAATCGCGTGCACCTGATGTTAAGAAAGCGTTACCAGCGGGAACAGCCAATATTTCGATGGCGTCGCCTGCTTTTGCGCGAGCGCACCAGATTGCGGCTGCGCGCGTTGCCGCTTTGTCCTTCTTGGCCGCTTCAAGATGTCCGAGTGCGCAACCGCCCGCGGCACCTGCTGCGCCGGACCAATGCCGCGCGACGGTGCCCATCGCCGCACCCTCCCGACATCCTTCGGCCTAGTAGGTGGGTTGTTCAGCGGTCACCGCCACGGCGAGCAGCGAGACACACAGAATGTTGACTAACGCTCGACTCTTCATGGTTCCTCCACGGTGAAAACTCGGTACTGGCGGGGTTAGATCGGCTTCTTCTTGGCGTCCTTAACCGCTTCCTCGACGTCACCAACATTTTTACGCGCCTGGCCGGCGCCTTGCTGAAGGTCGCCTTTGACTTCCTGAGCCTTATCGCCAGTGGCCTTACCGATCGTTTCGTTGATCTTGCCTTTGACCTTCTCGGCGGTACCCTTGACTTGATCCTTGTTCATGGTCAATCTCCTTGAGTGGTCCATTCGCTTGACCTGCACGGCTATCGTGACAGGCCAAGGTATATGTGCAAGCAGCGTGCCTGTGCTGTGCTTCTCCATTTAACGTGAAGCGAGGCCGACATGAAATCCTCGATCGTGAGCATGCTCATTCTGGCTGGCGCGTTTGCGAGCGAAGCGGTGCAATCGCAAGGGACTTCCCAAACGATCACCAGCCCCCGCGTCGACGTGGTCCAAGTCGCGTAAGGATATCGGGCCACCAAAATCGTCGGCGCGCCGGTCTTCAACGAAAGCAAAGACAAAATCGGCATAGTCGATAACCTCATCGTCAATTCGAGGGACCATGTCGCCTACGCAATCCTGTCGGTCGGCGGATTTCTCGGGCTCGGAACCCACCTGGCGGCGGTTCCATTTAGCGACCTCAACATCGTCGAGAAGCAAATCAGGCTGTCGGGCGGAACGAAGGACAAGCTCAAGAGCCTCCCGGAGTTCAAGTACGCGCCTTCATAGGTGGGTGGCCTGCGGCCACTTCGCGTGCCGTTTCAGATGCTGCACAGCCAGGCGCAGAAGCTGACCGATATCGGCTGGTTTGGACAGGTGAAAATCGGAGCCGGCATGCGCGTGGGCGTGGCGCGCTAGGGTCGCGACATTGCCCGTGACCGCGACCAATAGCACACGCTTATTGGTTCGGCGAACCTGACGGGCAACCGCATGCCCGCTAAGCAGCGGCATGTCGATGTCCAGAAAGGCGATCTCCGGTTGCCAGCGCGAAAACAGCGCGAGTGCCTCCGCGCCAGCAGCCGCGATCCACGGTAGTCCGCGACGGCCTTCCCTTCTGCATCACGCCTCTTCCGAGGCGCTTTTTGCTAACCTATTTAGACGACGAGCATTGACGCGCAACGGTTGCCGGGCGGCTGACCTCTTCCGGCAACACGCCAGCGCATCACTTAGATGTTGAGGCGCGAGACTTTGGTGCCCTCCAGCGACACGCCGGACATCAGGCCCGCGTTGGTCAAGACGAACGCTTGAACCGGCGCAGTCTCGGTCGAGGTGTCGATGTTGCCGTTTGCGCCTACCTTGAGCGCCGCGACCGTGGCGTCAGCTCCCACCGCCCAGCCTGCGCTATTACGGAATTTATCGAGCGCTTCCTGAGTCATGAAGAGGAAGATAATCGCTTTGGATTGCGCGCCGATCTGCAGCCCAAACGAGCCTGCCACGGTGCTGTAATAGCCGACCGTGCGGCCGCCGACCCGCAGCGAGCCTTCACCGTATTGGCCACCGACCCAAAAGCCCGCCGACAGCACTGACGGGAACACCAGGACCCCGCGCGCCTTCGAGACGATCGATAAGCATTTAGTGAGCTCGCCCGATGGGCGCTGGGTCGCTTTAAAAGTTCCGGACGGACTGTTTGCTCAGTACCGACAACGATATGGAAACATCGGACGACACCGACGAAAGCCAGATGCCCGCTTCAGAGCGGCGCGAGCAGGCCGTTCAGCGCCGACACCGGATGCCAGCGCGGCTGACTGCACAAACGCGCTCGCGTCGGGAAGCTGCGCCTAGCCTATCGTTCGGCTCGTACGACAATAGGCAATAGCACCTCGAATACGCATCCAGCGCCCTCTTGCGACCTGAAGTCTATTTCACCTCCGAGGGATGTGACCAGCTCGCGAACTATCGCCAACCCCAGACCTGTTCCAGGAAAATCGTTGCCGGCTGCCCGTTCAAATTCTTCGAACACGCGTTCCCTGTCTTCGTCGGCGATGCCGATGCCTGTATCAGTCACCCGAATCCGAAAATGACGATCGCCCACAGTTGTCATGAAGAGACCAACCTCGCCGGTCGCGGTGTACTTGGCCGCGTTGCCTAACAAGTTCAACGCGATTTGTTTGATTTTGAGGCGATTCGATGTCGTCACTTTGAGGAGCGGGTCGAAGGTGGTATGGAACTTCAGGCCTTTCTCCTCGACCGCAGGTTGAATTGCAGCGACGAGGTCGTCGTAGAGTTCCCGAAGCTCGAACGTCTCGAGCACGCCCGGGTCGCGGCTACTTAGAGCGACCGCATAGTCGACCATCTCGTCGATTAGCAACTTCATATCCGACACCTGCCGATTGGCAAGCGCGAGCGCAGTCACTACTTTCGAGGGGACTTTCTCCGCGAGCTCAAGCGCGTTCGAGAAGATGTTGAGGAAATTTCGCAGGTCGTGCGTCACACGGCGGGTCACTTGCAGACGCATCTCGTATAGCTTGTCTATGCGGCGTTTGCTGCGACGCAACTCGTCGTTCGCTCGCTCCAACTGACCTGTGTACTCGTCGATTTTGTTGTCGCGCTCACGGAGCACCTCGCGGATGGAACCGAGCGTCACGTAGCTAATGACTTCGTCGACAACATATCGGGCCTTTCCTTGGTCTGAAGCTCCGAACCTGTCGTCTGCAGTCGCGTATGCTTCGACGGCATCGGTAAGAACCTGTCGAAACAAATCGAGTTCCCGAACGAGTTCGTCCAAACGATAACCCTGGCGCCAGCGCCATTGCCCGTGTTCTCTCGCATCACTTTCAACGGCAACTTGCGCAACGTCCAGGTCTTGATGCTCCAGCGCCGCGCAGATTTCTTCGAATATGGCTGGGAGGTGGTCAGCCAGTTGTATCCGGCTCAGAGAATCTGATTTCTCGACGTCGGTATCGCCGCTGACGATTTTCATCCACCGTGCGACGAGACGGTCTTTCTCTCGGCGAAGATAATTAGCAAGTAGTCGAAACGGTTTGATGTCAGTCACGGGGATATCGGTTTGAAGCGGCGCGTCAGCAGCAGGCTGATGGACGTTTCGTCATCCAAAAGTTCCTACCGGGAAAGGCAGGTCAGAAAATTATACCTGCGCCTATCCTCCGCATAATGTTCCCGCAGATGCAAGTAACATGGTGCAACTGCTCGTCAACAACACCGACGAAGCGCCAATTGGGGGATATGACGACTCTCTCCGTAACACATGGCTTGTGGGTCAAACCCTAGCGCGGCGCTCCGGGGGGGCGTGCCCGATAAATCAATGCGAGCTAGCGGGCTGGCTTGTTCGAGGCCCGCGCCCGTCGCAAAAACCCTTCTAGACCTGTGGCATCCACCGGCTTTGTCATGTGAGCGTCAAAGCCTGCCTCTATCGCAGCTATCTTGTCCGAGTCGGATGCATACCCCGTAATCGCGACGAATGTAGTGTTCGCCAGACAATCAAAGCCGCGCATGGCCAGTATGAGCGCGTAGCCGTCCATGTCCGGAAGCCCGATGTCACTCAGCACAACCTCAGGTTGCCACTCGTTGGCGATGACGAGCGCTTCGGCCGCGCTATATGCCACGCGAGTGGTATTGCCCGAAAGCTGCAAGTAGAGTGCAAGCGCGTCCGCTGTATCGTGGTTGTCTTCGACAATCAAAATGGACATCGGTGCGGTTGATGACGCCACAACTTCGGCGGGCCCGGTGGTCGGTGATTCTCGAGGAGCCGCGCGGCGAAGGCGGAGCGTGAACTCGCTACCGCGCCCGACGCCCTCACTACGCGCAACGAGCGTCCCGCCGTGCAACTCAGCCAGTTTCGGGCGAGCGTCAGACCCAGGCCCATGCCTCCTACGGACCGGGCGAGTGGCCGTTTGCCCTGCTTAAAAAGCTTGAATATCGCGTCAATGTCCTCGTTCGCGATTCCAATCCCGTTGTCGGCCACTCGGATGAAGACGTTCAAGCCGTCACCGTCGGCCGTTAGGTGTATGCGCCCGTTGGCTGGCGTGTATACGGCAGCATTCTCTATCATGTTCGCTATGACAATTGAGCACTGAGTCGGGTCGGCGAACGCATAGAGTGAAGCGTCGACGGAGATTGAAACCGTGTGCCCTCGGTCGACGATGGCCGCGTTGGTAAGCTCGAGCGCGTTTTCAATCAAATTCTTCACGGAGACCGGTTCCGGGTTTAATTGCATGACGCCGGTAGTCGCCAACGACGTCGATAGCAGGTCGCCGACAATATGACCCATCTGTCCGACGTGCCGTCGGACAATCTCCCGCGCCCAAGCGCGCTCTGCATCGGTCGCTTCAGGTCGGTCGAGAATGGCGATACCGGCCTGAATGGGGGCCAGCGGCGCGCGAAGCTCATGGGCGAGCATCGCCAGAAACTCCTCCTGGTGACGCTCAGCCTCGTCGATGCAACGTCGCATTTCCAGTAGTTCTGCCGACGCTTGCCGTTTTTCAAGATGCAGCACGGCGTGTTCCGCCAGCGTTTTTAGTGTCGCCCTTTCTGATTCACTCAACTTCCGGGGCTCGTGCGCAATCACGCATAGGGTCCCGAGGGCCGTGCCGTCCGACGCCTTCAATACCGCGCCAACATAGAAAACGACGTTCCGCTCCCCGACCACCTGGGGATGATTCCGAAACTCTTCATCGGCGGTCGCATCGGGAATCACAAGGATATCGTTGGTCAGGAGGGCCTGAGCACAAAGCGATTCCTCACGCTTAGCCCACCGGGGCTCCATTCCCCAGGCCGACTTACACCACTCTCGGGTTTCGTCGATGAAGTTGAGCAATGCGATCGGTGCCTGCAACAGACTTGCAGCGGCTTTGGTAATGGAGTCGAAATGCTCCTCCGCTGGGGTGTCAAGAATCCCGAACGTTTTGAGCCTGCGTAATCGGTGCGACTCGTTAAAGGGAAAGGCGGCGGCCATGACACAGCGTTCCGAGAAGTGAGTCAAGTTAGTTACGCAATAACCATTCCTCTGCATAAAAGTGTTTGACCAATAGCTGGTAATTCGCCTTCTTCGAGATTCCGATCAATGCCAGGCGACCGGCATCCCGCATCACCGGGCATTGCGACCAAGCATTTGCCGTTGTGGCTCGAGTCCGACCGCATTCCTTTGAACGTGGGTGCCTGGCCGCCCGATCTCTGCCGAGGCGTGCATTTGGAACCGGCGCCCGCAGTCAAGGCAGCATGTTGGGAGGATTTGTCGATCTGCGCAGTGTCGATGTCAAAGATGCCGAGCAACTCCCCTCGCCGCGGCACCCCGTGACGACATTTTCCACACTTTCCGACCTCTACGTTGACGGTAATACGGCAATTCGTGTGCGGCTGTTCACGATGCCGCAGCGCCACTTCCATCTCAGACTGTTGCTCCTGTGCGGTCGCCGGGAAAGGTCTCATCGGCAAGAAACACGGTTGAGTGTCTCTCGCCAAATTCACCCTGAAGGGCGATGATGAGTGACTCAGTGCCCTGGTTCTAAGCGACCACACTGAACGCAGTACATGTCACGCCGCATTCGCAGCACTGAGGATTTGGAGACGTACGATGGGCAACGATATTGACGACGACCAGCTTCGCGCTCGGGCATATGAGCTGTGGGAAAAGGCAGGAAGCCCGGAAGGACGAGCGGATGAATTTTGGGAGCAGGCTTACAGGTCTCTTGTGAGCCCAACCGTAGAAAATAAAGCGGTCGACGCGGACGAGGTCCCTTCCGGAGCATTTGACGAGGACGCGCCGGTCACTGAAAAGCCAAGTTAAAAACCAGCGGTCGAGCGGAAGGTGAGCCGTCGTTTGTCGCTGGGGTTCGAACAATTGCGATTCACCGCTACTGGTATGTTCGCCGCATGTTCTTAGTCCACAGGTCCTGGCCTGCGGGAGAGAGGGTTGCGCGCTAACGAAACGGGGACACCAAGTGGCCCTTTGCCTCGCCCGGCCCCGTTCTATTTTAGAGCCATACACGGCCAGTGGCGCCAGTTTGGCCAAGACCGCTAACGGCGGTTTCACCCTGTTCCACTGCGTGGCCACTATATCAACGCTCCCCAAAAAAATCTCTCGGCCGTAGCAACCAGTAATCACACCCGTTGGAGCGACTTGAAAGTGCTGCGCTCGCGCCAATCCGACCGCACGCATCGGGACGCGTCGTTTTATTTTTGACCATAAAAACGCAGCGTCACGTGCTCCTTTCGTTCACGGGTCTGAATTTTTGTCCACGAGAATAGCTAGCCGTCCCGCCCTACGACGGTCTGCGGCTTGCTCGTATAAAAGCAACACATTGGAGCGGCTTATGCGACGCTCTCAGCTGACTTCTTGGGTGGCAACCGGACGGGTTTGCCTTGATGCGAACAAGCCTGAATCCACCTAAACTTAAAAAGCTCGGGCGTCTGCATCGACCCGGCATAGATTGTTGAGAAGAACGAGGAGCGGAGATGGACCTGGACCTGGACCTGGACCTGGACCTGGACCTGGACCTGGACCTGGACCTGGACCTGGACCTGGACCTGGACCACTATTTGAACGCGATGGAACGCTTGCAAGGCGTGGTCAATTCTCGGTCTCGCAGTGCTCCACACCCGTACGATAGACAAGCACATCACTACCGACAAATGCTCGATGTTATTGGAGAAAGTTTGGTGGAATGGGGTCATCCGTCGCTAACGGAAGAAGAGCAAGCGCGCTTGTTCGCCGCGAGTGAATCCGCCGACCGCGCTCATGTTAGCGTCGAGTCGTCGCTCCGATTTGTTAAAGTTGCAATCGACATTTTGCAGCCCAGGATGCCAAAGCCAAAAAGCGTTATGGGTAAATAGCTGCACTGATGCGCATTGCTTTACGCCGGGCGTTTTTTCGCCGACGCGACGAGCCAATTGTGCCGCAGCTGAAACTTCTATTGCGAGGTCCACCGCGTTCAGGAGTTTCGTGGCCAAGCAGCCGCCGACCGCGAACATGCCACTATCGGCAGGCCACCGCCGAGTTGGACAGTGAACGGCCATCAGGATTGACGACCTCGATTTTCGCGGGAGCAAGCTCTTACGATTAGCGTCGTCGACAAACTTTACAAAGGCCCTCACCTTCGCGATGGGCGACAGGTCCCATCCGTAAGCCCACGATGTCAGGTTACAAGCTCGCCGAAGATGATTGGGCAACAAGAAGCAGTTGTCGAAATCGTGGGGCTGCGCATCCGAATTGCCTGTCAATTTCGTGCCCGCGACCTATAACCAAATTAGAAGAAACGGAAACGCGCATTGAGAGTACCGCGGGCACATCACACGAGTCTCGGCGTGCGTTGACTAACGAGAAAGTGCGGAGCGCGATTTGTTTGAAGTAAACAGCTAGATGCCAAGACATCGTCGCACCGAAGGTGCTGAACACGCTTCCTTGGAAACGCTACCGCGCGGAACACATACGAGATGAGCGTGAGTAGCCCTTATTAACCATCATATGCCGAGAAAAGGACTCAGGCCATCAAACGTCATGCAGGGAGTATCGAAATGAAATCAGCCTTTTGTGTAACCGCGGTTGGAGCCTTCTTGCTTGTATCGGCAAGCATCACGAACGCACAGGACACGCAGCAGCGTGCGCAGCCATCTGCGCGGTCGACCTTGCAGGACGACGCGAATGCTTCCGCTCAAGCCAGCACCGACATGTCATATGGCGGGATTGTGGCCACGCGAAGCGAGGCCGGGGTGTCTCCACGTCCGACCCCAAGCGCTTACGTTCGTCAACGCCACCTATTTTCCAAACACTGAGGCAGCGGTCCCGTTGAAGCCAGAGCGATGACGTAGGTCGCGCCGCAGAAACTTCATCGGTGCACGGCAAGCGGCATCGACCTGCTCATCCAATCGCTCTAACTGCTTTTGCCGTGGCAAGGGGTCGGGCTGGCTCTAATCTCACGACCGGCAGCGCCATCAAGCACGTGACGATGAATGGAGGGCAAAAATGTCGCAAGTCATTGTTGGACTCTTTTCGTCGTATCGCGATGCCCACGAGGCGCTTCGCGCTTTGCAGCTGTTAGGATTGGGCCGCGATGACAGCCATCTGTACCGGACGGGCCAGCGCGAGTCGGACGCACGATTGGCAGAGACTGATGGTCCTTTGGAAGAAGGAATGCAGGGTCCGGACAGCGCAGAGTACGTGGCGCACGGCGAACATCAGGGGGTAGTGGGCACGAACAACCGCTTCCGCGGTTCGGGCATCGACTCGCCCGTTGCCACCGACAAGGACGTCGACCGTACAAGCAACGCCACTTCCGCGCGCACACTGCTTGTTGTCAATGAAACCACCGCCCCAAAACTAACCACCGTACGCGAAGTCCTAGACGAACACGGCGCGCTCGCAGTAAAGGACCCTACCGGGCATCGGCGCTTTTCGCCCTATAGGAGGGTATGCCGCAGCCAAGAATAGGCGAAAGCCGGCAGGACTCGTCGGCGGAGACGCTGCAACACCTAACTGAGTCGATGCCGTTTCCAGGCCGCGCGCTCGTACTGCCTTAAACGGCTTAGATTCCGCCGTCGACGCCGCTCGCTCAGGTAATGGATTACGACGGATAGCGAGGCGACGGGTATAACGATGCAAGCTAAACCTGTTGTAAATGCGAGGATAGTCATGACAGTCCTCCCTTACACGAAAAAGCAGTGAGTCGGCCCAACTCAACACACATTCGTCAGCAAACCTTTCTCAGTAAGCCTTCTTAATTCCGCTGCCCGAGGCAGGCGCATCCATTCCACCTTTCTTCTGCATTTGCTTTTGCGAAGTACCGGACGGCCCGCCCATCGTGCTCGAACCAGACGCGCCGGGTGTCGAGCCTGTGGGGCCGGCCGAGTTCGGTGTTCCCATGCCAGTTCCCCCTTGTCCGGCCCCGTTGCCGCCTGCAGTGCCACCGCCGCCTGCGCCTGCGCCACCGCCCGCACCCTGCGCGTACACGGCGCCGGACAGACTTAAAATGAGCGTCGAAATCAGCAATCCCCTTGTAGAAGCTCGCATGGCAGTCTCCGTAGTGTTCTGCGCGGCCCTTGCATGCCGGACTGGCACACCTCCGCGCCGTTTGCTCTGCAATCGCCATGCCGCACCCGGCCGCAGCCGTTGCAGCAAAGCGGTGCCGCCGCGACTGCGACCATATCGAAGAAACGTAGTGCGGCTAAGGCCGAGAAGAAGGCACCATGACGCGCCGTCATTTGCCTTCCGGGGGCCCCTGCGGGCTCGACTTCCTGATCCCGGACAACTGGTCCGCCAATCAAGCGCTCGCTGTTGTCGAACTCATCGACGATCTACGCGAGCGAATCTGCACGCACTATCAGTTCGCATTGCATGAACTGCAGCGCGAACAACGCACCCCTCCCGTGAACCCTCACATCAACGACGAAGATCCATTCTGAGCACGAGCAGGCATATAACCACGGGCTCGCGACAACGGCCCCTGGTCGTTGTCTCCTCTATTCAATCCAGCGCCGCCGTTTAGTGTCGGATTTGCACCGCCGCTAACAAGAAGGTCCGATCCGCGGACTTAACCCTTTTTCTCGTCGAAGAACCTGAGGCTCACCTACATCCCCAGCTTCAGGCAGCTGTCCTAGCCTTCCTCGGTGATCAGGCGGAACAGTCACGCAAGGAATCTCCGGCTGACTACGCTCCTTCGGGCGAGCTTCAGGCTGACCTGCGGCTGCGGTGCAGGCAAGGATCGGAGCACATCTATCGCATGTGCCACGGCTTTTGCCCGTTCGATGCGCTCGGTCACGCTGTGCTGCAACAGCGTAGTGAAATCCTCACGGTGACGGCTGCGAGCAATGGCGACCAGTGTGCGGCGGATCCTGCCGAGGACGCCGCGGGCGGAGTGGCCCTCCGCCACCTCGCCGCACAGGTAGCGCGTCACCGCCTCGCGCGTCGACATACCTGTGTACCAGGCACGTAGCGCAGCCAGGGAATCGGCGTCCGGGAACCCGCCTGGGTTTGGTGCAGTTCCGGAAGGGGGTGTGAGATGCGTTTTCATGAGGGCGAGTTTAGCCTCAGAATAATGCTATTAAGATAATAAGACTTATCTTAATAGCTCTGTCAGTGAGCGAATTTGCACCCATCGTCGCCTACCAGATCATTGCGAACTTAGCGTGGCGGGCCGCCTGCGGATACGCGCAAACGGCGCTTGAACCCAAGCAGCCATCGGCACCGCACCATCTGCGACGTCGAGAAGCCCGCCGTCAATCCCCGATTCGTTTGGTGAGCAGCAATCGACCAGTGCAAAACAACAGGCCGGCTTCACATGGCACTTCACTCATTTGAAAAGCGACTTGGCGCCGCTCGACCGAACGCTGTTGCTGACCGCGCTCCTTACTGACGCGTTCAACCTCGGGTTGCAGAAGATGGCCGATGCCTGTCCAGGCACGAGCGTGGCGAAACTGTCGTGGTCGGTAGTCTGGTATATCCGGTGCGGTCGCTGTCAAACCCGTTCGTTTTCTGTATTCCGGGAACCCGGCGACGTGCCAGGTTCCTTTATTTGGATGCTCAGATCACTTTCAGCGTACCCATCATGCCGAGGTCCTCATGCTCAAGAATATGGCAGTGGAACATCCGATCGCCCGCGATCTGTTGGACCGTGGCGATTCGCACTGTCTCGCCCGGCCGCACGCTCACGGTGTCGCGCCATGCACGGTAAGGCTCAGGCGTATTCACCGCGTCCTGCTCCCTCCCGATCACCTGGAACTGCGTCCCGTGCAGGTGAAACGGATGGTCCATGTCGGTGCGGTTTTCGATCGACCAAAGTTCGACCTCACCTCGTCGACTGGTCAGTGAGATGCGGGCCGGATCGAAGATCGCGCCGTTGATCATGAAGGTCATCCCAGCCGGCATTCCGTGTGCGGACACGCCGGGGCGTTGCATCGCGGCCATGTTCATCGCTTCGGAAAACACCACTGACTTTTGCGTGACCGGTGCGCCGAGTGACGGCACGATGCGCAGGGATGTTGGGATGGCGCGCGGCGCCAGCGGGTTACCGGCAGTGGTCGGTGGCTCGAATCGCACGTCAGCGAGCACCCGGTCCGACTCGGGTGGCAGGCTGCCGTGGGACATCGCCATCTTGCGGCGGTCGTAGACGCCAGCAGTCAGCACCGCATCTGCTGGGCCCATGCCCGCGCGCACAATCAGTTCCGTCCGCTCCCCGGGTGCAAGCAGCAATTCAGTAAGTTCATCACGCGGTTGCTCAAGCAGGCCGCCGTCAGTGCCGACCTGGGCAAAGCGGCGTCCGGCCCCAAGCGACAGTCTCAAATAGCGGGCACTGCATGCATTCCATACCCGCCAGCGTTCGTCAGTGGCAACTATGATGCGCGGACGGCGTGCCCCGTTGACCAGCACGAATTGCCCTTCGCGGCCATTCATCCAGTCCATCATGTCGTTCGCCGGGATCGACCCGTCGATGGCGAGCCTAAGGTCAGACAGGAAAAGATGTCGCTCGGGCCAGGCCGCGAGCGGATCGTCGGCGCTGCGAACTACGATCGGACCCGCGAGCCCGCGGAAAACTTGCTCTGCGGTCTTCATGTGCGGATGCGGGTGATACCAATACGTGCCGGCGCTCCCCGATGGCAACGTAAAGCGATAGACGCGGGTCGCTCCCGGCGCTACCGGGTCTGACGGATTGCCGTCTTGATCTGGCGGGACTGGCAGACCATGCCAGTGGATCGTGGACGGCTGTGGCAGACGGTTCACGAAACGGATCTCCACCCGTAGACCGAATTAAAAGTGTCACCGCCCGGACCTCGAAGCATCGGGCCGAGGCGCCGCTGAGGTGACACTTTTGCTTGCAGTCGGAACGACGTAAAACTGTCACTTCGCATAAGTCCGTATTAACTTTGTCACTTCGCATCGTGCTTAGTGCGTTTTTCCGTAACTCTATGATTTTGCCGATAATTATCGATCGAGACCGGCGGTTTCCCGTAACCTGAGCCTGCCGCATGGGCGCGCGCTTGGGAGGCGCCATCAGTAGTTCTTGCCTAACCGTAGAGGACCGAGGAGTAGCGTTGTGTGACTGCAACTAAGGATATACAGTTAGGAATACAACAGAGATTCAATCTCATCCAGAGCGATGCCTTGCATCAGATATGATTGAACCCAAAGCAAGGGGTTCTATCCAGTGACCGAGGTATATTCAACCTGTGAGTTCGGTCGCAGGGAGCGGGTCAACTACCGGAGCTGAACCGCTTACGCATCAAGGGATGGGGGCCGGCACGAAGGTTCTAGCGAGCGCCTCGGCCATGTCCTTCTGGGACACCGATGGCAGTACAATTCACCGCATCCTTTCGTACCGAAGGCGGTCCCACCTGCTATGCCGCCACTCCGTTGCACCGCGGCCATAGATCAGGATTACGTATCATAAAATCATAAAGAGAGAGTACGATCTTCATGCTTTCCCTAGGCTTGCTTTTGCGCTCCGCAACGTAGGAAAGCGACCCAAGCGGATTACACAGTGACACGCTCGCGGACCGGCGGCAGTGACGATTTTCCTTCGCTCGCGCCAAGTCATTGAACCGGCGCGCTTTTTTTGCGAAAGTGACTGACCAACACGCGAAGTGACAGTTTTATTGCCGAAGTTGTGACACTTTTAATGCGGTCTACGCCTGGGCGCGAAATAACAAGTGACTGCGGGAAACATAACAGTCGCTTAACGTAGAGGAGAGTGAACCAAACCTTGGGAGGCCATTTCCGTCGACCTGACCGCCGTCATAGACGGCGAGACGGCGCCGTACCTGATGAGATACGGCGCTTGGAATTTGGGAAGTTTCTATTGAAGAGAGCCCGGCGAGCGCGCCCGGCACGCTGGCCGTATCGGCTACGCTGGCGACGTTGCCAACCGATCGGAGTTGCTATGCGACTGATTATCGAGGCCCGCCTGGAGGGTGGGGAAACGAGTGAGACTGAAGCGACGATCGTTGCTGTGGTGGAACGACAGAACCAGAGCGTCGCTGAGCTGGGACTCACACTTGCCGAAGGCCGCGCCTTGCTCGCCGAGGTTCAATCGTTGCTGGTGTCAGAGCAGGCTGCCGGGTGGATGGAGAGCCAATTGGCTTGCGACCGTTGTGGCTCGATGCTAGCGCACAAAGACGCCCGGTCGATCGTGCTGCGAACTGTTTTTGGCAAGGTCGACGTGCCGAGTCCGAGGCTGTGGGCGTGCAGCTGCGCGGCAAAGCAAGGGCAACCGCGCCGCTCCGTGAGTCCGCTGTTCAAGGTCGTTCACCAGCGTGTGACGCCGGAATTAGAGTACCTGCAGGCCAAGTGGGCTGCCCATCTACCCTACCGTCAGGCCACTGAGCTGCTTCGAGAGGTCCTTGCGCTGGACAAAGGGATTTCCTTCGGTAGTACTCGCCGTCGGATCCTCGCCGTCGGTAACGCGCTGGACGCGCAGATCGAGCGCAATATCGCGTCTGGACCAAAAGCGCTCAGCGCAGAGCGGGTTCGCGAATCGACCACCGTCGGCTGCGTGGGCGTCGACTCGGCGTGGCTGAGCTTCAGCAGCAGCCCCAAGAGCCGCAAGGCGGCGCGCGACCTTGCGGAGCTGAAATCGCCGTGGGCGCAGAGGTTGACGCGGGATCGACACTTCAACATCGTTGCGGGCCGTGCAACTCTTACTGATCGCACCCCGCGTCTCTACGCGTACGTGCATAAGCTGGTGCCATCGGCGCCCGCGCGGCTGGACCAATTTCCCTTTGCAAGCGGCGTGGCTCCAGACGAGCGAGTCACCGTGATCAGCGATGACGCTGGCGAATTCGGCAAGGCTGTGGACGGCAGCCAGCTCGCCAGGGGAAGGATCCTGGACTGGTTTCACATCGCGATGAAGTTCAAGGCTGACAAGAACTCGGTGTCAGGAAGCCAGACGATGGAGCCCCACGAGCGAATCGCTGTAGAGACAGAGATCGATCACGCCAAGTGGCTGGTTTGGCATGGAAAGGGCCGGCAATCGGTGTCCCGCATCAAGGCCCTCGATACCACGCTGTTGGTGAAGGAAAGCTATGAGCACTCGACGTTGTTCTGGAACCTGCGCCGCCTATACTTCTA
This sequence comes from Caballeronia sordidicola, assembly GCF_002220365.1. GTDB lineage: Bacteria > Pseudomonadota > Gammaproteobacteria > Burkholderiales > Burkholderiaceae > Caballeronia > Caballeronia sordidicola_C. The sequence goes on along the minus strand of NZ_MTHB01000200.1, from coordinate 22,145 downwards.
CATCGAGAACAATGCCGATACGCTCGTGAACGATGGCGTGCGTTATCACAAGGGGCAACCGATCGGCAGCAGCATTGCCCAGTCCGCGGTGAACTTGGTGATCAGCCACCGCATGGCGAAGAAGCAGCAAATGCGATGGCCGGACGAGGGAGCGCACTATCTGGCGCAGGTCAGAGTTGCTGTTCTCAACGAAGAATTTTCGGTTGAGAGGCTTGCCGGTTAACCAAAGCTACTGTAGCTGCGAACTCACCGAATGCGCACCGAATGGCGTGAATTCACCTCCCACAGTTTGGTTCACTCTCGTCTACGGTACGCGTGTAGCCTCAGCATCGTCAACAATTTAAGCACAGCAGGGTTTTCCGCGCACGAATTACGAAAACGCCCTTCACACAGCTACGCCCGCGTTCGAGCTGCGAAAGCGGCAAACTGAAACCAATCCGGAGCGACGGGTTCGGTGTTGGGTCGAAGTTTGACTGGGCTCGGTAGGGCTGATTGATCGATCCGTGGGTGAGATTCGGGGCGCTGCGGTCAGGCAGCGCAAGCGCACCTGTTTTCGGTGGCCGATTTTATAGCTGAATTAAGCAAGCAGAATTAACGGACCTCAACGGAAGCCGCAGTTACTTGTCTACTCAAAAAATGCCTTCGCTTGGTTGGGATCGAACAACCGCAAGATGTCGACGCGCCGCTGTCATAGGGTTTTAACGGTGATATCGTCGTAATGCCTGAGCTTGTAGATCGCAATGGAGACGATCCAGCTCACAATGAATATGCCTATCACGATGTAACCCAACAGTCCGAAGTGCTCGTTGAGGCTGCCGATAGAATCCCAGAATGGGCCCTTGAGCCCGAAGTTGTCCTGGAGCAAACCCAGCGCCTCGATACCGCCGATCAGCACAGCGACCACGACCGAAACGAACGTGATCGTGATGTTGTAGTAGAGCTTGCGCATGGGCCGGACGAAGGCCCAACGATACGCACCGAGCATCAGGATGCCGTCGGTGGTATCGACCAGCGACATGCCCGCCGTGAACAAGATCGGCAACACGAGCACGGACCAGAACGACAGGCCATGCGACGCCTGGGCCGCCGATATGCCGAACAAGGCAACCTCGGTCGCGGTATCGAAACCTAGCCCGAACAGGAACCCCACCGGATAAAGCTGCCAGCTACGCGAAACCAGTCTCAACAACGGCCGAAGCAATCGCGACAGAAAACCGCGATTGTTAAGCAGGAGGTCAAGATCAGTTTCGACCAGCGGTTCGCCGCGGCGCACGGCGCGAAACGTCCTGATCACGGACGCCAGCACAACCAGGTTCGCGGTGGCCAGCACGAACAGGAACAGCGCTGAAACGCTCGTGCCAATCAGGCCGCCGACCCCCCTCAGGTCATCGAAGTGAGTCGTCAGCGCGGTTGCCGCGAACGCGACGCCCACTGTGAGCGCGACGACCACCGTCGAGTGGCCGAGCGAGAAGAACAAACCGGCGCCGAGCGGACTGTGGCCGATCTGGAGCAGCTTGCGCGTGACGTTATCGATCGCGGCAATGTGGTCCGCATCCACCGCGTGGCGCAACCCGAACGTGTATGCCAAAAGCGCCGTGCCGAGGAGCGCGGGCTGCCCATGAAAGGCCGTCAGCGCCCAGGTCCACGCGACGACATTGAAGACGAGGAGGAGCGCGTAGATACCGGTGATCTTGTGGCGCAGACCTGTTGGGCGGTCGTTAAATAGCTGAGACATTTGTTTTAGCATCATGAGCCTCGCGTTCTTGCCTGTCCCGTAAGCTTCAACACGATCCAACCGCCGATTTGCTCGTGCTTTGGCGCACCGTTTCCGCGACCTCTACCAACGCGGCCGCTTCCAGCCACGCGTACCACGCCTTCATCCCCGCCCCGGTTTCCGCCGATACCTGCAGCACCTCGATAGAAGGATTCACTTGCCCCGCATACGCAATGCAGCGTTCTACATCGAAACGCAAATGCGGCAGCAGGTCGATCTTGTTCAGCAGCATCAAGCGGCTTGCACGGAACATGTGCGGATACTTGAGCGGCTTGTCTTCGCCCTCGGTCACCGACAGGATCACCACCTTCGCCTGCTCGCCGAGATCGAACAACGCGGGGCATACAAGATTGCCGACGTTCTCGATCATCAGCCATGCATGCGAAGGCGGATCCAGCTGCGCCAGAGCGCGCGACACCATGCCGGCATCGAGATGACAGCCCGTACCCGTGTTGATCTGGACCACGCGGCAACCGGTCGCGCGAATTCGCTCTGCGTCGTTGAGCGTCGCTTGGTCGCCTTCGATGACCTGAATCGACCGGGTACTGTTCAACGCCTGGAGATCGCGGATGGTACGTTCAAGCAACGTGGTCTTACCGGCTCCCGGTGAGCTGACGAGGTTCAGCGCGGTGATATGGCGGCTCGCCAACCAGCCACGGTTGTGTTCGGCAAGCAACTGGTTCTTCGCCAAAACATCCTGTTCAAGCGCGATCGTTGTGCCGTGGGTCGCTGCGGCAATCGCCACATCGGACAGGGAGACAGGCGTGTGTTCGGCGCCGGGATGATCGGGAATTGCTGGTGTTTGTGCGTGGTGGTGTTCATGACTGTGCACGTGCCCGTCATGCTCATGAACGTGAGCCTCATGAGCGTGCCGATGCGCACGTGCATGCAGATGCGCGGCCACACTCGCGCCGGCAGGCCCCGCCGCAAGTTGCCGCCACGAACCCGGATTGCGCGCCGCTTCGCTGTCCCCTTCCGCCCGGGTCTCAATCCGCTCGCCGGTCTCAGGGTCTGTGATCACCGTGCCGGCACCTTTCGAACAACCGCATGTGGTACACATCAAACCACCTCCATCTGTTTGATCTTCAGCTCGCTGCCGGCCAGCAGTTCGAGATTGACGCTTCCACACGCGCAGTGTTCGAGTAGGTCGGTCATGTCCACGCTGCCGCCGCAATCAAGGCAGCGCGCAAGGCCCGGTGTCTCGACAATCTCCAGCGCCGCGCCTTCGACCACGGTGTCTTTCGCGCAGACATCGAAGCAAAAGCGGATTGCGTCCGGCATCACCGCCGACAACCGGCCGATCTCCAGCGTCACGCGCAATACCTGAGCGCCCATCGCGCGTTCAGCGCACAGTTCGACGACACTATTCGCGATGCTCAGTTCATGCATGACGCTGCTCCCCTGTGCCCTTATGTCGAAGCTCGCTAACAGATACGGGGCAATTGCTCGCCCGTCAGCATGTCGACGATCCGCTGTCCACCAAACACCGTATGCAAAACTACAATGCCCTCGGGCTGCGCAACCACCTCGCCGATCACAGCCGCCCGCATGCCAGCCGGGTGCGCATGCATCGCCGTGAGCACGCTTGACGCGGCGTGCGCGGGAACAATCGCGACCAGCTTGCCTTCGTTCGCCAGATACAGCGGATCCAGGCCGAGGATCTCGCAAGCGCCCTTCACTTCCTCGCGGATCGGCAGCGCGTTTTCCCAGATGCGGATCGCCACACCCGACGACATCGCGAACTCGTTCAGCACGGTCGCTACCCCGCCGCGCGTTGCGTCACGCATGCAGTGAATGTCCTTGCACGCACCCAGCATTGCGTCGACCAGCGACCCGAGCGGCGCGCAATCGCTTGCTATATCGGACCGCAATGCAAGCTGCTTTCGCGCGACCAGGATCGCCGCGCCGTGGTCGCCCAGAAATCCGTTCACGATCACCACGTCGCCCGGCTGAGCCCGCCGCGCGGATATATTAACGCCCGGTGGCACGACGCCCACGCCTGCAGTGTTGATGAAGAGCTTGTCCGCGCAACCGCGCTCAACCACCTTGGTGTCGCCCGTAACAATCGATACACCCGCTTCGATCGCGACACGCTGCATACTTGCCGCCACGCGACGCAAGACATCGACAGCGAGGCCCTCTTCAATCACCATCCCGCACGATAGAAACAGCGGTTTCGCCCCCGACATGGCGAGGTCGTTGACCGTGCCCGATACCGCCAGCGTGCCGATGTCGCCGCCCGGGAAAAACAAGGGGTCGACGACGTAGCTATCGGTAGTGAACGCGAGCCGGTCGCCGAGACGCGCGAGGTCGGCGAGCGGAAACACCGCCTGGTCTTCGAGCGCGGCGAGCGCGGGGTTGTCGAAGGCGGGGACAAATACGTCCTCAATCAGATCGCGCATCGCCCGGCCTCCGCCACCGTGCGCGAGATTGATGGTGGCATCGCGTAGCCTGCCGATGCGGTCGTTCATGCCTGAACTCCCTGCTTGAGCGTGGCCGACGCAGCGCCATGCGCATACAACGCCGATGCATCGATGCGTGCATAACGATAATGTGCCGCACACGCGCCTTCGCTCGACACCATCAACGACCCGAGCGGCGTTTCCGGTGTGCACGCGGTGCCGAATACCTTGCACTGCTGCGGCTTGATCACGCCCTTGAGCACTTCCCCGCACTGGCATGATTTTGGATCGGCGATCTTCAGGTTCGCAACAGGAAACTTGCGCTCGGCGTCGTAGGCGGCGAAGCGTTCGCGTATCCGAACGCCCGAATGATCGATCGATCCCAGCCCGCGCCATTCGAAAAACTCGCGCAACTCGAACACTCGCTCGATCGCCGACAGCGCCTGCGCATTGCCGTCGTCCGGCACAATCCTGCCGTACTGGTTCTCCACTTCGCAGCGGCCTTCGGCGATCTGCTTCAACACCATCCAAACCGATTGCAGCACGTCTAGCGGTTCGAATCCAGCGACGGTAATCGGCCGCCGATAATGCTCTGAAATGAACCGATACGGCCGCGTGCCGATCACCATGCTCACATGTCCCGGTCCAAGAAAGCCATCGAGATGCAGATCAGGGGAATCGAGAATGGCCTTGATTGTCGGGATGATCGTGATGTGGTTGCAGAACAGCGAGAAGTTATCGATACGCTGGGCGTGAGCTTCCAGCACGGTCATCGCGGTGCTCGGCATCGTGGTTTCAAAACCCAGCCCGAAGAAGATCACTTCGCGATGCGGATTTTCACGCGCAATAGCAAGCGCGTCGAGCGGCGAATAAACCATTCTTACATCGGCTCCGTCGGCCTTCGCTTTCAGCAGGCTCTTGCGTGAACCGGGTACGCGCATCGCGTCGCCGAAGGTCGTGAAGATCACTTCGGACCGCTCAGCGAGCGCTACGCAGTCGTCCACGCGGCCCATCGGCAACACGCAGACGGGGCAACCGGGGCCGTGAACGAATTCGACCTCGGGCGGCAGCATCTGATGGATCCCGTACCGGAAGATGGAATGCGTATGACCGCCGCAGACCTCCATGATCTGCAACGGCCGTTTAAGGCCACCGCGGTCGCGCGCGATCCGCTCGACCAGCCGATTGATCTCTAGCGTAAGCGTCCGGGCCTTCTCAGGATCGCGGAATTCGTCGACGTATTTCATGACGCACGCTCCGCTGACGCTGTGTCAGGGACATTCAGGCTGCCGCGTTCATCGGCGAGCAGCGTGTGAACCAGGTCCCACAGGATGTGATAAATCGCGACGTGGGTCTCCTGGATGCGGTGAATGCTGTCGCTCGGCACCACGAGGCAATGGTCGAGCGCACCTGGCGCCCCCATCTTGCCGCCGTCGTGCCCGGAGAGACCAATGGTGACCACGCCCATCTCTCGCGCTTTCGCGAATGCAGCGAGCAGGTTGTCTGAGTTACCGCTGGTCGATACCCCGATCAAACCGTCGCCGCGACGCGCTTGCGCCACCAGTTGCCGCACGTAGATATGCGCGAAGCCAACGTCGTTACCTACGGCAGTCATCATGGCGGTATCGGCGACGAGGTTGACCGCGGTGAGCGCCGGACGCCCGGCCGTTACCGGATGCAGGAACTCCACTGCAATGTGCGCGGCGTCGCAACTCGAACCGCCGTTGCCCATCGCAAATAGCCTGCCATCACGGCGATAAACATCCGCAATCGCATGCGCGACAGCGACCACGGCGGTGGCGTTGTCCGCGAAGAACGCGCGCTTCGCGTCGATGCTTGCCTGCGCCTTCTGCGCGACCGATTCGAGCAGCGCGGCATCGAGTTTCCCCGCGTCCTGATGGCCGCCGTGGAGAAACGGATACAGGCCCTGTAGCGCCTGATGTTCAGTCATTGCGCGCTCCATCGTGGTGGTTGGACGCGTCAGGAGGTGGCGGCTCACCGCCCCCTTCCATCATCGCGGCCATCTCCGCCTGCGCCTCGCCAAGTTCACGCAACAGAGAGAGCGTGCGCATCGCTTCGGCCTCGTCGAGACGACTCATCGCGAAGCCAACATGCACCAGCACCCAGTCACCCACGCATGCGGACGGTGGCCGCTCGTCATCGACTATGAACGCGATGTTGATGATCCGCTGCACCCCGCCTACATCGACTAATGCGAGGTTATTGTCCGCGTCGCTGATCTCGACGATCTGTCCCGGGATGCCTAAACACATGACGTACTCCGTGGTTCAACAAACGCGCACGTCAGGGCACGCGCGGCGGTGATGGCCGCTTGCCCCAGTGCGATGCCACCGTCGTTGGACGGTACCTGGCGATGCGTCAGTACGTTAAAGCCGCATGCCGCAAGCCGTGCGATGAGTTGTTCGAACAGCACGCGGTTCTGCATGACCCCGCCAGAGAGCGCGACGGTGCGGACCTGCGTGGATGCAAGCAAACGGATGGTCATCTGCGTTATGACGATTGCGAGGCCTTTGTGAAAACGTGCGGCCACGACCGGTACCGGCGTGGCGCGCAGCATGTCGTCGAGCAGCGCGATCCACATGGGTTTCGGGTCGATCAACAGCGGAGTATCGGCTTCCACTATCTCGAACGGATACGCCAGCGCGTCGTCTTCATCGTGGAGCGTACGGGTATCGATCAGCGCTTCGAGTTCGATCGCGGCCTGCCCTTCGTATTGCACGCGTTCGCGGCACACGCCGAGTGCCCCGGCGACTGCATCGAACAGACGCCCCGCCGAACTTGCAAGAGGACTATTGATCCCGCCGTCGATCATCTGATCGAGCAGCGTCAATGGATGGTCAGAGAGAAAATGATGAAGGTCAAGCTTCGCGTATTGCTTCGCGAAACGCCGCCACCCGAGCCTCGCGCACAGATGCGCGTACGTGTTGCGCCACGGCTCATAAATCGCGTACGTGCCTCCCGGCAGCGCGACCGGCGTGAAGCTCGCAACGCGCTTGAAATTCACATAGCCGCCGAGCAAGAATTCGCCGCCCCACAGCGCGTTGCCCAGGCCCATGCCAAGCCCGTCAAGCACAATACCAAGAACATCAGTGCCCAAACTGACATCATTTTCTGCAAGACATGCCGCAAGATGCGCATGATGGTGCTGGATCTCGGCGAGCGGTAAATGCCGCTGCCGTGCGATATCGATACCGAGCTTGCGCGACAGATACTCAGGATGCAGGTCGACCGCGACGAAACGCGCGTCATGTTCGAACAGATGTTGATAACGCGCGAGCGACACCGTGTAGTCGCGATACGTCTCGCCGTTCTCCAGTTCGCCGATGTGATGCGAGACGACCGCTTCGCCATCGCGCAAAAGGCAGAAGGTGTTTTTCTGTTGTGCGCCCATCGCAAGGACCGGGGGCGCGGCAGAAAAATCGCGCGGCAAACGCATGGGCGCGGGCGCATAACCGCGCGAGCGGCGCAGCAAGCGCGGTACGCCGCCCATGACCCGCGAGACGGAATCGTCCACACGCCGGGCGATATCGCGGTCGTGCATCAGCCAGGCATCGGCCAGGCCGGCGAGGCGCTGACGGGCTTCGTCGTTGTCGATGCATTGCGGTTCGTCGACGAGATTACCGCTGGTCAGTACGACCGGACCGTCAAGCAATTGCATCAGCAGATGATGCAGCGGGGTTGACGGCAGCATGAAACCCAGCGTCGCGATACCCGGCGCCACACCCGGAAACGGATCACGTGTACCTCGATCGATCATCGGCATGATGACGATCGGTCCGGCGGCGCTTTCAAGCAGGACCTCGTCTGCTCCGCTCACCACGCAATGGCGTTCGATCATTGCCACGTCGCGCGCCAGCAGCGCGAACGGCTTGCGCTCGCGACGTTTGAGCACGCGTAGTTTCGCAACGGCTGCATGATCTGACGCGGCGCATGCAAGCTGAAAACCACCCAGCCCTTTGATGGCGACAATCTTTCCGCGCTGGATCAAGCGGCGCGCGGCATCCAGTGGATCGCCTTCTGCAATTGAACCATCAGCCAGTTCAAGCCACAGACGCGGCCCGCAAGCCGGACACGCAATCGGCTGCGCATGGAAACGCCGGTCGTCCGGATCGTCATATTCGATTGCACAGGCATCACATAACGCGAACGCCGCCATCGTCGTGTTCGGACGGTCATAAGGGATCGCCTGAATGATCGACAAGCGCGGCCCGCAGTGCGTGCAGTTCGTGAACGCATACCCATGACGACGGCTCGACGGGTCGAACGTTTCGTCGATACACGCCCGGCACGTGACCGCGTCCGGCACCACCCCGGTATGGGCACGGCCGCTCGTGCTCGCAACAATCCGAAAGCCACCGGAAGGCGGCGGTATCTCGTGCAAAGCGTAACGTTCAATGGCATCAATCCGACCAAGCGGTGGGCACTCGCTTCGCAAACGCTCGACAAAATCATCGAGCGTACTGGTGTCGGCCCATGCGTGGATCAGCACACCCTCACTGTCGTTGCCTACATCGCCTCTCACGCCGCAAGCGCGCGCAAGACGCCATACTGTTGGTCTGAAACCTACCCCCTGCACTAGTCCACGCACACGAATTGCTTCACCGGCCCGGAATATCACGGACGGTGCGTCGCTAACCGGCGGCAGGCACAGGCTCATGGTCGTACCCTTCACATGTTGCGGATACGGATATAACGGCGGATATCCTTCATGTTCGCCGCAACGCCAATGATCAGCCCGGACAATAACAAGTACTTCAGCAAGAACTTCATCGTGCTCTCCAGTGGTCTTGCGGCACGCTCCCAGCGTCGACCACGGTGGTCCGCGCCCGCATGCTTTCGATCATTGTTTCAATGGTGTCTACTGCTTCATCCACTGCCGCCGCGACGGGTTCGCTCAGCCCCATTCGGCCCTCTTGCCCATCTTCGGTGCCTAGACTTTCCGGCTCACAACCGATTAGAACGATGCGTCCGGCTTCACCGCCCATCGCTTGCACGGCCTGAAGGACCTTCGCCGGATCGAGGTCATGCGGCGACAACAGCACGGGAGAAGCATCGCCTGTGTAACTTTCATTGGTGTTCTTTGCGGAAGGCTCGATGACGTACAGCGTGCCCGGCGGTCCGTCCCGATGCGTTGCATCGACGAGGATGGCAAGATCCACACCGTCCAGCAGCGCGTAGTACAGATCGATCCCCCGGATTCCGTAGTCGATCACGCGGACGTCCGGCGGCCACGCATTGCTTCGTCTTTCGTGCAGACGCCGTACGACTTCGACGCCGAAACCGTCGTCACCCAGGAAGACGTTGCCGATACCCGCCACCAGGATCGAAGTCATGACGTCCGCTCCTCGCGCAACGGCTCGATCTCGTCGGGTGCGAAAAAGAAACGATGACCCGGCATGCGTGCAAGACCGAAGTCGCGCCCGGGATCGCAGTCGATCGTCACCGCTACGTGAATGTGATCCTCGAAATCTCGTTCGATCGATTCGATGGTCGCTATCTGGTCGCGCAAAGCGAGGTCGAAGATATCGGCGCGGGCGTGGGGATGAAGCACAACGCGCGAGCCGACCTGCAACGCCACGCCATCGACGTTGACGCAGGCAAGAGGAGGCATGGCGTCAAGCTCGGCCCAGGGCGCCGTGTCTTCGGGGGCCTCTCCCGTTTCCTCTGACACATCCCGCCAGCCGGTATCCACGCGCACCTCGCGCAAGGTTCCGTGCAGCCGCTGCAAGTCGTTCGCGGAGAGGCTTTCCGTGCGTTCGAGCAGGGCGCGTGAACGTTCATCGCCTGCGGCCATCTCGCGCTTTTCGGCGTCGGTCATGGTGAGGATTCGCAGCGTCAGGATCTCGTCGATCTCGGTGGCGTCGAAGAGATCGCCCGCGCTTTCCGGCGCGACCTGCGGGTAGTCGTAGAGGATGATGGGCGCCGCGAGTATGGTGTCATGGCGTTCACCGGAACCGACCAGAACTGGCCACAAGCCGATGTTCTTGCAACTCGCGACCGCTTCCGCCAACTCGTCCGGTGGTTCGATCGACGAGACGAATGCGGCGCCCTCCACGGCCAGCACCGCATGGCACGACAGAAGCGCAAACGATGAAGCGGCATCGCGATTCAACCGCTGCGGTTCGTCAACCGGCGTCACGTTGACTATGCGGACCGTCAGCCTGAAGGTGCGTTCGCCGATCTGCGTAGCGCAGCACTCCACGCGACCTTCGATCGCCGCCCGTGTGCGCACAAGCACTCCTTGCACACGGCCGTCCGTTTCCATCAGCGGTTCCACGGCACGGCTATCCGCCAATGAAAACGGCAACCGTAATCCCTCCATGCACAATTCGCCAAGCGTCAATACCGGAACCTCGACACGCTGCTCACCGGCTTCCTGCCACGCGTCGAAACGCCTGCCGCCGAGTTCGAGCGAAGCCACCGATCGGGACGAACCCTCATCCAGTGCCGTACCCACCGCCGCTGGCGCGCTCAATGCACGCACATCCCGCTCGATCAAATGCAGGAAACATGGACGCATCTTCACCCGCGTTTCGTCGTCGCCTTCAATCACGCATTCGGTTTGCATCATCGATGCATCGCTGCCGGACCAGTCCGCCCATGTCTGCGGATACACGCTGCCAAAGGTCCAGCGCTGCCGATTCTTCACCGACGACGCTCGATACGGATAAAGCATGTAGCCCTCGTACAGCACGGCCTGAACGATCCCTTCGATGGCGTTCATTGCAAGCCTCCGTGGTCAGGCCATGCCGGTTCGCTGCGGCGCTCGTCTAACAAGGCCGTGAGCGCTTCGTCCCAGCCGGTCAAGCCTTGCTCTATGCGGTAACGCTCCAGCCGCTCAAAGACCCCGCGTTGCACGGACATCCATGCGGTGTTCGGGTAGTAGTAATCGCGCATCGCCCGCCAGGTTGCGACCGGCAGGCGGAACGCGGCTTCCTTGTGCCAGGGAACACGCGCGACTTGCAGCGTGCCGTCGCTCTCGCGATAAAAAATCGTGCCGCTGAATTGCAGCATCAACGGAATTTCGCCGTCTCCCAGTGCATCGAAATACTTCGCCGCCGCGACATTGAAGTCGAACGTGCACGGCACCGGCAGATCAACCCTGCAGGTATCGGTGAATGGAGGAACAGCGGCACTTGCGTGCGTCCACAACAGGGTCCGCAACGTTTGCGACCAGCGCTTGGGTACGCCAAACAATTCGCTGAGCCGCGCCTGGTCGACTGGCTCGTAAGTTCGCCGGGTCGCTTCTATCTGTATCTGGCAATGCAGCGCGAGACTAGCGATTTCCTCTTGAGCTGTCGGCGGCCCCGACGAGCCTCTATTGGTCACGCGCAGCTTGAACAACAGCAGCGGTGACACCGAATGCAGCGCGACCTCAGCACCCTCGACGACAAAGTCAAGATCAGGCATGCGGCACCCCCTCGGGCAAACGCTCGCCCACTTTCAGCGCCGCAAAACACGCGTGGATTGCACGCCATGCATCCACGCCGCCCGACAATCCGCGCCAGCGCGCCCGGATCACGCCGGTCAGCGCATAACACTGGTCGATAGGCACGCGGAAATACTCGCGCGCGCCGTCCACGCGATTCACCAACAGCGCTTCGACATCGGGTTCCAGCGTTTCGAGGACAGGGTTGTCAGCAACCAGACGGTCCCACGCGCTCAGATCAAGCGACGACTGCAGAGCGCCGGCAGCGCCCGGGTACATCGCGATCACGCGTTGCGCAGCCGAGTCCCTGTAGAAAAACGCAATGCCGATCGGGATCGCCAGCGCGTCCCATTGTTCATCGCTCAGATGAAACTCTCTGAGCCAGCGAACGTTTTCCGGCACGCGCTTGTAGCGCGCGTTTTGCTGGTTTCCGAACAGCAACGCGCACGCGCGGCAGCAGCAACGCAGCGCGTTTTGTTCCATCTCGACCAGATGAGGATGAGTGCCGTCTAGCGGTTCTCCACACAGTTCGCAGAGAACAGTCAGCGGCGGCCGGGCGAACGTGCGCAGCGCAGCTACCCAGCCGCGTTGCCCGGGTTGTTCCCCTGCGCGTGCGTTCATGATGTTGGCAGCGTTGCGACAAACCGCAGCTCGTGGACATTGACGTCCGGCATCCCGTCTATTTCAATGCGCGCCACGTCCGGCGCCTGTTCGAAGATCGCCCGCTCGATATCGTTCTGCACATCGGCAGGCGTGACGTGCTTGCCAGTCAGCACGCCCGCCAAGCGAACGCGTACCAGGTCCTCCCGTGCATCGACCAGTTCGATCCTTACGCCTTGCGCACCAAGCGGCGCCCGCAGCCCTTCCACCGCGTGCGCGACGCGGCTTGCCAAGTCCTGCGGATGCAGCCCATGCAGCAACAACAATGCGCTGACCTGTTTGTCCCGTATCAGCCGGGCGACGATCGGACCCTCAGCGCCATCCGCCTCGGTCACGATCTCGGCTAGCCGGGCGAGACCGCTTGCATGCAATTCGAGCACCACCTGCAACAACGCCTGCGCGATATCGCGCGCATGCGTGTCGTCCAATGTCCCCAGTGCTGCAATCAGTTCATCGATGCGCCGTTGTTGTTCTTCAAGCACGCGCGCGTCGCTCATGAGTGCCCTCCTGGCTTCATGCCCGGCGGAACGCCAAAGGTCGGCGAATGCGCGACATCGACGGTCTTGCCATCCCCGACATACATATGGACGCCGCACGGCAGGCACGGATCGAAGCTGCGCACGGCACGCATGATGTCGATACCTTTGAACTTGTCCGGCCCGTTCTCTTCAAAGATGGGCGTGTTTTGCACGGCGTCTTCATACGGTCCGGGCGTGCCGTAGATATCGCGCGGATTCGCATTCCACGGAGTCGGAGGATACGGATGATAGTTCGCGATCTTGCCGCCCCTGATCACAAGATGGTGCGACAACACCCCGCGCACCGCTTCATGAAAACCGCAGCCGATGGCTTCGTCGGGTACCTGGAACGGCGTGAAGGTGCGTGTATGGCCCGCATGCAATTCGGCCAGCGCCTTCTCAGCGAAATGCAGCGCACACGCTGCCGCATAGGCCTGGAAATAGGTCCGCGCGCGGTCGCGTTCAATCGCATTGCTCCACTTCGGGATTTTCCATTCGAACTCGACTTCAGGCTTAAGCGCGGTCTTCGGCAGATAAATCTTCACGCTCTGACCCGTCGACTTCACATAGCCGATATCCACCAGGCCCGCGAGCGCGGTCGCCCACAACCGTGCGATCGGACCGCCGCCGGTGTCGAGCGCGAGATAATCGCCCGTGCGCTTGTCGTACCAGCGCGGTGACATCACCCACGTGTAATTGCCGTCGAACTTGCGTTTCTGCGGCCGCGGCAAGGTGGTCTGGTTCCACGGATGCTTGCGATCGATCGGATTGCCCAGCGGATCTTGCCGGACAAAGGTTTCCTCATGATCCCAGTCATCGTAGAACGAGCTGCCCAGCAAAATCCGGATATTCAGGTTGATCTCGACCAGATCCGTGGTCACGAGTTCGCCGTCCACCACCACGCCCGGTGTGACGAACATGCTGCGGCCCCAATCGGTCATCGACTTGTAGTTGTAGTCGCATACATCCGGGTCTTGGAACGAACCCCAGCAGCCCAGCAGGATGCGCCGGCGGCCGACTTCCTCGTAGCCGGGCAGTGCTTCATAAAAGAAATCGAACAGGTCGTCATGCAGTGGCACGACCTTCTTCATGAACTCCACATACTTCATCAACCGCGTGATGTAGTCGGTGAAAAGCTGCACGGTCGGCACCGTTCCCACTCCACCGGGATACAGTGTTGACGGATGCACATGCCGCCCTTCCATCAGGCAGAACATCTCGCGCGTATAACGGCTTACATGCAGCGTCTCGCGATAGAACTCGCCCGTAAATGGATTCAGCGCGGTCATGATGTCCGCGATGGTATTGTAGCCGTGGATCTCCGCATGCGGCGCGGCGGTCTTCTGCGCTTTCGCCCAGACGCCGGGGTTGGTTTCCTTGACCATCTGCTCGCAGAAATCCACGCCGACCAGGTTGTCCTGGAAGATGTTGTGATCGAACATGTACTCGGCCGCCTCGCCGAGATTGACAATCCATTCCGCGATGTTCGGCGGCTTTACGCCGTAGGCCATATTCTGCGCATACACCGAGCAGGTCGCGTGGTTGTCGCCGCAGATGCCGCAGATGCGGCTGGTAATGAAGTGTGAGTCGCGCGGGTCCTTGCCCTTCATGAAGATGCTGTAGCCGCGAAAAATCGACGACGTGCTGTAGCACTCGGCGACCTTGCGTTGCTCGAAATCGATCTTCGTATAAATGCCGAGACTGCCGACGATCCGCGTGATCGGGTCCCAGTTCATCTCGACCAGTTTGGCAGGCTGTGACGCCTGGCCCGACTTCAATTCAGGTGCCGCGATATCCGCCATGACCCCCTCCTGGATACTTCTGTCTCTCGCGGGAACCGTCGTGGTGCCGACCATCGGCGACGGTTTCCATGCCTGTTCCGCAAAGCCGTTCAGCGACGATAGCCAGTCGTCAGGGTGGGACGGTTATGCCGCCATTTCGGTTCCTGGTTGACGGTCGAATTGGTCAGCTTGCGCAGGCTGCGGATCAGTCCGCCGTAAGATTTGATGAGATTCGACGAGAGGACCGCACCCGGGGGCTCGTCCATGAACGGCATGAACTTGTCAGGGAACCCGGGCATGGTGCAGCCGATACAGATTCCTCCGACGTTCGGGCACCCGCCCACGCCGTTGATCCAGCCGCGTTTGGGAACATTGCAGTTGACCACCGGCCCCCAGCATCCAAGCTTGACGATACAGTTCGGACTCCCATATTCCTTAGCGAAAAGAGCCTGTTCGTAGGAACCCGCGCGGTCGCAACCGTCGTGCACCGTGCGTTGGAACAGCCACTTGGGACGAAGCGCCGCGTCCAGCGGAATCATGGGGGCGAGGCCTGCCAGTTGATACAGCAGGTATAGCAGCGTCTCCATGAAGTTGTCCGGCTGAACCGGACAACCCGGGACGTTCACAATAGGCAGGCCCGCTTTCGATTTCCAGTCCCAGCCGAGGTAGTCTGCGAGACCCATGCAACCCGTGGGATTGCCTTCCATCGCATGAATGCCGCCGTAGGTCGCGCACGTGCCCGCACCGACCACGGCCAGCGCTTTAGGCGCGAGGCGGTCAAGCCACTGCGGAATTGTGATGGGTTCATGCGTGTCGGGGTCCGTTCCCATGGCGGCCCAGTAGCCCTCCCGATTGATTTTCTCGTTCGGGATCGAGCCTTCCATGACCAGCACGAAGTTATCCATCTCACCCCGCGCTGCAGCATGAAACGGCGCCATGAATTCCGAGCCGTTTTCATAAGCCAGCACCGGATTGTGCAGATGAACCTTCGGCAATCCGGGAATTGCGCCGAGCAGCACGTCTTCAATGCTGGGCTGCGTAGCGGCGGTAATCGATACGGAATCGCCGTCGCAACCGAGGCCCGCGGTGATCCACAGGATGTGTACTTCTTTCAGTGCAGGGGCGTGTTGAGTCTTGCGGCCATAGGGAATGGCGCTTACCGGATCCATGGTGGAACCTCCTCGCCTGCTGGCGAATGTGTGACGTCCCCGCGGATTGCAACGTGTCTGTTGCCGGCCGTGGCGAGGAACCGCCTTTAGCGAATGCGCGGGCGCGGCGATCAACGAAGGGTCGCCATGCCCTGTCTGTTCGCTCGTCTCTCCGGTGTGCGTTGGGTCGATAGTTAGACCGCGATTAACCCTATCGCCTGCATGACCGTGTTTTTTATTCTCTTAAATATAGTTCGTACCGCCGGTCAATCAACCGGTTTCTGCAAAGGTTTTCCCGGATGCGTTTTAATGATGCGGCGAAAGCATGACTGTTAACATGCCCCGGTAATGTTTCTTCAACGAGCCACTTCGCCATTCAAAGTTTGGGGGGATTCCTCAACAATCGCATCGCGCCTGATCTGTCAACTATCGTACGTCACTTGCTCGATCCCGAACCCTCCGCGGGGCACGGCTATTTTTCACTACGAACAACAGACCCTAAGCATAGGGCGGGCGCGGGCGATGTCTCGAACTGCGGGAGATCGTGAACAGCGAGTCAGTAGGATCCCGGATGTCGCTGTGGACTGACCGCCTCCTAGCTAGCCGGCTTGTGTCTTTTTGAGCGTCCCCGCCGTCACAGACACGGGGAGGCTGCTCACGATGTCTCCCGAAGATACCCGAGGCCACTACACCGATATCGAACGATGATATTCGACGAACCCGATCTAATGATTGAAGCCGCGGTCGATGGTCTCGGCGTCGCCTATGTACTGGAACATGACGCGGCAGGCCGAATCGTAACTGAGCGTCTAGTCAGAATGCTGGAGGACTGGACGCCGCCTTTCTCTGATCGGCGTGGACAGCGACGGCGGCAAGCACCTGCTGGGGCTGCGAGCGGCTCCAGTGAGAACGCAGAAGTAGTCAAGGACCTGTTGAATGGTCTGATCGAGCGCCGTCTGCCGAGCGGGCGCGACTCTCTGCTCGTGATAGACGGCTTTAAGGCGCTGCGCGCGGCAATCGAGGCGGTCTTCGGCAAGCGAGCTCACGAGCAGCGGTGCCGGACTCACAAGATGCGCGACGTGACTGATCGTCTGACCAAGGAAGTGGTCTCGCGAGTAAGCGCAGTGATGAAAGCTGCCTCCAGGTGCCAGAAAAAGAGGGGCTGGCGAAACTGAAGACGCAGGCACCGTGACTCAAGACCGAGTATCCGGATGCAGCAGCTTCGCTGCATGAAGGGCTCGAAGAGACCTTCACGGTCAACAGACTGGGCCTGAGCCGGGCACTGATGCGTTGCCTGTGCATAACCAACATCATCGAGAACCCGAACGGCGCGGTGCGTCGCGTCACGCGCCGGATAACGCGCTATAGCTCTGCGGTTCTGATCTCTTTGTTGCACTGTTCTCCGCCCTCGCCTGGGAGGGTCTAAGATTTTTGCGACGCGCGTTGGTCACATCGTCGCGGCGCCGGACAGCAAAAGGCAGGGCATCGATTGTTTCGCCGCCACCGCTCGCTTGACGTTCGCCGAGGCGGCCATAGCGGGGTAGGACCTTCTTGCCGTACTTCTCTCCCGTTGGACCTTACTGCAGCGTGGATAGACGCGGCGAAACGCGCCACCATACCGATGATAAATAGCTGCGGGAAATCGCCCATCCGACCTGCGAGATACTCGCTGTCTGCGATCTGCAGCCAGCCGCTCGTACCTTGGCGGCCGCCTTCGGCCTTCGGCTCGGCAGTTACCAACGCTGTCAGCAGGAGTCAAGTCTCGAACCATTGCCCTCCCTTCTTTAAGGTCGAAGACGCGTTTCGCTCGGCACATGTCTTTTCTCCGGCTTGCCCAGCTGTTCGCTCTACATTTGCTGGCCCACGCTTCGACAGTGAGGCCGTTGATTGCTTTCAAGCGCTCCGCCCCTGCGCCAGAGGCCGATTAGGAGGTCGCATGCGAGAATTTATACAGATTACGTATCAATTAATACGCTTGATCGATCGTGCAGGAGGGTGCATGGGTTCCGTGCTAAGTGGCACTACTAGCAACGCCTGTTCCGCGTGTGACGGTTGTTCACCGTGGAACATTTCGAATTTGTGAGCATTAGCCATTGATTATTCACAGGTTTTCGCTACGCGCGAAAGATCGCTAATGTTCCACGATTCCGCATAGTTGGAAACGGGCTAACCTTTGGAGGATCTTGGATGCCGTTGTACGTTTATGGAGCGCGTTGGTCGGTGGTCCGCAGTCAGCGCAACACCATCAAGGCCCAATGTCCGTCACGCCGCGAAATTGCGGCCACTGTGTGAAGTGAAAGATCCCTTTCAATCTCCCTCCTTCGCTTCGCGTACACGGGTTCTACGATGACCTGAAATTTGACATTATTTCCCTAATGTCCGGTAGTTTTACACTGTCCCTATGCCGAAAAGATACGCAATTCAGCTTGGTCTGGCCGCCGCGATTGTCCCCACGCTGAAATCCAGTCGGTAAACCCCCAAATCGAATCATCAAGCTTGATCGACGTCCAAATGCGCTTTGGGGCATCCCAAAGCGCGTCAGAATGGAATTCAAGTCATCAACGGGCGTGCGGACGGCGCGCGCAAAATCTCATACATGGCCGCTAGGTGTTGCTCCCCTACTCCATCACCACTTGCGCCATGACGGGTAAAACAGGGCACTGACAGACCAAGCTGCCTGCAGACCGTGGAAAGATAAGGTTTCGTATCTCGTCGCGCACAGGCCTGTGCGGCCGCAGTAACCGCCACGTCCCCTACTCGTTCCCGCAGCCAAGCCAAGACCTTCCGATCGTGCTCGTTTTGCACTCGCACCCATTGTTCCATGGCATCCTCCGATACCTGTATATACATACAGTATCTGTAAGATATGCCAACTGTGTGACAAAGGCAAGAACCGGTGAGGAAAACCTCCGACAGCGTTGATAAATGTTACGCGGGTCGCGCGCTAAGGCCAAAAACCTTGGCTGGACCGGCGTCGAAGGTGGTTGGAGGGGGAAATGCTGGAGAAGTAATGTTAAGAGTTTACTTGAGGTTTAGCACTTCAACGTTTATTCTTCGGTTAGTGCGCCTTTCGCCAGAAACTGAAAAATTTTTCGCTTACCGGTCAACCCTGTGACAGCAAATTCAATCTTAAATCCTCGACTTCCAGAAGTCGATCAGTCCGTTTCGATTGACACCCTCCTCGGGGTAGCCGCTCAAGCAACGGACATATTGAATCAGATTCGGGATGCGATGCTGGAACCGTACCCCCGGAAGAGTTCGCCAGTGTATACAAGTGCGCAGGTCGCAAGCCTCTGCGGGCTTGATAAACAGCGGTTTCAGTATGCAACTACGAAAGGCGACTTGCCAGCCGGGACATCAAAAGGTGCCGGGCGAAGCAAAATTTTTACGCTCGAAGAAGCTTTAACCTGGATCCAAGCCACAAGCGAGCGTCCCAAGCGCCCAGAGGGTCGGCGAGGGCGAATAGTTACAGTGGCGAATTTTAAGGGCGGCGTCGCCAAAACGACAACTGCGGTTTCGGCAGCGCAGGCATTGACTCTCTTAGGACGAAAAGTCCTGGTCATTGACTGCGACCCCCAAGGCACGACAACGCAACTGTGTGGCTGGGCTCCAGACGCTGAGATATCGGATGACCAGACGCTTCTTCCACTAATTTACGGTGACCAGTCAACGTTGCAGTACGCAATTCAAAAGACGTATTGGCACAATTTGGATTTGATCCCGGCTTCGTCGTCGTTATTTGACGCGGAGTTTGAAATCCCTGCAAAGGTACTGAACGATAGTACGTTTGCATTTTGGGACATCATAAATAAGGGTTTGGCTCCGGTGGCGGAGGAGTATGACGCGATTGTCATTGATACCCCCCCGGCCCTCAGCTACCTAACAATCAACGCGTTACTTGCCTCAGACGCCATCCTGTTGCCCTGCCCTCCGGAAGCGCTCGACTTCGCAAGCTCTACGCAGTTCTGGCATTTGTTCGCTGACATTGCGAAGAAGCTTCCCGGAGTCTTGGAACACAAGCGATTCGATTTCGTTAATGTCCTCCTGACAAAAGCAAAATCCGACGATGTTTCTCGAGTGGTCCGTGGTTGGCTTCAAAAGGCATACGGCGACCGAGTTCTTCCGTTCGAGATCCCCGAATCTACCGTTCCGAAAGGCGCATCCGCGCAGCTCTCGACTGTCTACGATCTATCTAAGCCCGACGGCAGCACCGCCGCTTATAACCGTTTTAAAGATCCACTCGATCGGCTCGCTGAACATCTAGATGCTCAGTTCGTTCGAGCGTGGCAAGTCAAGGAGGCTTAAATGTCGATCGGCGACAGACTACTGGCCAAGACAGCCAACATTGCTGCAAAACCGAACGATTTGTCATCCCCGCGACCGGAATCGTCGGAGGCGCGGACCTCGCCCGGGCGGCTAATGGATGCGCAGAACCGGATTAATTTAGCGCAAGGCAGGATTAAGGAACTCGAAGCACAACTCGAGTTAAAGGCCGCATTTGAGATCGATCTTGATTCTTTGATCGAGGTTAGCGGGAGACGGCGAAAGCTCACCCAAGAGCAATTTCAGGAGCTGAAGTCGAACCTTGCCAAACACGCCCTGGCTACACCAATTCTAGTGAGGGCGATGCCGAATAGCCGTTACGAGATCATTGCTGGACACAATCGTGTCGCAGCGTTTCGAGAGTTGGGGCGGTCATCAATCCGGGCGAATGTCGCCTCGATTGACGAGGCAGAGATTGAGTTCACAGCGTTCTTCTCGAACTTACTGTCACCTTCACTAACAGACTTCGAGAAGTATTGGAATTTCAAGCGACTACAGGAAATCAGCGGTTTATCGCGCGCCGAGATTTCGGAAAGCGCCGGCCTGAGTAAAAGCCATGTCACTCGCATATTTTCGTTCGACGCTTTACCGGACCCTGCCAAGGAGATTCTCGCGCAACGTCCTGAGCGCCTAGGTAGCAACGCGGCCCAAAAACTTGCATCGCTCGTAGAGACAGGGAAAAGGGACAAGGTGATCGAAGCCGTTCAACGACTTGTCTCCGACGAGGCATTCACTCAGGAACAGGCCGTTAAGTTTGCGACTGAAAAGCCACGATCAGTCACACCTTTGTCTACGGTTATCCGTCGAGATAAAAAGAAGGTGTGCGAGGTGTCTTCCAGAAACGGGGTAGTGGGGGTGCGTTTTTTTGATATAGAGATTCCGCAAGCCGACCGATGGGCCCAGGAAATCTCAGAGTTTATCGAGGGGAAGTTGAAATCTGCAAAGAAGTGAGCTCCTACTAGAGCCGCGTTTAGAATCAAAGACTTAGGTTTTTTGTTGATCGGACAGGTGCGTAGTGCCTACTAGAGTCATCCTAAAAAACAAGGACTTAGATGAAAACATTGCCAATCCGACGATAGAAAAAACAAAAGCCTTCGGCGCCAACCGAAGGCTTTTGAATATTGGGCTTGCTGCTAACTGCCCTGTTCGCTTCCCGACGTCAATCGGTCAACGAGTCCACAACTCGAAGTGTAATAGATAGCGACTAGCAGTCAAGCGTTTGTCCTCCATTTTTTGAAAATGGACGCATGACTATGCTTATCGCGCAACGCTTCGTTGCTGGCGAGGGTGACGATCGCCCTTCCCCGCTTGAAATAGACTCTACAAACCTCGACAATGAAGCGCTCGGGGACTTCGCGTGTGATCGCTCCAACCTGCCTTGGATAGTCTTCCGGGCAGCGCACCGCGCTAATCACATTGCAGCCATTCCGTCACGCTCACGCGCCCTCCTCGCGGCACTCGCCCGTACCGTCGACGCTCAAAAGCCGTACGCCGCTATCTTCGCCCGTCGAGAACTCCTCACCGATCGCGCCCTACAGTCCATGCGCACGTTCTACCGCAGTCTTGATGACCTCGCCGAAGTCGGCTTCATTGTGCGAGCACCCCAGAAACGCCACGGTGATGCGGGCCTATTCGGACGTGCCTATATTCATCTCACGGAAAAAGCAGCCGAGCTGCTGGGATTCGTCGAAGAGAAAAAGCCACCCGTCTTGGCACACACGTCGAAATCCACAAACGCCGGTCCGCAGAATTCAGCAGCCGACACCCAACAGGATCCTTTGCTCATCCCCCCGTCTGCCACCGTGGCAGACGGAGTTATATATAAGGATCTATTCCCTAAGAATCAAAAGAGACAACCAGGCACGCTCCCGCTGGACCTTCAACGTCTGCTGAGCTTGGGTTTTCATAAATTTTTAGTTTTCAAACTCATGCGGGAAGCAAAGCAACACGGCAAGCTTCTGACAGAAGTAGTCGAAGTCACCTGGGGACACCTGAGTGCGGCGAAACGCCCCATCAGCTATCTCCGGTCTTTGCTCCGCTCGCCGGTCGATTTTGGTCACCAACTTCGCTCCCATCACGCAAAGATTCA